>CAWFXK010000009.1:0-108492 GCA_963819725.1 uncultured Acidobacteriaceae bacterium
GAAAGGACAATGCACTCATTGAACCCAGGTCTATTCCCTGGAAACCGCCAGAGGGAACCGATTATCCCACACGGTCCGCAGGTGCAGCCGAAAGACAATCGGCACACAGCGCAGCACGAATGCGAATGACCGATGGTGCTCTTGTCGCAGGTTCAGCAAATCCAACAGCGTCCTGCTTCGACCCAGCCTGGAGTGGAAGAATGCAACTTCTTCGTCGAGGGGAGCCGTCCTCAGGTGATAGCAAAAATAGCAACTGTGCAACGAGTGCTTGAGCGCACCCATCGCATACCT
Source organism: uncultured Acidobacteriaceae bacterium (assembly GCA_963819725.1). Taxonomy (GTDB): domain Bacteria; phylum Acidobacteriota; class Terriglobia; order Terriglobales; family Acidobacteriaceae; genus Palsa-343. The sequence continues at coordinate 292 of CAWFXK010000009.1, forward strand.
GGTCGCGTCGGGCAGCAATGGGAACGCGGCAGCGCTGAACAGGACCAGGCCCGTCAATCGGAAAAGCGCTTTGAACACGTCGAGGCGCCGGAGGGAAGGCAAAGGCACAAGGCTCAGCAGGTCCTCGCCCTGGACAGTTCTGGCTGAAACAATCACGCTGGCAAGAAACATACGTTCAAGGAACATTTTTTCGACTGCCCGCAGGCCGAAGACCCGCGCTACGTCTCCTGAAACCAGGTCTTCCCGGGTGCAGAAAAAGCAGGAGTGCGCGTGCCCCCCGGCGTGCTCAGCGAACATCTCCAGCGGGTTCCTGGGCCGGCTCTCGGGCAATCGAAGACCGTGCGTGATTTCGAGATCTTTGACCACACCGCGAAGGAGGCGCATTTCCTGCTGGGATGTTTTGTCGGGGATCACGATAATGAGATCCACGTCGGATGACTCTGCGGCGGTACCGCTGGCTGCACTACCGAATAGAATCACGCTCACGAGGGAAATCACACCACCAGCGTGCAATTGCGCGATTGCATCCAGGTACTGCTGAACACGATTCGCCATCGTCCGCCTGCATCTCCGTGCCCAATTCCGTTCATTCAGATCCGCTTTAGCTTTAGAACGAGAACCGCGCCCCCAGCTGTAATTGCCGTGGCGGGCGATTCCCATAAGCGTTTGCGGAGACAAGCGAACCGAAGGTGGGGTCGTCGAAAATACGGTCGGGTACGTCGAAATTCGGATGATTGAACAGATTGAACAGGTCGGCGCGAAGCTGAAGTGAATTCTTCTCAGTGATCGGCTGGCTGCGCATCACGCTGAGATCGAAATCGACGGAACCGGGACCGATGACGCTGTTCCTTCCCGCAGTGCCGAATCGGATTTCGACCAAGAAGGTTGGGGTTGGAGAACGCACAGGGATTGAACCAGCTCGATGGGGTGCGGGTGGCGTCCGCGGCGCGGCCTCCCTGAGAGACGGTTTTGTAGCAGGCCGGATCGGCGTTGGCCATCACGGGGCCGGGTTTCATCGGATCGCTGACCTGATCGGGACGGTCGATGTACGCCTGGATGCCGGTCATGCTTTGCAGGACGGAGCGGTTTACCGTGAAGGGCCGGCCGGTCTGAACGCCGGCGATGCCTCCAAGGGTCCAGTGGGAAAGCAGCGCGGAAATCACCGGGCTCCCGGCGAATCCCGAGCGTCCTTTGAGGGGCGGCACCTGATAAACATAGCTGGCGACAAATCGGTGACGGGCGTCAAAGTCGGAGAGCGCGCGTTCGGCGCGCAGATTGTTGGAATTCTGCGGGAATCCTGGGTCGACGGCCGTGCTGAATAACTGCGAAGCATCGTCGATGGATTTGGACCAGGTATAGGCGGCGAGAAACTCAAATCCATTGTTATAACGTCGCACGGCGCGCGCCTGGAGCGAGTTATACGTGCTGTCGGCAATGGAGGCGATCTGCTGCATGGTCGTGAACTGCGGCCAGGGCGGCAGGCCTCCCGGCGCCGGCTGGTTGGCGTCGCGGCGCAGCGGCAGGCGCGTCCCCTTGCTTCCCACGTACGCCACATCGAAGATCAAACCCTTCGCGGCTTCAATCTGATTGCCGAAGATTCCACTGCTGCACATAGGCATTGCGGAAGTTTTCCGGCATGGTGAAGGAGATGGGGAAGTTGATGGGGGAGTCGAAGATGGTCTGAATGTTATAGGCGCCGGTGTTGACGAAAGCCTGGACAGGATAGAACGGCGGATTGAGCCGGGAACCAAAATTCGTGTTCAGAATCGTCACGTCGTAGAAGATCCCGTAAGCGGAGCGGATGACGTATCGGCCGGTATCGAACGGGCGCCAGGCAAATCCCACACGCGGAGCAAAGTTGTCGCGATCGGGGCGATAGATTCCTCGCGGGATGCCATGCGTTCCGGCGATGAGGAACATGCAGTTCGGCTTCGGCGAGCATGCGGCGGAATTCGCGGAAAGATCGGGAATGGAGAGCCGGTTGCCCGTGTCGAAGGGCGGTGAGCTGTATTCGTAGCGCAGGCCGGCGTTCAGCGTGAGGTGCGGATTGATCCGGATGTCGTCCTGCGCGTAGACCGCGGTGTCGTGGGTGCGCAGATCGATGGAGGTGTTGCCGCTGACGCTGACTGCGATGGCGGGAACGCCAAGCAGCAGGTCCTCGATCGAATTGCCGGTGACACCGAGAAAATCCCAGAAGCCGCGGGAGAACTCATCGATGTAGGTGTTGTTGGCAATTCCGAGGTAATCGACGCCGAAGTTGAACTGATGGCGGCCGCGGTTGAAGGCCGGGTGCCAGGCGAGATTGTCGGCCAGATTCCAGGTGTTGTTGTGGCGATCCATGGGGAGGCTGGTCGATCCACCGATGCCGTCGTAGCCGGTGATTTCGACATCGGGGTAGCCCTGGTCGACGGGCCGCGTGAGCATGGTGCGGAAACCGGGGATGGACTGGGTGCCCTGGTTGGCGAGAAAACCGCCAAAGGTGTTGCGGTTGAAGCCGAGCCTGGCCTCGTTGATCGTGTCGGGCCCAAAAACATGGATCCAGGCGATGCCGAGATTCTGGCCCAGCGTATCTTCCGGCGATCCGTAGCCGGGAAGATTGCTGAACGAGGGAATTCCGGGATCGAAAGGATTGAAGCGATGCTGATCGAAGAGGGCGTAGTGGCCGGAGAGATTGTCGACCGGGCTGAAGTGATGATCGAGGCGAATCGGCCGGCATCTGCTCGGTTTCAGTGAGCAGCGGAGCCGCTATATAGCGCGTGGAGATAGAGAGGATCGCCCACATTCGCGGCGGGAAGGAGATCAAGAACGGCCTTGCCGGCGCTGTTGATGGCCGGAGGTGGGATGGCCGCGAGCAGGGCCATGCGCAGGGCCTGCGACGGTACGGAAGCCTGGCGGGTGATGGCCTGTCGCTGCGACAGTTCCTCATCGGCGACAAAGAAGAAGGTTTTGCCGGTACGAACGGGGCCGCCGACTGAGCCGCCGAACTGATCGCGATCGAAGGGAGGAATGGGAGCGCAGGCGCCCGGGCTGGACGCCGAGGCACACGAGGGGAGATCGAAGTAGTTCTTCGCGTCGAGGTTGCGGTTACGGAGGAACTCGAAAGCGCTTCCGTGGAAATGGTCGCCACCGGACTTGAGCGCGACGTTGATCTGCCCGCCGGCGCTGCGGCCGAACTCCGCGGAGGAGTTGCTGGACTGCACCTTGAATTCCTGGATGGCCTCGACAGAAGGGAGCACGCTCCACTGATTCAGGAAGGCGTCGTTGTTGTCGACACCGTCGAGCAGAAAGTAGTTGGACTGCTCGCGCACCCCGTCGATGCTGATGGCACTTCCGAGGATAGTGTTCTGCGAGCCGTCGGTGCCTGGTTCTGAGCCGGCCGCCAGCAGGCCGAGGGCGAGAAAATTCCGTTCGTTGAGTGGCAGCGCAGCGATCCGGGCGCCATCGATCACTTCGCCGACGGTGCCGTTGCGGGACTCGATGAGCGGCGGAGCGCCCGTGACCTCGATGCGCTCCTCGACGCGGCCAACGGGCAGCTCGAAATCGAGCGAAACAACCGAATCGATTTCGAGGCGGACGCCGGAGCGGACCACTTCACGGAAGCCGGGATGGTCGACGGTGACGGTGTACTCGCCTGGCGGCAGGAGGGGAAGGGCGAAAGAGCCCAGGGCGTCGGTGCGTGTTTCGCGAACCGCACCGGTCGCCGTGTTGCGCGCACGAACGGTCGCATCCGCGATCACCGCGTGCCGGGGATCCTCGACCGTGCCGCGGATGGAGCCGGTAACGTCGAAGGCGAGCGACGCTCGGCAACAGGGAAGAATCAGAATCAGGATCGAAAAGAGCTTCGATACGATTCGCACCAGGCTTTTCTCCGGGGAATTTCAGGTTCAGCGACTGAAAAGTGGCAAACCGGATCTCGTGGCCGCCGCGCAATCGCGGTGGCTGTCCGTTCCAGGCAGCATGCGAGGGGGAAATGCCTGGACTCGACTATACTTCACTCGCGTAGTCCCCGACGCAGAAAGGGCGGAGTCGTTGGAGCCTATCATTTCTCATTACCGGCTGATCCGCCAGATCGGGTCGGGGGGGATGGGCGTGGTCTACGAGGCCGAGGACCTGAGTCTGGGGCGGCACGTCGCGCTGAAGTTTCTGCCCGAGACGGTAAGCGGCGAGGAGTCCATCGAGCGCTTTCGGCGTGAGGCACGGACGGCGTCTTCGCTGAATCATCCCGCCATCTGCACCGTATACGAAACTGGTTTCGATCAGGGCCGGCATTTCCTGAGCATGGAACTGCTGGAAGGCGAGCCGCTCAGCGAGCGCCTCCGGCGCGGTCCCTTCGAGCTGCGACCGCTGATTGAATTTGCGCTGCACATCAGCGGAGGGCTCGCCGCCGCCCACCGGAAAAACATCGTTCACCGCGACCTGAAGCCCGGCAATCTGTTTCTGACCAGCTACGGTCAGGCAAAAATCCTCGATTTCGGGCTGGCCAAACTGATCGGCGACGCGGGCTCCCGCCCCGATGCGGAGACTGTGGCTGCGCCCCTGACCCGGGCGAACGACACGGTGGGCACGCTGGAATACATGTCCCCGGAGCAGGCCCGCGGAGCGGAGCTGGATGCGCGGACCGATCTCTTCTCGCTGGGAGGAGTGCTGTACGAGATGATCACCTGCCGGCGGGCATTTTTCGGCTCGACACCGGCTCTGCTCTTCGATGCGATTCTGAATACCGATCCCATTCCGCCGCGCACGATCAATCCGGCGATTCCGGCCAGGCTGGAAGAGATCATCATGGCGATGCTGGAGAAGGATCCTGACCTGCGCGTGCAGAGCGCGGATGCCGTTCATACGGAATTCCGGCGTCTGCAGCGCGACCTGGAGCAAGGCCGGACCGCGGCCCCCGCGGCGTCCGATTCCGGTTCGACTGCGACGCAGCCAGGGACGCCCTCGCCGCGTTCTGCCTCGCGCAGCACCAGCCGTGTGCAGCGCCCACGCCGACGGGGCATCGCTGTACTTCCGTTTGCCAATGACAGCGGCAACCCGGAACTGGACTATCTCAGCGACGGTCTTACGGAGATCCTCATCAACAGCCTTTCCGGCATTCCCGAGCTGAAGACGGTGCCGCGCGCGCTGGCGTTTCACTTCAGGGGCCGCGCCTTCAATCCGGAAGAGATTGTGCGGGACCTGCGCGTGCACACAGTGGTGGTGGGGCGGCTTTCGCGGCGCGCTTCCCGCCTTGGCGTGGGGGTGGAACTGCTCGACCTCAAAACCATGGAACAGATATGGGGACAACAGTACAGCGCGGAGGAGGAGGAGATCGTCGGGCTGGACAATACCATCGCGGGAGACATCACCGCGGCTTTGCGGCTGAAGCTCACCTCCGACGTGACGAAGCGGATTTCACGCAGGCAGACAACCAACGCGCGCGCGTTTGAGCTTTATCTGAAGGGCAGGCATGCCTATGCGCGCTTCTTCCTGCCCGAGCCGGTCTTCCAGGCGATCGAATTTGCGCGGCAGGCCGTCGAACTGGATCCCACATTCGCCGCGGCGTGGGCCCTTTCCGCAGACGCGTATGCTCTGTGCGGCTACTTCCGCTATCGCGAGCCCGACGACGCGTTCCCCAAGGCTAAGGCCGCGGCGCTGCGGGCGCTGGAACTGGATCCCAACCTGGGCGAGCCGCACGCTGCGCTGGGGCTCATCTACTACATCTATGAGTGGGACTGGAACCGCGCCGAGCAGGCCTTCCGCAAGGCGGCGCAGCTGCAGGCAGAAGGACTCGGCGGGGGGACCTCGCATGCCTTCCTGATGCTGACCCTGGGACGCTTCGATCAGGCCGTCGAACTGGTCGAGCGCGCGCTGAAAGTCGATCCGCTTTCCGCGCCGGTTGCCCTCGCGGCTGCCTGGATTTACTTCCGCATCGGCGAATTCGAAAAGGCGGAGCGGCAGGGAAGAAACGCGCAGGAGCTGGATCCGAATATCTACAACAACCTTGAGTTCATGCCCATGGATATTCTGATCGATCTGCGCCAGGGACGCGGCCAGCAGGCGCTGATGAAGTATCAGGCGTTTCTTATAGAGGCGAAGCTGGATCCGACACAGAGCGCGCTGCCGTACCTGATGGCGCACGCGGGCATGAAGGATCAGGTGCGCGGCATTCTTCAGATGGCGGACCTCTCGGGGAAAGATCCGGTCAAGCTGGCGACGGTGTTTGCAGCTATCGGAGACTACGATCAGGCGTTTGAATGGCTGGAACGCGGCGTTCAGGGCCGCTACCGCACGATGCTGGAAATCGCCGTGACTCCGGAATTCGAGCCGGTGCGCGCCGATCCGCGCTTTGTGAGCATTTTGCAGCGTATGAAGCTGCCGGTGTGATCAGGGCGCTTTGGTGCCGTTGTGGGTCTCGCCGAAATGCTCTCCGAATGCGGCAGACGGACGCCCGAGGATACCGGCGGCGGCCTGCATGCCGGAAATCGTCGCGGCTTCGACGCATCCCGCGTTGACGCCGTTATCAGTCCAGTCGCCGGCAAGAAAAAGGTTGTTGAAGCCAGACGCGGCGGCGGGCAAACGGTAGCGCGGGCTGCCTTTCAGGGACATGACGTAGCGCTCCGAGGGATCGATGTTCACGCGGAAGAACTGCGCGCGGAACCTGGCTTCACCTGTGCCCTGGGCAATGTCCGCGAGCAGCGAAAAATCGCACTGACCGGGTCCGCCTGCTGTTCCAGGCAGCAGAGCCGCGCAGCTTGCGTTCATAAACTGCAGCGCAGTTTGGCAGATGGCCTGCTGCTGCGTGGCAGGGAAACTGTGATCCGTGGCTGGCGGCAGGGGAACGCCGGGCATGGGCCCACAGAAATAGCAGATGCTGGTGGGCGCGGTGGACGCGGGCCAGTCTTCGCGGATCAGCAGGTGGTCCATATTGGCGAAGGTGTCCATCGGCTCGGTGAAGCCGGCGACGAGAGGCGACTCGTTCTGCCAATAGGGCCATCGCAAGCCGGCCATATCCGGCAGATACCACGCCTGGAAGGCCTGGGTAGCGGTGGTCTGCACGTGCTCGACCATGGCCTGCCACGCGGGACGGGCCGCGACCAGTTCCTGGCAAAGCAGCGGCACCGCGCCAATGGAGATGCCGAACACAACCTGATCGAAATCGACGCCGCGGACGAGCGTCTTTTGTTCCACGTTCTGCCAATCCGTCCAGTTGGACTCGAGATTGATCTCGCGGCGGCGCAGCTCCTCGCCTTCGACGAGTTGATCGTAGAGAGGCTCGCTGGGCCAGCAGGGAAGCCGCCGCACCTGAACCAGCGGTTCGTACTCGCCGGTTTTGAGGGTGGCCTGCCGTGCCATATCGATCGCCGCGATCGACTGCCCATCGTCCGACACGTGCAGCGCGGTGACCTTGTGAAAGAAGCGGAACAGCACACCGCGCTTTTTGAGCACCTCATAGAGCGGCGCAAAGATGGTGTCGCCCATGCCGGCCTGCATTCTCCAGTAGACGGCGCCACGATAGGTAAACAGGATGCGCAGCATGCCTCTGAGATAAGTTCCGGCCGCACACGTGGTGTACGGACTAAAGCAGAGATCGTAGAAGGCGCGCACCAGGCCGCAGGAGGAGACATCGGCTGACGCGCCATGGCGGGTCGAGCCATTCGACGTAGTCGTATTCGTCGATGGAGGAGAGGCCGCGCAGCAGGACTCCGTCGGCGATCATGCCGAGCAGGTTCACCACCACGAACTCCGTCATGAGCAGGAAGCGGCGCAGCTCCTCGTTGGGCTGCGGCGTCTGAGCGCTCCGGGTTCGCTGCTGGATCCATTGCCAGTAGGTTTCCACCATGGAGCCGAGCAGCGAATGCGCAGCGGGATCCAAATGGCCGTTGCGCGCGGCAGTCGTGTCCACATGCGCTTTCGCCGTGTGCAGAAGGGTTTCCCCCGTGCTGTGCGTGGCCTGCGGCCGGCCAAGCCTCGCCGCTGCGAGGAAGTTCTCCACGCGAGCGCGAAAGCTTTCGTGCTCCGGCGGCGCGTCAGCGGGCAGAGGCGCCTTGACCAGCAGGTTGCGCATGAACTCCAGTGCCGTACCCGCGATCTCCCACAGCGAAGGGAGGGCCACGGTGTCTCCGGGGGTGTCGGGGTTGGGCGTGAAAGAGAGCAGCCACGGAATCCACTGGCCGTTCACGTGGTCTTCGACGTTCACCTCGTAGCAGGGCTTAAAGGCTTCAGTCCAGGTGGCGAGCGCTTCGGTCAGCGGCCGCGCATTCTCCGCATAGCACTGGCGAATCATGCGGAAGGCATTTTCGTAAAAGCCGAGCCAGAAGTGCAGACCGTGCTCCTCGATGCGCTGGCAGACGGCGGCGTTGCGGCCGCTGGCGCCCTTGCCGCCCAGCCGCCAGCCCATCTGATAGAGCGTCACTTCGTATCGCTCCTGCCAGTTCGGTTCCGACGTCAGCTCAAACGCGGCGGACATGGCGCCGACGCCGCCGCCCAGGATGGCCACTTTGATTTTGCGTCCGGCGTTCTCCATGGGTCAGCCTTCCTGCGCAGGCTGGGTGCCCTGCGGATGGGCAAAGTCCTCGCCCGCAATCTCAATGCCGGAACCGGCGATCGCGCGCGCCGCTGCGAGGCCGCCCATCACTGCTCCTTCGACGCAGCCCGCATTCAGCGGCGTCTTCACCCAGTCGCCCGCGACGAACAGATTGTTGAGGCCGGTGTTCGCCGGGTCCATGCGGTACTGAGGCGTGCCGGCCGCCGACAGCACGTAGCGCTCCGAGGGGTCGATGTTGACGCGCAGATACTGCGAATCCAGCCGCGCCTCTCCCTTCGCGTCGTCCGCATCGGCGAGCAGGCTCCAGTCAAAGCCGGCCGCGCTGCGCGCCGACGGCCAAAAGCCAGCGGTATGGTCATTCAGATAACTTATGGCGGTCGCCTTCAGCCGATCCAGTTCCGCCGCGGGAAAACCGCGCTCGGTGGGCGGAGGGATGCCTGCATCGGAGACTCCGCACAAATAGCCGACGTGATTGGGCGACAGATCGGCAGGCCATTCCTCCTTCAGCAAAATGTCGGACATGTCGGCCCAGCTGTTGATCGGCTCGGCGGAGGTGAGCATAACCGCCGCGGGCAGGCGCCAGGCGGGAAAGCCGAGCCCCGCGGCGTCGGGATACGTCCAAACCTGAAACGACTGCGTTGCCGTGGTGGTGACTTTATCGACCATCGCTTTCCAGGCGGGCTTGCTTTCGATAATTTCCGGGCAGATTCCAGGAACACCTGCCAGGGAGATGCCCAGCACGACGTCGTCAAAATCCGTACCTCGACGCAGGGTGATCTCTTCCACGTCCTGCCAGGGGGTCCACCACGATTCCAGATTGATGCGGTCGGCGCGCAGCGTTTCGCCTTCCACCAACTGCTCGTAAAGAGGGTTGCTCGGCCAGCAGGGGAGTCCGCGAACATCGAAGAGCGGCTGGTAATCGCCATTCTTCAGCGTGGCCTGGCGACCCAGCCGGATCGCGCCGATGCTCTGGCCATCCTCCGCCGGGGCGACGTTACGTACGCGATGGAAGAAGCGGAACTGCACACCGCGCTTGTTGAGCACCTCGTAGAGCGGCGCGAAGACCACGTCGCCCATGCCCGCCTGCAGCTTCCAGTAGACAGCGCCTTTGCAGGTGAGCAACGCGCGCGACATCACCTGCAGCATCACGCCGGCAGCCATCGTCGACCGGTCATGGAGCATGAAGTTGTACGCCCAGTTCACCGCCTGGGAATGCAGCGTGATCTCCGACGCGCCATGGCTGCGGAGCCAGGCCCGGTAATCGATGCCGTCGAGCGCGGTGAAGCCACGATGGAGAATGTCGTCGGCAAGATAGCCGCGCAGATTGGCGATGCCGAAATCCATGAGCAGCCAGAGACGGCGGCCAGGCGTCGATTGCGCTACTTCCTTCTCCAGCAGACGCCACAACCACTGGAGAAACCGGTCGAAGCGGCCGACCAGGCTGTTTCTCCAGTCGCTGGAGTGCAGTCCTTCTTTGCCTTCGGCACGAAGGAGCCGGCAGATCTCTTCGAGCAACAGCTCGCCGATCTCGAGCACGGAGGCTTCCACCAGGCCGCAGAGAAACCGTTCGAGTCCATCGAAGAAGCGCGACGGCGATCCGGAGTGCGGCCGGGCAGCGGCGCAGCGGAACATGCCCAGCATGCCTTCGACCGCGGAACACAGCACCTCCCAGTGCGAGGGGACGGTTCCGTCGCCGGGAACGCCGGCGGGCGGGGAAAACTCGACCGGCCAGAAGTCGATACCGTCCGGCGCGGGGTCTTCCATGACGTGGCAGTTGTGGGGTTTGAAAGCCTCATCCCAGGTGGCCAACGGAGCGCTGAGCGGGCGAGCGTTCTCTGCGTAACAGTTGCGCATCACGCGGAAGGCGTTTTCGTAATAGCCCAGCCACAGATGAATGCCGTGCTCCTCGATGCGGTTGTAGTGGTCGCGATTGCGACCGCTGGCTCCCTTGCCGCCGAGTCGCCACCCCAACTGGTAGACGGTGATCTCGAACCGTTCCTTCCAGTCAGGAAGGCTGCTGAGGGCAAACGCGGTCGTCAACGCCCCCACACCGCCACCCAGGATCGCAATCTTTCGCGGCGACCCGCTCATTCGGTTCCCGTGGTGCTGTTGGACGCAGGGCTGCTGGCCGAGTTGATATTGTTCAGGGGGTTGTTGGGCGCGGCCTTGTTGGCGGAGGTGAGAGAGACCGGGCCCAGCGGATCGTTCTGAAGGACCAGCGGCTTGCCCTGCACCGCCAGGGCCGAGAGCATGCCGCTCATTACGGCCGCTTCAATACAGCCTGCGTTGAGGGGGTTCTTCGTCCAGTCGCCCGTAATGACGAGGTTGTCATAACCGCTCTCGTCGGCGGCGAGCCGGTATTTCGAACTGCCGGTAACGGAGAGGACGTAGTGCTCGGTCGGCTCAATGTTGGCGCGGAAATACTGGCCGGTCAGCCGATCCACGCCCACGCGGCTCTCCGGATCCACGAGCAGCTGCCAGCGGGGCTGCAGGGTGATCGGGTCGACCCAATGCGGCCACAGAGGCGTGGCATGATTCTCCAGGAAATCCTGCGCGTAGCCTTTAACGATTTGTTTCGCAGCATCAGGAAAGCCTGTGTCTGAGAACGGCGGCAGCGGCGTCACGTCGGCGGGTTTCATGGGGCCGGTGAGGTAGGCGATGCTGTTGGGAGTGTGCTCGTCGGGCCACGACTCGCGAATGATGATGTCCGACTTGTCGGCCCACGTATCGCAGGGCTCCACATAGGTGCTGACCATGCAGATTTCATTGCGCCACATGGGATTGCCGAGCCCGGCGATGTCGGGATGCATCCACAGCTGAATTCCCATGGTGGGGATGGCGATTACATTCTTGAGCATGGCCTGCCATTTTGGCTGCGCCGCGATGATCTCTGGGCAGATGTAGGGCAGCGCGTTGATGGAGATGGCGAGGACGATCTGATCGAAGTCTTGTCCGGCGCGCAGGGTCGTGGTGCCGACGTCCTGCCAGTTCGTCCACGACAGTTCGAGGTTGATGTTTCCGTCCTCGAGCGCCTGTCCCTCGACGATCTGGTCGTACAGCGGCTCGCTGGGCCAGCAGGGGAGGCCGCGCACCATCACCAGCGGATCGTAATCGCCATTTTTCAGCGTCACCTGCTGGCCGATCTCAATGGACTCGATGCTTTTTCCATCGGCGGCCAGTTTCAGATTTTTGACGCGATTGAAGAATTTGAACTTCACGCCGCGCTTCTTCAGCACTTCGTAGATCGGGGCGATGACCACGTCGCCCATCCCGGCCTGCATCTTCCAGTACACGGAGCCCTTGTAGTTGAGCAGCAGCTCGAGGGTGGCACGCAGCGCAGTTCCCGCTTCGTAGGTGTACCAGTCGCCGCAGAAGACCAGCGCATAGACGCCCTGCACCAGGGGCGACTGCAGCGTAAATTCGGTGGCGCCGTTGCGCCGCAGCCAGTCGCGGAAATCCCACTCGTTGATGACGTCGAAGCTGTTGTTCTTGATGACGCCGTCCCGGATCATTCCGCGGAGGCTCGATGCCAGCAGGTCGGTCAGAATCCACAGGCGCCGCGCTTCCATGTCCTTCTCGAGGCGAGCCTGGATGGCCGCCTTCACCTTCTCGAAGTAGGCGTCGAGCAGCTGGACGACTTTGCTTTCATGTTCGCCGGGTTCTCCATCGCCGGAGATGTGTTTTTCAAAGTGATCGATGGCGTCGTAGAGGATCTGGCCGAGCACTCCTTCATCGAAGGCCTTAATGCCCTCGCGGAGGCGGTCGAAGATCGCCTGCATGAACGTTTCAGGCTTGAGGATGTATTTGGCCGTCGTCATATCGTCATCGTCAATGTTGGCGGCATCGGTCTGGTGCAGGCTCTGCAGCAACTCCGCCATGGAGCGAAAGGCGCGCCCCGACAATTCAAGAATGGTGGGGCGCGGGAGATTGTCTCCGGGTGTGAGCGGATTGGCACGAAACTCGAGCGGCCAGTTGACCCACTTGTCGGCAACGTGCTCCATGATGACCCAGTAGTCCACCGGCTTGAACGCCTCGGACCAGGTGGCCATGGGCATTTCCAGCGGCCGCGCATTCTCGGTGTACATGTTGCGCATCAGGCGGAAGGCGTTGTCGTAGAAGCCGAACCACATGTGGTAGCCGTGCTCTTCGACGCGACTGGCGTGCTGCAGATTGCGGCCGCTGGCGCCCTTACCGCCCAGCCGCCACCCCATCTGATACACGGTGATGTCGTACAACTCCTGCCAGCCCGGGTTGGCAGTCAGCTCCGCCACAGTTGTCAGGCCGGAGATGCCACCGCCCAGCACAGCGATTTTTTTTGGTGCGCCCTGCGCCATCGCTTCACCCTTGCACAGCAACCAGTTGACGTGCAGATCGAGACCCGCACGGGGCTCGACCCTGCGCGTAATCGCCGCGCCATTCAGGGGGAAGGAAAACTGACTCCGGCTGCGATTCCGCCACATTACAGACAGAGGCGGAGAAGTGCAAGTGAGTCATCGCGGCCGCAGTTTGTCGCGTGCAAGAGGAAGCACAGCAGGACGAGAATTGGTGCTGCCGGCAGTGGCCGAACCTGGCGTGCTCAGGATAAGGGATCGATCGTGGAAAGGGCTTCGCTCGGGCAGAAGGGGTATAGCTTGTCGTGAAGGAGATTGTGAGGTGCCGAGGGCGACATGAATCAGCTTCAATGCGAGTGACGAAGGACGAGGCGCAGCAGGATGCGGGGTAGGGTGCGGTATGCGGCGGCGGGTTTCAGCAGCCGCTGGTCTTCCGTTGAGGAGGCAGAACGGGTCGCCGATTTTGCTGTCGTCGTCCTGAGCATTCCCGGATGCAGTTTAGGTTGGATCTGCCGCGGCACCGGTACCACAAGCGGGTATGGCAGGCCGGGAAGACCTCATCGGTGAGCACAGACGGCTCCGCCAGGAGTCAGCGAAGATTCGTGCAGACGCAATCCGGATCCGTATTTGAGTGTTCATGCATTTTGCAGCATTGCGGAGTCGAATCTCCGATGGGGATCGCCGGACGGCGCCGATGCCGCCCTCGCCATGGTTCGTGGAAGGGTTTCCGAGATTGAGTTTCACGTGCGAGAGCCGGGACATATCTCAGTGGCCAGCGCCGATGAGTTATCGCAGCGGCTGATCCAGCTCAAAGCGAGAATAGAGCAGATCGAGAATTCGATCAAGGCTGAAGTTTGAGGGTATGGGGCGGCGGCCTCAATGACGGACGCTGAGCGTCGCGGGCCGAAGACGCCTGGGTTCAGGGCGAGCTTTCCCGAAACGGTTCAGGAACCTGAGGCGACGGTACTTTTGGACTGAAGCGTTGCCGAAATTGCTTGAAGGATGGATGGCGAGAGCTGCTTCTCGCAGTGGGGTGAACCTGGCTCTTCTTGTGGCGGGTTCATCTGGGGGATTGTTTTGGGGCGGCAGTTTCCTTTGGGGCAGTCTTTTGGGGGCAGTCTTTTTGGGGGCAGTCTTTTGGGGGCAGTCTTTTTGGGGCAGTCTTTTGGGGGCAGTCTTTCCGGGGAGTCTTTTGGGGGCAGGTTCTTGGGGGCAGGTTCACTGGGCGGCAGGTTCACTGGGCGGCAGGTTCACCTTGGGGTTTGGGGATTCGGAGGGAGGAAAAGTGGTGGGGAGCTAACCGGCTGCGTGGGCGCGTCGTTTGGGAGGGAGACTCGCGGTGCTGGTCGTGGCGGTATTTCCAGATGCCGAAGACGATGCCGGCGACCAGCAGGCCGAGGAAGGAATAAAGGATGACAGAGGACCATCCGGCGAGGTAGCGGTTGAACCAGCGGAGGATCTGACGGCCGTAGATCATGGCCAGAGCGGCTTCGCCTCCGTAGCGAAGGGTGCGCGCGATGCCGAGGGCGGTGAGGAGCTGGGGGCCGGTGACGCCGAGCGTGCCTGCGGCGAGCAGGAAGGGAAGGAGCGGAATGGGTGGCGGCATCAGGGCGGCGAGGCAGACGCTCAGGATGCCGTGGTTTTTCACCCACTTCTTGATGGGAGCGGAATCGCGAGGGCATGTAGCGGTCGAGCATGGCCTCGCCGCCCTTTTGCCGGTCTTCCAGGTGAGCCACCCGCCGAGGAGGCTGCCGGCAATGGCGCAGGGAGCGAGGAGCCAGGCCGATTCGCCGTGAGCGCCGAGGATGAGGATCAGGATGTCGGTGCTGCCGGGGATGGGAAGCGGGATGGGCGCCGCGTCAAGAAAAGCGACGGCGAAGACGCCGGCGAGTCCGAAATGGAGGACCCAGGCGGGAATGAGCGAGTGGCGGGCGTGGCGTGCTGCTTGCTGGGCCGCGAGGTACACGCACGGTAAGACGCGGGTGCGCGCGCCAGAGTCACAGCGGGGACGGAAAAATTCAGAGAAAGTGCAGAAAAAAAGGAGAGGAGGGGGGAGAAGAGAAGGGGGGGGAAGAAAGACTGCGGGGCGATGGGGAGGGCGCCGCACTCGACTCCGTATCGATAAAAGAGCTCGAGTCCGGCGAGACAGGGCTCGTCGAGGGTGTACCAGATGTTTTTGGAGAGATAGGTTCGGATGGTTTCGCGGGGGACGGCGATGCGGGCGGACCACTCGTCAGCGAGGTCGTCGATGTGGTCGAGGCCGGCGTCGCGGGAGTGCTGGAAATCGGTGATGACCTGGGAGGGGGGAATGCCGGAGGCGGCGAGGGCGTCGGTCCGCGCGGCCCAGACGGCAGAGACCCACACCGTGTCGGTGAATTGGCGCCACTCGTGGGCGAGGTCGAGGTAGAGCAGCTTTTCGCCGGTGCGGCGTTCACGGGCTTCGCGGTCTTCCAGGGCAAAGAGCGCGGGATCGCCGATGAGAAGCGCAGCGTCGGCGACCCGGAGCATAGCTTCGAGCTCGGGGGCGTGCTCGATGAAGCCGGGTTGGATCTGCCAGAAGCGCGAGAAGAGGATGCGGGTGTAGGTGGCGGAGGTGCGGGAGGACGAGTCGAGCGCGACGCGGGCGACGCCGGACACGTCCTCGGGTGCGCTGCCGTCGGGATTGCGCACGACGAGGATGATGGAGCGGACGCGGTCGCGGGAGGCGATAGCACAGCCGGGGATGATGGCCAGAGAGGGAGTGAAGGCGAGGGCGGAGACGGGAACGAGGCCGATGTCGGCGGCGCCGGAGGCGAGCTTGGCGGCGCATTCCGCGGGGGTATCGGAGGAGAGTTCGTAGCGTTCGGCGAGGCGGGAGCGGTCGGGCTCGTGCTCGAAGCTCCACATTAAGGGTGCGGGATTGAGGAAGTGGATGGCGGAGACGCGGAGCCGTGTGGGGGTCACTGGCTAGTGTAACAACGTGGCTTTCGTAACCACGGTGGGGGCTGTTTTGCTTGAATCTCGTCTGGGCGGCGACTAGTCTCCGGGCAATGTGTCTCAATTCTGCGAAGTCGCTCCAGGGACCACAGCTCCAATGAGTCCGGCCGCAACGGCTCTCGACAGTCCGGGAACAACCTCGTTCGAGGAGAAACATGCGTGGCTGGGGCTGGCGCTGACGCCGGGCGTAGGGCCGCGGAGGCTGCTGCGCGCGGTGGAGCGGTGCGGGACTGCGGCGCGGGTGCTGCATCTGCCGCTGACGGAGCTGGAGGGGCTGGAACTGCCGGCGCAGTCGGCGCAGTTTATTGCGTCGGGCGAGGCGGCGAATGCGGCGGATCGGGAGCTGGAGAAGCTGGCGTCCACGGGCGCGACGATTCTGACGTGGCATGACGAGGCGTATCCGCTGCGGCTGCGGGAGATCTACGATCCGCCCGCGCTGTTGTGGGTGCGCGGCGATGCGGCGCTGCTGTCGCAGTCGAGCCTGGCGGTGGTGGGGACGCGGCATCCGACGCCGTACGGGACGGGGATGGCGGAGAAGCTGTCGCGCGAGCTGGCGCTGCGGGGGCTGATTGTCCTGAGCGGCATGGCGCGCGGGGTCGACACGGCGGCGCACAAGGGAGCGCTGGCGGCGAAGCGGCCGACGATCGCGGTGTGGGGGACCGGGCGTAGACGTGGTTTATCCGAAGGAGAACAAGTCGCTGGCCGAGCAGATCATTTCGGGTGGAGGGGCGATTCTTTCGGAGTTGCCGCTGGGGACGTTTCCGGCGCCGCAGAATTTTCCCCGGCGCAACCGGATTTTGAGCGGGATGAGCGTCGGGGTGCTGGTGATTGAGGCAGCGGAGTACTCCGGGCACGCGGGTGACGGCGCGGTGCGCGCTGGAGCAGAATCGGGAGGTTTTTGCGGTTCCGGGGAACGTAACGACGAAGAACGCCTGGGGTCCTAACTTATTGATAAAACAGGGCGCTAAGTTCACGGCCTGCTGGGAGGACGTCTGGGAGGAGCTGCCCACACAGATAAGGATGGAGCTGGAGCAGAGCGAGGGATTTGCATCCGAAGGCACATCTGAGGCATCGTTATTCGAGGAATCACCGCTGCCGCCCTCGGAGGCGCGCGTGCTCGGCGTGCTTCGACAGGATGAAGCACTGCAGATGGATGAAATCCTCGAAAAGCTGGAGCCGGAAGTGAGCTCTTCGGAGGTTTTCACGGCGCTGTTCGAGCTGGAGCTGGCGGGGCGGATACGACAACTTCCTGGTAAGAATTACGTCAGGAGCTTCTGAAGAATTTGGCGCGTCCGGTTGCACGGTCGGGTACGCGGTCTGCCCCGGATGTGTGGATTCGAAGCGGTGGGACGTGGTAGAACCGGAAGGTGCAGGTACATGGCTGCGGTGAAGATGCTGTGAACTGCCCACAGGATGGCGGGTCACATACGGGGCGTCACCGGACTTTCGGAGTTATGAGACCGGTTCAAGCTTTCGGAAGGAAGAAGCCAGAAAGAGCAGTGCGGCAGGCCGATGCGACGTGCACGGGGTTGCCGCAGTCTAAGGGAAACGATGAGTAAATCGCTGGTCATCGTCGAATCGCCCGCGAAGGCGAAGACGATCAACAAGTATCTGGGCAAGGATTTCGAGGTGGAAGCCTCCTTCGGCCACATCATGGATCTGCCGAAGCGGGACATCGGTGTGGAGCTGGAGCACAGGACCTTCGAGCCGACGCTGATCGTGTCGCCGGACAAAGAGAAGGTCGTTGCGAAGCTGCGGAAGATGGCGCAGAAGGCCGACGCGGTGTATCTGGCGCCTGACCCGGATCGCGAAGGGGAGGCGATCGCGGCGCATCTGTCGATGCAGCTGATGCCGGTGGTGAAGGACAAGAGCCGGATCCGGCGCGTGACGTTCAACGAGATTACGCAGAAGGCGGTGCGTGCGGCGTTCGAGCATGCGCGCGATGTGGATGAGAATCTGGTGGACGCGCAGCAGACGCGGCGCGTGCTGGACCGGATCGTCGGGTATCAGATTTCGCCGCTGCTGTGGGACAAGGTGCGGCGGGGGCTCTCGGCGGGACGGGTGCAGACGGTCGCGGTGCGGCTGATCGTCGAGCGCGAGCGGCAGATTCAGGAATTCAAGCCGGTCGAGTACTGGACCATCGACGCGATTCTCGAAGTCCAGGGCGCGGCGAAGGCGGGCGCGGAGCCGGAGCTGATCACGGCGCGGTTTATCGGGATCGATGGCGAGCGCGCGAAAGTGGAAGGCGTGAGCGCGCCTGCGGTGGGCAGCGAGAAGGAAGCGCGCGGAGATCATCGACGCGACCACGAGGGCCGCCTGGAGCGTGGCGTCGGTCGATAAGAAGGAGCGGAGGAGCAATCCGTATCCGCCGTTCATCACCAGCACGCTGCAGCAGGGAGCGGCGGCGCGGCTGGGGTTCAGCGTGAAGCGGACGATGGGCGTGGCGCAGCGGCTGTATGAAGGTATCGATCTCGGGCCGGATGGTTCGATCGGCCTGATCACCTATATGCGTACCGATTCGACGCGCATTGCGCCGGAGGCGATCACGGCGGTGCGGGAATAGATCGGCAAGAAGGTGGGCAACCAGTATCTGCCGGCGCAGCCGAATGCGTATCGCTCGAAGAAGGAGGCGCAGGACGCGCACGAAGCAATTCGCCCGACGGATCCGGGATTGCATCCGAGCAAGATTCGCCGCTATCTGAGCGATGAGCAGTACAAGCTGTACAAGCTGATCTGGGAGCGGTTTGTGGCCTCGCAGATGGTTCCGGCGATCTACGACGTGACGACGGTGGAGATCGAGGCGAAGAACAAGAAGACGTATAACTTCCGCGTGTCGGGATCGGTGCTGCGGTTCGATGGGTATCTGAAGATCTACGATCCGGAAGAGGATGACGAAGAGGATCTGCCGGAGATTCCGACGGGGGCAAAGCTGGCGCTGGCGACGGCGGAGCAGCTGTCGGGGATCGCGGCGCAGGAGCGGGCGGCGAAGTTGGCGCACGCGCGGCGGAAATACGATTCGGAAGTCGCCAGGATTCAGGCGCGAAACGAGGAGGCGGGACCGGGCGAAGCGACGGAGGAGATTCCGGCGTTTCTCGAGCCTCAGATCGAGATGGCGTCGCGGCCGTCGGCGGTGCACGTGCAGGAAAGTTCACCGAGCCGCCGGCACGCTACAACGAAGCGTCGCTGGTGAAGGAACTGGAGGAGCGGGGGATCGGACGGCCGTCGACCTATGCTTCGATCATCACGACGATTCAGGATCGCGAGTACGTCACGAAGGTTCCGCCGACGGGGCGGGGCGGGCGGTTCTTCCCGACGGAGATCGGTACTGTTGTGACGGATCTGCTGGTGGCGAATTTCCCCTACATCTTCGATACGCAGTACACGGCGAAGCTCGAAGAAGAGCTGGACGAGATCGAAGAAGGGAAGGAGAAGTGGACCGATCTGCTGAAGGGCTTCTACGGACATTTTGAGGAAGAGCTGAAGCACGCCGAGAAGCACATGCAGAACGTGAAGCGGATGGAGAAGCCCACGGATGAGAAGTGCGATCTGTGCGGCTCGCCGCTGGTGCTGAAGTGGGGCAAGTTCGGCAGCTTCTACGCGTGCAGCGCGTATGCGAAAGAGAAGCCGGTGCCGATTGCGGCGGCGGGCTGGAAGAAGGAGCCGAAGAAGGTTCTGTCGCGCGTCGAGACGAAACTGAAGTATCCAATGCTGGTGAAGACCACGGAGAACGACGAGTCCACCACCGTCGAGGTGAAGGACAAGGCGGAGCTGAAGGCGGCGCTCGAGAACGCGGTGGGTACGGGGCGCAAGGTCACGGTGGAGCAGGTGAGCTGCGGGTTCACGAAGGAGCATTTCGCGGCGAAGCCGGATCTGCAGAGCGGCGGGAGCAGGCGCCCGCTGAGGAATATTGCGAGAACTGCGGCAAGGTGATGGTGCTGCGGCGGGGTCCGTTCGGGGCGTACATGGCGTGCCCGGACTACAACGCCGATCCGCCGTGCAAGACGGTGCGGCGGCTGAGCCAGAAGCAGCAGCAGAAGCCGGCGGTTCCGCTGGATGAGAAGTGTCCGAAGTGCGGCAAGCAGCTGGTGCTGCGCACGGGGACGTATGGGGAATTCGTTTCGTGCTCGGGTTATCCGAAGTGCAAGTACATTAAGCAGAACCTGATCGAAGGGATGAAGTGCCCGAAGTGCGGCGAGGGCGACATTGCCGAGCGCAAGGCGCGAACCGGGAATGTCTTCTGGGGCTGCACGCGGTATCCGAAGTGCGACTTCACGTCGAACCTGAAGCCGGTGGCGCAGAGCTGCCCGCAGTGCGGATCGCCGTACGTGGTGGAGCGGGTGATGGACGGCGGGCTGTATCTGGTGTGCCCCAACAATAAGGAGATGATGCCGCGGCGGCGTCCGCGGAAGGGGCAGAAGGCGGAGGACGCGCAGAACGCGATCGAATGCCATTTCAGCGAGCGGATCGGCGATGCTCCGGCTCCGGCGCCGATGCCGACGGCGGCGACGCACGGGCCGGTGGTGGAGGAAGAGCAGCCGGTGGGGTGAGGTACGGAGTCGCGGTTTTCCTAAGGAAATGAATCGACAGGCGCACTGGGAGGCGATTCATCGGGATAAGCCGGCGGATGCGGTTAGCTGGTATCGGCCGCATCTCGATTTCTCTTCGACTCATTGAGGAAGCGGCTCCGGTCTTCGCATCGATCATCGACATTGGGGCGGGGCAGTCGACGCTGGTGGACGATCTTCTTCTCCGCGGCTACGAGCACCTCACGGTGCTGGACATCTCCCAAGCCGCGGTGGATGGTAGCCGGGTGAGGCTCGGGGCGCGGGCGGCTCAGGTTCGCTGGCTGGTCGGCGACGTGACGAAGGCCGAGCTGGAGCCGGCCGCGTACGACGTCTGGCACGATCGCGCCGTGTTTCACTTTCTTACCACTGCTGCCGATCGGCGGCGTACGTGCGGCAGGTAGCACGGGCGCTGAAGGTGGGGGGACATGTGGTTCTGGGTACATTCGCTGTGGACGGTCCGAGGAAGTGCAGCGGGCTGGATGTGGTCCGGTATGATGCTTCATCGTTGCAGAAGGAGTTCGGGCCGGCATTCAGGCTCGTGAAGACCATGGACGAGGAGCATCGAACGCCTTTCGGCACGATGCAGCCGTTTGTGTATTGCTGCTTCCGGATGGACTCCCACGATCTGGCTCGGGCAGCGTAGCGGGCCCTGTAATTTTGCGTCAACAATTGACGTCTGCAAATGCGCCATGCCATGATCGAAACTCCATTCATGGTGCACTACGCAGAGTACAGCGATCCGCGATGACGTTGGATCCCGGAGCAGAAGTATGCGCATCGCGATCGTTTGGGCCTGTCTCTCTATCCTTGCAATTTTGACTTTGCGTTGCGTGCGTATCGCCGGTTGCCCTGGGGCAGGGGCCTCCTTACCAGACCGACGATCCGGTGCCAGTGGATCTGCATCATTACGAGTTCTATATCTTTGGCAGCGCCGACGGCACACCGGTGGAGATGGATTCCGTGGGGCCGGCGTTCGAATTCAACTGGGGCGCGATCCCGCGGGTGCAGGTGCATGCGATTTTGCCGTGGGGCGTGGCGGCGCCGCTGAACCATCCGGCGTATGCGCCGGAGGCAAGGGCAGGGGCCAACGGAATTTGGGCTGACGGATATGGAGCTGGGCGCGAAGATCGCTTACATCAAGGAGAGCAAATACATCCGCAGATCGGCACGTTCACCATGTTCGAGATGCCGACCGGGAGACTACGACAAGGGCCTGGGCATCGGCAAGGTGTGGTACCGGCTGCCGGTGTGGCTGCAGAAGAACATCGGCAAATGGCTGCTGGACGGCGGCGCGGGCGAGACGGTGATTCCGCAGACCGGATTACCGCGACTTTCCCGTATGGGGGATTCCTGGTGAAGTACGAGCTTCGGCGAGCGGCTGGAGTTGGGCGGCGAGGTTTTCTGCTCACGGCGCGGAAGGCATGGCGGCGCCGCAGACTCAGGCTTCGACGATGGTCGATCTGGGCGGCTACTACCACTTCAAACACAATCCCAACGAGCAGTTTCTGTTTTGCTACGGCCACTCGGTCGCGGGGCAGACGGAGAATTACGCGTACGCCGGCATGTACTGGACGTGGGGGAAGGACGACAAGGCGGGGGCGGCTCCGGGATTCCTGCGGCAGGCTTTGAGACCGGCGGGAGTGCCATAGAGTCAGCACGCGGGCCATCGAAAGGAGCGAACAGATGGAAATCACGGCGCGCGGCCTGTGGACGATGATCCACGGGATGGGTTTTGGCGGTTTTTATCTGCTGGGCTGTTCCGGCGCGATCGTGGAGCTGTGGCGGCGATATTCGCCCTCCGCCAGGAGCGAAGACGAGCGGCGATGAGCGGTTTCTGCGCATATACCTGGTCGTGATGGCGGCGCTGGCGTGGCTGGCGGTGTTGACCGGCACGTACATCATTTATCCGTGGTATCGCGCCGCGCCGCCACCAGGCATGACGGAACTGAGTCGGATACCCGCAGCGGCTGCTGCTGGCGAGCGCGGCGACCGCCGGGTGGCATTCGATCGGCATGGAATGGAAAGAACATATGGCATGGCTGGTTCCGATCTCGATCACTATGGCGGCAGCGGTGTTCATCCGGTATGGCGGACGTCTGAAAAATCGCGACCACGGTTCGTTGCGTTCCGCGGTGCTCGGGTTTGTCGTCGTTTCTTTTCTGGCCGCGGGGATCGCAGGCTTTTTTGGAGCGATGCTGAACAAGAATGCTCCGGTGAGCGGCGGTCCAACGATTCAGATCACGCAGGGGCACCAGCCATGACCCAGCCAGGTGACTTCTCGCTGCTCTGCCGAACGGGCCCGCGGCTGCAGCCATTCTGGCGGCAGGATCGGGCTGCTTCAGCCTCGGCGTGTTTGCTGTGCTTGCTGACCATGCGAAGTGGTTTGGACGACGCATGATTTTCTATCGGCCGACGGGGCCACTGTCTGGCGTGACTACGTGCGCTGTGGTTGTGTGGTTGCTGGCGTGGAATGATCTGGAACTGCGCTGGCAGAGGAAAGACGGTGCGTGCGCGACCGATTGTGGTTGCGGCTCTGGTGCTTCTTGGACTCGGTCTGGTGCTTACCTTTCCCCCAGTATCCGATCTTTTCTGAGATGAGATACGAGTGACTGGTAGCGACGCGCGCAGGGCGGCGAACTGCAGGCGCGGAACAAAAAAGAAAGGACCCGCCTCAGCGGGTCCTTTGTGTTTGAGGCTGCTTCGGGATTATGGAACGTAGTAGCGGAAGGAGGTCCAGAACATGTTGTCGATGCCCTTCGCGCCGCCGTCCGGATTGGTGGCGCCACCCGGCCGGACCAGAGATCGCGCTCGAAGCGAGCATACTGGAGCCCGAAGCGCAGGCGGCCCTTGGGACCGTTGTAGAGGTTGTACCAGTCGCCGGCGCTGAACTCCTGCACGTCTTTGTTGTTGCCGGCGCAGTTGGACGGAGCTGTGGGCGCTGCTGGCGTTCGGTCCGCTGGGGGCCGGTTCCGTGTTGCAGCCGGTCATGGTGACGTAGGGGAACCATAGCCTTCGCTTTGGGCCGAAGTAGCGACGGGCCACATAGTCGCCGCCGTAATTGAGGTAAATCATGAGGCGTTTACCCAGATTGGCCTCGACGGTGCTGATGCCAGAGAAGGTGTGGAGCGGAGCGATGGTGCCGTCGGGCCGGAGGGTGGCGTCCTCGATGGTGGACGAACCCATGCGCCCGGTTCCGTCGCCGTAGAGACCTTTGAGGCCGATGGTGAGGTTTTTGGTGCCCAGGGGCGCGCGGAAGCCGCCGCCTACGCCGCCGGCTACGGTGGAGTCATTGTAGGGAGAGCCGGTGGTGGGATAGATGCGGTCGTGGAAGAAGCGGCCGACACCGAAGAATTCCCAGTGACCCCAGCCGGGCTGGAAGGCCATCTTGGCGACGATTTCGGGAGCGAGGTTGAAGGAATAGGTGGACTGGTTGTCGTAGAGGCCGCCGGCGGCTCCGCTCGCGCCCACCAGTTCGTTGGTTGGCACTTTCCGCCGATGAGCAACTGATCGTTTTCAGCGGACAGGCCGATGGCGAACTTGTTACCGACATCTTTGCACGCACGGAAGCCGTACTGGCGGTTCCATACGAAGCCTGCCATGTACTGTGGATCGATGCTGGCGGGCAGGATTTCGGATCCATTATCGAGGAGGTGCGTTGTCTCGGTCGTCAGGGACCACATCTGGCCGCCGGTGAACTTCCAACCGCTGTCGAGGGCGGCCTGGCCCCAGATCTGGCGTTGGCGCATGGTGTAGCTGTTGGACTGGTTGTTATTGGAGGTGATGCCGGCGCTGAGCCAGTCCATTTCGTAGTAGCCGGTGAGGCGCAGGTCGCCATCTTTGCCTGTCGCTTTGATGGCGATACGCGACTGACGCCCGGACCCGTAGAATTCGCTGATATTGCGCGGAGGGGGAGTTGTCGAGCGGAACGGCGGTGAAGTGGGTATTCAGGCCATCGCCGGTGGCACCCTGGCGCCACACGGTTTCAGCTGCCACGAAGCTGCCGGCAGGCGAGATGGTGATGCCCTTGTAGTGGACGGCTTCGGGATTTTCGATGGCCTTCTTCACTTCGGCCTGGTTGGACTGGATCGTGCTGGCGAGCGAAACGCTGTTGGCCTTCAGATCGCTGACGGAACTCTGCAGACTGGAGACCGACTCCGAAGTGGCGGAGAGGGTTTGCTGCTGCTGTTGTGCCGCCTGCTGCGCGGCCTGCGCGGCGGCCTGGGCCTGCTGCGCCGCCTGCTGCGCCTGCTGGAGCTGCGCATCGCGATCGGCGAGCTGCTGCTTCAGCGAGTCGATTTGGCCATGGTCGGCCTGTTCCTGCTGCCGCAGCTCCTCGATCTGTGACTGTATGGAGGGACCTCTCGGCGCCTCAGGTTTCCGGTGAATTTTCTTCGGCGTACTGGGGGAGCTGGCCGAGGTCTGCGCGAAACCGGTGGCTACGCCCACGGTCAGCGCCAGGGTGGCAAGCGCCTTCAATGTGTTCTTCATTCAGCCTCTCAGGAGTTGGAGGTGCGTGAAAGATGAAGCCGGGGGGGAACTGCGTGGTCACTGAGCCGGGCCTCGGAGCCTGCCAATGTGCGCACGTTCCGAACAAACCTCGGCTACCCAATGGGCATGGTCGCAGGGGATTGTGAATATCCGGAGAATATGAGGTAAATGTTCAGGGAAAAGGGCTCACTGCGACGCGGGCAAATTACTGAAGCGTCAATAGCTTACGAGAAGTGCGACGCCAGGCGGCGGGAGCGGAGTGTACCACAGTGACAACGTGGGAGACAACGCTGGAGAGGCGACGCGGGAGATTTATGGGTGCGGGGGTGGCTTCCCGCAGCCACCAGGTTTGCCAGTAAGCGATACGCTCCCGGCACGGCCTCCGGGAGCTGGCGATAGACGGCGTAGGCCATATAGAAGTACGTTCCTTTGCCGTAGTGGGCCTCGAGCAGGCCGCCCTTTTGGGGATCCTGGCCGGGATCGTGGACCTCGGTGAGAGGAGTGTACTCGGCGGACCAGGAGCCGAGGAAGGAGTGGCCTCGTTCCTCGACCCAGCCGTCGAAGTCGACGGACGTGATGTGATTCGGCCAGGTGAAGACGCTGTTGGTGGGGTCGAGGAGGGTGACCGGAGCGTGCTCGTCGACGACCTTCTCCGGGTTGCGGCCGAGAGCGAGGGTGTAGGGAGCGGGGAACTGAGTGCTCTGGTACTGAACCAGCAGGTTTCCTCCGTTGCGAACGTAATCGAAGAGGCGCTGGGTGGCGGCGGCCAGGTCGGGGCGCGCGGAATAGGCGCGGATGCCGACGACGATCGCATCGTAGGAGGACAGATCGGCCTGGGCCAGCTCGGCGGGTGAGAGCAGATGCGCCTGGATGCCGATTTCCGCGAGCGCCTCGGGGACCTCGTCGCCGGTACCCATGATGTAGCCGACTTTGAGGTCGGCCGGAGCCTTGACGTCGACTCCGCGCAGCCGGTAGGTGGCCGGGCTGTACAGATAATAAGGACGCAGCCCTGGGTATCCGACGGTGGTGAAGCCTTCGGTGAAGCGGTCGTTGCCGCTCTGGGCGACTGCGCCGATTTCATACGCCTGATTGGCGAGCTGGCTGGGATGGAGTGTGAAACGAATTTCCTGGCCGGTCTGAGCGTGAGGTGAAACGGCACTTCGGCGGGATCGGAGGTCCAGCCGGAGGGGAGGTTGAGGTGGAGCGTGCCGTCGGCGTCGCTCTGCTGCTCGTTGTTGACGGTGACGGAGAAGGGGATCGTCGCGGTGCCGAGGGGAACCACGCCTGCCTGGGCAGCCAGATTGACGGAGAGCTGCGGCACGACGGCGAGGGGTTGATAGACGCCTCCGATCCCGTGAACGCGGTGGACCGTCTGCACCACCTGACCTACGCGGATGGGAACGCCCATGTAATGAAACTCCGCCCAGCCGGCGAGCGGATAGGGCGCGAAGGGCAGCGTGAGCCAGCGCTTATCGGTGATGTCGTAGTACGGCTGCTCGGTGTTGGGGCGCGTGAAATAGGGGCGGGTGAGGGCGGAGTTGCGTGGGACATAAACGCGGAAGATGGCGTCGCCCGCATTGCTGCTGACGGTGTCGAGCCCAGGCGCGCCTATGCGGGTGATCTGCCACTTGCTGCCATCGGGCTGGTCGAGCCAGGTGTGCGCTAGCTGCAGGCCTTCCTGTGACGGTCCCCAGAAAGGCGCGGCGGTGACATGCACGCGAACGTCGATTTCGGAGCCGGGAGTGACGGTGTGGGCGTGTCTTCCGGGCTGAGCGATGGGAATGGGTTGGCGCCGGTGGCGGTGCGCGGCATGATGAGCGCGTTGACCTCGAGCCCGAGGGCCTGGGCGAGCGCGGTGTTGAATTGCGCCAGCTTGATGTTGAGTTCGTAAACGATGTTGGCTTTGTCGTCGGCATTCAGCCCGCTGCTGTTGACCCAGTCGATGAGCTGCTGCGTGACCTTGTAGCCGGTGGCCAGCTCGGGGGCGATCTTCTCCGGATGCGCGGGCAGATCGTTGTAGAGCGCGGCGGCGACGTGACGATGGATGTCGTTGAGCCCGGCGACCAGGGGGGCGGTGTCTCCGGAATGCGCCAGCGACGCGATGCCGGGAAGGGAAGTATCGATGCCGTCGAAAAAGGAGTTCTTCCTTGTCGGTCGTCTTCACCGGGGATCCGTAGCGGTGATAGGCGACGCTGAAGGGTCCGGAGAGGGGGAGGGTGCCGCCGCCGTTCTGGGACTTCTGCTGGCCCCAGCCGTCGCGGGCGATCTGGATATACGACTCGCCGAGGATCGGGTCCCAGGTGCCTTCGGGAATTTCGAGCGTGGTGGTGGGAAAGCTGTCGCTCCACTGCTTCGTGACGTAGTCGTAGAAGCGAACGGGCGACCATTTATTCGTGGCGTAGTCGAAGATGCCGCGTTGCTGGGCGGGAAGAAGGGAACGCGCGCATAAACCTTGAGCGGCGACCAGGGGCGGAGACCTGCGGCGATCTGGTCGGGGCAGACCGTGGGATCGCCCGCCGCGGTGAAAGCTTCCTGGTTCATTTCGCCGGAGACCTGGTGATGCCCGTGGCCATCGGTGATGTTGCCGGTGAAGGTGGAAGCGAGGACCAGCGGATGATACATGCGGACGACGCGCACGACGTCGCAGAGGACGCGATCGTGGCCCCATTGCTGCAGGGCTTCCTCGATGGTCTTGGAGAAGCCGTAGTCGGCGACGGTGGCGAAGTACTGTTCGGAGCCGGAGTAGTGGTCGGCGAGCAGCAGCTCGTTGGTGCGGATCAGGCCCAGCGCGTCGTAGCTCTCACCGGACATGGCGTTCTGGCCGCCTTCGCCGCGGGTGAGGGTGAGGATGGCGGTGCGGGCGCCCATGCCGCGCGATTCGTAGGCGAGCATGCCGCCGTCTTCGTCGTCGGGATGGGCGACGATGAACATGAGGCTGGCCCAGGTGTCGAGCTTGCGCAGCGTCTGGGCGAGGCCGTCGGCGCCGCGATCGACGGGGAGCGTCTGGGCGTCGGGCGAGGCGGCGATCTGCGTGCGCCAGGGAACGACCTGCGAGCCGACGACGGTGAAGCGCAGATCAGGGCAGCGCGAGTGCGCTGCGAAGGGCGCGGGGCCGGGCTGGAGAGTGCGGGAACCATGCGAGCTGAACTGCCAGTGTATCGTGAAGCGATCTGATAGAAAGGGCTGAAAATGGTCTCGGGATCGGTTCGGCCGGAGCGGCCGGACCGGGAGAGAAGCGCGGCCGGCCGCGCCGCATCTGGAGCGGCGCATCGGGCTGGCGAGCGCGGTGGCGCTGAACATGCTGGACATGATCGGCGTGGGGCCGTTCATCACGCTGCCGCTGATCCTGGCGGCGATGGGCGGGCCGCAGGCGATGCTGGGCTGGATTCTGGGCGCGGTGATCGCGCTGTGCGACGGGCTGGTGTGGGCGGAGCTGGGCGCGGCCATGCCGGAGGCGGGCGGATCGTATGCGTTTCTGCGCGAGATTTATGGGCGCGAGGGCGCGGGCCGGTTGTTTCGTTCCTCTACATTTTTCAACTGGGGTTCAGCGCGCCGCTGTCGGTGGCCTCGGGGTGCATCGGATTTGCGGAGTATGCGTCGTTTCTGTTGCCGGGGCTGCGGCAGCCGCTCTTTGCTGCCTGGCCGCACGGCATGCACTGGACCAGTGTGCTGGCGGCGGGAGCGTGCGCGCTGATCGTGGGCATGCTGTATCGCGACATGCGGGCGATCCTGCGCACGGCCTGGGTGCTGTGGGCGGGGTGATGGCGGCCATGAGCATGGTGCTCATGGCCGGGTTGACGCATTTTCATCCGGCGCTGTTACGAATTCCGCCGCACGCGTTCAGCTTGTCGCCGGCGTTCTTTGCCGGGCTGGGTTCGGCCACGCTGATCGCGACCTACGACTACTGGGGCTACTACAACGTCTGCTTTCTGGGCGGGCGAGGTGAAATCCGGGCAGGACGATTCCTCGGGCGGTGCTGATTTCGATTGCGGTGGTGGCGGCGCTGTACCTTGCGATGAACGTGGGCGTGCTGGGCGTGATGCCGGCGCAGAGCATGCACAGGTAGCGCGAACGGTGGTGGCGGAAATGGTGGCGCGGACGCTGGGGCCGGCGTGGGCGGTGGCTGTGCGGGCCTGATCATGTGGACGGCGTTCTCGTCGGTGTTCGCGCTGCTGATGGGCTACTCGCGCGTGCCGTATGCGGCGGCGCTGGACGGAAACTACTTCCGCATCTTCGCGCAGCTGCACCCGAAGCGGAATTTCCCGACTTTTCGCTGCTGGCGCTGGGCGCGGTGGCCGGTCTTCTGCTTCTTCGGCTGGCGGAGGTGATTGCGGCGCTGGTGGTGATCCGGATCGTGCTGCAGTATCTGCTGCAGCAGGTGGGCGTGATGGTGCTGCGGGTGAAGCAGCCGGAGATGCCGCGGCCGTTCCGCATCTGGCTCTATCCGCTGCCGCCGCTGCTGGCGCTGGCGGGATTTCTGTTCATCCTTTTTTCGCGGCCGCAGGCACTTCACTAGCTGGTCTTTGCGCTGGCGATTGCGGTGCTGGGCACCATCCTTTATTTATTGCGGGCGCGCCGCCGTCGCGAGTGGCCGTTTAGAATGGGCGAGCCTGAAGCGAGGTGACGCGTGGTCGATCTGGAAGTCAGAGAAGGCAACCTGGTGCTCCATGTCCGCGGGGCGGACCAGTTCTGGGCGCTGAAGAGCACTCTGGAGATTCCGCTGCAACACATTGCCGGGGTGCGCGCCGATCCGAAGGTCGCGCGCGGCTGGTGGCATGGAATGAAGATGATTGGCACGGATATGCCGGGCGTGCTGCACGCGGGCACGTTTTATCAGCACGGCCATCGCATCTTCTGGGATGTCCACGATCCGGAGAAGACGATTGTGATCGAGCTGCGCCACGAAAAATACGGTGAACTGATCGTCGAGGTGGCGGATGTGGCGGCGGCGGTGCGAGATGATTCGGCTACAGCCAGGGACGGTGCAGGGACCGGGTGAACGCATTTGTTCTGGCGGGCGGACAGAGCACGCGCATGGGGCGCGACAAAGCTCTTCTAATGCTGGACGGCCGCACTTTGATCGAGCACATGCTCGAACAAGCTGCGGGGCGTGGGACTGAGGCCGCGGATCTGCGGGTCGCGTCCGGACCTGGCGCGGTTCGCGGAGGTGGTGGCGGATAACGTTCGTGCAGTCGGGGCCGCTGGCGGGAATCGAAGCTGCGCTGGCGGTTTCGGATTCGGAGCTGAATCTGTTTGTTCCGGTCGACCTGCCGGGCTTCCGGCGGAGTTTCTGCGTTGGCTGATGGCGCGGGCGGAAACGAGTCATGCGGTGGCGACGATTCCGCGGTACGGCGACCGGCTCCAGCCGCTGTGCGCGGTTTACAGCCGGCGGTCTGCTGGAGGGGTTGCAGCGGTCGCTGGGCGCCGGTCATCGCAAGGTCATGGACGGGATTCGGGAGGCGGCGGCGGCTCTGGGAGAGTCGATCGATGCGTTCGACATGGAGTGCGGCGCCGCCACGGCTCCGGCGAGTGGCCTCTGCAGCCGCCGCTGGCCGAGTGGTTCCGGAACGTGAACACTCCGGCGGAGTACGAGGCGCTGGACCCCGCTGGAGCAAAACGCCGTCGATCCAATAAGCTGAATGGCAGGCGTGCGAAAGGGCATCGAACGAGCGTGAGCTTTCCCCCGACGTTCCTATTGAGGTAAAGTCGAATCGAACGGTCACGGGACCGGCAGCCCTATATTGCCTTCGAGAACGTCTCGAAGTCATTCGGCGGTCTGGAGTGCTGAAGGACATCAGCTTCTACGTGCTGCCGGGCGAGACGCTGTGCATTCTGGGTCGCTCGGGGGTGGGCAAGTCGGTTTCGCTGCAGACCATCATGGGCTTCCTCAAACCGGACGCGGGACGGATACTGGTTGCGGGAGAAAACATCACAGAGTACAGCGAAGAGCAGATGCAGGCGGTGCGTCGCAAGGTCACGATGGTCTTCCAGAACGGGGCGCTGTTCGATTCGCTGACCGTGGGCGAGAACGTGGCGTTTCCGCTGCGCGAAGGGCGCGGCCTGTCCGAGGATCAGATTCAGCAGATCGTGCGCGGTCTGCTGGAGATGGTCGGGGTGGCGGAGATGGTCGACCTGCTGCCGTCGGATCTTTCCACGGGGATGAAGCGCTCGGTGGCGATTGCGCGGGCGCTGGCGGCCGAACCGGAGGCGATTCTGTACGACGAGCCGACGACGATGGTCGATCCGCTGATCGCGCGGCTGCTCGGCGACCTGATCCAGAAGCTGAAAAAGCAGCTGCACCTGACCAGCATCGTCGTGACGCACGATATGCGCTTTGCGGAGCGGCTGGCGGATCGCGTGCTCTTTCTGCATCAGGGGCACGCCGAGTTTTTCGGGACGCTGGAAGAGATGAAGAACACGAAAGACGAAGTGCTGCAGCAGTTCCTGGAACTGGACGCGCTGGTGTTGCCGGACGTGTAGAGGCCGATCGTCAAAGGACTTCAACGTGCGCATGGGAGTTCGCCGTGGCAAGGGCCCGGTCCCTGGTCAGCAGAGGAACATCGAGAGTTTCGGCCAGCGCGACATAAGTGGCATCGTAAGCAGTCAAATTATGACGCAGCTGCCAGATACGCGGAAGCAGGGCGTCGTGAGGGTAGCGATGGAGCGGAAGGGCTGCAAGATCCCGTAACCCCTCCGCCCCTCGTTCAGGGCTAATGGTGCCGGACAGGACGTATCGCCGAAGAACCTGGGCACATTCCACATCGAGAAGATGTGGCGCACACAGGGTTTCGCAGGGAGCGAAGATCCGCTGTTCGATCCGGTCCGCCGAACTGGTTTGCAGCAGAACTTCAAGGATCACCGAGGCATCGGCGACGATCAACGGCTCATCCTCTCTGCTCGGACAGCCGCGGCAGGGGACAGCTTCGGGTGAACAGGCTGGCGTTCGGCGAGACGGGAACGGATCTCGCTGACTGTTGGCCGCTCAACAGAAGAGCGCAGTTCTCTCAGGAGGTAGTCGGAAAGAGACATGCCTTCCAATGCCGCGCGAGCCTTTAATACGCGATGCATTTCGGCGGGCATATTGCGAATCTGGACCATGGTCGACATGTGCTTATTATACTCTCATGCAGATCGCATGTAAACGCCTGTCGAGCATGCGCGATTGGCGATCAATGACCAGAAGGCCATTGCTACACTAAAACTGTGAAGATTGCGCTGGCGCAGATCGATCCCACGGTGGGGGATTTCAGCGGGAATACCGCCAAAATCATCGAATTCACCCGCCGGGCACAGCAGGGCGGCGCCGATCTGGTGGTCTTCCCGGAGCTGGCGATCTGCGGCTATCCCCCGGCCGATTTGCTGGAGAAACCGGCCTTTGTTGCGCGCGCCGGCGAGGCGATCTGCGAAGTGGCCCGGGCTACCGCCAAAGATTCTATCGGCGTGATCGCCGGATACGTCACAGCGGCCGAGCATGGGGCAGGCAAGCACGTGAGGAATTCCGCCGCGCTGGTGCGCCGCGGGCATGTGGAGTTCGTCCAGTCGAAAATGCTGTTGCCTTATTACGATGTCTTCGACGAGCAGCGGTATTTTGCTCCGGCTGCGCGGCAACGGGTGTGCCACTTCGATGGAAAGCCCCTGGCGCTCACCATCTGCGAAGACGCCTGGAACGACAAGAGCTTCTGGGAGAACCGGCTCTACAGCGTCGATCCGGTGGAGGAGCTGACGAAGCAGGGCGCGTCGCTGATCTTCAACATCTCGGCGTCGCCGTGGTGGCATGGCAAGCGCGCGCTCCGGCAGGAGATGCTGGCGGCGATTGCCCAGCGGCATCATGCGCCGGTGGTGATGGTGAACCAGGTGGGCGGGAATGACAGCCTGGTGTTTGACGGATCGAGCCTGGTCCTCGATCCCGATGGGAAGGTGATCGCGCAGGCAAAGAGCTTTGAGGAGGACCTGATCTTCGCCGATCTGGACACGTTCACGGGCGACATGCGCGAGCAAACCGGTAGCGAAGACGAAGCCAGCTGGAGGCGCTGACGCTGGGGACGCGCGACTACGTGCGCAAGTGCGGATTCTCGAAGGTAGTGATCGCACTGAGCGGCGGCATCGACTCCGCGCTGGTGGCGGCGATCGCGGTGCGGGCGCTGGGCGCGGAGAACGTGACCACGCTGGGCATGCCGAGCCCGTATTCGTCGCAGGGCTCGATCGACGACAGCCGGCAGCTGGCGAAGAATCTAGGGATCCGCTACGAGACGATTTCCATCGACGAGATTTTCTCCGGGTTCAACCATGCGCTGGATCCCATATTCACCGGCCGCAAGCCGGATATCACCGAGGAGAACCTGCAGTCGCGCATTCGCGGCACGCTGCTGATGGCGTTTTCCAACAAGTTCAACGCGCTGGTGCTGACGACCGGAAACAAGAGCGAGATGTCGACGGGATACTGCACGCTGTACGGAGACATGGTGGGAGCGCTGGCGGTGATCGGCGATGTTTTCAAGACGCGGGTGTACGAGCTTTGCCGCTGGATCAATCGGGAGAGGGAAATGATCCCGCGGGCGATCCTCGAAAAGCCGCCTTCTGCCGAGCTGCGGCCGGGGCAGAAGGACACGGATTCGCTTCCGCCCTACGAAGTACTGGACCCGATCCTCGAGGCCTACGTCGAACGCTACGAGACGCCGGAAAATATTGCGATGCAGTGGGGCGTCGATGTCGAAACGGTGCAGACGGTCGTCAAAATGGTTGAACGCAGCGAATACAAGCGGCAGCAGGCGGCGCTGGTGCTGAAGGTGACGCCGAAAGCGTTTGGGATGGGTCGGCGTTTCCCGATCGCAGCTAAAGCACAAGTTTAGATTGTTCCCCGAAAGGATTCGAATGCAACGTTTTGTCTATGCGTCAATGGCGCTCCTTGTCAGCTCCGCTTTCTGTCTCGCGCAGAACGAACCGCCTTCTGCGCCGACGCCTCAGCAGGCACCGTCTGCTCCTGCAACGAGCGCGCCCGGCGAACCACAGTTCCCGCCGACCAGTGCAGCGAATTTCGACGCAACTTCTCCGACCCGGGCCGATGTGGAGGCGTTCCTGAAGACGTCGTGGGGCTACGATGAGAATCGCGTTTGGGAGGTGTACAGCATCCAGAAGACGAACGCACCGGGGGTCAGCAAAGTGACGGTTCTGGCGGCTGAGCGGCAGACGCCGCAACAGCAAATTGCGAACCTGACGTTCTTCGTCACTCCGGATGGTAAGCACCTGATCGCGCAGGATTCGGTGCTGGATTTTGGAGCGAAGCCCTTTGAGAACAACTACCGGCTGCTGCAGGAGCGGGCCGATGGTCCGTCGCGGGGTGCGGCGGGAAAGCAGTTTGAGCTGGTGGAGTTTGGGGACTTCCAGTGCCCGCACTGCAAAGACGCGCAGTCGATTGGGGAGAGGCTGACGCAGGATTTCCCGCAGGCGAAGTTTGTGTTTGAGAATTTTCCGCTCGTGAATGTTCATCCGGAGGCGTATAAAGCGGCGGCCTGGGGCGTGTGCGTGGCGCAGCAGGGTGGAGCGGCGGCTTTCTTCAAGTACGCGGACTCGGTGTTCGGCGCGCAGGACGCTCTGGCGGGTCAGGGGGCAGACCAGGCGCTGCGCAACGCTGCGAACGGCGCCGGGGCCGATCCGGACAAGGCCGCCGCGTGCGCCGACTCCCCGGCGGGGAAGGATCCGGTGGATGCATCGCTGCATCTGGGCCACGACCTGAACGTCAACGAGACGCCGATGTTGTTTATCGACGGACGGGCCGTGCCGATGCTGGCTGTGCAGTATGACCAGCTGAAGAAGATCGTCGAATATCAGTTTTCGCTGGACAAATAGGCTGAAGGGAATCCGATGGTCGATCCAGCTCTTAATCCGGCACGGACCGCCGTGCTCTGCATGGACATGCAGGCGGCGATCGTGGCCATCTACACCGCGGGCCAGGCGGACGGCCAGGAGCAGCTGGTTTCGCGCGGCGCCGAAGTTCTGAAGCGGTGCCGGGAACGAGGCATTGCCGTCATTCATGTTCAGGTAGGGTTTCGGCCGGGTCTGCCGGAAATCAGCCCGCGCAACGGGCTGTTTGCTGCGATTCGGGACTCACCCGAGCGGCAGAAGTTGTTTCAGGGCGAAGGCGGCAGGATTCACCCGGCGCTTGGGCCTGCGGGAGACGACATTGTCGTCACCAAGCACCGGATCAGCGCTTTCGCGGGAACCGATCTGGACATGATCCTCCGGGCGAAAGAGATCGACACGCTGGTGATGTTCGGGATCGCCACCAGTGGCGTGGTGCTTTCCACTTTGCTGGATGCTGTCGATGCTGACTATCGGGTGATTGTGGTGGCGGACTGCTGCGCCGATCTGGACGCCGATGTCCACAAGGTCCTTGTGGAAAAGTTCTTCCCGCGTCGCGGCGCGGTCGTGACATCCACCGATCTGCTCGAAAGACTGGGCAGTTGAAACTTCAGGGGATCAAAGTCGAAAGCTCTTGCCGCAGATGGCTTCAGGATCGTGACGACCGACCCCTGGCAACCAGCATGCGCTCAAGACTCGACGACAAATCCTGATCCTCCAGTCACTTCACGAAGATACCTGAACGGGCGAGCCGATCCAGTTCGAGGCGCGAGCACCCATCGGAGCAGCATTCCTGTCAAGGTTACTGACGGACGGGCGACCTGGCGGAGTTTTTGACATCTAATTGACAGTGGGGCGGTTAGACGAAAGGTACGCCCTCGCATTTGGGCGATTTCCTCTTGATTTTCATAGGAAAAATACCTATAATAATAAAGTTTGTGACTTCCCGAGACGGTCTGTAAAGGGCCTCCGGACTTTCCGTACGTCACTTTCAATAGCAGAGGGTAAATCATACATGGCAAAGCGTCGTGGCAATCCGAACTGGGGCAAGCCGGAGCCGATCGGACCGGTAGTGCCCACCGTGACCTCCTTTGAGCAGGTGGTCAAGGAGTTTAAGCTCACCCCGGATCAGTACGTCCGTTCCACCCGTTTGCGCGAGTGGGCTCGCCGCAATCGTAACTCGAAGTACATCCCTGAAGGGCTTCTTGAAGCATGGGGCTTCGAGATCGAATCCACCCTTTGATTCGATCCGGTAACGAGCAGTATCGCGACGCCGCCTGCGGGCGGCGTCGCTGTTTGTGGTGACGAATTTTAGCGGACGTGCAGACTCACCTGCACATCGGTGCCGTGGGATGATGCGATCCATGAC
The DNA here is from genome assembly GCA_963819725.1 of uncultured Acidobacteriaceae bacterium. Classification (GTDB taxonomy): domain Bacteria; phylum Acidobacteriota; class Terriglobia; order Terriglobales; family Acidobacteriaceae; genus Palsa-343. The sequence goes on from CAWFXK010000009.1 coordinate 36,403, forward strand.
GAATCGCCTGCCGCTTTCGGCGCTGCTCTCTTTCGCCTTGGTGGCCTTCACCCTTGAGGCGGACAACGAGGCGGAACGGCGTATCCCGCACCGCACCGCGCGTTATGGCGCAAGTCCGGGCGGAGGGGCCTGGCTGATTTCGATGGTGATGTGGTTCAACTGTCTGCGCTGGGTGCCGGAGCAGGGAATCGCGGTGCGCGAGGTCGAGCGGCTTGCGGGTACGACGACAAACTGGAACGGGATGGAGCGCTGGGGCCACATTTACTTTGAGCCAAGCCCGGACGACAGGCGTCCGAAGCCGCCGCAGTCGGCGATGATCGTGCGGGCGACTGGCCGGGGGCGCGATGGCCAGGAAGTTTGGCGCGTGCTGATTCCGGAGATCGAGGCTCGCTGGCGCGAACGATTCGGTGCGGCAGCCCTCGAAAAGGTGCGGAAGCTGCTGCTTGCAATTGCGAGCGAACTGGATCCCAATTTGCCCGACTGCCTGCCGATCCTGAAGTACGGACTTTTCAGCGAAGGACCGAAAGCCGCCAAGGGGACGTCAGGACGCATGGATCTCGAGAGCCTTCCATTGCCGGCCTTGCTGGCTCGCGTGTTGCTGGCGTTTGCCCTGGAGTACGAGCGGGATTCCCCCGTGTCGCTGGCGATCAGCGCTAATGTCCTGCGCGTGATCGAAGGTGAAGGGACTCCAGTCAAAAATCTGCCCGCGCTGAGCGGTGTCTCGAAAGAGGCGACAGCGACGGCGCTGAGCTATCTCACGAAGCGCGGCTACGCCGTGGTTGAACCTGAAGCAGGGGGGAGCAAAGGGAAGAGGGTCCGCCTGACAGCCATGGGGATCCTCGAGAAGAACGCCTATGGAAAGATGGCGGCATCGATCGAGCGGCGATGGATTGAGCTATTTGGAAATGCCGCTGTCGAGGGGCTCCGCAAGGGTCTGGAATCGCTTGCGGCGGACGGGACTGCCCAGCGCTCACCGTTGTTCGCTGGTCTGGAACCGTGCCCGGAGTGCTGGCGTTCAAAAGTGCCGAAGCCTGTCACCTTGCCGCACTTTCCGATGATTCTGCATCGGGGCGGATATCCGGACGGCAGCTGATGCTGTGCTGCGCGGACGCGAACCTGGAAAGGTGCCTCGCTTGCGGAGAAAGTCACGCCTTAGAAAAGAGCCTCAGGGGCTCAAAGCCCAGATTCATCTGGGGCGCTTTACGGCACGACCAAGGTCGTGCCCTGATACAAAACCTCGAGCTACAGAGTTTTCCGCAAGTTGTGAAGCCGTCCTGATGAATCCTCAGACTCCTTAGTAGACATCCAGCCTGCTGGCTACGTACTGCTTGCCATCGAAGCTGGCGGTTGCGCCCACCCGTGATCCGAGCCGCAGCGTGCGGCTGGCGGGTACCTGCGCCGGATTGAAGGCGATGGTGTAGCTTTTCTGATCGCGCGGATCGGTGATCGCCATCAGGCCGGCGTGCATGTCGAGATACGTCACATTGCCGGCGAAATAGAAACCCGATCCCGGAGTGGCGAGGATCGAGATGGCATCGGCGATGCCGTTGCCGCGATTATCGGACTGGAACTTAACGGAGATCAGTGCGCCTCGCATCAGGTCGGACGTTCCGGTCACAGAGGAAGCGAACGCGGGCTGGCCGATGCGCGCGATGGTGGTGCGCGGCTCGACGCGCAGCTTGATGGGGGCTCCGGAGAGCGTGTTGCGCAGGGTCACCTCGCCATCGCGCGGATCGAAGGCCAGCACCTGCCCCTGGCATTCGCCCTCCGGTGAACCGGAGAGCATGTGCACGCTGACGGCGAAGACCTGGTCGCCGTCCAGAAGCGTTTCGACGGAGGCGTGATCGTTGGGGCGCATGTCATCGAGAGGAGTCTTGACGCCGTCGCGATAGAACTTCGTACGTTCATCGAAATAAATCTTTACCGGCTTGCCGGCGCCGTAGACGCCGAGGGTCATCTGATCGAGGACGGGATCGATGCTGCGGATGACACCGCCCATAACGGTGCTGTCGCCGGCCGGTGCGAGGGGCAGCGGGGGAAGAAAACTGGCGTTGACCCCTGGGTTCGCTGCGCCGAGGTCGGCCGTCGCCGGCGTTGAAGCTGTCACGTCCGCCGGGGGCGCCGGTGAACCGGCGGTGCGCTCAGGGTCCGAATTCGCGAACGCCCAGGGCGTCAAAGCCAAGGCTGCCATAAGAACGGGAAGAAGAACGCGTCGCATAAGGGGTCCTAAGGGTCCGAAGAGTTCCTTCGCCCCGTTGGATGGCAGAAGAGGGGTCCCGGTTGGCCGCCGGAGTCCGATTGGTGGTCATCAGTCCGGCAAACGCGGGCCACGATTCGGCATCTAAGGGGTATGTTTCACAGAGCCCGGGCCCTGGAGCGGGCAGGTTGTGCGCGGGAAGAACAGGCATGATCTGGAAGAGACTTTTATCAGTTGCAGGAGCGGCAGCGTTTTGTATGTGTTGCCTGCCGCCGTCGCACGCGCAATATCTGAAGATTAAGATTCCGAGGCGGAGTCAACTGACGCCTGTCCAGCGGCTCAATCGCGAGGGCGTCGATGCGGTGCGCAAACAGCAGTACGAGAAGGCAGAAGAACTGTTTTACAAGGCGTATCTCTTCGATCCGTCCGATCCGTTCACTCTGAACAATCTTGGCTACATCGCGGAGCTTCAGGGACAATTCGAGCGCGCGCAGCGTTTTTACACGCTGGCGGCGGAGCAGGGCACGAACGCCTCGATCGACATCAGCAACGAGAAAGACCTTGACGGCAAGCGGATGAAATACGCGCTCGACAGCCTGCAGGATCTGCCGATGCGCCTGAATCGCATGAACTTCGATGCGATGACTCTGTTGTCGGAGAATCGCGCTACAGAGGCGCTTAATCTTCTGCAGTCGGCGCGGCGGCTCGATCCGAACAATGCGTTCACGCTGAACAATCTGGGTGTTGCCAGTGAAGCCAGCGGCGACTACGACATGGCATTGCGCTATTACGCGGCCGCGGCGGCCGCCCGCTCCAGCGAACCAGCGGTGGTGACGGCGACGGGCGCCTATCGAGGACAGCCGGTAAGCCAGATGGCTGCGGGCAACCAGCAGCGGCTGGAGCAGCGGATGGAAGACCTCAAAGGCAATCAGGCGAGATCGGCTCTGCTGGCATCGCGCGGCGTCGCGGCCGTGAACCGTAACGACTGGAACGCGGCGCGCCAGGATTTTGTCGAAGCCTACCGGCTCGATCCCTACAGCGCCTTCTCCTTAAACAACGCAGGCTACGTCGCCGAACGCGATGGCGACATCGAGACAGCGAAGTTTTTCTACGCCAAAGCCGAGCAGGCCGACGATGCACATGCTCGCGGTGGGGACAGCAACACGGCACGGCGCCGAGGGGAACCCGCTGGCAACGATCGCCGACAACAACGATCAGGATATGCAGGAGAAACTCGATCTGGAGCGCGAAGTGCGCCGCCGGCAAACGGGCCCGATCGAGCTGCATCGTCGCGATGGCACGCCCGTGACGCCGACACCGCCGCCGGCCTGCTACTCCGGATGGCACGGCGTCCGGAGCAACGCCGCAGCCACAGCAATAAGACATCACCTGAAGGATTTCTGCCGAGACATGTCGAATCCATCTCCCTCCCGAAAGATCATGATGCTGCTTTCGCATCTGCTGCTGTCCCCGGCTTTTGCAGAGTCCGATGCGCGGGGCCGATCCGAGTCTGCCGGAATCGGAAATGCTGAACATCGGCAGGGAAGACTTCGAGCAGCTGGTTGCGCTGGCCAGTGCCAATCACGTGATTGTGCGCGGCATGGAACGGTTTGCGAATGCGATGCACAGCAGGCGCGACGCCATGCGTGAAGAGTGGGCGCAGGACGCGCTGGCCATGGAGCGCACGCGGATTGCGAATGCGATTCCGTTTCTGCGTTCTATCAGCGCGGCGTTCGAGGAGGAGGGCCAGGATGCGGTGGTGATCAAGTCGCTGGACCACTGGCCCGACCTGGGGAGCGATCTGGATCTGTACACGACGGCGACGCCGGAGACGGTTCTGGAACTGATGAAGCGGCGGTTTGAGGCGCGCCTGGCTCCGCGCAGCTGGGGCGATCGGCTGGCGCGCAAATGGAATTTTCTGATTCCGGGTCTGCCGGAAGCGGTTGAAATTCACGTGGGCCGGCTTGGGCAAACCGGAGAGCAAACGATTCTGGCTTCATCGGTGGCAAGGCGCGCGCGACGCATTCAGATCGATGGCTTCTCCTTCCGAGTCCCGCATGTCTCGGATCGGCTGATGATTTCGGCGCTGCAGCGCATGTATCGCCACTTCTATTTCCGCCTGTGCGATGTGATCGACAGTGCCGCTCTGATTGAGGGCGACCTGATCGACTACGACGACCTGCAGGAGGCGGCGACCGCAGCCGGAATCTGGGAGGGAATGGCGACCTATCTGGTGATCGTGGCGGATTACGTGAACCTGTATCGCGGCAGCGGCTTCCATCTGCCGGCGGGCGGTCACGTCGAGCGGCTCGCTTCGGCGGCGAGAAGATCTTCTACGCGAAGGAATTCCTGCGCGTGCCGATTCTGCCTCAGTCGGCGGGCTGTATGGATCGCAGCTGGGCGGACTGTTGCGCAAAGGCGAACTGGAAAGCAGTGTCCGGCTTGGACTGCTGCCGTGGCTCGCGGGCGCGGCGGTTGTCGGGCAGAAGATTACGGGCAGCGATAAGGGGATCTGGTAGCACCAGATCTGCCGACGTCAGAATTCGACTTCGAACATCGGGCGGGAAGGATACGATTCGACGACTGAAGCTTCGCGAGGAAGACAGGATTCAGTCCAGGCTGCATCGGCTGAGCCAGGGGCGACACGCTCGCCCGACATCTCGAGCGGCGCGTCAACCTCAATGGCATATTCATCCTGCAAGGCACGAACCGACGGCGGAGGATCGTCAAATGGGTCGTCTTCCGACGTTGCCGGCTGAAATCCATTCAGTCCGGGCTTCGCTCCGTTGAGCACGGCTTTCTTGCACTGCTGCAGCTCGAACCAGCGCAGGTAGGTGTGAATCACGTTGCTCATGGTCATGCGGAGGCCGGCCCGGTAGTTATGCTCGGCCATGCGCCGCTGGAGTTCCGCGGAGCTGAGGATGGTGACCAGCTGCTCCGCGAGATCATTCGCGTCGCCCGTTTTGTAGAAGCTGATCGCCATATCTTCGTCGATGGCCATCTCGCGCAGATCGGGAATGTCGGCGGAAACAATGGGAATGCCGTACTCGCAGGCCTGATGCGCGGGACCACTGGAGCCCGGTCGCCGAGTCGTAGGGCATGACGAGGGCCGATGTGGACTGGTAGAGGTTGGGGATATCCTCTTCCGCCACATAGCCGAGAAAGTCGATGGGCAAGTGAGCGGGCTGCGCTGCCCGAATCGATTCCCAATAACCGGCGCGGGTGTGATGATTCGCCCCGGCGATGACGAGTCTTGCGTTCGGGACTTTCTCCAGGACCCTGGGAAAAGCCTCCATGAGCGTTTCAAGGCGCTTGTAGGTTCCCCAGTGCCCGATGGCGAGAATGCGGAAGTCCGGATTGCCGCGCTTGGAGAAGTCGGGAGGCTCGGGCGTGGCGGCAAAGGTGCCGTGCGTGCCAAGGAGCACATTGCTGGCCGCGTATTTCGAGATGAGCGTGCGCTGATATCCAGGGAGCAGCACGGAGACGGAGTCAGCTTTGAGAAGCGCGCGCGTTGCCACGTCGGTGCCAAGCTGAAGGAGGCGGCTCTGGCGAACGCCGGCGGCAGCGAAGTCGACATGTTCGAGAACGTGGTGCAGCGTGATATGCGTGAAGAAGCCTAATGACCGGATGAGCGCCGGCGCCGAGAGCCCGGCAAGCGCGGCGACGGGATTATCCGGCGTGGCAAAGCTGGAAAAAACGAGATTGAACCAGACCACGTCGGGTTTCAGGCGTCGAATGGTGTGCGCCAGCCGCAGCGGGGTCCTCAGGCTATTGAAGCTCCAGCAGCGAATGACATTGAAACCCGGCAGCTCCTTCTGCTGCTGTGCGTCGATCGAGTGACCGTTGCCGTCGGTGGCGAAGTCGTATTCAGTCAGCTCGTCGGCGAGGATGGTGAGTTCGACGTCGGGACGACTCTGCAGCTCGCGCGCAATATGGAATGCGTACTCGTTGAGCTGCCGGCCGCTCGGAGGAAACGTCGCAACAAGACAAATCTTCATCGGAATCCTGCCTCAGAACAAGGTGATGCTTACGTAGGGTCTCAACTGCTGACTTTGCCCACCTGTGAAATTGAAGAAGGTCTCCTGTTGCACTCCGGCTGAAAAGCGGATTGGATACTGCAGGACAACATCTCCGGTTTCGTCTTTGAATTCCCGGTGGAAAGGCATTGCGTAAGAAACGGAAAAATTGCTTTGCGCCGCGTCGTAGATGTGGAATCCGCGATTGCTGGACCACGCGCCGCCCGCCTGGACGCTCCAGCGCGGCGTGACTGTGTAGTTGAGGGTGCCCGCCGGGCGCAGTACCTGAGCGATGCCGGAGCGACCCGCGAAGGTACGCCACGCGCGCAGATCCTCAGCGATACCTTTGACCTCGACGCGGTCGCCGAACCGGCGATCCAGACCGATGTACGAGCCCGTATAGAAGTTCTCGATGCTGACAGGCGTGAAGGTCTGATCGTTCTCTCCCCAGCCGGTGATCAGCGCGGTTTTTCCCCACGGTGCACCGACGCGGAAATTCACGGCAGCGGCAAAGGCGGTTGAACGGACATTGCTCTCTGTAAACGGACCCGTCTCGCGAAGAACAAAGCCATCCATGGAGACGGCATTGAAGAAGGAGCTGGTGGACATGTAGGTGAAACAGCCGGAACAGATTCTGGTTCAGGTCCACGGGAGACTCGGAGTCGCGGCGCACGGTCGCCTGGACGCCGTTATTGAATGTGATGACGTTGTTGCCGATATGAATCGTCGGATTCACCCCGATGTTGAAGGCGTAGTCGGTCGTGTTCCGGCTCACGATGGAGTTCGTCGCCGGAACCGAGATGGTGCCACGAGCGTTGCGTAACTGGAAAAACCCGCTCGTGGGAGGCAAATAATTTAGATGCAGATGGAAGGCGTTGGTCCACTCGGTCTGCAGCGACGAGCGTGGCGGCGGCAGCAGGGAAGTGTCGGTGGGGGGAACCGGGAAAGCCGCATCCAGCTTGGAGTCCAGCACATAGACCGAGGTGTCTTCGAAGATGGGGGAGACCATCGCATCGGACAGGACGCTGAAGTGGTTGTTCAGGCGGAGTCCTTCGTCGGCGCCGGTCTGGAGCAGATTCTGTTCGGCGGTCTGGTCTTCGCCGGCCGCGTCGGAAGCCTGGGCGAACGCGGTGAGTGCCTGGGGATTCTGATGTTCCTGGCGATAGACGTTGGCCTTGGCCAGCAGGTACTGGTAATCGGGCTCATCGTCCGGCGAGTTGTTGATCGCCGCCAGTTCACCCTGCGCTCGAGCCGTGTCACCGAGGGCGAGGTACGTATTGGCTAATCCGACGCGCACTGCACTATCGGATGCGCCTGCGGCCTCGGCACGTTGGAGGTAGTTTTCCGACAATTGGTAATCATGCATCTGGCGAAAGATATCGCCCACCTGAATCATCTGGGCACCGGTGGGGAGAGGAGCCTCGCCCGATTCGGCTTCCATCATGGCCAGTGCGACTTCCCGGCTCGCATCCTGATTCTGGTTCTTCTGCGCCATCACCTCCGCGATCGCCAGGCGGACGCCAACTCTGTCGCTGCCCGGCAGCGTGAGGGCACGGCGGAAGCGATCCATCGCGGCAGTGCGATCGCCGAGGTGATTCAGCGCCTCGCCGGTGAGAAGGAAGATCTCGGCTGCATCCGAGCCACCTTTGGACGTCGCCGATGCGGGCTTGAGCATCGAGCGCTCCTCGGCGATTTTGACGTACTGCATGGTTTCAGCGGGATTGTCGAGCTCGGCCCAGGAACGAGCGAGCCACGCATAGACCATGACGTTGTCGGGAGCGAGCTTCCGTGCAATGGTCAGTTCGTCGACGGCATCATGGAAGCGGCGCTCGGTAAACAAGGTGTTGGCCAGAGCAAGGTGCAGCGACGCGTCATTGGGCGTGTAACGGATGGCGGCGCGGTACTCCCTGGCCGCCTTCTCCAGTGAGCCCTGTTGCCCGTAGGCGGTAGCACGAATCAGATGGATGGGCTGGCTCTCGCCCATGGCGCTCTCCGCGAGCGCGACCTGTCGCAGTGCGATGCGCGGTTTGCGCAGATCGAGACTGGTGTAGGCCAGACCCAGGTGAGCCTCGCCATCCTTCGGATCGCGCTTCAGGGCCGCTTCGAAGTCCGCCTCCGCGGACTGAGGCTGGTGGAGATCGTGCAGCACATACCCGCGATTCACGTAGGCGGTGACGACGGATGGATCCCGCTGCAGCGTCTCGGTGAAATCCTGACGCGCTTCTTCCAGTTCGTTGTTGTGCTTGTGCACGTACCCGGCCAGAAGCGGAATATCCGGCTCCTTCGGGAGAACCGAGTCATATTTCTTGGTCAGGTCCAGCAGATCGTCGTAGCGATCGAGGTGGAGAAGGTCGTAGCCCAGGTAGACGATCACGTCTCGGTCGGTGGGCAGTCCCTGAATGGCCCGTTCGCCTTTGGCCAGCGATTCCTGATACTGGCCCTTGAAACTGAGGTAGCGCTCTTCTTCACGCAGAACCTCAGGTTCATCCTCCATGTCTTTGGTTGCGCGATGGAACCACACCGCGGCAGCGTCAAGCTTATGGCCTTCGATGTCGGCATTCAGGCCGCCGGCCACGAGGAGCGCGTTGTCCGGGGCGAGCGCGTAACCCTTCGCATAATCACTTTCCGCTTTTGCGTAATCGTGACGCGAGGTATGCATGTCACCCAGCGCCAGCCACGGAATGTACAGCGTCGGATAGTCCTGGGCGAGACGCTCGAAATATTTCTCGGCGTCCTGATCGCGTCCCGCCGCTCGTGACGCGTAGCCGATGGAGGTAAGGGCGAAGCGGTTCTTCGCATCCATCGCCAGGATCTTCTTATAGACGGCGATGGCTTCTTCGGTATGGCCCATCTTGATGAGGAGATCGCCGTCGAGCTGCAGGCTGTTGGGATCGGTCGCGTTGATGGCGAGCGCGTCGTTCAGGTCGGTGCGGGCTCCGGTCAGATCGCCGGTGTTCATCCGGATCATGGCGCGCAGGCGCAGGAACGGAGCGCGATCCGTGCCGTGCTCATCGAGGGCGTTGATGGCGGTCTGCGCGGTCGCCAGCTGCCGGTTGGCAGCGTCGGTTTCGTGCAGGTTCTTATACAGCTCCATCAGGTCCATGTGGAGCTGGATGGGATAGAGAGGACCCTCAACGGGGTCCGCGGGAATATGCGCGAGGGCTGCCTGGTATTCGCGGACCGCGTCGGCGTCTTTTTCCTGAATGCGCGCAATCTCTCCGCGCAGCGCGTGGAGGCGGTAGTGGTCCGGCTCGATGGCGCCGGCGCGCCGCAGGAAGGGCTCAGCATTGTGGATGGAACCGACCGCGACCTCGGCCTGCGCCGCGGAGAGCTGGAGGTTCAGGTCCTTCGGCTCGGCATCGGCCACCTGAACGTAAAGCCTGGCGGCCTCTTCTTCATTGCCGGCTAGCTGATACGTGTAGGCCAGCTCCGCCTTCACATCGGGGCGCTGCGAACGGATCGACTTCAGCGCTGCAATGGCGTCGTCGTAATGGCCGGTCTCGCGGTAGTAGCCGGCCATCGCGCGCTCGCACCTCGGGGTTGTTGGGCGTGCGCGCTTTGGCCATCTCCAGGTAGTGACGGGAGAGGTCGAGATTGTTCATGTGCTGGTAGGCCATCGCCAGCAGCAGCTCTGCGCGAGCGTTCCCCTGCAAGCGTTCCGCCTGGCCCAGCGTCGTGACCGCATCCTGATAATCGCCGGAGCGGATCTGCAGATCGCCCAGCAGCACGGCGTCATCGGTTTGCTTTGGATCGACCGCGAGCACTTTCTGCAGAAGGTCCTGCGCTTCTTTCGTACGTCCCATCACGGCGTAGGTCTGCGCCAGGCCGGAGAGGCCCAGGACCGAAGAGGGATCCAGGCGGAGTCCATGATTGTAGGCATCGAGCGCAAGGCCGGGTTTGGAGTCAAGGCGAGCCGCGTAGCCGAGCAGGAACCAGAGCTGTGGATTATTCGGAGCCGATTGAGCCGCGCGCTGTGCGTAGACGACAGCCTGCTGGTGGTCGCCGCGTTTCAGTGCGGCTTCCGCTGCACCGGCCAGGCGGGCGTTCTCGATATTCGAGCCCCAGCCCAGCTGGCGCTCGATTGGGGAGTTTGCGGCTGGCTGGGAGCCGCCTGCGTCTTCGTACCGTTGTCGGATCCGACTTTGTACGTCTGCGCGAAAATGTGTCCGCTTAGAAAAAGAACGATCGGGAAGAAAATGGCAGTTCGGAGGCGTTCAGGTCGAGCAATCAAGATGTCACCAGTGACTCGCACGAATACACGCCTAAGATGCCCGCACGGCGATGAACGTTGGCCCTCGCACAACGTGGAATAAGGGTTTATCAGACAACCGCAAAGCCCGGTTTCCGAATCCAATGCAACTTCGTGAGGGATTCCTTGCAAAAGATTGAGACTGTCGCACCGTCTTCGCGGCCCATCCCCATGAGTTTCATTCTGCTGGCAGTATTTGCGGTTCATCTGCCGCTGCTGCTCATGGAATTGCCGCTGAAGTCCTACGACACGAACTTCAATATCTTTTTCGCGTCGCACTACGTGCATCACTGGTTCAACCCGTGGAACGCGAAATGGTACGCAGGATTTTCACAGACGACGTATCCACCCTTGACGCAGCAATGGGTGGCCGTGGTCTCGTGGCTCACGGGTCTGAATCTCGGCTACATGGCGGTTCAGTTCGTCGCGATTCTGCTGCTGGTCGTGGGCGTTTACCGGTTCGCACTTGCTATGGGTGAGTCCGCGGGCGGCATCGTTCGCGGCGCTCGCCAGCGTCTTCCTTGGCTCGGAGAGTTTCCTCATCTATTCGGCGGGCCAGTTGTCGACGACCTGCGCCGCGCCCCTCTATCTCAACGCGCTCCCCTACATGTTTGAGTGGATCCGGGAAGGGAAGAAGCGATCGTTCCTGAAGGGAGCCGTTCTGTTTACCGCTGCAGCAGCCGCCCATCACGCGACGCTGCTGTTCGGCTCGATGTTCTTCGCCATCCCGGTTCTGGCGCTTGCCCTGATTGACAAGCGGGACGGCGAACGCCTTTCAACTGGCGCATTCATCGGGCGCACGATCGCAATCACCGTGGTGGTCGGCGCTGCCGTTGGCGTTGTGCTGCTGCCGTTCTGGATCGCCCTGCTCCACTATCCAGTTACGCAAACGCCGATCCCGCATGCCGAGCCGCGCCAATTACATTCTGAGCCCGCAGTGGGGCATGAACTACTTCATCGTTCCCTGGGGCGCGCTGATTCTGGCTCTTCCGTTCATTTTTCTGCGTGGCGCAGCCGTGCGCGCGCCTTCGGCCGCTGCTGATTGGCTTCTGGGTGGCCTTCCTGGTTGGGCTGGGCGGCACCACGCCGGTGGGACACTGGCTTCTCGGCCGCGCCTTCGAAGTGCTGACATTTGAGCGCTTCAGCTACTGGGCGACGCTGCTGGCTCTGCCCTTCGTGGGATTGCTGGCCGCGGACCTGGTGGATCGTTATCGCCTGAAGGCGATGGCGGTCCTGGCCATCGCTGCCGCAGCAACCTGCGCGCTCGCCGTGTCGTGGTCCACCTTTCATCCGGCCAGAAGGCGAAGAGTTCGACGTGGATGGCGTGGCCAACTGGCTGAATCGCGATGGCCACGACAACTACCGCTACATCACGCTGGGCTTCGGGAACCAGATTTCCCGCCTGGCGATCCTGACCGACGCCGGCAGCCTGGACGGCGAATGGAACTCGGGCCGTATGTTGCCGGAGCTGCAGGCGCACGGCGGCGGCGCGCTGACCAGCGCGAAGTATTTCGGCAAAGATGGCCTCGACTCACTGCACGCGATTCTCGATCATGCCGATCGCTACGGACTCAGGTGGGTATTTGTCCGGGATCCTTATTACGATCCGCTGCTGGCGTTTGGCGGCTGGCGTCGCGTCGACGAGCTGAACAACGACACGATTGCCGTGTGGACGAAAGACGGAGTTCCGCCGGCCACGCCGATGAATGCGCCGCAGATGCCTCCCGCATGGCAGGGAATCCTGTGGGGTACGTTGCCGTTCGGCAGCAGTCTTCTGGCGATTCTCGTCGTGCTGCTGATTCCTGCCGGGGAGAAGAGGCCGCTGGTGGGGGTGGACTCCGACGTCGCACACGAAGATTACGCAGGGAAGGATGGTCAGCTGATGGGTGGCAGGTTTCTCGCTTTCGTTCTGGCTGCCGCGACGGTTGCGCTGATCGTCATCGGCACGATCTGGCCGATCCCTTCTGCGGCTGCCTACGCCGGCATCACCGGACCCAACACGTCCTACTCGACGTCAACACCGGAGGGCGCAGTCGACGATCTGGCGCACACGATTGGCCAGCAGAACTGGGGCCGCGCCTATTCCATGCTCAATAACAAGAGCGAGTTCACGCAGCAGCAGTTCATCAGCGACATTCGCGGTAGCTATCCGGGCCTGCGCACGTACGCGACGCTGGACACCTACGAGGCGCAGCCGCTCCATGCTTCCGATAATGAGGCGGAAGTCCGGCTGAGGCTCCGCTGGTCGACCGTCGTCGGCACGTTCCTCGACACGCGCGACGTCCAGGTGGTGAGGAATGGAGACGGCTGGTCTCCGGTCTGGCCGCTCGTGAAAGAACAGCGCGTGCCGCCGCAGGTGATTCCTGTGAATTATCTGCGCTGGGATGTGATCTATCGCGGTCCGGGCGATGACTGGGGCGCGCAGGACGTGGAGGCGCCGCATATTCGCATCGTCGACATGCGTCCGGTTCAGCGCGCCGCGGGCGTCGCGGTGCTGGGCGAAGTGCTCAACGAAGATGTGGTGCCGGCTTTTGTTTCCGTGAAGGCTTCGCTGCTGCGCAAGGATGGGTCGACGCATCGCGACCGAAGAGGCCTTCGACAAAATATCGCACCTGTTGCTGCCGAAGCAGGTCACGCCGTTCCTGATCATGTTCCCGAACGCAGAATTGTCGGACGTGGACAGCATTCACATGGACCCGACGTCGAATCTGATTGCTGCGTCGGCCGATCCGGTGGTGGAGATTCAGAACCAGAAGATGAGCCCGGCTCCGTATTCGGTCTTCAGCGGGGATTTGTCGAACCAGAGCGGGCAGATCGTGAATATCGCCCACGTTCTTGCCACGTTCTACGACCAGAGCGGCCAGCTGGTGTGGGTGGGCGATCAGTACATCGATCGCGCGCTGCAGCCGCAAATGCCCGTACCGTTCGAGATCCCCGTTCCTGAGGACCTGGCGAGAAAAGTCAGCAGCGAGCGGGCGGTCGTCGCCACCTACAGCAACGCAGCATTCCAATGAGCCGCACCGCCTTCATCCTCGCTTGCTTTCTCTCTGCGACGGCTCTGCCGGCGCTGGCACAGGACGCGTCTCTGGACGTTCCCAGGACGGTGGTCGCGGGAACGGCGTTCTCGATCCCTGCTGCGGGGAGCGGCAAGGCGACTCTTTACATTGCCGGGCCGGATGGAGTTTTGAAACGCGACGTGCAGCTCGGCCAGCCGATCGCCATTGCGGCGGCGGATCTGGACGATGCCGGCCATTACGTTGCGGTCCTCGCCAGCGATTCCTCCTCGCAGACGGCGCAATTCGATGTGGTTCCGGCCACTCAGCCAGCATCGATCAGTTTCCTGGCCAGGCCTTCGCGTCTTCCTGTGGATCTGCAGAACGGCATCACGGGCGCTGTTTACGTGTTTGATTCCTTATCGCAACTTGATCACCAGCCCGGTTCCTGTGAATTTCGAGCTCTCGGTTGCGTCGGCGCCGAGCCAGACGCGAACTGTGGTAACCAATCAGGGAGCGGCGTGGACGGGCATGAACTCCGCAACGAAAGAGGGAAATGCGAAGTTCATGGCTCAGGCGGGCAACGTCTCCGCAACGCGGGTGATCGAGCAGGTTCCCGGCGAACCCTGCGGTCTGAAGATGAGCGCGCATAAGGTCGGAGACAAACTCAATCTTGTGACGGACCCGCTGCACGACTGCGGCGGCAATGCTGTCAGCGACGGGACGATTGTGACCTTTACCGAAACCTGGGACGGTGGTCAGACGACCGTCGACGTGCCGCTCAAGCGAGATATCGCCCAGGCCGAAGTGCCTGCGCACATGGGCGCGCGACTTTCCGTGGCGACGGGTGTTGTGATGGGCAATGAGATTCGCTGGGAGGGCCAGGAATGATCCGGCGACTCCTGATGCTGGGCACGATGCTGGCGGCCTCTGGCGCGTTCGCCGCCGATCAGCCGTCCGTGCAGCTGGAACCGACGAATCTGAAGGGTCCGCGGCCGCTGGCGAAGCAGACGGAATCCGCGGTGGTACACGACTATCTGCAGGCATGGCAAGGGATGGCGGCGGCTATGGACCAGAATCGCCCGGACTTGCTGGATCAGGATTTTGTCGGTGAGGCGAGGGAAAAGCTGGGGGCCACGATCGCGGACCAGGCGAAGCTGGGCGTACAGGTCCATTACCAGGACCGCACCCACGACATAAAAATCATTTTTTACTCACCCGAGGGGCTATCCATTCAGCTGGTAGACAACATCGAATACGAAGAGCAGCTTCTCGATCACGGCAAGGTCGTATTCGTACAGCCGGTACATGCCCGCTATGTGGCCGTGCTGACGCCGACGGAAGTGCAGTGGAAAGTACGCATTCTCCAGTCGGAACCACTGTAGTCGTTTTGCTGCGAGCACGACCAGAAAGACGTACGACATCAAAGGAAGAAAATCTTCGGGCCGCTCCGAACGTCCGACGGCCTTGCGACAAAACCTCCAGGAGGACGTAAATGATTTCGGTCGTCGTACCGATTTACAACGAGGAAGAGAATATCAATCTCTTCCATCAGGCAGTTTCTGACGCATTGCAGGACATTGGTGAGGAATGGGAAGCGGTTTATGTCAACGACGGGTCACGGGACTCCTCGCTCGAGTTGCTGCAGGGGCTGCAGGAATTCGATTCCCACGTCGTGGTTGTCGATCTTTCCCGCAACTGGGGCCACATGGGCGCGATCTCGGCCGGATTGCAGACTGCTCGTGGCGATGCTGTTGTGCTGATGGACGGCGATTTTCAGGATCCCCCGGAAGTGATTCCGGAGCTGGTTGAGGCTTGGCGCGGTGGCTCGCAGGTGGTGGTGGCGGTGCGCAGGACCCGTCAGGAGAGCCGTAGGGTTCTCGCGGCGCTCTTCCCGCTCTTCTACAAGGTGCTCGGCGCGCTCTCCGATTTTCCGATTCCGCTCAACGCCGGCATCTTCGGTCTGATGGATCGCCAGACCGTCGATTCCATCAACGCCATGCGCGAAAAGAATCGCTATCTGCCGGGTCTGCGCGCCTGGGTGGGCTATTCCAACACGGTGGTGTACTACGACCGCCAGGATCGCGCCGCCGGGAATGGCAAGCTGTCGTTCATCAGCCGGATCAAGTACGCGATGGACGCGATCACCAGCTTCAGCTATAAGCCGCTGCGGCTGTGCTTCGTGTTGGCGGCCGGGTCCTGCGGGGTTGCTGCGCTGGCGGCGCTGATAAGCCTGATTGTCAGCACTCCGCTGACTGCGGTGGCCTGGGGCCTGGCTTCTGCCGTGTTCATGGTCGGCGGCGCGCTGCTGCTTTGCATGGGGGTCCTCGGAGAATACATTGGCCGGGTGTACGACGAAGTTCGCCAGCGGCCGCTGTCGATCATCAACAAGGTCTACTACCCGTCTATGGCGGGCGCCCTGGAGAATCAACCGGAGTACGAGGAAGAAGAGAAGCCGGCCAGAATCCTGCGGATCGCGTAAGCCGTCAGCGCGACTCCTGCGCCCCGGCTTTGCAGGTGGGGATCCCAGGCTCGACGGCGGTCCCCTCCTCGTAGTCATTCCAGGTTTCAATCATCAGGTAGGGAAGCGGCTGATTCGCCGGATAGTAGCGACGCCAGAAGCTAAAGGTGTCGCTGAATGTCTGGCCGCAGCGTGGTGAGATGTGCCGATTTTGTCCCCATGAAGCCTTACTGTCATCAAACTGGGCCCACGCACCGCCTACTGCAATCTTGTCCGGATACTTCGAGACCATGGTGGAGTAGAACTGCGCCAGATAGTCGTCACCCCAGTTGCTGCCGTCAGGGGCATAGCCTTTGCTGCCCGGCTGCACCCATGCGTAGAAACCGTCAAAGGCTGCGGCATTGGGTCCGGGGATGTTCTCGTAGATCAGCAGCGGGGCCGGATTCCACTTGCTTACCTCTTCGCGGATGCGATTCCAGTCGGTATGCCCGCCCTTGGGGAAGATAAAGATCATGGGGCGGCCATTGTCGGTCAGGTAGGCGTCACGCCCCGGCGCGTTCGGAGCCAGATACGTATCGCGAAAATTGATGAAGTCGGCGAGGGTTTCGTCGGTGGCGCCATCCACATGATCGGTTTCGTCGTACATCATCGCGATGTGGAAGTTCTCCTCGGCCGCGATCGGCTGCAGCAAATCGTAGGTGCGAGCGTTGAAGGGGTCACGATCGCCGTACCAGTCGACGACAAAGGCGTAGATCCCCATCTTCTTCGCTGCATGGATCTGTTTGCGCAGCTCATTCGGATCGTGCGACGAGTAGCCGACGGCGATGTGGGCGGGATGCCCAAACCACGGCTCGTAGACGGCCAGAATGCGGGGTGAAATTCCGGGGATGCCGGCCTTCAGCTGAGCCGTTTTTCGCGGCGCCGGCTCGGAGCATCCGTGCGTGAGCAGAAGGAGAGCAAGGAATGCGGTATACGTGCGTATCATTCAGTGGAAATGAATAAGACGCCGTTCAGGCGCGACAGGTTGTCCCGCAAAGTGTTGCGCCCGGCGCCGCGAGAGCAGCCAGCAGGAAGGGGAGCGCATCCAAGTGCTCAGTCTCAAGGGGGCAGCACAAAACAGACGGGTTCCGCCTGTTGTGTGCGATCCCCACGAGCATTTACTAATGCGAGGCGTCCCATCGCAACACCGGAGCACGAGATTGTGGACAACGGCCCTCTGGAATTACGCAAAACACCGCATGCGCGCATCCTGTCTGGTAGTTTCATTCTGCTTCTTGGTTCGGGAATTGCGACCGCTACAAATTTTGCCTACAACATCGCCGTCGCCAGATTCCTCGGGCCCACCGGATACGGACACGCAACTGCCGTCTACACGCTGCTGATCCTGATTTCGGCGGGAACGCTCTCGTTTCAGATTGTCTCAGCAAAACTAGTCGCGCGGCAGGACTCGGATGAAAAGCAGCGCGCCGTGTACCGCGGCCTGCATCGCGGAGCATGGGCTTGCGGCCTTTTCGCTGCGGCCGTTTTCTTCTGTTTATCAGAGGCCCATCGCGGCTTATCTCAATCTGCCCACGCCGGCGCTGGTCGCGTGGGTCGCGGTCGGGGCTGCGTTCTATGTTCCACTGGGCATCCAGCGCGGCTATATCCAGGGAGTATGCAGGTTCCCCGCGCTGGCCATCAATGTAGTGGTCGAGGGTGTCGTCCGCCTGGGTGGCTCGGTTTTGCTGATGCAGCTGGGTTTCGGGGTGACCGGCGTGATCGCGGCCAACGCAGGCGGAGTGGCTGCCGCGTATCTGGAGGCGATGCCCTGGAAGCGCGTTCGGCGTATCGCCAACCCGCTGCTGTTTCAGGAGGGACTTCGCGAAATCGGCCAGGCGCTGGTGTTCTTCTCCGGCCAGGTACTGGTCAACAACTGCGACATCATCCTGGTCAAGCACTTCTTTCTGCCCGCCGATGCCGGCCTGTACGCAGCCGTGGCCCTGGTGGGGCGCGTGATTTACGTTTTGTCGTTCGCCGTTGTGAATACGATGTTCCCCATCGTGGCCGGCACCAGCCGCGAGGAGCGCCGCGGATTCAGTGTCATTGCCACTCCATGCCTGCTGGTGCTGGGGATTGGCGGCGGCCTCGCCCTGGCCCTGTACATCACTCCAGCCTGGCTGTGGACTCAGTTCTTCGGCTCGGGTTTTCAGCTGAGCGGACCCTATGGTCTGCCGCAGCTCCTGGCGCTGTACGCGGTCACGTCCACCATCTATTGCCTCAGCGTGGTCGTCATCACCTATGAGATGGCTCATAGAATTGCGCGCATCAGCTGGATCCCGCTGGCCTCAAGCGGGGTGGTCATCGCCGGTATCTGTCTCTTCCACGGCTCGCTGCTCGAGGTCATTCTGGTTCAGCTGATCCTGATGACCGCTTTATTCCTGCTGGTCGCCGGACTCTTCATCTTCGCAACCCTCACCGACAAGGGCGCAGTCGAGAACGCAGCCCAATCAGGCCCGATCCGGATTCTGCGGCCGGTTGCGCAGGAAGAGGTGATCGCGGAGTTTCTGAAGAACGACTTCAACAGTCCGGCGTTTCACGAGTACCACCAGGTGCTGCGCGATCTGGTGATGACTCCGAACCTGCAGGACCCGGTCGAGAACACGAAGCGAAGGGCGCTCCTGTTCATTCGCCACCTGGCGCTGTGGAAGGAGTTGCCCAGCGACACGCAGTGGTACGAGGTGGAACTGCGGCGCGGCGAACTGGACTCGGTGCGGTGTTTCCCCCGCGCGCACTGGCGGAAGCTTGCGCAGGGAGACTTCTCGGTCACAGCGGTGGCCCAGCGGATGCGGCAGGGAAGCGATGGTTCGGAGCCACTGCTGCGCGGCAAGCTGGACGCCATCGCGAACCGCATTTCCTCCGGCGATGCGGAGCTGGGCGTGATTGTTCTGATCGGGGTGGACGAGCGAGAACCGGTTACGGTGCTGGACGGCAATCATCGGCTGATGGCCGCAGTCCTCTCCGCACCCACCGATGTCGAACGGCTGCGCTTCCTTTGCGGACTGTCTCCGCGGATGAGTGAATGCTGCTGGTACAACACCAATCTTGTTACATTGACGCGCTATGCGAAGAACGTCCTGACGCATCTGATTCACGATCCGGAGGCTGAGCTGGCGCGCCTCATGGAGACCACCGGATAGGTTTTAAGGGCCCACCCACGAAAGGAGGGTAGGAAATTGACAGAGATTCCGACGGGAATGCGACCGGTGGCAGTCAGACGGTTGCCGGACGTTCTGAGCGTGCAGCAGAAGGTAGCGTTTCTCCACGACATCGCGGGGATTATGAATACCAGCCGCCCGCGCGTTGTTCTCGATTGCTCGAGGCTTCGCGAGTGCGACATCTCCACGATCCATCTGCTGCTGCATTGTCTGGAAGAAGCCATGAAGCGGAATGGAGACGTGAAGCTCGCAGCGGTTCCGACGGCCGCAGCCATCCGGCTGGTCAGCACCGGGGTCGCGCGTCTGTTCGAAACCTACGATTCGACCGAGGAAGCCGTGAACAGTTTTCATCAGCTTCCGCTGCCTCGGGAAAAGCGATCTTCGGAACAGGACCGCGGCTCCGAGCGCGCTGCCTAGTGCGCGCGCGTGTAGAAAGTCGGGAACGGGAGAAAGATATGAAGACAGCAACAGTGGCTTTACACCGTTTCATCGCGGTTCTGCTGGCTGCGCTGCTCGCGGTGCCGCTTTCGGCAGTGGCATCGGCGCAGGAAGTTCCCGATGCGCCGCAGCCGCAAACCACCGCGCCTGCACCTGCGCCCGCCGTACCGGCGCAGAAGGCGGCGGAGGTTGCGTCGCTGCCGGATAGTCCGGTACCGGTACCTCAAAACGATCCCGGCCAGCAACAACAACCGGCTAACACGCAGGCAACGCCACCACAACAGCAAGGCAATCCGTCGCAGCCCATGGGCACAGCCGTGGCGCCGGCACAACCGGCGGGCGGGGTCGCGGCGACACGACCGGCAGGCGCGGCCATTGCCCCGGCGAAGCAGAAACGGAGCCACACGCTGCTGATCCGCGTTAGTCTGCTGGTAGGCGCCGCGGTGGCCATCGGCACGGTTGTCGGGTTATCGAGCGCAAGCCCCAGCCGTCCGTGAGAAAACGAGCAGGGAACTGGCCTTTTGTGAGGTGTCATGAGCTCAGACCGCACCAGGTTCGTCAGCTTTTCCGGGATTGACGGCGCCGGCAAAAGCACCCAGATCGAGGCGTTGCGCAACCGGCTCGAGGCGGCTGGGCTCCGCGTTCGCGTCCTCACGTTCTGGGACGATGTGGCGTGCTTTAAAGGCATGCGTGAGAGCGCCGGGCACAGACTGTTCCGTGGCGACAAAGGCGTGGGGACACCCGAGAAGCCCATCAACCGTCGCGACAAGAATGTCCGCTCCCGCGCTATGACGATGATCCGGTGGGGGATCTACTTCGCCGATGCGGTTTCGCTTCGCCTGGCCGTTCGCCGCGCGCTGCGCTCCGGCGATTTCCTCATCTGCGACCGCTTCGCCTGGGATGAGCTCGCCAATCTGACGCTGCACTCGTGGTTCACCCGGATGTACGTGCGGCTGATTGCCAGGATTGTGCCGCGGCCGGATGTCAGCCTTGTGCTGGACGCCGATCCAATTCAGGCCCGCAGTCGCAAGCCGGAGTACCCGCTCGATTTCCTCTACCGTTGCCGCGAGTCATATCTGACGCTGAGCGAGCTGGTGGGGAGAATCACGGTTATACCGCCCGGGCCTGTCGGGGAGGTCGAGGCAGCGATTCTGAGCCGCATCGCCTGCGATGGGAGGCGGCCGGGTCGCGCCGACGGGCTTGCAGAACAGGCGGGAAAAGGAGCGGCGGCCTGAGAGGTTATGTCTGATAACAGATATTCTGTTAACTAGAGACGAAACCCGAGCCGGAACTACGGCTTCTTTTCGCCCCAGGCTCCGCTGGCGGCCTGAACGGACAGTGCGATGCGGTTCCCCACTCCCACCTTGCGCATGAGGCGGGCGACGTAGGACTTGACGGTCTGCTCGCGGATGCTCAACGCCTGGGCAATCTCACGATTGGATCGCGCCAGCACCAGCTGCTGCAGGACTTCTTCTTCGCGTTCGGTGAACCGTGGGCTGGACCGGCGCCGGCGCGCGGCCGATCCCTCGAGCGCGCGGTCGACGAAGGTCGACAGCACATGCCTGGGCGCCCAGATCGACCCATCGAGAATGGCGCATGCGGCACGCATCACCTGTTCCGGACTCGCCGTCTCCTCCAGCCACCCCTTGGCGCCTGCGGTGATGGCGTCAAGGATCCGTTCCTGGTCAGAACCCGAGCCGATCACCAGCACCTTGAGATCCGGATGCCGCGTACGCAGCCGGGCCAGCAGGGCCAGCGAAAATGCCTGGTCCCGCAGCACCACCACCAGCAGATCAAGCGACGAATCCCGGAACGCCGTCGTCCAGTCGGCCGCGACCACCCGGAAAAGCGGCTGCTCGGCAAAGATCTCCCGCAAGCCTGCGATCCGAAGCGGCTCGAAATCCAGTAACCCAATGTTCAGCTTGCGCGTCGTCTGACTGCTTGTTTCCATAGCTCCTACAGTTTGGGCAGGACGATTCCCTGCTGCTTTTGATACTTCCCTTTCCGGTCGGCGTAGCTGATCTCACAAGACTCGTCCGACTGGAAGAACAGAATCTGGCACAAACCTTCGTTGGCATAAACGCGCGCCGGCAGCGGCGTCGTATTGGAGATCTCGAGGGTCACGAAGCCTTCCCATTCCGGCTCGAAGGGCGTGACGTTGACGATGATTCCGCAGCGGGCGTATGTGGATTTTCCCACGCAAATCGTCAGAACGTCACGCGGAATCCGAAAATATTCCACCGATCGTGCCAAAGCGAAGCTGTTCGGAGGTACCAGAATGGATTCCGCCTGTACCGTTACGAAGGATCGCTCGTCGAAGTGTTTGGGATCGACGACGGCGCTGTTGACGTTGGTGAAGATCCGAAATTCGTCGGAAACCCGCAGATCGTATCCATAGGAGGAGAGCCCGTACGATACGACTCCCTCCCGCACCTGCTTCTCGCTGAATGGCTCGATCATGCCCTTGAGGGCGTGTTCCCGGATCCAGCGATCGCTCTTGATTGCCATGTCCCTCCCTGCCGTCCTGGCTCCGGACGGCCCTTTCTCCGCTGCTTCGATCTGGTTGAGCCGGTCCAAATCAGCCCGGCCAGAGCGTTGCAACCCCGCAAGTAGGGGTAAAAATTGCATCTTACGGGAGGTCCGCCACATTGACAATGCCAGCAAAGGTTTCTACGATCAGCCTTGAGACGGACACTTCGCCTGACGGGGGAAAACCTTGATAAAACAGGACATCATTCACCAGGTGATTGAACGCACCGGCCTGCAGCGCAACAAGGCCGAGGCCGCTGTCGATACGGTATTCGAGACCCTCAAGCGCGCCCTTGCCGAAGGCCAGCGCATCGAGCTGCGCGGCTTTGGCGTCTTCAACGTCCGTCCCCGCAAAACCGGCATCGGCCGCAATCCCCGCACCGGCGCCGAAGTCAGCATCGCGCCCGGGAAGGCGGTTCGTTTCAAGCCTGGCAAGGAACTCCATCTCCTCGACGGTAAGGACGGTTAATAAAGTACTGTCGTCACGCCGCTGTCTCGGTACACTAATGGCGTCTGGTGTTACCTCCCGCCAGGACCGCCGCACATGGGTCAGCCCGCCATCCAGGTTCCCCGTCCGCCGCTACCCCCGAGCGCGCCGCTTGCGACGTTCCCGGTTCATCGCCCTTCGCAGTGGGAAGGAGCCGGAGTTGCTCTGTGCCTGCTGGCTCTCAGCATCTTCACCACGCTCAGCACCGGCGCGGTGCTCATGTACAACTTTCATCGAGGCGCGCCGCCGTTCGCGGTGAACGCGGGATTCTTTCCGTTTGCCTGGATCGTCCGCCATCCCGATCGCCTTTCCGGAGGATGGTCCTTTGCTCTGACGCTCCTGGGAATCCTCTCTGCCCATGAGATCGGCCACTACATCGCCTGCCGCGCTCACCGCGTCAGCTCTTCTCTGCCGTGGGTGCTGCCCGCTCCCACGCTCATCGGAACCTTCGGCGCGTTCATCCGGCTCCGTTCGCGGGTGCCCTCGCGTACTGCGCTGCTCGACATCGGCGTCGCCGGGCCTCTGGCCGGCATGGTGGTCGCCATCCCCGCCCTGATCAGCGGTCTCTTGCTCTCGCAGCCGATGGCCGCTCCCGGATTTCAGTCCACCGCCAGCATCAGCGTGAGCGTGCCTTTCGCTTTGTCGATGGTCCACGGCATCGTCCGCTGGTTCCATCCTTCCCTGCCGCCACTGGACGCGTCGTTCAACCCGCACCCTGTCCTGGTCGCAGCGTGGATCGGCCTCTTCATCACTTCGGTCAATCTGATGCCCGCGGGCCAGCTCGACGGCGGGCATATCCTCTACGCTGTCTCGCCCCGGCTGCACCGGTGGGCTACCAACGCGGTTGTTCCTGCTTGTTTCTTGCCGGCACCGTGTTCTTTATCGGTTGGCTGGTGTGGGGATGCTTCCTGCTTCCCAGCCTGAATCATCCGCGGTATCTGAAACTCCGCCTCTGACGAAACGGCGTGGCTGGCTGGCCTTCGCCGGGCTCGTGCTCTTTGCTCTGACTTTTACGCGGGAGCCGTTTGCCGGCGGCAGCCTGATGAACCTGCTGCACAACTAGCGCAACGTCAAAATCCTGATCAGGGCCACGAGGGGGAGGATACCGATGAAAACGAAATGGGCAATTGTGTGCGCCGCACTGGCCGGACTTTCGGTCGGCATTCCGGGCGGCATTGCAATCCGCGCGCAGCAGGCGAAGACGCCACCCGGCTACGTGATTGCTGAAGTTGACGTCACGGACCTCTCCACCTTTCAAAAATACGGTGAGCAGGTGGCGGGGACCCTGGCGCCCTTCAACCATCACTACGTCGTGCGCGGCAACAAATACCAGTCCCTCGAGGGAGATCCCCCGATGGGCGGTGTGGTCATCATCGCCTTCGACAGCGTGGAAAAGGCCCGCGAGTGGTACGACTCGCCAGCGTATGCGGCGATTCGCCCCATCAGGCAAAGCTCCGCAAAGAGCCGCATCTATATCGTGGAGGGTCTCGTTGCCACGCCGTAGGCTGAGCCTTTAACCTGCCGCTTTACATGAAGGATCGCAGAGCACGCAGCCCTACGGCTTCACGTGGATGATGGAACAATCCACTTTGGCCATCCCGGTCGCCGTCGCCCCCAGGGCAATATTGGTGAAGGTGCTGCTGGCTTGGGCGTTCGTCGGTCCGTTGAGCGTCACTCGGTACTCGGAAAGATCGGTACCCGCGGCGTTGTACTGGCGGCACTGCAGCGTCGCTGAAGTGATGTTCGTGCTTGAATTGTTCGCCCACGTCGCGGTCGTCAGAACCAGCATCCCGCTCTGGTCCTGCCAGTGCGCGTTAAACGTCTGCTGGTTCACGAGAGCCGCGTTTCCGCCGCCATTTCCGCTACCGCTTCCGCTTCCGCTGGCCGGCGGATTCTGGGCGGTAGGCGCCGGAGCCGGCGCAGGTTTCGCCGGAGTGTGCGACTTGTTGTAGAAGTAGTAGCCAATGCCCGCCACCAGGATGATGACCACCACGGTGCCCATCATTCCCTTCTTCTGCTGGGCGGGCTGCACCGGAGGCGGCACACCGACGGCAACCGGTACGCCAGGATACGGGGTGCTGGCTATCGGCTGCGCCAGCGGGGTTGCGGCAGGAGCCGGACCCGGCCCAGGCGCGAAATTCGCTGCCGGTGCAGTGGCGGTCTTCGTCGCCGTATCGGCTCCGCACTCCGCACAGAACTTCTCATTGCCTGCGAGTTGATGACCGCAATTGCTGCAGAATGCCATGACCGAATCTTCTCCTTCGTGATTGCTCAGAGCGCCTGCCAGCGTGCTTATGAAACCGCGATCGAGCCCGCCGGCTGCATCGATGTCTCAACGCGCTGCAGACTCTGCTGCAGATGCACCTTCTGCTCTTCTCTCACCTGGCGCAGTCCCTGCTGCACCAGTCCGAACACGACGTACCAGCTGACCAGGGCGGAGATGATGGCGTTGCCCTCGAAGGGCAGCTGCAGCTGCGCCGGCAGATCCCAGATTGTGTGCAGCACGATCGGGATCATAAACGCCTTCAAAAAACGCCCGTTGAACAACATCGCCGGCTTGAACGGCTGTGCGCCCTTAACGCGCCACAGCGCGGCTGCTGCAATCGCCGTCCACGCCACATGCCCCCAGGGCGTCAGGAAGGCTCGAACCGACAGCACCGCGAGCATGGCAGACACGCCGGAACTCAGGTCGTGGCCGGCGAGCAGGCCCTTGTTGAGTGCGTAGCCCGCGGTCTCAAATGCGGCGAAACCTGCTCCAACGGTGGCCCCGAAGAGCAGTCCATTCAGAATGTACTTGTACTTCACGCCGCGGATGACAATGACCACGGTTAGCAGCTTGGCCACCTCTTCCACGATCCCGGCGGTCATCGCACCCATCGATCCCAAAATCGGCATCTCGTAACCGATCAGGGCGAAGATCAGGGACACCACCGCTCCATAGAGGAACAGCGTCACGAGGCGGTGCACGGAGACATTGCGCGGGGTGTTCATCTCAAAAAAGAAGGCCATCGTGGAGAGCGGAACGGCGAAAGCTCCAACGAACATCACGGCCGGAATCAGATTGCCGGCGTCGGGCAAATGCAGCAGCGTGAAGGTGAATACCGCGAAGGTGACACCGAGAATCGCGAGTACCCGGAAGAACAGCCACGGCTTCGGCCACCCGGTCTGCACCACGTCGATGGGCGGCGTTGTCTTGCTCGTGCCCACCAGCAGGTAGTCCTCAATCTCATCCTCGCTGCGCCTCCTGAAGACCTCCGAAAACATCTGCTTGAGGCTGAAGCCTTCCAGGCTCTCGGTCGATGCCAGACCCTGAATCTTCGCCTGCAGGCCGTGCAGCAAATTCAATTGGTGCCCTGCGTGCGCTTGCGCCTGCGCGGGAGCGGCGACGTAATAAACTTGCTGCCCGCCGGGCTGTACCCAGATTGCCTCGGTGGGCGGCTGCGCATAAATGGGCTGGGGAACCGGCTGCACCACGGGCTGAGGGATGCCTGCAACGGCCGGAGCCGCGATCGAGGCTGCAACCTCAGGACCGGAAGCCGTGGAGGCCGTTGCAGCTGGGTGCGCTGCAGCGCCACAGTTCACGCAAAACTTGTTACCGGAGGGGACCGATGACCCACATTGAACGCAGTACACCTGAATTCTCCACTTCGTTTGGGCTGGGGGATTGGTAGGAAACGGTAGCACGGACGTGTTTTCGAAGTAAAGATAAACATTGGGCGCGGCATACCTGGGCGCGGAACCGCCCTCCCGCCGCACACGTAGCTAAACCGACCGCTGCTCAGGAGGTCTTGTGAACCCGTCCGCCGAGGTACCTGCGCCCGATGCAAGCTCCCGGAACCGACGCTGGTTGACCTCCGGCAGCGCGATTGTTCCTTTGATCGCACTCCTGAAATTCATGCTCCAGATGCATGCCGCCCCGCACTACGGGATCTTTCGCGACGAGATGTATTACATCGCCTGCGGCCGGCACCTCAGCTGGGGCTATGTCGATCACCCTCCGCTGTGGCCTTTTGTGGCATGGCTGCTCGTGCACAGCATCGGAACATCGCTGATCGCGCTCCGCCTTTTGCCCGCGCTCTGCGGCGCGGCGCTGGTCTGGCTCACCGGCGCCATGGCCAGGCACATGGGCGGCGGACGGATGGCGCAGGCTCTGGCCGCGCTCGCGGTTCTCATGGCGCCGATCTACATGCTCATGCAGCACTGGTTCACCATGAACGCCGCCGAACCGCTGCTCTGGATGGCCTGCGTCTGGTGCGTCCTCCGCTACATTGAAACCAGCGACCCGCGCTGGTGGCTCTGGATCGGAATCCTCTGCGGCGTGGGCCTGGAGATGAAATACACGGTTGTTTTGTTTGCGGCTGGGTTGCTGCTCGGCCTTGCCCTCACACCCCTGCGGAATGTCTTCGCCTCAAAGTTCTTCTGGCTCGGCTGCCTCGCTGCTCTCCTCATCTTTCTGCCGCACCTCATCTGGCTGGTGCGTCACCACTTCCCTTTTCTCGACTACGAACACAACGTGCGCATGACGGCGCGCGACGTTCGCCGTGGCCCTCTCGCTTTTCTTCTCGATCAGATTCAGATCCTCAATCCGCTTTCCGCCCTCTTGTGGATCCCAGGGCTTCTCTGGCTCTTCTTCTCCAAAGCCGGCGCCAGATACCGCATCCTCGGATGGACGTTCCTGGTCGTGTACGGCGCGCTTATTCTGACGCAGGGCAAGAACTACTACGTCGCGCCGATTTATCCGGTGATGTTCGCCGCCGGCGCCGTGGCCTTCACGAGCTGGTTCCGCAGCGGCTGGTCGCGCGCAGCCTATACCGCGCTCCTTGCTGTCTCCGGAATCCTGCTCGCCCCGCTCTCTCTCCCGCTTCTTCGGCCGGAAACGTATCTCCGCTACGAGCACGCGCTCGGCACCGGACCCATCATCAAAGCCGAGAATCAGCCCACCGGCCGCCTGCCACAGTTCTTTGCCGACGAATTCGGCTGGGAGGATATGGTCCGCAAAACTGCCGCCGTCTATTGGAGCTTGTCTCCCGCCGAACGCGCACGCACCGCGATCTTCGCCAACGATTGGGGCGAGGCTGCCGCGGTGGACTACTTCGCACCGAAATACGGACTGCCCCGCTCCATCAGCAATCACAATTCGTATTGGTTCTGGGGTCCACGCGACACCGACGGCAGCACCGTGATTGTGCTCGGCAGCGATGGCACCGGCGACCGCGAACACTTCCGCAGCGTCGAAGCGGCCGGCCAGGTCGACAACCCCTGGTCGCGTGAAGACGAGCACTTCACGATCTGGCTCTGCCGCGGATTGACCTTCAAACTCCAGGAGGAGTGGCCGAAGATGAAGAAGTGGGGTTAAGAATGAAAAAAGGCCGGGCGTGAATCCGGCCTCTCCGTGCTCCTATGGGCGCCGCAAGCGCGTCGGCCTAGACGGCCAGTCCCTACAGCTTTTCCGCCTCGATCCCGATGTTTTTCTCGCCGGCGGCTTTCTTCTCCCAGTACTTGCGCACCCAGGCTTCGAACGTTTTCCCTGCCGCGTTGTCGCGGCCGGTAAAAGCGAGTGCAGCGATGTCGGCATAAGGGATCGTCAGCTTCGTGCGCTGGTCCGACGGCATCACCCGGACCGCGGAATCCTGCAGGCTGGCGCCCGTGCGCCGGTCGAAGACGTATCCGTGTACGACGTCGCCGTTCTTCAGCGTGAGAGTCACGTCGCCGCGATAGTCGAAAGCTTTCTCCAACGCCTGCCGGATCTCCGCATCGCTGGCCAGGGATGGAATCCAGCCTTCGAGCTGTTCGCGCGCGCGGCCTTCCATCACCTCGACGGAATTTGGATCAAAGGCAGTTACGTTTTTCCCGGCGTCGGGTTCAGCGCTGACAGGCCGATGGCTCATACGCGAGTTCCCTCTTCGACGCGCACCTTGGTTTCGAGCTGAACCAGCGGATTGAAACTGTGCGCCGGTTTCACAGGCTCGTTCAGCAGATCCAGCGCGCCTTTGTCCGGATACCGGTTCATCATCGCCTTCGCGGTCTCCCACAGTCCCTTGAGCGATCCGAAGGTATAGTTGACCGCTGTGCCCTCGTAACCCGAGTGCACCATGCAGTTCGCGCACTTCGGATTGCCGCTCTCGGTCCCGTAGTTCTCCCAGTTCGTCGACTCGATCAGCTCCTGGAAGGTGTCGGCGTAGCCGTCCTGCAGCAGGTAGCAGGGCTTCTGCCAGCCGAAGATGCTGAACGTCGGCATCGCCCACGGCGTGCACTTGAAGTCCCGCTTCCCCATGATGAATTCGAGGTAGAGATAATTCGCGTTGAACTTCCAGCTCTTCTTCCGGTTCGACAGAATCGCCCGGAACAACCGCCGCGACCGCGCGCGCCCCAGAAAGTGTTTCTGATCCGGCGCCTTCTCATAGGTGTAGCCCGGCGCCACCATCATGGCCTCGACGCCTACCTCCATCAGATCGTCGAAGTGGCCGCGCACGGAATTGGGATCGGCTCCGTCGAAGAGCGTCGTGTTCGTCGTGACGCGGAACCCGGCTGCCACGGCGGCCTTGATGCCCTCCATCGCGATGTCGTACCCACCCTCGCGGCAAACCGAGAAGTCGTGGTGCTCGCGCTGGCCGTCGAGGTGGACCGAGAACGACAGATATTTGCTCGGCTTGAAGAGGTGAAGCTTTTCTTTCAGAAGCAGCGCGTTCGTGCACAAATAGACATACTTCCTGCGCGCAACCAAGCCCTCGACGATCTTGTCGATCTGCGGATGCAGCAGCGGCTCGCCGCCCGGAATCGACACCATCGGCGTGCCCGACTCTTCAATCGCGCGGAAGCACTCCTCCGGCGTCAGCTCCTGCTTCAGGATGTGCGGCGGGTACTGGATCTTGCCGCAGCCGGCGCACGCCAGGTTGCAGCGGAACAGCGGCTCCAGCATGGTCACCAGCGGAAACTTCTTCCGGCCTTTCAGCTTCTGCTTCAGGACGTACGTTGCTACCGTCCATGCCTGCGATACAGGTACCGCCATTCAGATCCTTCCTCCCTGATTCAACATATGCCGAGCTCGCGGACCGTCTCCGTCCCTCGCTTTTCGCCGCGTCAGCGGTGGTCCGCCCCAACGGCCAGCCTGCTGCATGGTTCGCTTGTAATTCGTCAGCGCCAGCAGCGCAAAATAGTCCCGATACAGCGGATACGCCAGGTAGAACACCCGCGGGAATCCGGTGCCCGTGTAAATGGCCTGGCGGGTTTTGCCCTGGCCGGTGCTCTCATCCCACGAGCCGTCGGCCTGCTGCCGGGCCAATAGCCATTTGATGCCCTTGGCGACCGAATCGCTCCGTGTATCGCCGGCCGCCAGAAGCCCGAGAATCCCCCACGCCGTCTGCGAAGGCGTGCTCGCGCCTACACCGCGTGTCGTTGGATCGTCGTAGCTGTGGCAGCTCTCGCCCCAGCCGCCATCGGCGTTCTGCACCATGCGAATCCACTCCGCCGCCTGCTGGATCTCCGGCTCGTGGTTCCAGATGCCCATCGCTTCGAGGCCGCGCAGCACCAGGAAACGTTCCGTAGAGATAATTCACGCCCCAGCGCCCGAACCAGCTGCCATCGGGTTCCTGCTCCTGGAAGATGAACTTGATCGCCTTCTCCACGCGCCGGTCCTTGCGCGTGTATCCGTACGTTGCCAGCATTTCCAGAACCCGTCCGGTGATGTCCACCGTTGGCGGATCGAGCATGGCGTTGTGATCCGCGAAGGGGATGTGCTGGAAGATCATCTTGGTGTTGTCTTTGTCGAAGCTTCCCCATCCGCCGTTCCTGCACTGCATCGCGAAGACCCACTCGATGGCGCGCTGGCAAACGTCATATTGATAGCGTTCGCGCGGATTGTCGACCTTATTCATCGCAAGCAGAACCTGCGCTGTATCATCGACATCCGGGTAAAACTCATTGTTGTACTCGAAGTACCATCCGCCCGGCGCCGCATGCCATGGTTCTTCACCGACCAGTCGCCCTTGTGCCGCACTTCTTTCGACAGCATCCAGTCCACCGCAGCCAGGAGTCGCGGATCCTTGCGATCGAGGCCCGCCTCACCCAGGGCATAGACCGCCTGCGCCGTGTCCCACACTGGCGACATGCACGGCTGCATGCGGAAGGTTGGTACCGGATAGTCCTTTGTGCCGTTCGGTGCGTCGATGCCCAGCTTCTCGAACTCATCCATCGCGCGGATCACCTGCGGATCGTCGAGCGAATATCCCAGACAACGCAGCGCAATGATCGAGTTCAGAATGGCCGGGTAGATCGCGCCCAGGCCGTCGGACATCTCCAGCCGCTCGAGCATCCACTTCTGCGCCTTCTTCAACGCCATCGAGCGCAGCGGCCGGATATGGATGCGCTCGAACCAGTGGGTCACGCGGTCGAGGAAGATGAAGAAATTGCGCCAGCTGACGATGTGGTCCCGATCCCACCGCAGGCTCAGGTCGGCGTTTTCCCTGCCCCCAACGAACAACTCGCTGATCCCATGCTCGTGCGGAATCTTTTTGTAAGGCTTCTTGGCGTAGGCAATCGAGAGCGGAACCAGAATGCCGCGGGACCAGGAGGAGATCTCGTAGATATTGAAGTAGAACCACCTCGGAAACAGCACGATCTCCGGCGGAATGGCCGGCACTGAGTTGTATTCGTACTGCCCGAGCGCGCAGAGATAAATCTTCGTGAAGGTGTTGCAGGCCACCACGCCGCCGTGCGCGAGGATCCAATCCCGCGTCTGGGCCATATGCGGCTCCTCGGCGGAAACGCCCATCAGCTTGTTCGCGAAGTAGCACTTGACCGACAGGCTGATGTTTCCCGGTCCGCCCGGATAGAGCGACCAGCTCCCGTCGCCATTGCGGTAGCGCATGATCTCGTGCAGCGCCCGCTCCATCTTTCCCTGATCGCCGGTGCCCAGCAGCACGTGCAGGAAGATGTAATCGGCTTCCAGCATCGAGTCGCCTTCCAGCTCCCCGCACCAGTGGCCTTCACCCTGCTGCCTGCCCAGCAGAGCGTCTCGCGAGCGCTCGATCGCGCGCGTCACGT
Source organism: uncultured Acidobacteriaceae bacterium (assembly GCA_963819725.1). Classification (GTDB taxonomy): domain Bacteria; phylum Acidobacteriota; class Terriglobia; order Terriglobales; family Acidobacteriaceae; genus Palsa-343. The sequence continues at coordinate 68,009 of CAWFXK010000009.1, forward strand.
CCTCCAGAGCTGCGTCGATCCGCCCGAACTTTACCTGCGTGGCCGTGCCGCTTGCCGGCCCTTCGACGGCAAATGGGCCATCGAGAGTTTCCGTAATGAATTCTGGCCGGGCGGCTGGAAGTGGTGTGCTCATATCGTCCGAGAGACCGCTCTCTCCTCAGTGCGATGCCCGTATCGTTGGTTAGACTCCCGCCACAGTTGTGGGCGGAGCCGACTGGATGGCCTGCACGATCTCCGGAGGAAGCCCAAACCGGACGTTTTCCGGCATGACCTCAACTTCCTCGACGGTTCCGAAGCCGTTGCTCTTCAGATAGTCAATGACGCCTTCGACCAGAATCTCCGGCGCCGACGCCCCGGCCGTGACCGCGACGTTGCTAACACGTCTTCAGCCACGCCGGATCGATCGCTTCAGCGTTGTCGATCAGGTAGCCCTGCGTGCCCAGGTTGCGCGATACCTCCACCAGCCGGTTGGAGTTCGAGCTGTTGTTCGAACCCACCACCAGCACCAGGTCCGCGCTGTGCGCCACGTTCTTCACGGCGACCTGCCGGTTCTCGGTCGCGTAGCAAATGTCCTGCGAATGCGGCCCGACGATTTTGGGGAACTTGATTTTCAGCGCCTGGATGATGTCGCGCGACTCATCGAGCGAGAGGGTGGTCTGCGTCAGATACGCCACGTGCTCCGGATCCGGAACCTCGAGCGTTTGCACTTCCTGCACGCTGGAGACGACCTGGGTAACGTCGGGGGCCTCGCCCAGCGTGCCTTCAATCTCGTCGTGATCGCGATGGCCGATGAGCACCAGCGAGTAGCCCTGCTTGGCGAACTTTACCGCCTCGACGTGGACCTTGGTCACCAGAGGGCAGGTCGCATCGATCACCTTGAGCTTCTGCTTTTTGGACTCTTCGCGGACCGCCGGCGACACTCCATGCGCCGAGTAGATGACCCGCGCGCCTTCCGGCACCTGGTGGATGTCGTCGACGAAGATGGCGCCCTTTTCCGCCAGCTCATTCACAACAAAGCGGTTATGGACGATCTCTTTGCGGACATAGATGGGCGCGCCGAAGGTCTCCAGCGCAATCCGGACAATATCGATGGCCCGCACTACGCCTGCGCAGAACCCGCGAGGTTTCAGCAGCAAGACTCGCTTTTCCCCGGGTCCGGACGCCGCGCGCTGGGGAGCGACAGGTGTCTCCGTGATGACGGTACTCACGTTCTTTATTATACCGTGAACAACGCCATCCCACCCCCGTGGCAGGTCTTGGCGCCGGTGCCTCGGCAGGTTCACGGCGTGCCGTAAACTCAAATCGTTTCCTTCGGAGATTTGACCCACCGAGGCTCCTGCCCATGTCTATCCATCTCTCCCCCATCGAAGCCCGCGTCCTCGGCTCCCTCATCGAGAAAGAAGCCACTACTCCCGAGTACTATCCGCTCTCGCTCAACGCGCTCGTCAATGCCTGCAATCAGAAGAACAACCGCGAGCCGGTGACGCAGCTTAACGAGGATGAGGTCCGCCAGGCTCTCCACCGCCTGCAGGACCAGAACATCGCCGCCGCCGTCCACGACAGCCGTGTCACGAAGTACGAACACCACCTCCAGGAAGTCCTGAACCTGACGCGCGGCGAAACCGCAATCCTGTGCGTGCTTCTCCTGCGCGGCCCCCAAACCCCCGGCGAACTCCGCGGCCGGACTGAGCGCATGCATCGATTCGAGGAGATCGGGGACGTCCTTGCCGTCCTCGACAAACTCGCCCAGTACGATCCGGCGCTGGTGACCGCCCTGCCTCGTCACGCCGGCTCCCGCGAGATTCGCTACGCCCACCTTCTCTCCGGACAGCCGGACCTCTCGCAGCTGCCCGCGCCCGGCATCGAGTCCGCCGCAACAGCCCGCCGCGCCGCGGACGATGAGCGCCTGTCGCAGCTGGAAGCCGAAGTCGCCTCTCTCCGCGAGCAGATCGCGGAGCTGAAAGCCGAGATCGCTGCTCTCTCGATCGCTCGCTCCTGATCGAAACGCGGAGCGGGGACACACTCCCTGCAACCTGTTTCCTGTAACCTGTACCCTGCTTTGTGACTCCCATCACATCCGCCCCCGCCCGCCCCCTGCCACCCTGTTGCCATGGACATCGCCCAGGCCATGACAAAGCTCGACTACAATCGCGCGCCGTTTCTCGCGATTTGGGAAACCACCCAGGCATGCGACCTCACCTGTAAGCACTGCCGCGCCTCCGCGCAGCCCCTGGCGCATCCCAGCCAGCTGAATACCGAGGAGGCCACCAACCTTATCGACCAGATCGCCGACCTCCAGGTTCCCCTCTTTGTTTTTACCGGCGGCGATCCGCTGAAGCGTCCGGACATCTTCCAGCTCATTCGCCATGCCGCCGGCAAAGGCGTCCACGCAGCGCTCACGCCCAGCGGCACGCCGCTGCTCACGCGCGAAGCCATCTTCCGCATGAAGGATTCGGGCCTGTCGCGCCTTGCTGTGTCGCTTGACGGCTCCGTCCCCGCGATTCACGACTCCATCCGTGGCATCCCCGGCACGTGGCAGCGCACCCTCCAGGCCATCGAGTGGGCCAACGAAGCGAATCTGCCCATCCAGGTTCACACCGTCGTCAGCCGTCTCAACATCGCTGACCTCGACAACCTCGCGACCCTGCTCACCATGAAGCAAATCGTCATGTGGAGCTTCTTCTTCCTCGTCCCCGTCGGTCGCGGGCAGGTCGCCGATCTGCTCACCGGCCAGGAATTCGAGGACGTCTTCGCGAAGATGTGGGATCTGACCAAGCGGGTGCCCTTCGCCATCAAGACCACTGAGGCGATGCACTACCGCCGCTACCTCATCCAGCAGCGCATGAAGGAAGGCCTTGCCACCACGGGCGTTCACGATGATGCTGGTGCTCGGCCCACGCGCCATCCTGGCTGGACTGTCAGCGATGGCCACCCCGGGCGTGGCTCGGAAGCGAAAGCGGTCGGCTGGGCCACCAAGCGCGTCAACGACGGACGCGGCTTCGTTTTCATCTCTCACATCGGCAAGGTCTTCCCGAGCGGCTTCCTGCCCATCGAAGGCGGCGACCTCCACAACGACACGCTCGCGCACATCTACCAGGAGTCGCCCATCTTTGTGAAGCTGCGGGACTCGGGTCAGCTCCACGGCAAATGCGGCGCCTGCGAATTCCGCAATATCTGTGGCGGATCCCGCGCCCGCTCCTACGCCGTCACCGGTGACGTGATGGCCGAAGAGCCCTGCTGCATCTATCAGCCCCGCGGCTACCATCCCGACTCGAATCAGAAAACCGCCCCTTCCCCTGGATGCGAGGCGCATGATCTGATTCAGTTAGAGGTGGCTCATTCTTGAAACGCATCGCCATCATCGGCGGAGGCATCGCCGGCCTCAGCGCCGCGTGGTGCCTGGAGAAGGCTCGACCGCAGCGGCGAACCTCTCGAATACCACCTTTATGAGGCAGCGCGACCGCCTCGGTGGCGTCATCAGCTCCGAGACCGTCGACGGCTGCATCGTCGAAGGCGGCCCCGACTCCTTTCTGACCGAGAAGCCCGCAGCCGCCGCGCTCTGCCGTGAACTGGGTATCGCCGACCAGCTTCTTCCCTCCAACGATCGCGAGCGCAAAACGTACATCGTCGTCAGGAACCGCCTCATCCCGCTTCCCGACGGCCTGATGTTCATGATCCCAACGAAGCTGATCCCCACCGCGCTGACGCCGCTGTTCTCCTGGTCCACCAAGCTCCACATGGCGCGCGAATTTCTCTTTCCGCCAGCAGCCGGCCACCGAAGACGAATCCGTCGCGGACATGACGCGCCGCCACTTCGGCCAGGAAACCGTGGACCGCCTCGTTTCGCCGCTGCTCTCCGGCGTCTACGGGGGCGATGCTTCGCAGCTCAGCGTCCGCGCCGTGCTGCCGCGCATGGTCACCATGGAAAGGGAGCATCGCAGCCTGACACGCGCGATGCTCGCCGCGCGCAGAAAGGCTCCGAAACCCAGCGGTGAGCCAGCTACCGGACGGTCCCTCTTTACCACGCTCCGCGGCGGCATGAAGCTGATGGTCGACGGCATTGCAGCGCAGCTCGCGCCCGGCTCGATTCACCACAGCACGCCTGTCCAGTCACTCCATCACAACAGTGAGGCCTGCCGCGACCCCAAGCCGCCGGATTGCCGCTACACGTGTGGGTGGACCGTTGAAACCGCATTCGGCGAAGAGAAGTTCGACGGCGTTATTCTCGCGCTGCCTGCATGGGCTGCCGCGGGTTTGCTGCGCCCCGTCGATCGCCTCATCAGCGCCCTGCTAACCGACATTCCCTACAGTTCCTCAATCACTGTCACGCTGGGCTACAACAGCGCCGACCTGCAGAGCTTGCCGCCCGGCTTCGGGTACCTGGTACCGCCCATGGAAAACCGCAGCATGCTCGCCTGCACCTTCGTCCACGCCAAGTTCGCCGGCCGTACTCCTCCGGACAAAGGCGTCCTCCGCTGCTTCCTCGGCGGTGCCGGCAACGATTCGCTTCTTGACGAGAGCGATGCGCACCTCACCGAAATCGTCCTCAAAGAACTGCGGGAGATCCTCGGCCTCGAAGCACAGCCCAACTTCGTTCGCATCACGCGCTCGCGCCGCGCCATGGCGCAATATGGCGTCGGCCATCTTGAACGGCTGCGAGCCATCCGCGACAACGTTGCTCTATTACCTGGTCTTGCTCTGGCCGGTAATGCCTATGAAGGCATCGGCGTGCCCGACTGCATCCGCACCGGAGCGCAGGCGGCCGAAAGCGTGCTGAAAGCGCTGAAGGAGCAGACCGCCACCGTCAGCGCATAGCCCCTTGTCCTCTGCAGCTTCTGCGCCCTGCAACTGCGAACCTACTTTGCAGACCCGGTCATCGGCTTCAGGATGTCGTCCAGCCGGTCCGGCGTCCCCTCCACCCGCTCCAGATGCGGATAGCGCAGACCATCGTGATAGTCGAGTCCCACCACGCGATACGTCCCGGTGTTCGCCACGATCAGCGAGATGGGGTTCGTATTCCCCTTCGCATCGCGGATCGCATCGTTGAGCAAGGCTCCCGCTGAACTGCCGTCCGTTGACCGCGATGATCTGCATCCCGGGCCCCAGCTTCGCCTTGTCGGCTGCCGAACCGACGAGCACGTCCTGGATCCGTCCATCATTCACGACGTCGATCCCGATTGACCACCAGGCCAGGGTCGTTCCCATCGCCGTCATCTGCGCCTGCGTGTAGTCATTCGGCTGATCCGTGTAAGACGAGCTTGTATCCGCCGTTCTCGATCCCACCCAGCGGCGCGTGCGGCGACTTGCTCGTCAGCCTCTCGCGCAGAAATCCAGCCCAGTCGTACGCCACCACGTTGTTCAGCCCGCTCACGACATCGTCAAACGTGTACGGCACCACCTTCGGTCCCGTATTCCCGCCCAGCCCTTCAAACGCGCCCAGAAAATCGTTCAGGCTCTTCTTATCGTTCGTCAGCTTGCGGATCGTCGTGTCCACGTCGAGCCAAACCAGATCGCCCTCACCGTAATAATCCGTGTTCCGGCGCCAGTTATCCCACGGCGAGCCGGCACCGTACAGATACAGGATCTGCGCCGCCGTTGCCGTGTCCTGCAGATCGCGCCACGTGCGACCCGGCCGATTGTCCAGCGTCGCCGCGTCCTGGGCCAGATAATCGCGGTACTGCGCGGCGGTTTCGATCTTGCTGCGCGCTGCCAGCACGTTGCCCAGATAATCCGTGAGCCCCTCATAAACCCACAGCAAATTGCCCTTCATCGGGTCTTCGTAGTTTCCGGTCGCCAGCCCGGCCGGCCGCCGATATTTTCCATTCCACGAGTGCGTGAACTCATGCGGCAGCAGATCGGCCGAGAGCAGCTGCAGATTGTCGTCGATAAACGTCCGCTCCGGCACACGATCGTCGCTCGACTGGTGATGCTCCAGTCCGAAATGCGCCACCTGATCGCTCGCCGTCACCAGGAAGTGATAGCTGTCGTAGTGCCGCGATTGATAGAGCGCTCCGGTTTCGCGCACCAGATTGCTGTATCCCTGCACCGCCTCCGGCGACACCTTCAGATCCTCCGGGCCATCCGCCGCAATATCCAGGAAATGCTTCGGCGCCACCTCGGCTGCCAGCACAATTTCGACGAAATACTTTCCTGTGAGCAGCGGCGAATCGATCAGCTGCTCCAGCGACACGGTCTGAAAGTCGATATGCGTCGCATCGCCACCCGTCTTCGTGAGTGCCGTTCCATATTGCCAGCCTTCAGGCAGAACCACCGACGGCTGCACGAAAATATCCGCGTCATCCTTGTGCCCTGCCGGATAGAGCACCAGCTCATTCCAGCTCAGCAGAGCCAGACTCGCGCTCGTCGAAGCGCCGGCGGAAAACCCGCTGGCCGCCGCCGTTGCAAGGAAGTCGTCTTTCACGTCGAGCTGCGTCACCCCTTCCGGCACCGTCACACGGATCGCGTACATGTTTACGTCGTCGCGCGTCCACTGCAGTTGCTGGCCGTTCGCCGCAATGAACAGCCCGGCAAGATTGTCGATCGGGCCGTCCGGCATGTGCTCGCCGGGAATCCACTTCGCATACAGCAGGGTCAGCGGGCCAGGGCTCACTGGAATCGTCATGTGCGCGTGCAGAATCCTGCGCGGTGCATCGGTCAGATCGACCGTGATCCTGATGGGGTTCGAAGCCGTCTGGGCATGCACGGAGAAGGCAACAGCAAAGAGCAGCGCGAGAGTGGGGCACAACCGAAAACGCATAAGCCTCCTGGCCGAAGTGCGAACCCCTAGTGTAACCACGCCGCCAGGGTACGCGGAAAGCGCTTGCCATTGCGAACCATCGGCGTACACTGGCGCGTCCGGAGGTACGCGGCCATGTCCTCCTTCCAGTTCGACGGCACGCTGTACTGGAACTTCGGCCTGGCGTGGATCGCCTTCGCCCTCGCCGTTGCCCTGCACGTTGCCGACGAGGCCCGCCACGACTTTCTCGCGACCTACAATCCCAATGCGATTGCGATCCGCCGCCGTCTGCACATTCCCTTTCCTCCGGTGTTCACGTTCCGCGCGTGGCTCGGCGGCCTGACTGCGGGTGTTTGCCTCCTGCTTCTTCTCTCGCCGTTCGCTCTGCACGGTGCGCACTGGATCCGCATCGTGGCCCTGCCGCTCGCCATTCTCATCGGCATCGGCAATGGGTTCGGACACATCGGCGCTTCGCTGTATTACCGCCGCTGGATGGCCGGCATCCTGAGCTCACCGGTGCTGCTGATTGTGGGAACGTGGCTTTTGTGGAGTTCTTACCGGTAGCGCGGAAGAAACATCACTCGGCGCTGCCAATCCTGATGGCCGTGATCGCGGAAAAGCTCTGCCAGAGCACGCGCCAGGCCCCCAATATCGCTCGGCGCGATGGTCCTCTCGTCCACGAGAATGACACCACCGTGACGAAGGCCATGTAGTTCCCATTCCACTAACAGGTCCGGAATTGTTCTGCAGTCATAAGTCACCAGCGTGAGTCCCTGGGTCGCTGCCTTCACCAGAAGGTCGTGATCGGTTCGCCCAAGAAACCTGCCGCGCTCCCATTGGCTGATTGCATAAACCTCGATCGCAGGATCGATTCGCCTGAGTCCTGTGGCGATACCCAGAGAGAGGTGCTCGTCGAGCAATAACCGGAGCATTCTGATCGTCACCTTTGCCGGAAAATAGGCGCGGCAGACCGGAATTGAGCTGTCGCGCCATAAATCAGTGCCGGTTCACACCTGCCGCGCACGCCTGGCTGGCTTCCTGCGCCCTTTGGGCACAACATACAGTTCGAGATTAGGGATCTTTCTCTTCAGCGCATCGAAATCCATAGCATCGTTCTCCGCAAGCGCCTCGTTGATCTCCTTTGGAAACGCCTCTGCATAATGCACCGCGGCCTTTACCCTGAACTCCGGCCATTCCAGGTGATCGGCCGCCTTTTTCGCATCGCCTTTGTAGGCGCGAACAATCATCATGACCTCCCAGATGGCCAGGGTGCTTCCCTGGATATAGGCCTGGCGGCCCACGGGACTTTCGCGGAAGTCGATCAGGGCGAACTCGGAGCGGCGCAGGCCCTCCTCGACCAGACGGGCGCTGGCGTCGCTCGGGGTCCAGCCATGGCGTTTGGCCAACCGCTTGAGCCGCCGACCACTCTCCTCCGGCAGGCGCATACTCACGACTACGGAACGTGTCGTCGGCATCGCTTTCCCTCCCAATGTCACGCTTGTAAGCATTGTAACTCTCTTTCGCACCGTCAGTGTTGCTGGCCGCAGGCACGTGGCTGCTCTGCAGCGCCTGGACCGAGTGACGCGGCTCAAAAACGGAAAACGGGCCCCGTCACCACGCGCGCATTCGAATCAGCGATGTCGTGAATTTGGTTATCCACCGACGTGAAGTCCGTAAAGACGTAATCCGCTTCCACGCGCCATCGGATGTGCACCGACATGCGCAGATCCGCACCGCCCCCAGCCGTAATCGCCAGCGTGTAATTCGAAGCCAGCCTCGGAATCGTCTCCTGATTCCCGTGCGAATAGGAGAAGGGTCCGGTCGCCCCGTTCAAATGCGCGAAGCCCACCGTCGCCTTTCCAAATAGTGTTTGTCGTCCTGCACGCTTCGTGAACCTCGGCCCGGCGGTCAGGAAATGGAGGTCGTAATTGGGTCCAAATTCATTGCCCGCGTAATTCCCAGCTCCATCGATGGCCAGGCCCGCCCGCGGAATTCCCAAACTCAGCGGCAACTCGAGAGATGCCTGCCAACCTGGCATTCCGCCAGACTGAAAACCTCGCGTGTAGTTGCGAAACAGGTACGAGAATCCGCCGAACACATCCCGCGACTGCACCGAGGTTTCAACAGGGGTCTGGCATGGAGCCGTTCCGGCAAACGTCACCAACAAAAGTGAGCAGAGTGCGAGCCTGAAGGTCATGGTCGTCAGACGAATTCTCTCTCAGGAATCGAACAGACACCATCGATGCTGACATTCTCTTCATCCGGACTTAAGATCGCGCACCTTGACCGTCACCTCCTCCACTTCCTCGCCCATCCGGATTCTCCACATCTGTTCGTAAAACAACCGTCCGCCCAGTGGTTCTTCCGTTCCGTCGTCCATGCGTTCGTCCTTTAGCTCCTCCACGATCATGTGGCGGGCCTGCGGCTGCACAATCTCCTGCAACCCCAGAAACATCGCACCCATCGCCAGCCCGGCCAGTGGCGACACCACCAGGTCCTTCGATGCACGCTGCTCTTTTCTCTTCCGCCGTTCGCGCACCATATACGCGACGGCCGATACCGTGCACCACAGCACCCACAGATTCGTAATCCATGTCAGCACCATCCCGCTCCTCCGCGGTTCTCATTGCGGGGACAATCCGCGCAGACACACAGCCCCACCTGGGCCAGTGCATCCGCAAAGAATGGAAGGGAAACTACAGGATGGAAGCAGGTGGAGGCCGCTGGAACAAAGCAGCCCGGGCGGGCATCCGCCGAACGAACGGCTGTTCCAGATCCGCCGCCGGCCAGAGCGACCGCGGCGCCACCACAAGACCAAAGAGGAAGACCGGCGTCAGGATCAGTGCCGCCGCCAGGGCCACACTCGCCGCAGGCTGCACCACCAGCAGGAGCAGGCCAATCACCATGCCCATCGCCGCCAGCTTGTGCCGGGTCAATCGCATTCGAATGGAAGGATTCTACGCTGATCGCGCAGCGTGACCAGCCAAACTCTAAACTCTGATCCCTAAACTCTGACGGCCCGTCCCTGTACCCTGCAACCTGTACCCTGTACCCTGTACCCTGCCTTTATGGGCTTCTTCCTCACCTTCGAAGGACTCGATGGTTCCGGCAAGTCCACGCAGTTGCGGAGGCTGGCCGAGCACCTTCAGTCCCTGGGACTGGCGGTAACCGTCACGCGCCAGCCCGGAGGCACGCACCTCGGCGACCGGGTTCGCGGCCTGATCCTCGATTCCAAAACGGAGCACCTTGCTCCACGGACCGAGCTCGGACTGATGTTTTCCGACCGCGCCCAGTGCATTGCCGAGGTCATCGCGCCCGCGCTGCACGGTGGCAATGTCGTCCTCTGCGACCGCTTCACCGACTCCACCGAAGCTTACCAGGGCGGCGGCCGCCAGCTTGGCAGCGAAATCGTCCTTCGCATGCACCAGACCATGTGTGCCGGATTACAGCCCGACCTCACCATCCTGCTGCTCGCCGACTTCGACAAATCCCTCGCTCGCGCCCGCCGCCGCAACCACCGCACCGCGGCGACTGGCCAGGATGAAGGCCGCTTCGAGCGCGAGGATGCGGACTTCTATCGCCGGGTTTATGACAAATACCGCGAAATTGCCGCGCGGGAACCGAACCGGGTCGTTGTCATCGATGGGGACCGGCCGATCGAAGCCATCCACCGCGAAATCAACGACCTCGTCGATGCCAGGCTTCGCTCCGCCCGCATCCTCGCCCCCTTTCCGGCAACAAGTGTCCGTTAATGGACACCCGGATCCGCAATCGACCACTCCACCTCTCCCAGCCCTGTCGATAACCCTCTCCAAGTCGCACATCTAAAGCAACTTAGCTCCATGTCGCGAGTGGCGCGGCACATGCTATTACCCTTATGCAATGGATATCTCACGGCCCGACATTAAAAAGAAGAAGCTCCGCCGGCAGATCGTCGTGCTGGCTATTGTTGCAGTTGGCGTCACCGCGGCCGCCTGGGCTGTTATGCGCCTCAAACCCGCCGTTCCCACCGTGGACGCCAGCACCATCTGGCCTGATACCGTAAAGCGCGGCGACATGATCCGCAATGTCCGCGGTCTCGGCACCCTGGTTCCCCGCGAAGAGAGCATCGAGCTGATCCCGGCACAGACCGAGGCCACCGTCGTTCGCATTCGCGTCCTTCCCGGCACCATGGTTCAGCCGGACACCATCCTGATGGACCTTGAGGACCCGCAACTCCAGCAGCAACTCGTCGGCGCCAAACTCGCCCTTGACGGAGCCCTGGCCGACTACAAGAGCCTCCAGGCGACATTGCAGAGCACTCTCATGGACAAGAAGTCCGCCGGTGCGCAGATCAACGCCCAGTACAGCCAGGCGCAGCTCCAGGCGAACATCGACAAGCAGCGTTACGCCCTTGGCGAAATCAGCGGAATTCAGTATGAGCAGTCCAAAAACAACGCCGACCAGCTCACCTCCCAGCACCAGATCAGCGTCGAACAGCTCGACGTCAATCAAAAGGCCATTGAAGTCCAGCTTGCCTCGCAGCAAACGAAGGTCGATTCAGCCCGCGCCCTGCTCGACCTCTACCAGCGTCAGGAAGATGCCCTGCATGTGAAGGCCGGCATCGCCGGCGTCGTTGCTTCTCTACCCACGGCTCTCGGGGTTGGCCAGCACGTGGCCGCCGGAACCTCGGTTGCCGAAGTCATCGATCCCAAGGAGCTCAAGGCGGCGCTGCAGATCGCAGAGACCCAGGCCCACGACATCCTGATCGGGCAAAAAGCCGAAATCGACACCCACAACGGCATCGTTCCCGGACATGTGACCAGAATTGATCCCTCGGTATTGAACGGAACGCGTACTGTTGACGTAACTCTCGATGGGCCCCTGCCCGCGGGGGCTGTTCCGGAGCTGAGCGTGGACGGAACCATCGAACTCGCGCACCTGCACGACGTCTTGTATGTGGGGCGGCCCGCGTTCGGCAACGAGAACAGCACCATCAGCCTCTTCCGCATCGACCCCAACGGCAAAACCGCCACCCGGGTCCAGGTGCAGGTGGGCAAGGCCTCGACCACGGAGATTCAGATTCTGAGTGGCCTGAACGAAGGCGATCGTGTGATCCTTTCCGACATGTCACGCAACGACAACACGGATAAAGTTCGGCTGGAGTAGATCCTTCCCCCGGCAAGCAACCAGGCAGCGCAAACTTTGAGGAGCAGGAGAGCAGGATGGACAACAATCAGGCATTGATTGAAATCGAAGGCCTCACCAAAGTCTTCTACACCGACGAGATCGAAACCCACGCGCTGTCCGGCGTCCACATGAACATCGACAAGGGCGAGTACGTTGCCATCTCCGGCCCTTCCGGATGCGGCAAGTCGACTCTGTTGTCCATCATCGGTCTGCTCGACACGCCCACCGGCGGCAGCTACACGCTCAACGGCCACTCGGTCGAGAACCTCAACTTCTCGCAGCGTTCGCGCATCCGCAACCAGGAAATCGGCTTCATCTTCCAGAGCTTCAACCTCATCGGCGACCTCACCGTGTATGAAAACGTCGAGCTGCCGCTGACCTATCGCTCCGGAATGTCGTCGGCCGAGCGCAAGCGCCGCGTGCAGGAGTCGCTCGAGCGCGTGAGCATGGCGCACCGCATTCGCCACTATCCCTCGCAGCTCTCCGGCGGTCAGCAGCAGCGCGTCGCCGTGGCTCGCGCTCTTGCCGGTTCGCCTTCGATCCTGCTCGCCGACGAGCCCACCGGAAACCTGGACTCGCGCAACGCCGAAGCGGTGATGGAGCTGCTCCAGAATCTGCATCGCGAAGGCGCGACCATCTGCATGGTGACGCACGATCCGCGCTTCGCCCGCCATGCCGATCGCCAGATTCACCTCTTCGACGGCAAGGTGGTCGCGGAAGGCGAATCGCTGGAACAGGTTCTCGAAGTCAAGTAATCGGCTGCACGAGCCCGTTCGCGCATCAGCAGAGGATTCGTGTGTCCCGGCGAGGTAATCTGGCCGTCTTTCAACGAGAAGGAACCATGATTCAGCTAAAAAATATCGAACGCAGTTACAAAACCGGCGCCGGCCAAACCTGGGTCCTGCGCCGCGTCAATCTGGAAATCAAAGAGGGCGAGTTCCTCACCATCATGGGACCTTCCGGCGCAGGAAAATCCTCGCTCCTGAATGTCCTCGCCCTGCTCGACGATCAGTGGCTGGGCGAATACTGGTTCAAGGACGAAGCCGCACACCGCATGAATCGCCGCCAGCGCGCCGACCTTGCCAAGCGCACCATCGGAATGGTCTTCCAGAGCTATCACCTGCTCGACGACCTCACCGTCCAGGAGAACATCGACCTTCCCCTCTCCTACAAGGACATGCCTCGCGCCCAGCGCCAGGGCCTGGTCGCCGACACACTGGACCGCTTCAGCATCGTCGGCAAGAAAGACCTCTTCCCTTCCCAGCTCTCCGGCGGCCAGCAGCAGCTGGTCGGTGTGGCACGCGCTGTCATCCATAAGCCCGCGCTGCTGCTCGCCGATGAGCCCACCGGCAATCTGCACTCCAGCCAGGCAAAGGAGATCATGGAGTTGTTCAAGGAACTCAACGAGCAGGGCACGACCATCATCCAGGTCACGCACTCGGAAGCCAACGCCGCCTACGGCAGCCGCGTTATCGAATTGCGCGACGGCTGGATGGTCGCCGACACCGCCAACCCGAATCTCGGCGTGGAGGTCGCGGCACAGTGAAGGGTTCTTTCTGGTTCCAACAGCTCTCGGCTCCTGCTCTCATCTTCTGCGGCCTCGTCGCCGCGCCGCTGCTCGCACAGAACCCGGCACCGCAAACGCCTCAGCCTCCTCCGGCAACGCAACCGGATCAATCCACTCCGCCAGCCCCTCCCAACGCCCCGACTCCGGCAGCCCAGGAGGCTCCCCCGCCACCCAGTACCCAGACCCTGGCCCAGCAGGCGCAGCAGATCAAACTTCAGTCCATTGGACCGCAGCGGCCCTTCCACGTGGAAATGCCCCATTCGCACAGCCCGCTCTTCCCCTACATGCCCAGCAGGGCGCCTGAGCTGGATCTCCACAACTCGGCGCGCCTCGAAAACCTGATCCGCGACGGCAAGCTGTACATCTCGTTGCAGGACGCAATCGCCCTGGCCCTCGAGAACAACCTCGACATCGCCTACGCCCGCTACTACGCTCCCCTCGCCCAGACCGATATCCTGCGCACCAAGTCGGGTAGTCCCGCCCAGGGCGTGAATGCCAGTGTTGTCCAGTCCACACAGGGAGGCTTTAGCGGATCCTCCGGAGGCGGTGGCGGAGGTGGCGCCTCTGCCGCTGCGGGTGCCGGCGGCATTGTTACCTCGACCCTCGGCGCAGGCGCCGCAGTGCCCTCCTTTGACCCTTATCTCAGCTTTCACGGCTTCGTCGATCACAGCGTTACCCAGGAAGTGAACCAGTTCCAGGTCGGCACTCCCATCCTCAAACAAAACAATATTGAGGTCCTGTCCAGCTATTCGCAGTCCTTCGCCATGGGCACCAACGTCAGCGTTCAGTATCAGGGCCAGCGTCTGACCAGCAACAGTCCCTATTTCGCTATCGATCCGGAGCTCTTTTCCAGTTTTGGAGTCGAGGTTGCGCAGCCCCTTCTTGCCGGATTCGGACTCTCCTCCAACGAACGTTACATCCGCATCGCCAAACGCAACGCGCAGATCACCGACCTCGTCTTTAAGCAGCAGGTCATCGCCTCCGTCACGCAGGTCGAGAACATCTATTGGGACCTCGTCGATTCCTATCAGGATGAGCAAATCAAAGAACGCGCCCTGGGCTTTGCCAACCAGACCCTGACCGATGATCAGAAGCAGCTCGAGCTGAAAGCGATCCCGGCCATGCAGGTCATGACGGATCAGTCTGCTGTCGCCACCGCGGAAGGCAACCTCACCGTGGCGCGGGCCAGCCTGCGCCTCAATGAACTACTGATAAAAAACGCGCTCACCAAGATCGACGACCCAGCCATCGACGAGATGCCGGTCATCCCGCTCGATCTTGAGGGCCAGCCTGACCCCAACGCTACCAAAAATATCGACGACCTGATTGCGGAAGCCGAAAAGGAGCGTCCCGAGGTCGCCATCTACCAGTTGCAGGCCGAGGTCCAGAAGCAGGCTCTCAAAGACATCAACAGCGAACTGCTTCCCCAGCTCAACATGTACGGCTTGTACGTCGGCAATGGCACCGCCGGCCCTAAGAACCCCTATTGCGATCTCGGTCCGCAGCAGTGTTCCACCAACCTGCCCACTGACTTCCCCAGCATGTTCGCGAACACCTTCAACTACTCAGCGCCCGAGTACCAGGTGGGCATGACGCTTACGATCAACCTGCGCAACCGTACGGTGAAAGCCAATCAATTCCAGGAAGTGCTCCAATACCGCCAAAGCCAGATCACCTCTGTGCAGCAACAAAAGACCATCCGCTTTGACGTCCGCAACTCGCAGTTCGCCCTGGAACAGGCCCAGGCCCAGGTTGACGCCTCCCAAAAAGCCCGCGATCTGGCCCAGCGCACCTTTGACATCACCAAGCAGGAGCAGCAACTCGGCGCAAAATCCAGCGCCGATACCCTGGCTTCAGAAAACGCCCTTGCGCTCGCCGAGTCTGCTCTCAACCTGGCCAAAAGCAACTACGAAAAACGCAAAGTCGACATCGACCGCGCCATCGGCGACACCCTCAACCGCATGCATGTCTCCATTGACGACGCAAAATCCGGCGTCGTCACGCACGGGCCATAATAGGAGCGAGAGGCAGGAAGCTGGTAGCGAATACCATGTCGAGCACCGCCGCCCAACCCGTACCCACCGAAACCACCGGCGGCAAGCTCGCGCCATCGATCCTCATTGCCGACGATCAGCCGCACATCCTCGACGCCCTCGAGCTGCTCCTCGAACCCGAGGGCTATCGCATCGAGAAGGCCACCTCGCCCTACATGGTCCTCGATGCCCTCAAATGTGGCTCCTTCGACGCTCTGCTCCTCGACCTCAACTACACCCGCGACACCACCTCCGGCCGCGAAGGCCTCGACCTCCTCTCCCAGATCCGCTCTCACGAGTCGCAGCTTCCCATCATCATCATGACCGCGTGGGCCAACGTCGAGCTCGCCGTCGAAGCCATGCGCCGCGGCGCCTCCGACTTCATCCAGAAGCCCTGGGACAACGCCCGCCTCCTCACCATCCTCCGCACCCAGATCGACCTCTCGCAACGCCGTCCGCCGCGCCCAGCGCCTCGAAGCTGAGAACCGTCTGCTCCGCGCCGCCAATCTCCCCGAGATGATCGCTACCGCGCCCGCGATGCAGCCCGTCCTCGCCACCATCACCCGCATCGGACCCTCCGACGCCAGCGTGCTGATCACCGGCGAGCACGGGACCGGAAAAGAAGTCGTCGCCCAGACGCTCCATGCGCTCTCCTCGCGCGCCTCGCGCTCCATGGTCGCCGTCAACACCGGTGCGCTGCCCGAGGGCACCTTCGAGTCGGAACTCTTCGGCCACGTCAAAGGCGCATTCACCGACGCGCGCACCGAACGCATCGGCCGCTTCGAGCTGGCCGAAGGCGGCACCCTCTTCCTCGACGAAATCGCCAACGTTCCCATGCGTCAGCAGGCCAAGCTGCTGCGCGTTCTCGAAACCGGAGAGATGGAGCGCGTCGGCTCCTCGAAGACGCGCCACGTCAACGTCCGTGTCATCTCCGCCACCAACGCCGATATCCGCAAGGAAGTGGAAGGGGGCAATTTCCGCGCCGACCTGCTCTTCCGCCTCAACACCGTCGAGATTCACCTGCCGCCGCTGCGCGAGCGCCGCGAAGACATCCCGCCGCTGGCGGCGTATTTCCTCGCCCGCTACTCGCAGCGCTATCGCAAGCCTGTGTCCGGCATCGACCCCACCGCGATGGAGCTGATGCTCCACTACGCGTGGCCTGGCAACGTCCGCGAACTCGACCACACCATCGAGCGCTCCGTCCTCATGTCCCGCGAAGACGTCATCGAGGTCCCCGACCTCGGCCTGTCGCCCGCGCGCGTCTCCACCCAGGCCCTCGAAGAGATGTCCCTCGAGTCCGTGGAGAGTATCCTCATCCGCAAAGCCCTCTCGCGCTGTAATGGCAACGTGAGCCAGGCGGCAGAAGCCCTCGGACTCAGCCGCGGGGCCCTCTACCGGCGGATGGAAAAGTATGGCATCTAGCGCACAAGAGCGCTCGCACCCCCACCGATCTCTCGCGAAGAAACAGCTTTGTCATCCTGAGCGAAGCATCCGCATTCCTTGCGCCGTTCTTTGGCGCAACAGCAATTTAGACGCGAGTCGAATGGACCTGCATTTTCTCTCTCCAGTCTTCTACTTGCTTTATCGCGCCCTTCTCTCTGTACCCTGCACCCTGTACCCTGCCCCCTGAGTCATGGCGAACCACCGCGGCACATCCAGGCGCAAGCCCAAACGCCAGAGCATCTCCTTCGAGGCGCGCCTCCGCATCTTCTGCACCGTCGCTGCACTCATCTTCATGGCGCTCTGCGCTGCCATTCTTGCCTTCCTGCACGTTTCCCTGGGACCGATGCTCGCCACCCTGGGCATCCTGCTGCTGATTCTTCTGCTCGTCTTCGCTGCCTTCATCGAAGAAGCCATTCGCCCCATCCAGACCCTTGCCAACGTCGTCGCCGCCCTGCGCGAAGAGGACTACTCCTTCCGCGCCCGCGGCGCCAATCGCGACGACTCGGTCGGCCAGCTCGCTCTCGAAATCAACGCGCTCGCTGACACGCTGCAGACCCAGCGCGTTGCCTCGCTCGAAGCCGTCGCCCTCCTGCGCCGCGTCATCGCCGAGATGGACGCGCCCGTTCTCGCCTTCGACCAGGAAACGCGCCTCCGCCTTCTCAACCCCGCTGCCGAGCGCGTCTTCTCTCTTGAGCCCGCTAAGGACCTCGGCAAAACCGCCGAAGAACTCACCCTCACCGATCTGCTCGTGGAGACCAGCGAAACCGTCCTGCAGCTTGAAATCCCGCGCCCGTCGCCTCTCGGCGTGAAGCGTCCTGAGCCCAGCCAGCCTGCTCGCTGGATGATCCGCCGCGGCGAATTTCGTCAGCGCGGCGTTCCCCACACCCTGGTCGTCCTCTCCGACGTCAGCGCCGCTCTCCGCGAAGAGGAGCGCCTTGCCTGGCGCCGTCTCATCCGCGTCATCGGGCACGAGATCTCGAACTCCCTTACGCCCATCAAATCCATTGCCGGATCCCTGCGCACGCGCATCCTGCCTAAATCGCCCAACGGCGGCGAGCCGCGCGCCGACGCTGCACCCGCTCCGCCGCAGCCGATCCCGCCGGCCATCGCCGTTCTGCAGCGGGATCTGCAGCGCGGCCTCTCCGTTATTGAAAACCGCGCCGAGTCGCTCAACCGCTTCGTCCAGGCCTATCGCCAGCTTGCGCAGCTGCCTGCGCCGATCCTCAGGCGCGTGCCGCTGCAGCCGCTGCTCGAGCGCGTTGTCTCGCTCGAGATTCGCCTCGACGTTCGCCTGCTCGCCGCGCCTGACGTTGAACTGTTCGCCGACACCGACCAGATCGAGCAGCTCCTCATCAACCTCGTCCGCAATGCGGTCGAGTCGGCACTCTCGTGCGTCGAGGAGGAACCGGAAGCCGCGCCCGTCACCGAAGGCGCTGCTGAAAGTGCGACGGCAGCCAGTGGACGCCCCCATCGCAAGCGATCAGGACCGCCCTGCCGCCCCAAAGTAACGATCAAAGCCACCGAAGAGGGTGACCTCGTCTGCATCGCCATCGAAGACAACGGACCCGGCCTCGCCAATCCCGAGAACCTCTTCGTCCCCCTCTACACCACGAAGAAAGCCGGCTCCGGTGTCGGCCTCGCCCTCGCCCGCCAGATCGTCGAAGCCCACGGAGGCGTCATCGAACTCCACAACAAACCCAACCACACCGGATGCATCGCCGAAGTCCGCATCCCGGTCGCGGAGCGCAGCCGCGGGTCCCAATAAACGATCGGGCTGCGCCTCCCGCTAACCTCTTACGCCTGGGTTTGACCCAGGAACCTCGACGCTGTCCGCGCTACTCCATCTGCCGGTACATGGTTTCGAAATCGAAGTAATTCCAGCTCTCGACGATCTTGCCTTCGCGCACTTGGACCATGATCATTCCAGTGAAGTGAATCGGTGTGCGGCCGGATCCATCACCACGATCGATGGCGGTGATGACACAACGCGCTGCCACCATGTCGCCCTGAGTCAACTTGTGTTCGACCGTAACCTGCACGTCGGATAGATCCGCAAGCAATGAACGAAGCATCTTCTTAAACGCCGGTAACTGGAAAACCTTCTCTCCGTCCCCACCCATAAGGTCGTGGATGACGACATCGGCCGCCATGAGTTCGTCCATGGCTGCTTCGTTTCTCTTATTCCAAACTTCCTCAAACCATTTTTCCAAAACCATCACATCAATCCCCTGAATGAATTTTTGTGAGTAGCGCATCTGCGGAAAGGGTGTCGCAACGACGGAGAGCGAGCAGAGCCGCATCGACCGATACATCGATCGATTGCAGACCACCGCTCTCCCCAATCCTGCCGGAGCGTCACGTCCGAAGGTAAGAACAAGATCAACAGGGTCCCTGCGGACAGGGCACGCCTAAACACCCCGGGCAGAACTAACAGCCCGATGAGTGCTTCGGCCACGGCCACGCCAACGGAAGAGACAGATGAGAGACCGATCCCCGATCCCTCGCTCCTCCTCTGCCGGCCCGGCATGACAACTACTTCACACGTTATAGATTATTTATAACGTTCCCGGGATGCAGATTATTTATAATTCCTTCCATGTCCAACACCGACCACGCTCTCCGCCGGGACTCCATGGCCGAGCGTGTCAGGCAGGAACTGTTGCGCAGGATCATGAGCGGCGATCTGCCCCCCGGCACCCGCCTGGTGGAACTCGACGTCGCCCGCGATCTCAATACCAGTCAGGGGCCGGTCCGGGAAGCTCTGCGTCAACTCGAAGGGGTCGATCTTGTGGTGATCGAGCCCTATAAGGGAACTCGCGTTCGAGATGTCACCACACGGGATATTTCTGAAGCGTTCATGGTGCGAGCAGCGCTTGAGGAATTGGCGGGCCAACAGGCGGCAAAATCATTGAAAGGCAGGGTTGGTGAGCTCAGAAAGGAAGCGGAGGCGATCCGGAAAGCCGCAACCCAAAAGAACATTGAGCTCTATGCGAAACACGATCACAACTTCCATCGCATGATTGTTTCGGCGGCACAAAACAGAATCCTGCTGCGCACCTGGAACTCTCTGGCCTTTGAAGTTCGCCTCCAGATCAGATTGGCTAAAGGGAAAGTGAATCTCAGTCAAACCCAGGAAGCTCACTGGGAAATACTCAAGGCGCTCGAACTTGGCAATGGAAATAGCGCTGGACGTCTGCTGCATAAGCACATCTACTGTCTGCCGGATTTGGATTGTGGTGAAGCGAAGATGATCTCTCTGTAGGGTTATTTCCTCCGCTCAACGCATGAGGCCGTTCCTCTCACCACCGCGAGCTGGCAGATTCTGCGGGGGCAATCAAGCCGGCGCGAACCCGGGGCCACTTCACTTACTTAGGCAACAACCCCTGCACCAACCCGCCCAGCCCCTTCTTCCCAGCCCCCAAACTACCCTTCACCATCGCCCCCACATTCGCGCGGATCACCGGATTGGAAGTCGTCCCGGTAATCGTCATCGGCACGCTGGCATTGGCCGCCGTGTGCAGCAGATTGCCCGTGATGCCACCCAGCGCCGCCGCTGCTGCATCCACCGCGGCACCCGTCGCGCCCGATCCGCTCAGCTTTGCCGTTAGCTGAAAATTCAGAGCGCCCGACTCGGCCACCGTTCCCTGCCCCGTTGCCGTCCCGATCGCCGGTATCACGCAGTTGATGTTCGTCAGTTGCGTCTCCGCCGGCGTCTCGCGCACATCGGCATGCAGCACCTGGATCGCCGTTCCGCCGCTCGTGCCCGTCAGCGCCTTCAGCCCTTGAATCTTCGACGCCAGATCGAACCCGGCCAGCTGCGTGTTGTCCACCTCCACCGGCCCCGCAATCACCGGAGCCGTCGTCGTCCCCGTGATCGCCAGCTGCGCCGTCAGCGTTCCGCCTTTCAGCTGCGACCCGCTGGGCAGCCGCACGCCAACCGCGGGCAGCAGCGCTTCCACCGCATCCACCGGCACTCTGATTGCGTTCACGTGCAGATTCACCGTCGTTACCGGTCGTGTCATCGCGAATGTGCCCAGCGTGTGCACTGTCACCGGACCGGCGTCCACCGCCAGATCCTTCACCTCACCCGTCTGCGCTTTGAGGTCAGCCTGCACCTTGTAGGTCAGGTTCACCGGAATCGCCGCCGGCGTGCCGCTTTTTGCCAGCAGCAGACGCTGCGCCATGATCCTGCCGGTGCTCGTTGCGGTCTTTCCGTCTGACTTGAGCTGCGCATCGATATCGGCTTCCATTTCGATGCCCGCGCTCGCCGGCACCACGCCCGCCTTCACCGGATCGAACTTCCGCACCGCCAGCTGCGCGCTCACCGGGGTTGCCGACGCGTCCTGCTGGTTCAGCGGTCCTGCCGTTCCGTTGAGCGACACGGTGCCATTCCCGGGCAGCTTCGCCGAAAGAGAAAACGGCATCACGTGTCCGAACGACAGGTTATCGACACTGATGTTGACCGCGGTATAGACAAAGGGCTGCTCTTTCGCCGGCAAGGAAGATACCGCCACCTTGCCATCAACGATTTGAACAATGCCGACAAAGAGGTCCGGATCCGCGCCGGGAGCAGGCTGCTCGGCTGCGGGCGCGCCCCGGCCGAGGCTCGCATAGTTCCACACGCCTTTCTCGTTCGAGATCAGCTGAATCTGCGGCGATTCGGCGATGAACCTCTTCACACTGATCTGGCGATGCAGGAGCAATGGCCTCCTGTGCACGCCGATTTTCAGCGACTTCGCCTGCAGGAACGGCGCGGAACTGAATGCCGGATCGTCGGCCACGGTCACCTGATCGGCCACCATGTTCCCCGAGAACAGGGAAAAGCTCAGCTTGCCCAGGGTGACCTTGCGCCCCAGCGCGCTCGACAGCCGATTCTCCAGCATCGGCCGGAACGAATCCGCGTTCACGAACAGCGGCACAATCAGAACCGCCAGTACCAGCACGACGACAACGCCAATGGCAATCCTCACCCACGGTTTTTTCAGCACGACTCCGGCCCCTCGTTTCTTATCTGAGATGCTGTCGCCCCCCTACTCTACTCCCTCCCACACCATTCGATGGAACATGGCATCCATGGCCTTCGGCGATTCCTTCGCGCCGCGATCGATCCACCACCGCAGCAGCGCCAGCAGGCTTCCCGCCAGCAGCGTGCCCCGCGCCGCCAGCTCGTTGCGCGACAGTCCGGCAACCCGGCCGGACTCCCGCAGCCGCCGTGCAATCCCCCGCGCAAAGGCATCCTGCGCCATATCGAAGAAGTCCTGCAGCTGTCCGGATTCCGCCAGCGCTTTGTACATCCGGTTCTGTCCGCCAATGTGCTCGAACATCTCCTCCACCGGAGCTACGCGCCGCGACTCCTCCCGCTCCCTGCTCAGCTTCGTGCTCATGAACTCCAGGAACATCTCCAGTTGGCTGAAGAGCAGGTCGTTCTTGTCGCGATAGTGAACGTAGAACGTCGATCGCCCCACTTTGGCCCGGTCCAGCACCTCCTGTACTGTGATCGCATCGATCGGCTTCGCGAGGATGAGCTCGATCAGAGCACCGCCCAGACGTTCCCGGGTGCGGCTCGCGCGCGGATCCGATTTGCGCCGTGCCATGCTGTCGAGTTTCTTTGCCCCGTCCGTTTCTGCAACGCTCGTGCGCCCCTTTCCGCACACACCGGCTGCTTTGTTCAGCAACTCCCGCTTAGCCCATCGACGATGCCGCAATGCTGCCGCTACAGTGCGAATCATAAGGCCAAAACACAGCGGCCAAAACAGGCCCACGGAGGAACCTTATGAATCGCAGATCATTCGCAATTGGAACGCTTCTGCTCCTTGCTGTCCCCGCATTTCCTCAGCAGCCGACCGCTGAAGTCGCCACAGTCACCGACGCTGACGGCATCCCCACGGTCGAAGCTCAGATGAAGCTCTTTTCCCCCCGGCTCGATCTCACCCAGGACCAGCAGGAGCGGGTGCAGGCCATCCTGCAAGACCTGCGCGACGCGACCGTGAAGTCGGTCCACGACGAGAGTATGTCCGCGCAGGAGCGTATGACCAACATCCACGCCGAGCGAATGCGGGCCGACAAACGCATTCGCGACGTCCTTACCGATGAACAACAGAAAAAGCTCGACCAGGTCGAGCAGGAGCCTCACCCCGAACTCCATGGCAACATCCGCTGAATCGGATTCGCTGACTCAGCATTCAGGCTGCAACCGAAGCCTGAATGCTGAGCCCTGCGATCTGTGTCCCGGTGGGCCTCCCGTCTCGAGTCCTGCAAATCCCGCAAACGGTAAACATGATCCGCCCCGCGCTGCGTTTCAGGCGTACACTGCCTCGTTCCCTCCTCCGGCTGCCTGAAGGGAGCCGCATCATGGAAGTTACGAACGCCTTCGTTGGCAAACCCAGCAAGCCCTCCGAAAAAGAGGTGACCGCAGCCCTGGGTTCCAGCGCTCCTGCCTGGTCCGAATTCGTTCACTGGATGGAAGAGCAGGGCGCCACTTCGCACGAATGGAAATCCGACGGCGCAAAGTACGGCTGGGCTCTCCGCCTGAAACGCAAAGACCGCAACATTGTCTACCTCAGCCCCTGCGGCGGTTGCTTCCGTGTCGCTCTCATCCTCGGCGACAAGGCGATGGAAGCCGTCCGCCATGCCAACCTCCCGGCTGCCGTCGCACAGGTCATCGCCGAATCGCCTCACTACCCTGAGGGCACCGGCATCCGCCTCATCGTCCACAAGCCGCGCGACCTGGCTCCGATTCGCACTCTGGCCACTATCAAGTTAGCCAGCTGAAACGGGGTTGACTCGAGCGCTTGCGCAACCACGATTCGGCTCAGACCCGTCGCGTCATGGCCCCATGCGTGCCCCGAAGCGACCTCGGTACTCCCCACCCTTTATTCAACTCCGCCTGAAACTATTTCGACCGTTTCCTGTTCTAATCAGTGAAACCCCGGGAATTCCGGACACATTCTTTTCGAGTGACTACCCTACCCACTCGTCTCCCGACCACGGATGGTGGATTTGCGCCAGATTCTCGCAGCTCTCTTTTTGTCTCTCGCAATCAGTGGCGCCGCCCAAACGTCATCGGGTTCTGATCCGGCACGGCCCATCGTTGGCCCGCAACTTCCGAGCGACGGCAGTGACCCTTCCGGTCTGTCAGGTTCAGATCGCTGGTTAAGCCCATCGCCGGCTCTTGAAATTGCTGCTTTCACATTTCAGGCTTCCCCCGCATCCGGCTCCCAGTCTTCGCAGTCCGCTTCAAAACCCAAACCTGCGCCCGGCAGTCCCGTCGACAGGAACGGTGACCCCATTCCCATCGAGCGCCGCCAGCCGCAGCGGATTCTCGGATTCATGCCGAACTTCCGCACCGTCTCCGGCGGCGCCGCCGCGCACCCGCCCGGCTTCAAGTACAACTTCGTCGTCGCCACCCGCCAGGCCTTCGACTACTCCTCTTTTATCTTTCTCGGCCTCACCTCCCTCAGCGCCGAGGGGCTGAATGAGCACCCGCCACTCGGCAAGGGCATTGAGGGCTTCAGCCTGTACACCTGGCGCGGATTCGTCGATAAGACCGACAATACCTACCTTTCCGCCTGGTTTCTCCCCACCCTGCTCCGCGAGGACACGCGCTACTACGCCCTCGGCGCCGGACACAGCATCTACGTTCGGTCTCTTTATGTCATGAGCCAACAGGCGGTTGCCCGCACCTACAGCGGCCACTTAACCCCCAACTTCGCCGGCCTCGGAGGCAAGGCGATCACTCAGTATGTCTCCCGCTATTACTACCCGCCCAGCGCCGGCACCTTCGGTGCCCTCGCAGAGAAGTTCGGCTACTCCGTGATGCGCGACGTCGCCTTTTCCTCGGTGCGCGAGTTCTACCCGGACATCGCCGCCCACTACGTGCGCAAGCACAGGGAGAAACAAGCCCGCCTCGCCGCAAAACGCGCCGCCTCGCAGACCTCCGGGCCGGGACAGAACGCCCCTGGCTCCAGCAAATAACCGGTATAACCGGTATCGATCCGAGTCCTCCCGGAAAATCCTGTTAACTACTTGATTGCCAATCGCATAGGAAAGCCTAATCAGTCAGGCGCGAAGCGCGCCCGCCTGGACGGCCAGTCCCGGCCAGTCCTCGGAGTCCTTCCTGCATCTCGTGAATCCAATACACTGGTCACAATCCCCAACAGACCAGAAACGGAACAACACCATGTCCCTCAGACCGGTGAAAGAAATCCTGTCGACCAAACCTACGCTCGAAGGCGCAGGCGTCCGGCTCCAGCGAGCCTTCGGCTTCGGCAAAACCAAAGAGTTCGACCCCTTCCTCCTCCTCGATGACTTCCGCAACGAGCATCCCGAGGACTACCTGAAGGGATTCCCGTGGCATCCGCATCGCGGCATCGAGACCATCACCTACGTTCTCGCTGGCTCGGTCGAGCACGGCGACTCGCTTGGCAACAAGGGCAAGATGACCGCGGGCGATGTGCAGTGGATGACCGCCGGCTCCGGCATCCTGCATCAGGAAATGCCCAAAGGCGATGAGCGCGGCCGCATGCACGGCTTCCAACTCTGGGCCAACCTGCCCTCACAGCTCAAAATGACCGACCCGCGCTACCAGGACATTCCATCGAGCGCGATCCCCGAGGTCACCGAGGACGACGGCACCACCGCCCGCATCATCTGCGGCGAATTCTGGGGCAAGCGCGGCCCGGTCGAAGGTGTCGCTGCCGACCCCAGCTACATCGACGTCTCGGTGCCGCCCAACAAGCGCCGACGCCTCAAGGTGGAGACCACGCGCAACGCGTTTGCCTATGTCTTCGCCGGCTCGGGAACTTTTCGCGATGCCTCGTCTCCGCAGGCGGTCCTCACCGAGTCGGGTGTCGACCCCAACGCGCAGCCCGAGTACGATGCGACCAACCACTCGCTCGTCCTCTTCGATCGCGGCGATGAGATTCAGGTGCAGGCCGGACCCGAGGGCATCCGCTTCCTGCTCGTCTCCGGAAAGCCGATCGAAGAGCCGGTGGCGTGGTATGGCCCGATTGTCATGAACACTCAGGCAGAACTCCGCACGGCGATGACTGAACTACAGGACGGCCACTTCATCAAGCACCGGTAAGCGATGTTTGAATCATCAACCGCCAAAGGCGGTGACGGTAGAAGAGCGGGGCTTTTGCCCCGCGCTACCGCTACTTTATGATCGGGCCTTCAGGCCCGGCTTCTCACTCCGCCGCTTCCGCATCCGCCACAGCCAGCGCCCCATCCAACTGCTCGACCGCGAAATCCAGGTCCTTCTCCTCCACAATCAACGGAGGCGCAATCACCAGGTGGCTGACCCACCCCTGCACCGCCACGCCGCGCTTCAGCATGTCCGCGACCACCTTATCCACCACCGCAGGTTTGCCTTCCACCTTGTCCTGCATCGTGTTGAAGGCTTCCTTCGACGCGCGATTCTTCACCAGATCGAGCGCCCAGAACAGCCCCAGCCCGCGCACCTCGCCAATGGACTTGTGCTTCGCCTGCAGCGCCCTCAACTTCGGCTCGAGATATACCCCCATCTTCTTCGCGCGCTTCACCAGGTCCAGCCGCTGCATCTCCCGAATCGTCGCCACCGCCGGTTTCAGCGTAATCGGATGCGCCTCGTACGTGTGCCCATGCGAGAAATAGTGATCGTCAAAGTAGGCCGCAATCTTCTCCGTCGTCGCGCACAGCCCCAGCGGCACATAGGCCGACGTGATCCCCTTCGCCGTCACCAGAATGTCCGGCTTCACGCCCCAGTTATCCATCGCGAACCACTCGCCGGTCCGTCCCCACCCGCTCATCACCTCATCGGCGATCAACAGGACACCGTGGCGGTTACAAATCTCGCGCAGCATCGGCATGTATTCCTTCGGCGGGACCAAAACGCCGTTCGTCCCCACCACCGGCTCCACAATCACCGCCGCCACATCGCTTTCGTTGCGGATAATGTGCTCCAGATAGTCCGCGCACGCAATGCCGCACTGCGGATACGTGTGCTTGATCGGGCACTTGTAGCAGTTCACCTCCGGCGCAAAGACATATCCGTGCGCCTTGCCGCCCACCGGCTCCATCGCCCAGCGCCGCAGGCCGCCCGTCGCTGCAATCGATCCCGCCGTCGATCCGTGATACGACCGGTAGCGCGATACGATTTTCGTCTTGCCGGTGTACATCCGCGCAATCTTGAACGCCGCCTCGTTCGCTTCGGTCCCCGACGTCGTAAAGAAAAACTTCGTCAGCCCTTCGGGCAACACCTCCAGCAGCTTCTGGCTCAGCTCCGCGCGCGCCTCCGTCGCATACGCCGGCGACGCGTACGCCAGCGCCTCCGCCTGCTCCGCAATCGCCCGGATCACCGCCGGATTCTTGTGCCCCAGGTTCACGCACATCAGCTGCGCCGACAAATCCAGATACCGCTTCCCCGCCCCGTCCGTGAAATAGCAGCCCTCCGCATCGGCCAGATGCATCGGGTTCCAGCCCTTCTGGAACCGCCACGTCCCGTAGTTCAGCGTCTTGGTCAGCTCCACCACTTGTTGGCTGGTCAGCGTCCCCTGGGGTTCGGATATCGTCGCGGAAGTTGTTTCGGTCATCGCATCCCCTGTCAAAATGGTCTCTATAAGGAATACACGAGCGCGCGCACTTCGCGCCAAGACTCCACGGGAACTCATGCCCGACGCCTTCATCTCGACCCAGATCGTCACCCCCGACGCCATCCGCCCCGGCGCTGTCCTCGTCGACAACGGCAAAATTACCGCGATCTGCAACGACGCCGAAATTCCCTCGCACTACCGTCGCATCGTGTGCGATGGCGCGCTCCTGCCCGGCCTCGTCGACTCCCACATCCACATCAACGAGCCTGGTCGCACCGAGTGGGAAGGCTTCGCCACGGCCACACGCGCCGCAGCCGCCGGCGGGTACACCACCCTCGTTGATATGCCGCTGAACTGCCTGCCCGCGACCACCACCGTCGCCGCTCTCGAAGCCAAGCGCGCTGCCGCCCACGGCCAGTGTCTCGTCGACTGGGCAGCCTGGGGCGGCGTCTCCGGCCGCAATGCCGACGACATCGAACCGCTCGCCCGCGCCGGCGTTCGCGGATTCAAATGCTTCCTCGCCGAACCGGGCATCGATGGCTTCTGCCGCGTCGACGAAGCGGAACTCCGCGCCGCTGTGCCGCACCTGGCCCGCACTGGCCTGCCGCTGCTCGTCCATGCCGAGCTGCCGGAATTTCTCGCGCCTGCCGATCCCACCGCCGATCCCCGTCGATACGACACCTGGCTCCGCTCGCGCCCCGACCGGGCCGAAGTCGAAGCGATCCGCCTCATGATCGGCCTCTGCCGCGAATACGGCTTCCGCCTCCACATCGTCCACCTCGCAACCGCCGAGGCCCTGCCCGACATCCGCCGCGCCAAAGACGACGGCCTGCCCCTCACCGTCGAAACCTGCCCGCACTACCTGCACTTCGCTGCAGAAGAAATTCCGGACGCCAGCACGCTCCACAAATGCGCGCCGCCCATCCGCAGCGCAGCGAATCGCGAGCAATTGTGGCAAGCCATCAAGGAGAGGCCTCATCGACCTCATCGCAACGGACCACTCGCCGTGTCCACCTGAGATGAAGCAGCTCGACACCGGCAACTTCCTCACCGCCTGGGGTGGAATCGCCAGCGTTTCCGTCGCGCTGCCTGTCGTTTGGACCGGCATGCGCGCCCACGGCTTCACCCTTAGTGATTTGTGCCGCCTTTTGTCACAGAAACCGGCACAAATCGCCGGACTCACCGGCTGTAAGGGCGCGATCGTCCCCGGCTACGACGCCGACTTTGTCGTTTTCGATCCGGATCGCGAGCAAACCATCAACGCCAGCCAGCTCCACACGCGCCACCCTGTCTCACCCTACGTCGGCGAACCGTTATTCGGCGCTGTGACTGCGACGTATTTACGCGGAGAACTCGTTTTCGAGAACGGCAACTTCTCAGGCAGCCCCGGGGGCCGCGAAACCCTCGGCCCTGCCCGCATTCCTGAACGCTAAACGCCAAACGCTGAACGCTGTCTGTTACGCCATCGCCATGCGCGCGTGATGGTGTTCGCGCTCGCCCAGCCGCACGCTCACCACCTTCGACACGCCTGGCTCCTGCATCGTCACGCCGTAGATCATGTCCGCCGCCGTCATCATCCGCTTCGAGTGCGTCACGATGACGAACTGCGTCTCCTCGGCCATGCCGCGCAGCATATCGGCCAGCCGCCCCACGTTCGTTTCATCCAGCGGCGCATCCACTTCGTCCAGCACGCAGAACGGGCTGGGCTGGAAGAGGAAGATCCCGATCAGCAGCGACAGCGCCGTCAGCGCCTTTTCGCCGCCCGAGAGCAGCAGCACGTTCTGCAGCTTCTTGCCGGGCGGCTGCGCCACAATGTCGATGCCGCTGTCGGCCACATTTTCCTCGTCGGTGAGCCGCATGAACGCCTGCCCGCCGTCGAACAGCTTCCCGAACGTCAGGCTGAAGTTCTCGTTGATCCGCGCAAACGCCTCGTCGAACTTCGTCCGCGAAATCTCGTCGATCTCCCTGATCGTCGCCTGCGTATTCTCGATCGACTGCAGCAGATCTGTCTTCTGCGTCTCCAGGAACTGATGCCGCTGCGCCGTCTCGTTATATTCCTCCAGCGCCATCATGTTCACCGGCCCCATATTCTCGAGCCGCTGCTTCATCTCGCGGCAGGCCGCATCCTCGCCGGCGAGCGCCTCGCCTTCGATCCGCGCCAGCGCCTCATCGCTCCGCAGCGCCGCCGCCTCCAGGCTCAGATCCGCCACGCATGCCTCTTCCGCATGCCGCAGTTCCGCCGCCAGCGTCGCTGCCTGGTTCCCGCACGTCCCGCGCGCCTCGCGCTGCGCATCGATTTCCGTCCGCAGCGCCTTCAGATTCTGCTCCATGGTTGCGATTTCCGCACGCAACATGACAATCTGCTCATGAGCCTCGGCGGACTCGCGCTGCGCTGCGTCGCGCGCCTCGGTCAGCTGCTCGCGCGTTGCCACCAGCTGCTCGTTTTCGCGCCTGCGCTGCTCCTGCTCGGCCCTGGCCGCCGCCAGCTGCTGCGTAATCTGCGCCACCCGCGCTTCCAGTTCGCGGAACATCCGGTCGATGCGCGCAAAGGCCTGCTCCGCGCCGCGGCTCCGCTCTTCCAGACCCGCCAGCTCGGCCGACACCTGCGCAGCCTCCTGTTGTGCCCAATCGCGATTCGCCCGCAGTTCACCCACCGAGCGCTGCAGCGCTTCCAGTCCCGTCTCCGCCGCCTGATGCTCGCCTTCCAGCCGCAACAACTCCTCGCGCCGCTGCTCCAGCTGCGCTTCCTTCGTCCCGCGCGCGTCGCGATTCCGCTCGCTCTCCAGCGTCCAGTCCTGCAGCCGCCGCTCCAGCCGCTGGACCTCCATCTCCATCTGCCGCAACGCAGCACTCTGGTTCGCGCTCTCGCGCTCGGCCACGCGCCGGTCCTCCGACTTCGCATCCAGCGTCTTCGTCTGCTCCGCCAGCGTCTTCGTCAGCGTCGCCACGCGCACTTCTGCCTGGCCCAGCTCGCGTTCGATCTCCGCAAGCTTCTGCTGCGTATCGCGCAGTTCCCTCTTCAGTGCCAGCGGCCCTTCGGAGCCCGGCTTGCCGCCCGTCACCGTGACGTTGTGGAAGCACTCGCCCGTCGGCGCCAAAAAGAATGCCGATGGATTCTCCAGCGCCAACGACCGTGCCGTCTCCGAGTCCGGCGCAACATATCCCTCGCGCAGCTTCGGCAGAATCGCCTCCAGCGATCGCCCAAAGCCATCCAGCACGCGAATGCAGTTGCGCAGCGGCACCACGGCGGGCCGCGCATGCTCGTACGGCATCGAATCGTCCGCTGCAAACGAGAACTTCGCCTGCGAATCTTCCGGATGCACCAGGAAGGTCGCGCGGCCATCCACCCCGGTTTTCAACAAACGCACGCCTTCGTGGGCCGAATCCCAGCTCTTCACCACGATGTAATTCAGCTCTTCGCGCAGGAACTCATCCACGACACTCTCGTACTGATCGCCGACTTCCAAAAAATCCGCCAGCGTCCCCACCGGCGCCAGACCGCCGCCCAGAGAGTGTGACTGGAACAGCTTCCGCACCGTGTCGGTCGAGTAGCTGTGCTCCCGGATCAGCGCCTCCAGCGAAGCGGTCCGCCCGCTCAGCGTCGCATGTTCCGCTCGTAGCTGATCCGCATGCCGCCGCGCGGCCTGTTCCTCTGCGCGTCCCGACTCAATCTCCGCGCGCAGCCCGGCGATCTCCGCCTCCACGCGATGCAGCGTCTCGGTCACCGACTCAAACGTCAGCGAAATCTGCCCGCGCTCTGCGCCCAGCGCCTCCAGATCGCGCCGCGCCGACTCCATCTCCGTCGTCAGCCGCTCGGCCTCACGCTGCAAGGGCCGCCAGCGACTCTTCGCCCTGCGAGATCTGGCTGCGCGTCTGGCCGAGATGCGATAACAGCTGCGCCGCCTGCCGACGCGCGCCCTCCGACTGCTGCTCCGCAGCCAGCACCGCGGCCACCGTCTCGCGCATCGCCTCCTGCTTCAGCCGCGTACGCTCCCGCGCCTCGGCCGTTGCCGATGCCGCCGACTCCAGGAAACTCCGCTGCGCTTCTCTCTCTGCTGTGGTTCCCTGCAGATGCTCCTCGACCTGCCCGAGCTCGGCCTGCGGCCGCTGCCATCCGGGCATCCAGCTCCGCAATCGCGTCTCCTGATTCGTCTGGTGACGCGCATCCGCGCGCTCAATCTCCACGGCCCGCTGGTTCGCTCGCGTCTCGGCGTCCTTCGCCGCGTCTTCCAGTTCGTAGCCGCGCGCCATCAGCGCCGCGTGCTCCTGATCCAGCGCCTCCACCGTCTCCGCGCCGGCGTCGATTTTCGCCGTCAGTTCCGCGATCTCCGCTTCCAGCGCCGCCTGCTGCGCATCCATCTGCGCAATCCTGCTGGCCAGCACCACCTTCAGCTTTGCGCGCATCTCGTCGCGCAGCTTGCCGTAGCGCTCGGCCTTCGCGGCCTGCCGCTTCAGCGACCCCATCTGCCGCGTCACTTCTTCGAAGATGTCGTTCACGCGCGCCAGATTCTGCTTCGCCTGCTCCAGGCGCAGCTCCGCCAGCCGCTTCTTCGTCTTGAAGCGCGTGATCCCCGCAGCTTCCTCGATAATGGCACGCCGATCATGAGGCCGCGAGCTCAGCAGCTGCCCGATGCGCTCCTGTCCGATGATCGCGTACGACTCCGGCCCCAGGCCGGTGCCCATAAAGATGTCCTGAATATCGCGCAGCCGGCACAGCTTGCCATTCAGCAGATACTCGCTGTCGCCGGTCCGGAACAGCCGCCGCGTCACCACCATTTCGCCCTTCTGTGGCGTGTGATTGAACTTCCGCCGGCGAATCTTCAGCACGACCTCGGGAACCTTCTCCCAATGCGCCGCCTCGGCCGGACCCTCAACCTCCGACTCCTCGGCCTCGCTTTCAGCAACAAGATTCGGTTCAACGCCCTCGCCCGCAGGTCCAGCAACTTCCCTCTCCCCGATCACCACGCCAGGCTGCGTCTCGGCGATGATCTCATCGACCTCGGCCGCATTTTGTTCCCGAAGCTTCTGCTCGTCCCAGTCCGGATCGCCGTTCTCGATCACCACTTCGGGCTCGCCGAGCAAGGGGCCTTCGTACGCCTCCGGGTCCACCAGCGTCAGCGACACCTCGGCCATGCCCAGCGGATTCCGGGCGCGCGTACCGGCGAAGATGACGTCCTCCATCTTGCCGCCGCGCAGGCTTTTGGCGCTTTGCTCGCCGAGCACCCAGCTCACTGCGTCCAGAATGTTCGACTTGCCGCACCCGTTCGGCCCCACCACCATCGCCATTCCCTGGCCGGGCAGGTGGACGTCGGTGCGGTCACAAAAGGACTTAAAGCCCAGGATCTGAATCTTCTTCAGTTTGAGCATGGGGGTCTGAATCACTCCTGAACCATGAAAAGAAAAGGCCGTGCCGAGCCGTTAGGAACGACTGTAGCGCCCGCAGGAAGCATGGTCAACAGAGCCACCCCAACATCTTGTGGATAAGGGGGACCAAACCCAACTATTAGGCCGCGTTGCCAACTGCCTCGGGGATCGGACATTGCTCGGCGTCGCGGAGATTGCCAGATGTCTTAACGGTATTCCCGATTTGAACCTTTGGGCAAGCAAATTTCCGCTAAAAACAGCATCCACGTTGGTTCCACGCCAACACGTGCCGTCTTCCCTTTGCCCCGTCTGGACACACAGCAGTGTTCTCAGAGAAGGAGCACGGATCATGCCAACTCTTGATTGGTCTCAATGCCCTGCCGTGGAGAGCATCCCCGGCAAGGTCAGCGGCGCATGGGTGTTTCGCGATACTCGCTTGCCCGTTGCGACAGTCATCGAGAACCTTGAGGATTTGAGCATCGAGGAAGTGATGGAACAATTCGACGTGACGCGGGAGCAGATCACAGCAGTACTGGATTTTGTGGCCCAGAGCCTCAAGGCCTCAGCGCAGGAGCAACATCCCGTCGGGGTCGATGCTCATTCTCTTTGACCACGGAACGCCAAAGGGCCTCGCCAGCGCCCTTCCCGGCCACACGATTATCACGGTCCAATCCGGAGGTTGGGAGAGGCCCAACAACGGCGCGATCCCCACGTTCGTTTCGCGCATTTTTGGGTAGTGGGCTACTTTGAATCTCTGCGCAGGATCAGGCCGTACGCCAGGGACACTAGTCCGACCACGATCTCGATCTGGTTATTGAGGGACCATCCTAGCGAACCAGACCACGTTCCGGGGAGACGGTCGGAAGAGAAACTCCCTCCAAACCCGGAAACGCCGAAAGCTGCTAATCCGCTGCCAAGTACGATGAGGAGATTCGCGATCTTTTTCATGAATCCTTGCCCCACGCGCTATACCATGCTGTTCTTTCCGACCTCGCCCTGCCGCATGGTTCTCCAGTTGGCTGAACTCATTCGACAACCGGATGTACCTGCGCAGGCTGATTCCCAAAATAGCCCACTACCCATTTTTGCCGTATGACTTGGGGAGAAAGCGGACGCGACGACCTACGTAGAACAGCCTCTGAACCAATCGCTTCGGGGCTAATTCCGCTGTGCTGCCACACGAAGCCGTTTGTACAGATGATCGAACCCGCTGTAGATGTCTGAATCGTCTGGTTTCCGACGGGTTGACTTAATGTACTTCTGTATCTCCTTGTTTTCCGCACAGGACGCCACATAAGTGTAGAACATGTCATAAGCGTGCTTTACGCTTATAAGCTTTCCAGTCAGAAACAGGTTAACGTCTTCAAGGGGGCCGAGCAGAACGTCATCGACGACATAAGTGCTAACGGTCGAGCCTTTGATCCCCAGTTCCTCAAAGCGACCGTGCAGATTTGGATCGTCCATCTTCCGGATTGTGAAGTAGGGAATTTCGCCATCTTCAAATTGAAGAAGGTCCTCCTCCGCCATAAACAACAAACGACGGGCGTCCTCGGTGAAAAAGTCGTTCTTTAGACGGAAGATAAAATCAGCCCTGCTAGTTCGAGCCAAGTCCCCGAGTTCCTTCCACGCCACCCCCACAAGCGCGACCGTAAACACGAAGGTTGCCATCGCCCAGAATATCGCCGGGTCACTCCACGTTTTCTCCCAGAAGCAGTGGGACAACATGCCAATATACTAATCCGCTTCCTCGCCCCGGACGCATCCAAGCTGAAGCGAAAGCGGGGTGGCCCATGCAAGCCCGGTTTTGGCTTGAGTGGGCTCGCCATCCGAGCCCCAGGTTCTCAAGGGAGCGAAGGACCGTGAAGGGGCACAGCTTCAGCTGTGCCATAAGAACTGCAAAATCAATCCGGCTTTAGCCGCCGAGGGATGCTTTCTTCCTCTGCGCTTTCCCCACAAGCTTTATAGTCGGTAGTGGTTTTCGCGGATTCCGCGTCCAACGAATTGAACGAAACTTGCCTCAATTTGAATTGCATGCCACGCCGGCAACGTGGAATCTTCGCCCTCACTGCACTGCTCGCCGTCTGCGGAGCCGCGTCCGCCCAGGTCTCTCGCCCAGCCGAACACTTCCCCAGCGCCAATCCCGCCACCGTCACCCTCACCGTCGTTGACCAAAACAGCGTCACAATTCCCGCCGCGCAGGTCATGGTCGAAGAACCCTCACAGCCGGCGCTCCGCATGGCCACCGACTACACCGGCCGCTGTTCCTGGATCCCGCGTCAACCAAAGCCGTACACGGTGCGCGTCGAAAAGCCCGGCTTCTACCAGAACACCACCATCGATATCGACCCGCACGATACAACCCTCCGCATCGTCCTCACACGTGAGGAGCTCATCCAGCAGCAGGTCAACGTCACGGCCTCCGCCCCCGGCATCGACACCGAACAACTCTCCGACCAGAAGGCGATGGACGTACCCGAGATCGTCAACATCCCCTACCCCACCAATATCGATATCCGCGGTCTCCTGCCCTTTACTCCAGGCGTGATTGCCGATTCCTCCGGCCAGGTCCATGTCGCGGGCAGCGAAACCTACATGACCCTCGATACCCTCGACGGCTTCGACATCCGCTCTCCTGTCTTCGGCACGCTCGATCTGCGCGTCAGTACCGATGCGGTTCGCTCCCTCGACACAGAAACCACTCGTTATCCCGTCGAATACGGCCGTGCCACCGGCGGCATCGTCGCCTTCACCACCGGTACGGGCGACAACAAATTCCGCTACGACGCTACCGACTTCCTCCCTTCGTTCCGCAACCTCAACGGCATTCGCTTCGACACCTTCGAGCCGCGCTTCACCTTCTCCGGGCCCATCGTCCGCAACAAGCTGTGGTTCTTCGAAGCCATCGATACCCAGTACAGCGATATCTACATCCCCGAGCTGCCCGCGAACGCCGACACCAATGGCCTGATCCGCAGCAGCAACCTGCTCAAGTTCCAGCTGAACCTGGGCGCGCACAATAGCCTGAGCACAGGCTTGCTGGTCAACAGTTACCACTCGCCTTACGAGGGCATCTCCGCCATCACGCCCCGTGAGAGCACCGACAAGCATGACGTTCTCGCCTGGCTGCCGTATGTGCGCGATCAGCAAAGCTTCAAAAATGGCGTCATGATCGATGGCGGCTTCGGCGTGATGCGCTATCGCGAAGGCTGGGAGCCCCACGGCTCCACTCCTTTCAACATCACCCCCGAGTTGCCCAACGGCAGCAACTTCGAAACCCAGACCACCCGATCGCAGCGCCCTGAAGGCTACGCGGACATCTACCTGCCACCGCGCAACTGGAAAGGCAGTCACCAGGTCCGCGCCGGCATCGATGCCGAGTATCTCGGCTTCGACGAATACGAGTCCTTTGCGCCTGTCAATTACCTCCGCGAAGATCGCACTCTATCGCGCCGCAGCGCCTTTCCCGCCTTCGCTCCCTTCACCCGCCACAACTTCGAACCCGGCGCCTACGTCGAGGACCGCTGGAAACCCACCAACAATCTCCTGGTCGAGCCCGGCCTGCGCTTCGACTGGGATGAAATCATCCGCCGCCCCCTTCTCTCTCCTCGCATCGCTTTCAACTACTCGCCGCCCGGAGCAGGCACAACCAAGCTCACCGGTGGCATCGGCGTCTATTACGAACACACCCAGCTCGAATACCTCACGCGCGCGCTCGCCGGCATCCGCGATGACACGTACTACGCCGCCGACGGAACCACCCCGACCGGTCCCGCCCTAACCACCACCTTCGCCGCGAACCCATCCTCTCTGCACGAAGCCCGCGCCATCAACTGGAGTGTTGGCCTCCAGCACAAACTGCCCGCACAGGTCTACCTCGGCGGCAGCTTCACACAGAAGCGCCTCTCCAACGAATTCGTCTACGCGAACCTCAGCAGCCCCGGCGCACTCTCCGGCAATTACATCCTCACTAACAATCGTCAGGACCACTACTACGCCGCGGAGATCGATGCCAGGAAGACCTTCTCCGGCAACTACGCTCTCTTCGTTTCGTACACGCACTCGTCTGCCACGACCAATTCTGCAATTGACTACATCCCGACCGTCTCTCTGCTCGGCCCGCAACAGAAGGGTCCCCTTTTCTGGGATGTCCCGAATCGAGTCATCTCCTGGGGTTGGCTTCCCGCATGGCTTCCCGCATGGGCTCCATGGTCGGCCTCCGTCCACAGGAACTGGGACTTCGTCTACACCTTCGACTGGAATACGGGTTTTCCCTTTGACTCGATCGATGCGAACAACCAGATCGTCGGCCCCCCAGGCTCCCATCGCTTTCCTGACTTCGTCTCGTTCAACCCCGGCCTCGAATGGCGCTTCCACTTCCACGGCAAGTACTTCGGCCTGCGCGGCCTCGTCGAGAACATCACCGATCGCGCCGATCCGTACATCGTCTACAACAACGTCGATTCGCCGCAATATCTGACCTTCTCCCAGCCCATCGGCCGTGCCTTCACGACTCGTATTCGTCTTATTCAGTCCTCCCGCTAACGCAGCATCCGCCGCCAGTCCATAGCCACTGCCCTCCGCGCCTGCGGGTTTTATCCCGCCTCGAAAAATTCCCCGCTTTTTCCTGAAAGCTCGTGTAATCTTGCTCTTTGCACGCGGCGGTCAGCACTACACGGATCATGCGGCATCCCACTCAGCTGTGTGAAACGGTGCCGACTCCGTTAACTTGTCAGTTCGCAACATTGGTTTTTATAATCCAGCAACGCCGCAGCGGTTTCCCGATCACGTAGACAGGAAGCTTGCGTCTGATCTGGTTAGGTGCCCGTCGCCTGAGTTCCGAGATTGAAGCACATGAAATTGTCCCAGGAGCGTTGAATGAAGAAGCTTGCGATTGCCTCGATTGCGCTGGCCACCCTGTGTGCCGGCGCGATCTCACTGCCTGCCTTTGCCCAGGGCGCCGACGGTCAGGCCGCTGCCCAGGCGGGCGCGAACCCCTGCGCCCAGATCACCATTAAGGATGCGGCCGAATACAACGCCTACGCCAATGCCACCAGCCAGTCCGCTCCTGCGGCGAAGGCAGAGGCGATCGAGGCCTTCCTGACGCAGTATCCCAACAGCGTCGCGAAAACCGAGATGCTCCAGGCTCTGATGGCGGCTTATCAAGCCAGCGGAAACGCGCCTAAGATGCTCGACGCCGCCAAGCGCCTCATCCAGGCCGACCCCAACAACCTGCGCGCGATGCTCGCCGTCGTCTACCTGGAGAACATGCAGGCCAATCAGCCCGCCAATGCTTCCAACAAGCAGCAGATGCTCGATGATGCCGCTGAAGTGGCGCAGAAGGGCCTCAGCGCCACCAAAGATCCCTGCATGAACCAGGCCGACTATGACAAAGTCAAGGATCTCGCCACCCCCACCTTCTACAGCGCCATAGGCGCCGACGCCATGGCGAAGAAGGACAGCAAAGCCGAAATCGACGCTTATACC
This sequence comes from uncultured Acidobacteriaceae bacterium, assembly GCA_963819725.1. Classification (GTDB taxonomy): domain Bacteria; phylum Acidobacteriota; class Terriglobia; order Terriglobales; family Acidobacteriaceae; genus Palsa-343. The sequence goes on from CAWFXK010000009.1 coordinate 106,376, forward strand.
AAGGAACTCCAGTCCTATAAGGATCCCAGCCAGACGACCTCCGGTCCGGCTCTCGTCGATACCTATAACCTCGGCAACGCTTATCTGAACGAAGATCCCAAGGACCTCAAGAACGCCGTATGGTTCCTGACCCGCGCCGCGCAGTTCGCCCAGCCCAACTTCAAGAAGCCCATCGAGGACGCCGCCGAGTACTGGTACAAGAAGTACCACTGCGCGCAGAACGACGCCGCCTGCAACTCGACCCCGCCGCAGGGCTATGCGGAAGTGCAGCAGCTGGCCGCCGTGCCGGCGAACATCTTCCCGCCCGCAACGTATAACCCGACCCAGGCTCCGCCTCCGCCCTCGCCCGCCGATCTGGCCCACCAGGCCATCGTGACTTCTCGCGGGCTGCGCCGGCGTCACGCCTGCGCCTCCGCCCGCCGCTCCCAATGCCGCCTCCGGTGCGGCCGCTACACCGGCTGCTGCTCCTGAAACGGCGCCTGCGGCAGCCCCGGCGACACCGGCCGCTTCCACTCCCGCTCCTTCCCTGCCTGCCGCCTGCTCTGCCAGCCTGAAGAACATGGCGCTCTCGGATAAGGAGTTCATCCTCGCCAACGGTCAGCCGGCGGATCAGGCAGCGATCTGGTCGGTCATGAACGGCATCACTGCAGAGATTCCCGGCAAGGTCGTCTCCGCAGCGCCTGACACGGTCCAGCTCGCCGTCACCCAGGATGCGCAGCAGTCCAACACAGCGGACTTCACCATCAAAATGAAGACTCCGCTGAAGGAACTCCCGGCCACCGGAACCACAACGACCTTCATTGCCACCTTCGACTCCTACACGCAGAAGCCGCCCATGATCATCCTCAAGGACGGCGCACCGAAGGCTGTCTGCGAAGGCTCCGGTGCACCACGCCGCCGCCCCAGCCCATCGTCCGGCGGCGCGTCCTCACTAATCCGCGGTCCAACCCCTCCACCACGGGCAGCCCGCGCGGCTGCCCGTTTTGTTAGATTGGAAACCAGATGCCCTTCGCGATGCGCAAGCGCGGCAATGTGGCCCTTGCCATCCTCAGTGTTGTTTGCGTCTCCGTTGTCCCGGCGTTCAGCCAGCAAGCGGAACCCGTCGTCAGCTCGCAGTATCTTGAGCTCGATCACACACCCTCTTCGCATCTCGCTCCCGCCGACCTCAGCCTGATCCACGCCAAACATGGCGAAATCGTCGCGGAAGCGGCCTTCTTCGGCTATAACCTTGGCGCCGGCGAGTGGGATTACGACGCAGGCGCCTGCCCGATTATGCCCGGACATCTCGTCGTTCACTATCGCAGGCATTTTCCTAATGGAGCCGAGTCGCTCTTCACGGCTCTCGTTCCGCGCGCAGCCGGACGCGTCTGGGTTATTCCTGTTCTTTACCGCAACGCTATTCCCTTCAACTCAGCAACCGGCAGCCAGCGCAGTATCGCGGTCTTCAATCGCGTCGTTCCCGCCGATCTCGCCGCCAAAGCCGCCCAGCCCGATGGCAACTGGCTCGCCTACGCGCTCTGTTACGCCGACGTTGTCTACGGCAACGCGAACATCCTCTCCCGCCCGGGCACCGAAGTCGGCCTCAGCCGCGCGCCACTGCCTCTTTTGCGCGTTTCTGAAGCCGGCAGCGCCCGCAGCATTGTCTTCACCGATCGCAACGCTCCAGGAGAATATCTGGTCTGGAACCTGACCCTGAATGACAAGGGGCAGATGCTCGCCGCCACATCGCAGCAGCTTTCCGACTACGTCGCCAAAGTACGCAACGGTACCGAGCCCACCGAGAAGCCGATGCCGCCGGGCACCGAGCCTCCGGTGAAGACGCTTCCCGCAGGGAAGGAACCCAAAGTCGTACCCCGCCCCCAATAAGCCCTGCCCGCAAATAAAAAAGGCCCGGCGCATCCGCCGAGCCCTTCTGCTTTCTAATCCCTAAACCCTAATCCCTAAACTCTGTCTCCCTCACTCCACAAAGTCCACCTGCACCGGATGCGGAATCACCCCGCGCTCGTGGCCCATCGCCAGCAGCCTGCGAATTGCCTCGCGTCCATCGCTTCCGTAATCGAGCGTGCGCTCGTTGACGTACATGCCCACGAATTTGTCCGCCAGGCTCGTGTCCAGAT
>CAWFXK010000010.1:0-123304 GCA_963819725.1 uncultured Acidobacteriaceae bacterium
CACGCCGACGAGGGTGACGGTTTCGAGCTTCTGGTCTTTCTTTCCGTTGTCGAAAAGGGCAGGGCCGAGGACGACAATCTTGCGCCGGATCAACTTCGAGAGCTGCATGTCCATGGTGTATGCAGACGCACCTGAGGGCGGTCGAAGTTGGCTGGCGACGCAAAGTTTGCAGGTTTAGAGCGCGGCGTCGTGGCGTAGAAATCCGGGCAAAAGATGGACGGCACGATTCCGGGTCAATTGACACGTTTGTTCCCACCGCTGATACCATTCCAGCAACTTTCTTCTAAACAGCAGCATTCCGTGGAGGCACGCTGATGGCGGTCTACGTGGATGTAAAGGCGGTTGTGACTACGGCTGGGGGCTGGCTGCTGAGCAATGGCGGCATCCTGACCGGCGCGATTGCGGGACTGTTCGGGGTTTTCGCCGATCACAAGACCGGGCGCAAGTGGACCTTGATCGCTATTGGCGGCGTTCTTGGCGGTATGGTGTGGGCGCTGGCTTCTTCCGACTACGCTGCTCGCCAGGAGTCGAACGCGATGAAGGCCACTCTTCAGGAGGTGGACGATTATGTGAAAGCCCAGGGTCAGGCAACGGTGAGCCAGATCAAGGCGGATTTTAAGACGATCCTCGAAGAGGAACTTGGGGTGCGCAGCGACGTTGCGGCAAATGCAACTCCTCAGCAGGCGTTGGCGCTGGATGCGGCTGGCCTCGAAGCAAACAGCGCGGTTGCGGCCATACCGGAGGCGCAGCGGCGCGCGCTCACGATCTGGGTTTTTCCCCACGCACAGCAACAGGTGGACTTCACGGTCGTGAAAACGCGCCTCCTGCAGCTGGCAGCCAATGTGCAACCCAACCCTCCCAGGCAGGGCAAGGCGCTGACGAACTCGGTGTGGTACGGCCCAGGAACAACCATCGATGAGGCGAAAGCTGCGGCTCTGATCGCTGTCTCGGCGGGATTGCAGATTCGGCAGGTTTGCCCGGCGACGGTGGTCAGGCAGAGCAACCTGCTTCAAATCGGCGGATCAAAAGCGGCGAACGATCTCCCCGTGCTGTCATGGTCTGCGATCCGGGACATGCAGAAACCAGTTTGCGTGGGATCGGACTGACAGGATCTCTGCGCTGATGCGCTGCTGACCCAATAAACCTGAGAACTCACTACGAACCGCCACGGGTCGTGTCGCGGCTGACACGTCGTGTCTGACGGGACACGCACGAGCCCTTCGTGCGTCTGACTTTCCCTTTGTTCTGAGCAGTATCAGGTTGGAGCGCTGCGTGCTCTGTCAGACAACGTACGGCTGCTGGAGGTGGAAGGAGGCAGCCGGTTGGCAGAACACGCGAGGAGCGGAGGAGGATCGCCATGGAACTGTTTGCGGAAGGGCTGAGCGTCGTGGGGGCGATGGTGCTGAGCGTCTCGTGTGGGCTGCTGCTGGAGGAATTGCTGTTCGGAGGGCTGGTCCGCTTGTTCTTCGCTCGACAGCGGGTGCCCAGCGTCGCAACCGAGCGAAAGGAAACAGGAGAAAAACCATGCTTGCGCTGAAGGATGTTTTGATCGTCGTTGGGCTGGTGGTCCTGGTGGCCGCGGTTGGCATAGCGCTGTACGACCTGTGGAAGGTGCTGGATTATCCACGAAAGCTGGCCCGGTTGGCGGAGGCCAGTGAGGAGGGCTCGAAGGAAATGGTGACGGAACCGGGCCCGGTGCGGTGGCAGACATGTGTCGGACTTGGGGTCGCGGCATGTCTGCCACTGCTGATCGGCGACAGCATTGTGGTCATTCCGTCGGGCATGGGCGGCGTGCGCGTCAGCCAGATGCGCGGCACCTTGCCGGGCACGCTCTACTCCGGCGCTCATTTTGTTACCCCGCTGGTGGACAGCGTGCAGATGTTCGATCTGCGCGACAAGCTGTTTACGGCCGGTGTGGTTGAAGGACTGGCTGTGTCGGACAAAAAAGTCGCGATGGCGATGCAGCCTCTGGACGTGCAGTCGAAGGAGGGCCTCGACATCGGGCTCGCGATCACGGTGCGATACCGGCTCGATCCGCGTCGGCTCGACTACATTGAGAGCCATTTGCCGCAGCCGGCGGATGCGCAGGTGGTGCCGGCGGTGGTGGCCAGCGCTTGGCGTGACCTGGCGCCGGGATACACGGTGCGCGAGATCTTCAGCGCCGATCGCGAGCGTGTCCGACAACAGGCCGCGGGCGTGATCACGAAGAAGCTCGCGTCGGACGGGATCATCGTGGAAGAGGTGATGCTGCGCAACATCCAGCTGCCGCCCGAGTACGCCCGCGGACTTCAGGATCTGCTGCTGAAGGAGCAGCAGGACGATCAGATGGCCGTGCAGACCGATATCCAGCAGAAGCAGGTGCGGATTGCCGAACTGCAGGCTGAGGCGGAGGCAGCGCAAAAGGTGAAGCAGGCTGAGGGCGACGCGCACGCCAGGGTCGTGGAGGCTAAGGGCGAGTCGGACGCCATGCAGTACACGCTGCCCCTGAAGCAGAAGCAGATCGAGCAGTCAAAGCTCGAAGCCCAGGCGCGCAAGGAGGCGACGATCGAGAATGCCGAGGCCGGGGCGCAGGCCAAGGTGATCGACAGCAAAGCGGAGGTACAGCGCCGAAACATGCTGGCGGACGCGGAGGCGAACCGGATCCGGGTGACGGCAGCCGCAGACGCAGATCGCATGACGAGCGAGGCGAAGTTGCTCAACCAGTCGCCCCTGCTCATCAACAAAATCATTGCCGAGCGTTTGTCGGACAAAATCCAGATGGTGATGGTGCCGTCGGACGGCAAGTACTTCTTCGCCAGCGACGTCTTTAAGGGGATGGGGATGGCCACCCAGTCGGACAATCCCAACGGCTTAAACCAGGGCCGAGATGCATCCAGTCTGCCTGGGGGACAGAACTAGGTCGATTTCACGCTGTCCGCTGTCTTTGGCAACGTGCGCATAAGGCGCGCCCGCCTGGACGGCGTTCCCTGCAAACTCGGCTCGTCCAGGACGGGCTCAGGAGCGAGCGGGGTGGTCCACCTCGGTTGTCGGACACGGCGGCCGAGGTGGACTTTCGTAACCGGGCCCCCAACAAGCATGGAGTTGGCTCGGCGGGGTGGTCGTGGGAGCAACGCGATGCAGAGCGCACGATATAATCCGCCCCAGCGAATCATGATGAAGAAGTGCTGGGCTGTAGTGGTTGCCGCGCTGGCGTGTCTGACGCCGGCGGCGCGTGCGGCCATCTGGGAGCAGCCGGCCGCGGAGCTGGCGAAACAGATTGCGGCGCTCAGTGGTCCGGGCGCGGTCAGGCTGACGATTAGCAACGATTCGGGTTTGCCCGCGGCCGAGGTTCCGGAGATTCAGCGGCTGCTGGAGCGCGATCTGCGCGGGTTCGGCGTGGTGACCGGAAACAAAGACAGCGCGACGATGATTCGGGTGACGCTTTCGCAAAATTTGCAGGGTGGGTTGTGGGTCGCCGAAGTGGTGGAAGGCACGGAGACGCGTGTGACCATGCTGGCGGTGAATCTGGGCGCAGCTGCCGCGATGCCTGGACCGCCGAATCTCGTGGTGCAGCGCACGCTGATGATCACACAGCCCGAACCGGTCCTCGACGCGCAAATCTTCACCGTCGGAACCCTGGCGCGGCTGGTGGTGCTGGAACCGGAGCGGATCGTGACCTGGGTGAGGAGCAGTGCCGGGCTCGCCTTTGCCGGCGCGCCGGTGGGCGGAGGATGGGTGGAGGAGCAGCGCTTCGCGATCGCGCAATCGCGGCCCTCGCCGCGGGATATGCGCGGGGAGCTGATACCGTCGCAGAATCATCTGTTCGACGCTTACTTGCCGGGCGTGCAGTGCGCCGGCACAAACACCGGGGCACAGCTTGCCGTGACGTGCGCAGACAGCGATGATCCATGGCCGGTGTCGGGCCCGATCGGAAATCAGGTGGCCGGCGTCGTGGGTGGACCGGCCGGAGTTCCGCAGCGGGCCTTTTACAACGCCATGCGGGACTTCTTCACCGGCGTCCTGGCTCCGGGGTATGGGATGGATTTGCCTCCGTTCTACGAGGCGTCGGACATTCCGAGTCCGACCGGGACCGGGCTGTTGCTGAACACGGTGGACGGGCGGCTGATGCTGATCGAGAACAACACCCTGAAGCCGGTGGCCGGCGCCGGTGACTGGGGGAGCGACTTTGCGGTTCTTCGCTCCGAATGCGGCTCCGGCGTACAGGTGCTGGTCTCGGGATCGGGCGCCGCGGCTGCCGGCGACAGCCTGCGCGCGTATGAGATTGTCGGACGCGAAGCCGTGGCGGTGAGCCCGCCGCTGCCGGTGGAGGGCGCGGTGATGGCGATCCACGCAAACAACAACGGAACCAGTGCGACGGTGGTGGTGCGCAGAGATGCGCCGCCACGGTACGAGGTGTGGAATGGTGCGGCCCTTTGTAATTAGCGTCCTGCTCGCGTGTCTGACATTGTCAGCCACGGCGCGGACGCGTCCGCACTACGGAGGAACGCTGCGCATCGAGACGCAGGGCGATCCGTGGCAGATGCCGGACGGAATTGCGAGGCGGCTGGTGCTCGACACCCTGACTGCCGAGTCGGACGCCGGCGGCGCCCAGCCGGCGCTGGCGGTGCGATGGGAGTCCCAGAGTGCGGCGCACCGATGGGAGTTCTGGATCAGGCCCGGCGTCCACTTCCAGGATGCCGAGCCGCTCACGTCGGACGCGGTGGCCGCGGCGCTGACCGATGTGTGCAGCCGGGGAGCGGTGGGGACCTGCCCGTGGCGGACCGTGCGCGGCGTGGGAGCGTCCGTGGTGTTCGCCAGCGATTCTCCGGTGCCGGATTTGCCTGAGCTGCTGGCACAGACGGAGTTCGCCATTTCGCGCCAGGATTCGAAGGGCGCGGTGATTGGAACCGGGCCGTTCCGCGTGACAGGATATGCGAACGGGGCGTTGACCCTGGCGGCGAATGACGATTGCTGGTCGGGGCGGCCCTTCACCGATACTGTCGAAGTGCGAACGCGTCGGACGGTGCGGGATCAGTGGCTCGACCTGAGCGTTGGCCGGACAGATATCGTGGAAGTTCCGCCGGAGCTGTTGCGACAGGCCCAGCAACAGCGGATGAACGTACTGGTGTCGCGGCCGGTGGATTTGCTGGCGCTGACGATTGCGCCGTCGGGAGGGTTCGCGAGCCGGGAGATGAGACAGGCGGCGGCCCTGGCGGTGGATCGGACAGCGCTGTACAACGTCATTTTCCAGAAGCAGGGTGAGGTGACCGCGAGCCTGCTGCCGCAGGAGTTGAGCGGCTACGCGTTTCTGTTTCCGTCGGACAGGGAACTGGATCGTGCGCGATCGCTGCGGGGCGGGGCATCCACGCCGCCCATGATGCTGGGGGCGTCGGACACCAGCGCGACGATGCAACTGGCGGCTGAGCGGCTGGCCCTGAATCTGCATGAGGCAGGGTTCAATGTGCAGGCTGCCCCGGCAGGGTCGCGTCCGACATGGGCAATGGAACTGCGCAGGGTACATCTTGAAGCAACGGATCCGGGAGCCGGTCTGGACGAGATTCTGGCGCGCTTCGGGGAGAATGGTAGCGTGACCAGTACGGATGCATCCTCGCTGTGGCAGGAAGAGCGGGCGGTTCTGGATAAGGACACGATTGTGCCGCTCCTGTGGCTGCCGCGTGCGTGGGCGGTGGGGGAGCGGGTGCGCGATCTGCGCCTTTTGTCCGACGGCCAACCGGATTTGTCTAACGCGTCGCTGGAGGGGGGCAAGTGATCCTGCGGCAGAAGATGCTGCTGATGCTTGCGCTGACGGTGATGGGCGTAGTGGCAGCGGTGGGATGGACGGGATCGGTCCGCATCGGCCACGTTTTTGAAGCCATGGACCGTCAGCAGACCGATCTGCTGGTGGCACAGTTTCAGCACGAGTTCAACCAACGGGCCAGCGATACGGCCGCGGTGATGGACCGCATGGCGTCCAGCGATGTGTTGAAGCGGATTGCGTTCGAACTGAACAACGGCGGAGACAGCGCGACGTATTTAACCGTGGCATTGCCCCTGGCGCAGGAGTATCGGCTGGAGTATCTGGAACTGGTCGCGCACGACGGGAGCATCATTTCGTCATTGCAGTGGACGGCGCGTTTCGGCTACAAGGAGCCGGCGATTGCCGCGGCAGGGAGGCCCGCGTTTCTGAAGCAGGAGGAACTGCCGGATGGGACTTCGCAGATTGGGTTGTTTGCCACGAGGACGGTGGCCGGCTCCGATCCACCAATCTTTGTCGTGGGTGGGCGGCAGCTCGATGCGGGTTTCCTGAAGGATTTTTCTGTGCCGGCGGGAACGCAGTTGCTGATCTATCGCAACGTCTCGGGGCCGTTCGATGCGCACAACTTCGCCGGGCAGACGGACGATCTGAAGGACGCGGGGCATTACCAGGCGCTGGTGGATGACGCGCGAACGAACGGGCGCAATGCCGAAGGCGTGGTCTATCCGACGAAGCGCCGCGAAGACAGCATGAGCGTGACCGCGATCCCGCTCAAGGCGCCGGACGGGAATGTGCTGGCGGTGCTGGTGATCGCGAACTCGCGCCGCGGCGTGGTCGAGGTGCAGGGGCATATTCGCGACGTTGCCTACGGCATTGCGGGGCTGGGGATCATCTTCGCGGTGCTGGCGAGTCTGTGGATTGCCGCGCGCATTTCGCGTCCCATCGAGGACCTGGCGCACGCGGCGGGACGCGTAGCGGCAGGCGACTGGGAGACGCGGGTGGATATTCGGGCCATGGACGAGGTGGGTGACCTGGCGCGCAGCTTCAACAATATGACGCGGCAGCTTTCCGAACAGCGCGATCGCCTGGTCCAGACCGAGCGCGTGGCAGCGTGGCGCGAGCTGGCCCGGCGGCTGGCGCACGAGCTGAACAACCCGCTGATGCCGCTGCAAATCACCGTGGAGAACATGGTGCGCGCGAAGAAGCTGCCGAAGAAGCAGTTCGATGAAGTGTTTAAAGAGAGCACCGCGACCCTGACCGAGGAGATCGATAACCTGAAGACGATTGTCGGACGCTTCAGCGACTTCTCGAAACTTCCGAAGCCGGAGACGGTGGAGATGGATGCGCGCGAGGCGGTGCGGCGCGTGGTGAAACTCTACGGGCCGGCGCTGGAGGAGAAGCACATCGAGCTGGGGACCTCGATCGCCGCGGAACCGTTGCCGATCCTGGGAGATTCCGAGCTGCTGCATCGCGCGCTGTCGAACCTTGTGCTGAATGCGATGGACGCGATGCCCGAGGGTGGCACGCTGACGGTGTCTGCCGTACGCGCGAAGGAGACGGCGCGTATCTCCGTGTCCGACACCGGCGCCGGTTTGACACCGGAGGAGTGCGAGCGCCTGTTCACGCCGTACTACACCACGAAGCAGCACGGAACCGGCCTGGGGCTGGCGATTGTGCAGTCGGTCGTGGCCGATCACAACGGAACCATTACCGTCGAGAGTGCGGAGGGCGGCGGAGCGCGGTTCGTGATTGGGCTGCCGCTGGTGGAGAACGGAAGAGGATGAGCAAAGCCGACATTCTGATCGTGGACGACGAGGCCAACACACTGGCCTCGCTGGCACGTGCTTTCCGTCTGGCTGGGCACGAGGCCACCGTGTGCGATAACGCGGTGAAGGCCCTGGAACTGGCGAAGTCGCGGCCCTTCGATCTGATTCTGTCCGACGTGGTGATGCCGGGCCGCGATGGGCTGGCTCTGCTTGAGGATCTGAAGGCGAGCGGCGTGGCGGCGCCGGTGGTGATGATGTCAGGACAGGCGCACATCGAGATGGCGGTGAAGGCAACGCGCCTGGGTGCCATGGATTTCCTGGAAAAGCCGCTCTCGACAGACAAGCTGTTGCTGACCGTGGAGAACGCGCTGCGGCTCAAGCGGCTGGAGACTGAAAACCTGGAGTTGCGGCGCCGGGTGGGCAAGCATGAACTGGTGTGGACCGGCGAGGCGATGCATCGCGTGATGGCGCAGATCGACCGCGTGGCGCACAGCGAGTCGCGGGTGTGCATCTACGGCGAAACGGGGACCGGCAAGGAACTGGTCGCGCGCACGCTGCATGAGAAGAGCACCCGGGCGGCGGGACCGTTTGTGACGCTGAATTGCGCGGCGATTCCGGCCGAGCTGATTGAGTCGGAACTATTTGGCCACGAGAAGGGGTCGTTCACCGGCGCGACGCAGCGCCACGCGGGCAAGTTTGAGCAGGCGCATCACGGGACCCTGTTCCTGGATGAGATTGGCGACATGCCGCTGGCGATGCAGACGCGGCTGCTGCGCGTGCTCGAGGAGTCCGAGGTGGAGCGCATCGGCGGCGACAAACCAGTGGCGGTCGATGTCCGTGTGGTCGTGGCGACGCACCGGAATCTGGAAGAGATGGTGGAGGCGGGAAGTTTCCGCCGGGATTTGTATCACCGGGTGGTCGTGTTTCCGATCACGCTGCCGCCGCTGCGAGCGCGGAAGGAAGATATTCCTGCGCTGGTGGAGTATTTCGCCCGGCAGGTGAGTGCGCAGAATGGGTGGAAGCCGGTGCCGTTTACGCCGGAGGCGGTCGAGGCGCTGCGGGAGTACGCGTGGCCGGGCAATATTCGCGAACTGCGCAATGCGGTCGAGCGGTTGCTGCTGCTGGCCGGGGACAGCGTGGATCGAACGACGGTGGAGATGGCGTTGCCACGGCGATCAAGCGGAGTCGGCGGCGGAATGGCGGTTCGCGCTGAGGCGGTTGGAGCGGGTGGTCCGCTGGCTGAGCGCGTCGCGGAGTTCGAGCGGGCGACGCTATTGGCAGAGCTGGAGCGCAGCGGCGGGCATGTCACCAACGCGGCGAAGGCTCTGGGCCTGGAGCGGAGTCACTTCTATAAAAAGTGCCAGCAACTGGGCATCGACGTGAAAGCAGAGCGGGCGTAGGCCGCTCTCGGAACTCGGCACACTTCGGTGATCTGTTGCACTAAGTACCGACACTTAGTCTGAAACTACCTTCTTTCAGAGTGCGAAAGCGGCTGCGCTGAAATTGGCTCGGAGAATCGGGCCAACGGTCCGCAGGCCGCCATCAACGACCTGCGGGCCGTTACCAATGAAAGGGGGTGAGGCCCTTGGGTGAGAAATCATCCTGGATGCGAGTGCTCATTACCATTGCCGTCGATTGGCGGCTTGTGATGGCAGTGGTTATCCTGGTCCTTTTGCTGCTACTTCGGTAGCACAACCTTCCGGGAGGGTCGCATCCTTCCGGAAGCAATTTCAGTTTAGCAAATCGGCCCGTGCCCCGACCCCGTTATCGGCGTCCCGAATTACTTCACGCCCGCGGCCAGCAGCGTCGTGCTGGTGTGCCGTCGGCGGGCCGTCAGCCGCGGCAGTGGCGGCGGTGCATAGCTGCGGTAAACCGTGATGTGGAAGCAGGCCTGATAGAACTCCTCTTCGACATCGATCTTGCCGGTGGCCTGCAGGGGCAGCAACCACGCGCGCATCCAGGAGATCTCCGACAGCGGCATGCCCTTCTTGCCGATATCGACCGCGGCGCCGGTCAGGTGTGGGGAAGCGATGTCGCCCTCGGCCGGCGCCGCATTGCCGTTCACAGCGATCAGCGCGCGCTGGAAGTCTACCGTGCGCACGGCCGAATTGACCTGCAGCGAGCGGTGGAATCGCGCAGAGTGGGCGCGCGCGAGATTGGCAAGGAAGCGAGCGGCCCAGGCGCGGCAATAGCGCCGATTGGCAGGAAGATCGGGGTTGACCCGGAGTGAAGAACTGACAGGCAGCGGGACGATCTCGCCAGCCGTTTCCAGTTGATCGAGCTGAGCATCGTCTTCGATGCGGACCAGACCTTCGGCATCGTTGCGCTGGTTCTGACGCATGAGCGAGGCGAGGGAGCCGCGCAGCGGCGGAACGAAGCGGATGCGCTGCAGGGATGGAATGGTGGCCCGGGTTTGAGGCGACCGGACGGTGAGCGCCGCGCGGCGGGTGCGGGCGCGTCTGGCGGCGGATTCCGATGTGCGTGAGTGCGTGCCGGGGCTGATCGAAGCACGACAGCCGACCGAGGCTGGACTGGCAAGAACGGTGCGAGAGGCATGCCCGGCCACCCCGCCGCAGTGCGATGATACGGTCGTCCGGCGATGGGAATGATGATGGTGAGGGGTGGGGGCCGCGGGAATTGAGGCGGAGGCAAAAACCGGCAACACCAGCATGAAACTGGCTGCGACGACGATAGAGGCTGGACTGCGCATGCGGACCTGCGGGGGTTATCGAAAGAGCAATACCAGAGTATCTGACGTTGGCGCGGGGAAAAAGTGGCGATCAGGGTACGTGGGAAAGGGAGTCGCCAGCGGTCGTATTGGGCGGCGAATGGCGTGAAACCGGGGTGGGCGGCGCGGCCCCGAAGCGCTGTAAGCAAACTCCCGCGCTCTTCGCGAACCTTTACGGGTTCGCCGCGCAGCCGGGATTTTCATTTCGATCGGACGGGGGCGGGAGTACAATTCCTCGAAATCAAAAAGATCGATTCAGCAATCAGAATTCTTCCGGGAGGGATGTTTATGGCCGATGCTGTTGCACCTGACGCGTCTGTGCAGCCGTTGAACGAAGTGCAGCGTGTCGTGGATACCTTTGTTGCGCCGTCGAAGACGTTCACCGACGTGAGACGCAGTTCCAGTTGGTGGCTGCCGTGGCTCATTGGCGTGATCGTCACCATCCTGCTTGGCGTTGTGATCCAGCAGAAGATCGGTTGGGATAAAACCTACCAGAACACACTCAAGCAGAGCCCGAAGCAGATGGAGCGCATCGACCAAATGCCGTCCGATCAGCAGGCGCGGGCGATGCAGATGGGTGCGAACATCACTAAGTACATCTTCTACGCGACTCCTGTGCTCGCCTTGCTGATCGCGGTCATCGCGGCTGCGGTGTTGATGGCGACGGTCAATTTCGGGTTCGGTGGACGGGCGAAATTCGGACAGATGATGGCAGTCTGGTTCTATGCCACATTACCGTGGTCGATTCAGGGAATTCTGGGCATCCTCACAACCTGGTTCATCGACCCGGAGTCGTTCAATTTGAGGAATTTTGTCGGGACCAACATCGGGTATTACCTTCCGCCTGATATGCCGAAGACAATCATTGCCCTCGGAACCGCCCTTGATGTGTTCACCATCTGGGCGCTGATCCTGCTGACCATCGGTTGCACGATTGTCGGTAACATTAAGAAGAGCCAGGCGGCGATGGTGGTGTGGGGATGGTGGGTCGTCATGACCATCCTCAAGGTCGTTGGCGCTATGTTCCAGTAGTGGAGTCGCGAAAACCAAAGGCCCGCCGTTATGGCGGGCCTTGTTGTTTGCAGTCGAAGTCCTGCCCTACTCTTCCTCTTCTTCTCCCGTCGGCTTCTTCGCGTTGGCGATGATCTTGTCCGCGATCAGCTGCGGCACGATGTCGTAATGATTCATCTCCATGTGGAAGCTGCCGCGGCCCTGGGTCATGGCGGTGAGGGTTTGCCCGTAGGTCAGCATCTCCGCCATCGGGACTTCGGCGCGGACGATGGTATTGGCCCCGAGGCCTTCCATGCCCTGCACGCGGCCGCGACGCTGGTTCAGGTCGCCCATCAGCGCGCCCGCGAACTCCTGCGGCGCCTCGATCTCCACGCTCATGATCGGCTCGAGCAGGGCGGGTTTAGCTTGCTCCATACACTTGCGGAATGCGATGCGGCCGGCCATCTTGAACGACAGTTCGTTGGAGTCGACATCGTGGTAGCTGCCGTCGTAGACGATCGCCTTGAAGTCCACGACCGGGTAGCCGGCGAGGTATCCGCGCGCGGCTGATTCCACGATGCCCTTTTCGACGGCAGGAATGAAGTTGCGCGGGATGGCTCCGCCGAAAACATCGTTTTCGAACACGAAACCGCCGCCGCGTGGCATCGGCTCCAGTTTTATTTTGCAGTCGCCGTACTGGCCATGCCCGCCGGTCTGCTTTTTGTGGCGTCCCTGGGCGTCCGCGCGCCCGCGAATGGTTTCGCGATAGGGCACCCGTGGCGCTTTGAGGTTGACCTCCGTGTGATAGCGCTTGCGCAGCTTGCTCACCAGAGCCTCGATGTGCGGCTGGCCCGCTGCAGCGATCAGAAATTCATTCGTCTGCGAGTCGCGGAAGAAGCGCACCATCAGGTCCTCTTCCATCAGCTTGTGAACCGCCGGAGCCAGCTTGTCCTCGTCGGCACGCGACTTGGGCTCGATGGCCCACGTCATCGCCGGCTCGGGCATGGTCACCGGCTCGTAGAAAATTTCCGCGCTCTTATCGCCCAGCGTGTCTCCAGTGAGCGTCTCGCGAAGCTTGGCGATGGCGCCGATGTCCCCCGCGTGCAGTTCGCCAACCGCAACCGCCGTGCGCCCCTGCATGATCGAGAGGTGCGAGAACTTCTCCGCCGTGCGCCGCGCGTAATTCTGTGCCGTCGCGTCGTTTCTCAGCACGCCGGAGAACACCTTGAAGAAGCTGATGCGTCCGGCGAACGGATCGGTCATGGTCTTGAAGACGTAGAGCGAGAGCGGCTCCTTGTCGTCCACTTTGCGCATGACAATCTCCGGCGACTGTCCTTCCGTCGTCGCCGCCGCGCCATTGCCCGCCCCGCCTGCAGCGGCAGCGACGGTGTGGAGCACGGCCCGAGCCGCCACCGGTTCGCGCTCGATCGGCGCCGGCGCGTACACCTTCAGGAAATCCAGCAGATGGTCGGTGGCGACATTTGCCAAACCGCTGGCATAGAGCACCGGGAAGATGCGATCTTCGCGGATCGCCTCATGCAGCGCGGTGATCAGGTGCTGCTCCGGGATCGTGCCCTCGCGGAAGTATTCCTCCATCAGCTCGTCTTTGCCTTCCGCCACCAGCTCCACCAGCGTCTCGTGCGCGCGCTGCGCCGGTTCCTTCAGCGACGCGGGAATTTCCCCGATTTTTCCGTGACCGTCGCCGCCGGGCGTGTAGAAGAACGCCTCCATGGTGACCAGGTCGACGACACCTTCAAAACCTTTGCCGTCCGCAATGGGCAGCTGCAGCGGAACGCACTGGCGGCCAAAGCGCTCGGCGAGGGCGGTCAGCGTCGATTCCGCGGAGACGGCGGCGCGGGGGTGGTCCATCTGATTGATGACCACAGCACGGGGCAGATTGAATTCCTCAGCGTATTTCCAGACCCGCTCGGTCATCGGCTCGACGCCGGTCACGGCGTTCACGGTCACCAGCGCTGCTTCAACCGGCGCCATGGCGGCGCGCGCCTCGTGGACAAACATATGGAAGCCGGGAGTATCGATGAAGTTCACCTTCACGCCGTTCCACTCGGCGAAGGCCACCGCGTTCTGCATCGTGGTGCCGCGGGCAACATCTTCTTCGTCATACGCGGTAACGGCCGATCCATCTTCCACACGGCCGAGGCTGGGTGTCATCTTTGCGGCATGCAGCAGAGCGGAGACGAGCGTGGTCTTGCCGCTGTGCGCATGCCCCACTACAGCCACGTTGCGGATCTCACTTCCCTGGTAGGTTTTCATGGATTGCTCCTTCAGAAACGAGTTTGGGAAAAACAAGAGGGTTGCCGCCCCGCGCATTCAGGGCCGCGGTTACGTCGTGCAGCAAAGACAGGCAAGTAGAAATCAATCCGCGGTCGAGGACTGTGACGGCGGGCACAAACTCCACGGTGCAGAGATTTCCGGAAGGCGTCGCAGATGGCGTCTGATCGGAGGCGGGATGGGTACCGGCGCGCCGTGAATGCGTGCCAGCACGGGCGGATCGTCGATCCTCGTCCGGCATACAAAGAACGTTCCTGAGGAGGGGGATTTCGAAGGCCGATTCACCCCGCGTTCACAGGAACAGGGATGGTAGCACAGGGAGGGATGGGGTGTCGGCGGAAGGGGTCTGGCCCACCGTCGTGTGGAACAAACGGCATCGTCGCGGTGTCTGCTAACGTAGCGTTTTAGTATGGAACACAAAGACTGGCGGGCGTCGTGGGGGGCGCATCCCATAAGAAAGTGAGCCGCAATTTCAACTGGATCTGGTACCTCGGCGCCGCAGTCTGGTTTCTGAATGCGGCGCTGGCGATGTACCACGGAAAACTGCGCCTGGGGCTGACCAACGCGGCCATCTCCGCGGTGTTCCTGGCGGCGGGCATCTTCTTCGGGAAGCAGACAAAGCGGTCGTCTGGCGGCGGAAACGGCCGGCGGCCGCTGAAATAGAAAAAGGCGGAACCGAAGATTCGGCCCCGCCCCGCTTTCCCAGACGGCCCCGCTAGACGGCCGCCGCATCGGCCATAGCAGCCGGTCGCGCCAGTTCCTGCTCCGCCACGCCGACACACTCTTCCAGAATGTCCAGCGCAACGGCCGCCTCCTGCTCGTTCACGATGAGCGGTGGTGCCAGGCGGATCGAGTTCTCACCGCAGCCCAGGATCAGCAGCCCGTGCTCGAACGCCAGATCGACGATCCGGTCGCGCAGTTGCGGCGCCGACTCGCGCGTTCCCTGATCCTTCACGATCTCGATGCCGATCATCAGCCCGCGTCCGCGAACGTCCCCAATCACCGGATGCCTTGACGGCCACTGCCGCAGGCGGGAGAACATCTTCTCCCCCTGGAGTGCGGCGTTGGCCATGCCCTCGCGTTCGATCACGTCAATCGTCTTGAGTGCCGCAGCGATGCAGACCGGATTGCCGCCGAACGTGGAAGCGTGGGAGCCCGGCTTCCAGTCCATGATGGCGGCGCGCGTCATGCAGACGCCAAGCGGCATGCCGGAAGCGATGCCTTTGGCCATGCAAACGATGTCGGGCTCGACGCCGGCGTGCTCGATGGCCCACCACTTGCCGGTTCGCCCCGCGCCCGACTGCACCTCGTCGGCGACCAGCAGAATGCCGTACTTGTCGCAGATGCGGCGCAGCTCCTGCATGAAGATGGTCGGCGCAACCACGTAGCCGCCCTCGCCCTGGATGGGCTCGACAAAAATCGCAGCGACTTCCTCCGGTGCAAGCGTGGTGTGAAAGAGCTTCTCCTCGATGTACCGCGCGCACCCCAGCGCGAAGGCTTCTTCTTCCTGCGGACCGCCCGAACAACCGCGATACGCGTAGGGATAGCGGATGTGGGTAACGCCAGGAACCAGAGGCGCAAAGCGGCGCCGTTGCTGCGGCTTCGATGCCGTGAGCGACAGCGCACCCATCGTGCGCCCGTGAAAAGCCCCGAAGAACGCGATGATGTTCTGTCGTCCCGTGTGGTAGCGAGCGATCTTCAGCGCGCACTCGATCGCCTCCGCCCCGGAGTTGCCGTAGTAGAAGCGATGCGGCCCGGGCATGGGCGCAATCGCCGGAAAGGCGCTCCGAAAGCGTGACGAGGCCCTCGTAGTAAAAATCGGTGCCGGACATGTGGATCAGCTCACCGGCCTGCTGCTGAATCGCTGCGACCACCTCAGGATGACAGTGCCCGGTCGAGACGACGGCGATGCCGGCGGCAAAGTCCAGAAACTCGTTGCCGTCGACGTCTTCCACGCGCACGCCGCGGCCGCGCTTCGCCACCATCGGATACGAGCGCGTATAGCTGGGCGAGATCAGGCGATCATCGGCTGCGACGATGCGGCGCGCTTCAGGTCCCGGAAGAGGCGTTTTGATCTTAGGGCCGTACTTCTGGAGGATTTCGCTTGCGACGGTCATGGGTCTCTCCTTGCAAATGGTTTTCAGCGATCGAGCCATCGGCGGACGGCGGGATGACGATGGCGATGCGGGTGAGAGAGGTCATCTTCGCGGACAACACTGAGACATCAGTGTCGTGGCAGCGGTGACTAGTCGCTGCCGAAGAGACTCGGTCGCGTGCGAGTAGGCAGCGTGCGACGGTAGCGGCGGGGAGCCATCGCGCGCACGAAGGTCCCGTTCCAGCTCTTGCGGCTGAAAACCGCCGAATTGAACAGGGTGTGGCGCATGGTTTTCGCTCGCCCTGAGGATAGCATGGGGCGCGGACGATTCGACGGGGATTAAGGGAGCGTGCGCACTTTCGCGGAGGTCAGTTTCGCGGCCCTGACTGCGAATCTCCTGTCGAAAGTTGCGAATTCGTCGGCGCTCCGTGAACTGGCAAGATGTAAGGCATCAGCAAGATCCATGCCGGCGGCAAACCAGTCGAGAGCCTCTGCGACTGCGCCCTCATCTTCAGCATGCACTGTCGATATCCCAAGCAGGCTGCGAAAATCGGTCGTAATCCGATGCCGATCGAAGGAATAGCCGTCTCGCAGCACCCACTCGGTTTCCAGAAGAACGGTTTTTGGAATCCAGATCCGGTTCGCTCGGACCAGGTTATCGGCTCGCGCGGTCTGATCCGCGTCATCGCGTGCCAGGAACCGCACCAGCACGTTAGTATCGACCGCGAGCACGGCGTCTTCTCACCTCGTTCGCAATGGATGCGTCCATCTCTTCGATCGTCTTCGGCTTGCCCTTGTACTTCCTCGAATTAAGGATTTCGATTACTTCGTCCACGGTCGTTGGAGGAAAGGCTTTGGCCGGACGCAGCAAAACGCCGTCTTTGGTTTCTTCGACGGTGAGCTGGATGCCCGCTTCCCACTTACGGTTTCGCCGTACGGAGAGGGGAAGAACGACCTGTCCTTTGGAGGAGAGCCTGGTGATTTCCATCGCCTGAACCTCGCGGTAAGATCAGGTAAGATTATACCATTGGTAACGCAATCCAGGACGCATCCTGGCTCCTGAACCCCCGTATACTTAATGTATGTCCATCGTTCGCAACGCCGCCGCGATTGCCAAAGGGATGAGCATCACCTTTCGCGAGATCTTCCAGCCTACCGAGGTCGAAAACTACCCCGACGGCAAAGGTCCCACGCGCGGTGCGGTGCTGCAGGAGCGTTTCCGCGGTGCCCACGTCCTCCAGCGCGACGAGAACGGCCTCGAAAAGTGCGTGGCCTGCTTCCTCTGCGCCGCGGCCTGCCCTTCGAACTGTATCTATATAGAAGCGGCCGAAAACACCGCCGAGAAGCGCATCTCCAGCGCCGAGCGCTACGCCAAGGTCTACAACATCGACTACAACCGCTGCATCTTCTGCGGCTACTGCGTCGAAGCTTGCCCCACCGACGCCATCACGCATGGCCACGGCTTTGAGCTGGCCAGCCTCAACGCGACGAATCTGGTCATGCGCAAGGAAGACATGCTCGTGCCCGCGGTCGGCATGCCGGGCCAGCTGGCGGCGCAGTCCGATTCAGTGAAGTAGGCGGGATTCCCCTACTGGGCGCTCCCGCAGCGCCCACCGTTTCTCTATCCCTGACTCAGGAGCCTCGCATGCATCGAATCGCTCGCCCTGCCGTCCTTCTTTCCTTCCTGCTCGCTGCTCCTCTCGTCGTCAGCGCCCAAACCAGCCCCGAATATGTCTCGCCTGCGCAGGCTGGCCCTCACGGCTCCGCCCCAGGCATGAAAGTGAAACTCCTCAGCGAAAACGCCGGTCAGCGCGATTTCGCCGTTATCTTCAGTCCCGGCGACGATCCCTACGCGGGCCTCACCGAGTTTGCGCAAAAGTACGACGTCAAAAGCGCGCATTTCACCGCTATCGGTGATTTCCGTGACGTCAAGCTCGCCTGGTTCGACCTGCAGAAAAAGCTGTTCCGCGTTAATCCAGTCGACCAGCGCGTTGAAGTAGGTTCCCTGGTGGGCGATATCGCGCTGCTCGACGGCAAGCCTTCGGTTCACATGCATTGCGTCGTAGCCCTCCAGGATGGCACCACCCGCGGCGGCCACATCCTCGAGGCCCATGTCGATCCTCTTCTGGAGGTCTTTGTCACCGTGGATCCGCTACCGCTGGTGAAAAAGCATGATCCGGCGACAGGCCTCAATGTGATCCAGCCCGACGCCACGCCATAATCGCCATCGGAAGCCAGATTTGACCGTCGGATGCCCTCGGAGCGCCCTTCACCGGTGCGTTATTCGAGAATCGGGCGCCGATTCGATACCATCAAAGTTACTAAGCGCCTAACCCCTTTTGCGATCCGGCGTTTCGTGCCGCCTTCCCTCCGGTGGCCTGAAAAATATGACCAGCCAGCATCCTCTGCGCACCATTCTCGAACAGCGCATCGCCATCATCGACGGCGCCATGGGCACCACCATCCGCACCTACGAGATGAAGGAAGCCGACATCCGCGGCGAGCGCTTTCGCGATGCAAAGAAAGACCTGCTGAATAACGGCGATCTGTTCACGCTCACGCAGCCGCAGATGATCGGCGACATCCACCGCCGCTTCCTCGAAGCCGGCGCCGACATCATCGAGACCAACACCTTCGGCGCGACCAGCATCGCGCAGAGCGAGTTCTTCGTCGACGACCCGCGCGAGCACGGCGGCCGCAAAGATCCGGCCTTCTATCAAAAGATCATCGACGACAAGTTCCTCGGCGACCTCGCCTGGGAGATCAACGAGCAGTCCGCCCGCCAGTGCCGCGAATGGGCCGACCGCATCGGCAACAGCAACAGGACGCCAGCGCTTCGTCGCCGGCGCCATCGGGCCGCTCACCGTCTCGCTCTCGAACTCGCCCGACGCCGACGATCCCGGCTTCCGCGTCGTCACCTTCGACCAGGTGAAGACCGCCTATAAGCAACAAGTGCGCGCACTCATTGCCGGCGGCTCGGATTTGCTGCTCGTCGAGACCATCTTCGATTCCCTCAACGCGAAAGCCGCGCTCGTCGCGATTCGCGAGGTCTTCGATGAGGACGGCCTGACCGCGAAGAACCAGGAACTCCCCGTCATGATCTCGGCAGCAGTCGGGCGCGGCGGCGAAACCATGATCTCCGCGCAGACCGTCCCAGCCTTTTGGGACGCCGTCGAGCACATCCAGCCCTTCTCCGTCGGCCTCAACTGCTCGCTCGGCCCGGACCTCATGTATCCCTTCCTCGAAGAGCTGTCGGAGAAGGCCGACGTCGCCATCTCGGCCTATCCCAACGCGGGTTTGCCCAATCCTCTGTCGCCCACAGGATTCGACTTCGGTCCGAGCGACATGGCGAAGTATCTCGGCGATTTTGCGCGCGGCGGCCTCATCAACATCGCCGGCGGTTGCTGCGGCAATACGCCGGAGCACATTGCCGCCATCGCGAAGGCGCTGGAGAATCAGCAGCCGCGAGCGCTTGAGGACAGGGCACCGGGTACCGGGCACCGGGCGCCGGATCCTGCTCCCGAAGTGGAGATCCGCTCGCCAGATTTCCTCCCGCTCCGCCTCTCCGGCTCCCGCCCCTTCACCCAGCAGCAGAACGTCTTCATCATGATCGGCGAGCGCACCAACGTCGCCGGTTCGCCGAAATTCGCGAAGCTCGTCAAGCAAGGGAAGTACGAAGAAGCCGTCTCCATCGCCCGACAGCAAGTAGAAAACGGCGCCAACGTCATCGACATCTGCATGGACGAGGGCATGATCGACGGTGTCGCCGCCATGTCGCGCTTCCTGCAACTGCTCGCCAGCGAACCCGAGGTCGCCGCCGTCCCCTTCATGGTCGACTCCTCCAAGTGGGAAGTGATCGAGGCCGGCCTGAAATGCATGCAGGGCAAGGGCATCGTCAACTCCATCTCGCTCAAGGAAGGCGAAGCGAAGTTCCGCGAGCACGCAGCAAAGGTGCTGAAGTACGGCGCGGCGGTCGTCGTGATGGCCTTCGATGAGCAGGGCCAGGCCGCGACCTTCGAAGATCGCATCCGCGTCTGCGAGCGCGCCTACCGCATTCTCGTCGACGAGGTGGGCTTCCCGCCCGAAGACATAATCTTCGATCCCAACATCCTCACCGTCGCCACCGGCATGGAGGAGCACAACAACTACGCCGTCGACTTCATCCGCGCGGCCAAATGGATCAAGGAGAACCTGCCGCACGCCAAGGTCAGCGGCGGCGTCTCCAACATCTCCTTCAGCTTCCGCGGCAACAATAAAGTCCGCGAGGCAATGCACGCGGCATTTCCTCTACCACGCCATCGGCGCCGGCCTCGACATGGGCATCGTCAACGCCGGCCAGCTGGAGATCTACGAGGAGATCGATCCGGAGCTGAAGACGCTGGTCGAGGATGTGCTGCTGAACCGCCGTCCCGACGCAACCGAGCGCCTGGTGATCTACGGCGAGCAGATCAAAGCCAGCGGCACTGACTCCGCAGCTGTCGAGAAACAAGCTGAAGAGTGGCGTCACGGCACCGTCGAGGCGCGCCTCACACACGCCCTGGTCAAGGGCATCGACGCCTACATCGAAGCCGATGCGGAGGAGGCGCGCGCAAAAACTGGGGCGCCCGCTGGCGGTGATCGAAGGCCCGCTCATGGATGGCATGGGCGTGGTCGGCGATCTGTTTGGCGCCGGCAAGATGTTTCTTCCCCAGGTCGTGAAGTCGGCACGCGTGATGAAAAAGGCGGTCGCCTGGCTGACTCCGTTCATGGAAGCGGAGAAGGCAGCGATGGTGGCGGCCGGTCAGGAAGTGAAGGCGCAGGGAAAAATCGTGCTCGCCACGGTGAAGGGCGACGTCCACGACATCGGCAAGAACATCGTCGGCGTCGTGCTCGCCTGCAACAACTACGAAGTGATCGACATGGGCGTCATGGTCCCGGCGGAGAAGATCCTCGAGCGCGCGAAAGCCGAGAAGGCCGACCTGATCGGGCTCAGCGGACTCATTACGCCCTCGCTCGACGAAATGGTGCACGTCGCCCGCGAGATGGAGCGCCTGGAGTTCAAGCTGCCTCTGCTCATCGGCGGCGCGACCACGAGCCGCGCGCATACAGCAATCAAGATCGCCCCCCACTACAGCGAGCCGGTCGTCCACGTGCTCGACGCCAGCCGCGCCGTTCCCGTGACCACCAGCCTGCTGAGCGAGGAGAACAAGGCCGACTTCGTCACGCAGCTCAGGCTGGACTACGCGGCGGTGCGCAAGTCGCACGCCACACCGAAGCAGCCGATGGTCTCACTGGCCGAGGCGCGTGCGCGCAGGACGCCGATCGAGTGGAAATCCGAAGACATCGCGACTCCCTCGTTCACCGGCGTGCGCGTGCTCGACAACTTCCCACTGGCCGAACTGCGGAACTATATCGACTGGAGCCCGTTCTTCCACACCTGGGAACTCAAGGGTGTCTACCCGCGCATTTTCGATGACGAGAGGCAGGGAGCGCAGGCGCGCCAGCTCTTCGCCGAGGCGCAAACGCTCCTCGATCGCATCATCGACGAAAACCTCCTGACCGCGCGCGCAGTCTACGGGCTCTTTCCCGCGAATGCGGTCGGCGACGATGTCGAGCTCTACACCGACGCAACACGAGCAACCGTCCAGACGAAGTTATATTTCCTGCGCCAGCAGGCAAATCGCGAAGGCAGCGAGCCGTGCCGCTCGCTGGTGGATTTCATCGCGCCGAAAGAAACGCAGCTTAACGACACCATCGGCGCGTTCGCCGTCACCAGCGGCTTCGGCCTCCGGCAGCTCGTCGAGAAGTTCAAGGCGCAGCACGACGACTACAACGCCATCATGGCCGAGGCGCTCGCCGATCGCCTGGCCGAGGCCTTCGCCGAGTGTCTGCACAAGCGCGTGCGCCAGGAATGGGGCTACGGCTGCGCTGAGCATCTGAGCAGCGACGACCTCATCGCCGAAAAATATCGCGGCATCCGCCCAGCCCCGGGCTATCCCGCGTGCCCCGACCACACGGAGAAGGGCACCATCTGGCGCCTGCTCGATGTCGAGGCGAAAACGGGAATCCAGATCACCGAATCGTTCGCAATGTGGCCGGGATCGAGTGTGAGCGGCCTCTACTTCGCGCATCCGCAGTCGCGCTACTTCACCGTCGGCAAAATCGATCGTGACCAGGTGACCGACTACGCCGAGCGCAAAGGCATGAGCATCGCTGAGGTGGAGCGCTGGCTCGGCCCGAACCTGGGTTACGAGCCGGCAGAGCGAGCCAATTAGCCAGCCGTGAGCAACAGCACGTCCGTCACGTGACCTTCGATTGCTGAAGCCTCACAATTTGCTTGAATCCTCCCGGCGGTTCCACCGACAATAAAATCTGGAAGAAAAAGCAGGCGGATGCCCACCATGGCTCCGCCTTTCTTATTGCGTGCGAAAGGAGAAAGCAACGATGGGAGCGGTTCAGGAAGAATTTTTGATCAAGGCGGCCGCTGCGGCCCGACAGGCAGGACATCTGTTTCCCGAATACGCCGCGCTGCGAGGCCGCTCTGGAGTCCGGCTGGGGCATGTCGCACCTCGCAGTTGAGGCCAACAACCTCTTCGGGCAAAAGCAGTCTCACCCGGCCCTGGCCGGAACCGACACGATCGCCCTGCCCACGCGGGAGTACCTGCACGGTGCCTGGGTTTCCGTCCAGGCGAACTGGGTCAGGTTCGCGGACTGGTCCGCCTGCTTCCGCGAGCGGATGACTCTGCTGCACTCGCTCAGCGCGGCGTATCCGAATTACAAAGCAGCGCTGGGAGCTGCGACCGGCGACCAGTTCATCACGGAAGTGTCGAAGACCTGGTCCACGGATCCAAACCGCGCGGGCAAAGTCCTCGCCGTGTACGACTGCCATCGAAAGACGCTGGCAGTGGATGGAAATGGGCGGTGAGTCGGCAGCCAACGTCGCCCGTAGCCAAAGGGCACCGCCGGGTCTCGCCATCCGGGACAACAGTGCAGTTGGCAAACTCGACAACACAGACTAACCCGCCTGTTTTCAGTGCACTTCCCGCATCTGCTGGGAGGGGGGAGGGGGCACCGCCGGAGCCGCAGGAGCGAAGTTAGCCCGCCTTCTTCAGCGCGGCGGGCTTCTTCGCCTTCTTTGCCGCGGAGGGAGCGGGCGCCGATTTCGACTTCACCTCGCGCATCGGCTTTTCGTGCAGCAGCAGCTCGACGGATCGCATCTGCGGGTTGTCGTAGAACCAGCGCTGCACCGCGTTGTCTTCGAGCAGGTTCAGCAGGCCCATGATGCACATGCCCTGGTGATGCGCCATCCACTCGCGCACCGCCACGGGCTTGTCGCCGGTGAAGTCGATCGCTTCGTAGAAGCCATACGCGCCGGTATATCCCTCGCCGGCCATGCGGCGCAGGTTGCGGATCGACGCCGCCGGTTCCACGTTCAGCGCAAGGAATGTCGAATAGGGCGAGATCACCGGGCCCGCCGTCGCGTCCCACTTGAGCGCGATTTGCGGAATGCCGTACGCCTGGTAGTGATAGTGGCCCTGATCGGTCTTCGCAGCGTATCCCGATTCCGAAATTCCCCAGTAGGGCAGGTTATTGGCTCGGGCGAAAGCGCGCTGAATCTCCACCGCGCCCAGCAGCGACTTCGTGAGCAGCGTTTCAGGGTAACTGCGCATCCACAGCGCCGGCATCAGGTACTCGAACATGGTGCCGGTCCAGGAGAGCAGCACCGAGCAGCCGTAGGCCTGGGTGTGAAGACGCGACATCTTGAACCACCCCTGCTGCGTCAGCTCGCCGCGCGCGACCGCGATGTAGGTCGCGATACGCGCTTCGGAAGCAAGCATGTCGTAGCACGCCCAGTGGATCTTGCCGGTCGAGAACTCGTAGCCGATCGAGAGCAGCAGGCGGTCCTTGTTCACCAGGAAGGCAAAATCCGTTTCGTCGGCGATGCGCCCCGCCTCTTCTGAGACAAAGTTCAGGCTCTTCACAAGCGCGCGAAGACGGCTCGCTGCGGCGGTGACGTCAACTCGCAGCTGTTCGATGAGGGCGGCGGTTTCAGCAGACTCCGGCAGCGGCTGGGGCCCGCCGAGGCGCTGCGCGAGGGCTTCGGCGACGGCCGGTGCCTCTTGCAGCGGCGGCAACAGCGCTGCCTCGGGATCGGTCACGAAGGCGCGGAAAGGACCATCGCCGGCGAGGCGCTCGTTCACGATGGCGCGAATCGGGGCGTAGGCCGGGTTGCGCCACGGCGCGTACTCGCGGACCAGCGTCGCGATGGCCTCGATCCGTGAGCGGACTTCGTTGGTCCAGTAAAGAGTCTCGTCGAGCGAGGGTTGCGTGTAGGGCGGCAGATTCTCAAACGCCGCCAGCGTCTCCGGCGCCAGGGTCCACGTCAGCCACTCGTCAGGCGTAACTTTTTCGCCTGGAATGCGAAGCTGGGCCACAGATTCCGGCAGCCCTTTGAGTGACTTCAGCAGACGCAGATGCGTCTCCAGACCTGCGAACAACCGCGATTCCAGCAGCGGGCGCTTCAGCAGCGCCACCGCGCCCGTCTTCAGCGTGTACAGCGAAGCGACGAAGTTGCCGCTGTCGACCGAAGACACGGTGATCGGCTCCAGCGGCTCCAGCGTGTCCGTGGTGTACCAGTTATAAAGATGGCCGCGATACAAAGGCAGCTTAGCCATGGTCGCGTAGCTGCGCTGCATCAGATCGGCGAACTCCGGCGCGGTTAAAAAGCCAAATTCGCACGCCGCCTGGCGAGCGTTGAAGAGCAGGCCGAGATTCGTTGGCGACACGCGCGCCGCTTCAAAGAGGCCGTCTTCCTCGACGTTGTCCGGGATGAGGTAATTGTGGCGTTCGCCCCCGAACTCATGGAAGAACCGCCACACCCGCAGCGAGTACTCGCGCAGGAACAAATCGTCTTCCTGATTGAGCTGCTGGCGCGGCTCGCGCGGAGGCCGGTTCAGCCAGCGGGTGATGTCGTTTTCAAAACCCCACAGAAGCAGGATGGGAACGGCAGGAATGAGCGCAACCGGATGGAAAATCGCGACCACGGCTCCAATCAGGACGGCGACCAGCGGCGTGAAGGCGAGATAGCGATCGACCGTCGAGGAGCGGCGGTGCGACGATTCGGCTTCCGCCGCCGTTTCCCATTCCAGCAGACGCTGCCCGGTGATCATGCGACGAACCACGGCGCGGATGATCGCGTCGATGGCCATCATGGTCTGGTGGGGCAGAAAAGCGAGGGTCAGCAGCGTGATCGCGAGCGATTGCTGGAATCCCGATACCACGTCCTGCGCCGCGCTCTCCTGTTCGCTGAACATCGACCGGCCCAGACCGAACACCAGCTGGACAAAAACCGGAACGAACATGATGAACAGGGTGACGAGTGTCCAGTAGATCGCGCCGCCCGGCAGGCCAAGCCATCCCGCAACCAGCAGTACCATCGTCACCGGCTCGACCAGCGAGCGCCGCAGATTGTCAAGAATCTTCCAGCGCGAGATCGTCGAGATCGGGTTGCGCACGTAATGGCCCGTCTCATCCGGCACCCGCGTGAACAGCCACTGCACGATCTGCCAGTCGCCGCGCACCCAGCGATGCTTGCGCCGTGTGTAGGCGCTGTAGTGCGAAGGGTAGTCGTCGATCACTTCCACGTCGGTCAAAAGGCCGGCGCGGGCGTAGGCGCCTTCGATCAGATCGTGGCTCAGCAGGGCATTGCGAGGAAAGCGCTTCTCCAGCACTGTGTGCAGCGTGGCGACCTCGTAGATGCCTTTGCCGGTGAAGCTGCCCTCGGCGTACAGGTCCTGATAGACGTCGGAGATCGCGCGCGTGTAAATGTCGAACCCCGTTTGCCCGGAGTAGATGTTCGCCATGCGCGACTGCGCTGCGGAATGTACGCTGACGCCGACGCGCGGCTGCAGGATTCCGTATCCGTCGGTGACGATGCGGCGATCCGGGTCGATGATGGCGCGGTTCAGGGGATGCATCATCGCGCCCACCATCGCGTGCGCCGTGCCGCGCGGCAGCTGCGTGTCGGAATCCAGCGTGATGATGTAGTGCACCTTGCCCAGCACGCTGGTATCGCCGGCTTTCACCGGGAAGGCGTCGAAATGGCCGGTGAGCAGGTTGTTCAGGTCGAGCAGCTTGCCGCGTTTGCGCTCCCAGCCCATCCACACACCCTGGCGCGCGTTGAAGATGCGGTGCCGATGCAGCAGCAGGAAGCGGCCGAACTTCTTCTGGCCTTTATAGCGGTCGTTCAGCTCATTGATCAGCCGCACCGCCAGGATGACCAGCGGATCGATATCGTTTTCGCGCGGGCGGCTCACGGAGTCGGGCAGATCCGTCAGCAGCGCGAAGTGCAGATTGGGATCCGGATTGGCCAGGCAGCGGACCTCGAGCTCCTGCACCAGCTCGCGGACCTGATTCTCATTCAGCAGCAGGGTCGGAATCGCCACCATCGTCGTGTAGTCGGCGGGAATGCCGTCGGTGAGATCGATCTTCGGCAGAGGCAGCGGCCGAAACACCGACGAGATCGTGTTGTTGATCAGGTCAACGGCGCCCTGCGTCGCCGGAATCAGCAACAGCAGGAAGGCGAACGTGAGCCCTCCGAAAATCGAGTAGTTCGGAATCAGCGGCAGCAGCACCGCCGCGATCAGAATGACGGTGAGAACCTCGATGCCGCCGATATAGAAATCGTCGGAATAGCGGCGCAGCCCATCGCGAATGCGGTCGACGATGCGCGGATGGTAGCCGATCTTCGCCTTCAGTTCTTCAAAACCATGGTCGATGAGGTAATAACCCACGTGAGCGCGGCGCAGATAGATGCGCCCATCCACCACGGGTTGCTCTTTCGCGGCAACCGCCAGGTTGATCGCCCGGCGCGCAACTTCCGTCTCCGTGCATTCGGAAAACCGAGCGATGCGCGATACTTGTTTGCGATAGACCTCGCGGCTGTCGAAGTCCATCTGCGCATACGCCCCGGCGGGATCCTCGCGCAGCACTGCATCGAAGACCACCAGCGGCTCAATGACGAAGAACCAGTCGACGTATGCAATCTCCCGCAGAGACTGAATCCGCGCCGTCAGCAGCTTGGCAAACGCCGGATCGCCCGCCGGGCCCTCGAAATGCGGAGCACCATCGCTGAAAGAGAGAGCCTCGAAGCGCGTTGTCGCCTGATCGAGAATCGACTCCAGCAGACAAAAACGCAGTGCCACCGGCAGAACCCACAGCTCTTCCAGCAGCAGAGCCTCGGCGCGCTGCAGTTCGTCAAGATAAATGCGCAGGGCATCCGCGTTCCACACCGAGCCGCTGGCGGCAAGGTAAGCCGAGCCGACGGTGACGGCACGAGGCTCATCCCGGTGATCGGCGGTGATCGCATGCGGCAGCCGGCGCAGCTTGCGGCGAACCGTGCGCAGTTCGTCCAGCACCGAGCGCATCATGCGCGGATTTTCGCGGATTTCCAGCAGCGGCTCAGGCCCAGGCCAGCCCTGCGTGGGCAGAGAATCGAGGTCCTCAAAGAGTGTTTCCAGACGCCGCCGTAGCCGCCTCCACCCGCCGGTCGAAAGCGCCCAGATCCCTGGACCCGTGGACGGTGCCCCAGCGATGCGTATCTTCGCGGGCCGCGGCGCGCAGTTGATCCGGCGCCAAACCCGCGTCCCGCAAACGCTGCTCGTTGATCATCGTCACCTGATCCGTCATAAACACTACTCCACCAGCCTCTTAGCGATAGCTCGCTGCCTGCATCTCGAACATCGCGGCGTACTGCCCGCCCAGCGCCATCAGCTGCTGATGGGTTCCTTCTTCCACAAGCCGCCCGCCCGACAGTACTACGATGCGGTCCGCCATGCGCACCGTTGAGAAGCGGTGCGAAATCAGCAGCGCCATTTTTCCGGCGGTCAGCTCGGCGAAGCGCTCGAAAACTTCCAGCTCGCTCTTCGCGTCCAGAGCAGCCGTCGGCTCGTCGAGGACCAGCAGTTGCGCGTCGCGCAGGTAAGCCCGGGCCAGCGCGATCCGCTGCCACTCGCCGCCCGAGAGATCCACGCCGCTCACGAAGCGTCGTCCGAGCATCTGGTCGTAGCCGCCCGCCAGCTTCTTCACCACTTCGGCGGCAAGGCTCTTTTCCGCAGCCGCGCGAATGTCCTCGTCGCTGTGCGCCACTTCGATGTGGCCGACGCCGATGTTCTCCTTCACCGTCATCTCGTAGCGCATGAAGTCCTGGAAGATCACGCCCATCTCCCGATGCAGGTCGTCCAGGTCGTACTCGCGCAGATCGACGCCGTCGAGCAGGATCTGACCCTCAGTCGGATCGTAGAGGCGCGTGATCAGCTTGACGACGGTCGTCTTGCCCTGACCGTTTTCACCGATCAGAGCGACGCGCTGCCCCGGCTCGATGGTGAAGTTGAAGTTTTTCAGCACCCGCCGCTCCGTGCCGGGGTAAGCGAACGACACGTTGCGGAACTCGAACCCACGCCGAATCGGCCGAGGCGCTGGCAAAGCATTCGGCTTCGACTGCACCACCGGCTTCAGCTCAAAGAAGCCGATCAGATCGGTGAGGAAGAGCGCCTGATCCGCGATGCCGGACGCCGTCGAGAATGCCTGCTGCAGGTTGCCGCTGGCCTGCTGGATCGCCGTCGTAATCAGATAGAAGACGCCGATGTTGTACTTGCCGTGCAGGGCTTCCCAAATGGCGAAGACATAAGCTCCGTAGTAGCCGCACGTCCCCAGCAGCGACAGCAGCCCGCCCCACAGCAACTTGCGCTTCGAGAGGTTCACGTTCTCGTGGAAGATCTGCTCGGAGAGCCTCGCAAACCGGTTCGTCAGGTACTCGCTCAGGTTAAAGAGCTTCAGTTCCTTGGCGGCTTCCTTGCTGCCCCCCACCATGCGCAGGTAGTCCATCACCCGCTTGATGGGGGTCTGGCGGAAATTCTTCGCGTAGCCGAGAAAGGCAAAATGCGTCTCCGCCAAAGAACGACGGCAGCACGCCTAGCGATGAGCAGCAGCATCAGCCAGGGAGAGTAGTAGACCAGTTGCGCGCTCCAGATCAGCGTCGTAAGCACCTGCAGAAACAGCCGGCCCATCTGCTGGATCATTGCCAGCCGGTCGGTGGCCTGCACCCGCGCGCGCTCCAGGCGGTCGTAGAAGTCGGGGTCCTCGTAAGTGGTCAGGTCCAGCCGCGCGGCCTGGCGCATCACCTCGATGCTCACGTGGTGCGTGTAGCGATCGGCCAGCAGCGAGTCGGTGTAATCGATGGCGCGCGTGAGCGCGCTGAAGATCAGGGCCAGCGCAACTTCGCTGGCCACGATCCACCAGTAGTCCGCGGGCAGCGGCTGATGGTGCAGCGCCAGATCGACGCCATTAATAATGAGGTGCGCCACCCAGCCGATCGACCATGGCATGGCCGCCACGATCACCCGCAGAATGAATCCCCATGTAACAACGGCGGGGCCGGACTCCCACAGAATCCGCAGGACCGGCGGCACATTGCGCAGGGCGCGAATCCGATCGCCCCACGCGTTGTGGGTCGTTGAATTACTTTTGCCGCTCATGAGAGTCGCAGAAAAAGGTGGAAGAAACGCAATCGCGGCACACGACGCCGGAGTATTGGATTGGATGCGCGCGCATCAGGCGTAAGTTGTTACCAATGTTTTCGATAGTATCCTGGCAGGCGGCCTCCCCAGGCGTTCGTTGAGGCCCCTGCCTCCTGGCAGAACCCCGCCTCGATCGCTCCCTGTTTCCGGCATGCTGGCGGCTACCCTGCCACCATCGGCGCCCCGGATTGCGACAAATTAGGCCATTCGTCCGTCTTTATATTCGTTGACCCTGCGGGATCAGAGGACCCTTTTCGTGCCGGGCTGCCGGGTGAACCTCGTGTATTTCCGGCTGCGAAACGGACCGTCGCAACGCGGTGTTAAACTCCGGATTTGGCGCACGTTTTACGATCGTCGCCTGTTCCCTCAGGCGGCTTCGCTGCTCCCCTCGGGAAAATCCACTTTGAACGAATCAGACGACACAAATAGATGAGCCCTGAACCCTCTTCTTCCATCGCTCCGCCGGACCATCAGCTGCCTCCGACGACGGATCCACCCAAACGGCGGCGCCATCGCTGGATCTGGGTGGTCGTCCTGCTCGCCTTTGGATTGCTCTTTTACTGGGTCTTCTCCTACAGCAAGAAAAACCAGGCCGCGGTGATGAGCGGAGGAGGAGGCGGCGGCGGCCGGCGCGGCGTAGTTCCCGGTATGTCAATCCCGGTGGTGCCGGCGACCTCCAAAACGGGCAGCCTGGGCGTTTATCTGGAAGCCATCGGCACCGTCACTCCGGTTTACACGGCTTACATGACCGCCCAGGTCACCGGCGTCGTCACCGCCGTGCACTACCGCGAAGGCCAGTACGTGAAGCAGGGCGATCCGCTCGTGGACATCGACTCGCGTACCTATGCTGCGCAGCTGGCGCAGTCGCAGGGAGCCCTGGAGCGCGATCAGAATCTCCTCGCCGAAGCCCAGATGGATCTCGCCCGCTATCAAACCGCCTGGGCGAAGAACGCCATTCCCCGCCAGACCCTGGAGGATCAGGAAAAGCTCGTCCTGCAGGATCAGGGCACCGTCAAAAACGACGAGGGCAACGTGCAGTACGCCACTGTGCAGCTGGGCTACTGCCACATCGTCTCGCCCATTAACGGGCGCGTCGGCTTGCGCCTCGTCGACCCCGGCAATCTCGTCACCGCCAACTCGACGAATACCCTGGTGGTCGTAACCCAGATCCAGCCCATCACCGTGATCTTTACCGTCGCCGAGGACAATCTCGACCAGGTAGTCGACCAGATGCGCCACGGCAAGCAGCTCAGCGTCGATGCATGGAACCGTGACCGCTCCTCGAAGCTGGCTGGCGGCAAGCTGATGACGGTCGACAACCTGATCGATACCACCACCGGCACCGTCAAGCTGCGGGCGCAGTTCCCGAACTCCGACGCGGCACTGTTTCCCAATCAGTTCGTGAACACGCGGCTGCTGGTCAACACCCTCGAGAACCAGATCATGGTGCCTTCGTCGGCCATCCAGCATAACGGCGACGTTGCCTTCGTTTATCTCATCAAGCCCGGACCCGGCAATCCAAATGCCGCATCGGCCCAGGCCGGACCCAATCAGCAGGCCAATGGAGCCAAACCCGGCGGCAACGCCGGTCAGGGAGGCGGCGGCCGGCACGCCGGCGGTGCCGCTGGCGGCGCCGGTGGGCCCAGCGGCGGCGTGCAGCAGGGCGCAGGCCCCGGCGGCGCAGGCAGCCAGGGCGGCTCGCCAGCGAAGTACCACGTCGAGGTCAAGGAGGTAAAGACCGGCATCACCGACAATGGCTGGACCGCGGTCGAGGGAATCCCCTCCGGCACCATGGTGGCGAACAGCAGCTTCGACAAGCTGCAGGACCAGTCCGACGTCTCTCTTTCGAACGCCAACATTCCGGAGTCGTCCTCCGACGAGAGCAACGCTCCGTGAGCCCGTCTCGCCCATTCATCCTGCGGCCGGTGGCCACCTCGCTGCTGATGGCCGCGATTCTGCTGGTGGGCATCGTCGCCTACACCCAGCTGCCCGTCTCGGCGCTCCCTGAGGTCGACTACCCGACCATCCAGATCCTCACCTTCTATCCGGGCGCCAGCCCCGACGTTACCGCGACCACCATCACCGCACCCCTCGAGCGCCAGTTCGGCGAAATGCAGGGCCTCAGCCAGATGACCTCCACCAGCGCCGGAGGCGTCTCGGTCATCGTGCTGCAGTTCAGCCTCTCCATGTCCATTGACGTGGCCGAGCAGGAAGTGCAGGCGGCCATCAACGGCGGTGGTTCGTACCTCCCCTCGGATTTGCCCGCGCCGCCGGTCTACAACAAAACGAACCCAGCCGACGCGCCGGTCCTGACCATGGCAATCACGTCGGACTCCATGCCGTTGTCGCAGGTCGAAGACCTGGTCGACACCCGCCTGGCGCCCAAAATCGCCCAGATCGCCGGAGTGGGGCTCGTCAGCATCAGCGGCGGCCAGAAGCCAGCGGTCCGCATCCAGGCGAACCCGGTCAAGCTCGCGGCCTACGGCCTCAACATGGAGGACCTGCGCACTGCCCTGGTCAGCGCCAGCGTTAACTCCGCCAAAGGCAATTTCGACGGGCCCCGCCAGGACTACCAGATCGACTCCAACGATCAGCTCACCGAGGCCAGCCAGTACAACGACGTGGTCGTCGCCTACCGCAACGGCGCGCCCGTCTTCGTGCATAACGTCGCCGCCGTCGTCAATGGCGTCGAGAACACGAAGCAGGCTGCATGGATGAACAAGACGCCGGCCATCATCCTCAACATCCAGCGCCAGCCCGGCGCCAACACCATCACCGTCGTTCGCAGCATCCAGAAAATTCTTCCCCAGCTGGAGACCAATCTCCCCGCGTCGATCCGCGTCAGCACCCTCACTGACATGACCACCAGCATTCAGGCGTCGGTGAACGATGTCGAGTTCGAACTGATGCTCACCATCGGTCTGGTGGTACTGGTCATCTTCCTCTTCCTGCGCAACCTCTACGCCACCATCATTCCCAGCGTGGCCGTCCCGCTCTCGCTCGTCGGTACCTTCGCGGCGATGTACATGCTCGGCTACAGCCTCGACAACCTCTCGCTGATGGCCCTCACCATCTCCACCGGCTTCGTGGTCGACGACGCCATCGTGATGATCGAGAACATCGCGCGCTATCTCGAAGAAGGTATGAGCCCCATGGAGGCGGCGCTGACCGGCGCGGAGCAGATCGGCTTCACCATCATCTCTCTGACCGTGTCGCTCATCGCCGTGCTCATCCCGCTGCTCTTTATGGGTGACGTCGTGGGCCGCCTCTTCCGCGAATTCGCCGTGACCCTGGCCGTCACCATCTTGATCTCCGCGGTCGTATCGCTCACCCTCACGCCCATGATGTGCTCCCGCATCCTGCGCCACGATCCGGCTGAGCAGCAGTCGCGCTTCTATCGCGTGTCCGAGCGCATATTCAACAACATGATCGCGTTTTACGGCCGCACCCTGCGCGTCGTGCTGCGCTACCAGACCATCACCCTGCTGGTGGCGCTGGGCACCCTGGTGCTCACCATCTTCCTTTATATCGTCATCCCCAAAGGCTTCTTCCCGGTGCAGGATACCGGCGTGATCCAGGGCATCACGCAGGCGCCGCAGGATGTTTCCTTTGACGCCATGGCGCGAAAACAGCAGCAGCTCGCCGACGTCATCCTGCGCGACCCGGCGGTCGAAAGTCTCGCGTCCTTCATCGGCACTGACGGCATCAATACCACGCTGAACAGCGGCCGCATTAACATTAACCTCAAGCCGCTCGATGAGCGTTCGCCGAGCGGTATCACCGCGTCGGACGTGATCCGCCGCCTGCAGAACAAACTGGGCGGCGTCTCCGGCATGCACCTCTACATGCAGCCGGTGCAGGACATCACCGTCGACGACCGCGTCAGCCGCACCCAGTATCAGTACACGCTCGAAGATCCTGACGTGAACGAGCTGAACGAGTGGACCGACAAGTTCGTCGCCCAGCTGAAGAAGATCGATGTGCTCGAAGACGTGGCCACCGATCAGCAGACCGGCGGGCGCGCGGTTTCGCTCATGATCGATCGCGTGACCGCCTCTCGCCTCGGCATCGCACCCGCCACCATCGACAACACCCTTTACGACGCCTACGGCCAGCGCCTCATCAGTACCCTCTACACTCAGCTGAACCAGTACCACATCGTGCTCGAAACCGCTCCGCAGTGGGCGCAGGATCCCGCCAACCTCGGCGATCTCTACATCCAGGGCAATGCCTCGGCGGGCGCCAGCGGAGCAGGGGCCGTGACATCCTTCTCATCGGCGGCCTCAGCCTCGGCCGGCTCCAACGCCCTCACCACCGGGACAAAATACACGGCCTCCTCCGGCGTGCTCGCCTCCCCTGCCCGGGCCATCGGGGGCATCTCCAGCGTCCAGGGCGCGTCTTCCATCAACGGCGGCTCCGTCGCCGGCACCACCCCCAATGCCACGACCTCCAGCGCCGGTACGCACGCCATTCCCCTCAGCGCATTCACGCAGGCCACCAGCACCATCGAATCGCTCTCTATCAATCACCAGGGGCAGTTTCCTGCCGTGACCGTGTCCTTCAACCTGGCGCCCAACGCCTCACTCGGGACCGCAATCACCGACATCGATAAGGCCTCCGATCAACTGCATTTCCCGGCCAGCCTGCAGGCCTCCTTCCAGGGCACCGCCGCCGCGTTCAAAAATTCACTTTCCAACGAAGCCCTGCTCATTCTCGCCGCACTCGTCACCGTCTACATCGTGCTCGGCGTTCTCTACGAGAGCTTCATCCACCCCGTCACGATTCTCTCTACGCTCCCCTCGGCCGGTGTGGGCGCGCTGCTGGCGCTCATGCTCTTCCACCAGGATCTCAGCGTCGTCGCCATCATCGGCATCATCCTCCTCATCGGCATCGTCAAGAAGAACGGCATCATGATTGTCGACTTCGCTCTCGAAGCCGAGCGCGAACATGGCAAGGATTCCACCGAGGCCATCTTTGAAGCCAGCCTGCTGCGCTTCCGCCCCATCATGATGACCACCATGGCGGCACTGCTCGGCGGATTGCCGCTCGCGCTCGGCCGCGGCCTCGGGTCCGAGCTCCGTCGCCCGCTCGGCATCGCCATGGTCGGCGGCTTGCTCCTCAGCCAGGTCCTCACTCTCTACACCACCCCGGTCATCTACATCTTCTTCGATCGCATCGGTCAGCGGATTTCCGGCCGCCGTCCTTCCGCGCGCGCCGCCGAGCACGCCGGAACCTCCGTGCCCACCCCTCAGGAGCGCCACCCGTGAGCTTCTCCTGGGCATTCATCCAGCGCCCGGTCGGCACCACGCTGCTCACCATCGCCGTGGCCATCGCCGGCGCTATTGGATTCATGGTGCTGCCCGTGGCCCCGCTCCCCCAGGTGGATTTCCCCACCATCAATGTGAGTGCAAGCCTGCCCGGAGCCAGCGCCGCCATCATGGCCGCCTCTGTCGCGACGCCCCTGGAGCGGCAGTTGGGCCACATCGCCGGCATCACGGAGATGACCTCCTCCAGCAGCTTGGGCAGTACCCGTATCACGCTCCAGTTCGATCTCAGCCGCAACATCGACGGCGCTGCCCGCGACGTGCAGGCCGCCATCAATGCCGCCCGCACCTACCTGCCCGCCAACCTGCCCTCGAATCCGCGTTTCTTCAAAGCGAATCCCTCTGACGCTCCCATCATGATTCTGGGACTGACCTCGGATAAGTACGACGTGACCAAGGTCTACGATCTTGCCTCCACGGTTCTGGAGCAGAAGCTGTCCACCATCGACGGCGTGGGTCAGGTCTTCGTCGGCGGCGGCGCAACTCCGGCCGTGCGCGTCGAGGTCGACCCCACCAAGTTGGAGAGCTACGGCCTCACCCTCTCCACCGTGCGCTCCACCCTGAGCCTGCAGAATTCGCACAGCCCGCGCGGCCAGGTCTCCAATAGCGCGATAACCGCGGACATCATTACGAACGACCAGATTTCGAAGGCCGATGACTATCGTCCGCTCGTCATCGGCTATCACAACGGCTCTGCGATTCGCCTGTCCGATGTCGCCGCCGTCAACGACTCCACCGAGAACCTGCGCACCGCCGGCTACATGGACGGCACCCACGCCGTCTTCATCATCCTGTTCCGCCAGCCCGGCGCCAACATCATCCAGACCGTCGACAACATCAAAGCGCAGCTGCCCTTTCTCACCGCCGTGCTGCCGCATGGCATCAACATCACCACTGTGCTCGATCGCACCACCACCATCCGCGCCTCCGTGGCCACCGTAGAAAGAACGCTGCTCGGCTCCATCGTCCTCGTGGTGCTGGTGGTCTTCATCTTCCTGCGCAGCCCCCGCGCCACCCTCATCCCCAGCGTCGCCGTGCCCGTTTCCCTCATCGGCACCTTCGCCGTGATGTACCTGCTCGACTTCAGCCTCGACAACCTCTCTCTCATGGCGCTCACCATTGCCACCGGCTTCGTCGTCGACGACGCCATCGTGGTCATGGAGAACATCACCCGCCATCTCGAAAGCGGCATGCCCCCCTTCAACGCCGCGCTGGTCGGCGCCCGCGAAATCGGCTTCACCGTCTTTTCCATCAGCATGTCGCTCATCGCCGTCTTCATCCCGATTCTCATGATGGGCGGCATCATCGGGCGCCTCTTCCGCGAATTTGCCATCACCCTTTCCGTCGCCATCGTCGTCTCCATGGTCATCTCGCTGACCACCACTCCCATGATGTGCGCCCATCTGCTCAAGCATCGCGAGCCGGGCGAGAAGCACAACATCTTCTACCGGAGCAGCGAGAAATTCTTTAACGGGCTTCTTTCCGTTTATCGCGGTTCGCTGCCCTGGGCGCTGGACAACCCGGTGCTGATTCTGATTGTGCTCGGTCTCACCATCGCCCTCAACGTCGTCGTCATCGTCCGCATCCCCAAAGGATTCTTCCCCCAGCAGGACACCGGGGCCGTCGTCGGCGGCGTCCAGGGACCGCAGGATGCCTCCTTCGCCTTCATGAACTACTCGATCCAGCAGCTGGTCAAGGTCATCCGCACCAATCCCAATATCGCGCACGTGAATGCGTACACCGGCGGCAACGGCTCCAGCAACGGCGGCTTTATCTACATCGCGCTCAAGCCGCTGGGCAATGGTCCAGGGCAGCGCAAAGAAGGCGCCATGCAGATCATCAACGACCTGCGGCCCAAGATGGCGCGGCTTCCGGTGGCCTCCGCCTTCCTGCAGCCGGTCCAGGATCTGCGCATCGGCGGCCGCGGCAGCAACGCCCTCTACCAGTACACCGTCCAGTCCGACGACATCCCCGACCTCGCGCACTGGGCGCCGATTCTGCTGGAAGAAATGCGAAAGCTCCCCGGTCTCCAGGACGTGAATACCGACCAGCAGAACGGCGGGCTCGAGGAGAGGCTCGACTACGACCGCGTCACCGCCGCGCGTCTTGGCCAAACTCCCCAGGCGCTCGATTCCGCCCTCTACAGCGCCTTTGGGCAGTCCCAGGTCTCCGTGATCTACACCCAGCTCAACCAGTACTACGTCGTCCTCGAAGTCGCGCCACAGTACTGGCAGTCTCCCGAGGGCCTCAAGGATATCTGGCTCGCCACCGGCTCTTCCGGAGGCGCGGGCATCAACGCCATGAGCCCGCTGGCCACCATGACCACAGCGACCATCGATACCACGCCTCTCCAGGTCAACCACACCGGCCTCTTCCCCTCGGTCACCGTCTCGTTCAACCTCGCTGCAGGAATGTCGCTCAGCGACGCCACCCGCGAAGTCAGCCAGATGGAGACCCGCCTCGGCATGCCTTCCACCGTCCACGGCTTCTTCGCCGGAACCGCCCAGGCCTACCAGTCTTCGCTCGCCAGCGAAAAGTACCTCGTCATCACCGCCATCCTCGCCGTCTATATCGTGCTCGGCATCCTCTACGAAAGCCTGGTGCACCCCTTCACCATTCTTTCCACGCTGCCTTCCGCCAGCATCGGAGCCATGCTGGCGCTCATGATCTTCAACATCGACCTCAACGTCATCTCCATCATCGGCATCATCCTGCTCATCGGAATTGTGAAGAAGAACGCCATTATGATGATCGACTTTGCCCTCATGGCTGAGCGCGAGGAGCAGAAGTCCACCCGCGACGCCATCTTCGAGGCCTGCATGCTCCGCTTCCGGCCCATCATGATGACCACCATGGCCGCCATCTGCGGCGCTCTGCCGCTCGCTTTCGGTACCGGCACCGGCTCCGAGCTGCGCCGCCCCCTCGGCATCACCATCGTCGGCGGACTTCTCCTCAGCCAGCTCGTCACCCTCTACACCACGCCGGTCGTCTATCTCACCCTCGACGCTATCCGTCTCCGCATCATGGGCAGGACCCACGACACCTTCCGGCCGGAAATTGAAGGAGCTGCATCATGAGCGCCGGAAAAATCATGATCAGGATCGGAAGAACGCACGCCGCAGGGATCGCCATCGCCACCCTCGCGCTCGTGACCCTCGCCGGCTGCCGCGTCGGCCCGAAGTATCATCCGCCCGCACCCCCCCACGCCACCGCTCCCAACTACAAAGAATCCACCGTCAACTTCCAGGATCAGCCCGGCTGGAAAGTCGCCAGCCCCCAGGACGCCATGCTCCGCGGCAACTGGTGGGAGATTTTTCACGAGCCCGAGCTGAATGCCCTAGAAGACCAGCTCAACATCGATAACCAAAACATCAAACAATTCTTCGAGCAATACATGGCCGCTCGTGCCGTCGTTGCTGAAGCGCGCTCGCAGTTCTGGCCCACCATTACGCTGGGCCCCTCCTTCAGCCGTC
Source organism: uncultured Acidobacteriaceae bacterium (assembly GCA_963819725.1). Classification (GTDB taxonomy): domain Bacteria; phylum Acidobacteriota; class Terriglobia; order Terriglobales; family Acidobacteriaceae; genus Palsa-343. The sequence continues at coordinate 37,959 of CAWFXK010000010.1, forward strand.
AGAAAACCTCCGGCAACCTGCGCTCCTCCTCCGTTGCCAACACCGGATCGACCAGCAGCGTGTGGGCCGTTCCCGTGGATGCGACCTGGGCCCCCGACATTTGGGGCAAGATTCGTAATCAGGTCCGCACCGCAGAATACGCGGCTCAGGTCAGTGCCGCCGATCTGGAAAACGAGAAGCTCATCGAGCAGGCCTCACTCGCCCAGTACTACTTCGAGATTCGCGGCCAGGACATGCTGCAGCAGATCCTCAACCAGACCGTCGAGGCCGATCAGAAGGCGCTCGACTCCACCCAGGGTGCCTATGACGTCGGCACGGGCGACTACATCTCGGTCGTCGAAGCGCGCAACACGTTGATGAGTGCAGAGTCTTCGGCCACCAACGTCGGACTGCTGCGCGCCCAGTATCAGCACGCCATCGCCATGCTGCTCGGCAAGGTCGCCACCGACTTCTCGATCCCGGTGCGGCCCATGACGTATGCACCGCCGCCCATTCCCACCGGCGTTCCCTCGCAGCTCCTCGAGCGCCGCCCCGACGTTGCGGCTGCGGAGCGGACTCTGGCCGAGGCCAACGCCACCATCGGCATCGGCTACGGCGCCTTCTTCCCACAGATCAATCTCTCCGCCGCCGGAGGCACCGAGGCTTCGAACATCGTGCACATCGCGGACTGGCCCAGCCGCTTCTGGTCCATCGGCGCAAACGCCGCGCAAGTTCTTTTCGATGCCGGACTCTACCGCGCGCAGCTCCATCAGTACGAGGCCATCTACAACGCCGACGTCGCCACCTATCGCCAAACCTCGTTGACCGCCTTTCAGCAGGTCGAAGACGCTCTGGCCGCCACCCGCGTCTACTCCCAGCAGATTCTCCACGAAGAGGATGCGGAAAAGGCCGCGCAGGAGTTCCTCGATCTGGAGACCCAGCGCTACACCCTCGGCGTCGATCCTTACGTGGACGTGGTGACGGCCCAGACCACACTGTTAACAGATCAGCAGACCCTGAACGCCCTGCACGTGTCGCGGATGATCGCGACCGTGCAGCTGGTGCAGGCGCTGGGCGGCGGATGGGATCGCTCCCAGCTGCCCACCCCCGCTCAGGCCGGCGCAAAAGCCCCGAACAGCGCTTACACCATCGAGAAGTAAGAGCATCGCGACACACCGGAGCGAAAGCATGCCCTCCGATCGAACCGCTGATTCCGACGCAGAACTCGCCCGCTCCCTGGCGAAACTTTGGCCTCACCGTCTGCACGAATCCAGCGTCTGGAAAAACCTGCTCTGCCGCCTCGGACTCCACCGCTGGGCGCAACTTGATCTGAGCGCCCAGGCGCCAGGCATGGCAGTGTGGTTCTGCCGCTGGTGTGACCGAATCACCATCGACGGCACGACCTTCGGTCGTTAAAGAACCTGTCCGAGTGCGCGCGCCTGTCCGGGAGGTGCCGGTCCCTGTCCCACGATGCGTCAGAAATTCTCCGCAGTCACCGACCCTCGTTCCGACGTGCTATGCTTCCGCCCACCCTGCATCCCATCCAAACCAGCCAACAGAGCAACTTCCCGCCGTTCCGCAGTCTTTTGCCTGCAACGCACCGGAAGCGGCCCCGTCTCGCCGCCTGACCACAGGTCGCTTCACCTGAAACGACAGACACCTCCGGAACACCACAGTTCAGTTACTGCGAGCCCCGAAGTTTGCTCACCAAAGAGTCGCCATCAACGGTCGTGAGCTGTTGATTTTCAATGCTATAAACGAACATCAAACCAAAGCAGTAAGACGTACAAAGAGGACGTCGAATGCTGCCCTATCTTTCGCTGATTCTTTCCGTTCGAAACGAACGGAAAATGCTGCCTCGGCTTATCGATCAGCTACTGGAGCAGAACTATCCAGTCGAGCTGTACGAGATTCTTGTCGTCGACGGCCGATCCACGGATGGTACGGCGGACCTGATCCGCCGCCGCTACAGCAATCGGCGCGTGCGGGTTCGGGTCCTCGACAACCCGAAGCGCACCGTCGCGGCTGGACGCAACACAGGCATCCGCGCCGCGTCCGGCGATGCCATGGTCTTTCTCTCCGGACACTGCTCGATCCCGACCAAAAACCTGCTGGCGGATACGGCGGAAATTCTGGAAACCACCGGGGCCGGATGCCTGTGTCGTCCTCAGCCTTTACTCGCAGCCGCAGAAACACACATGGGCGAGGCCATTGCCCACGCGCGCTCCACCCGCATCGGCCGCGGCTCTGCGCCTCCCGATCTTGCCGGATTCCTCGATCCCCCGGCATTCGCCGGCGTCTTCCGCCGCACCGTCTTCGAAGAGGTCGGCCTCTTCGACGAAACCTTCGACGCCTGCACCGGTCTCGACTTCAATGAGCGCGTCCGCCAGGCCGGCATTCGCGCCTACTGCGACCCGCGTCTCGCCGTCCACGAACAGCCGCCGCAAAAACTGCGCCGCCTCTTCGCTGAAATGTTCCGCCATGGCCGCGGCGCCAGCCACTGGATGCGCAAGCATCCGGAATGCTCCTCGCTGCCGGAGATCGCTCCGCTCACCGTGCTGCTCGCCCTGGTCGTCGCCATTGTCGCCTGGGCTCGTCTACCGCACGCGATGGCGGCCTTTGTCACCGCGCCTTTGGCGCTGGTTCCGGTTTCTGTTCTGCTGGCCTGTATGCGGATCGGCTCGAGCTACGGATTCAAGTCGGCATGGCGGGCTCCGGCCGTTTTCGCCACGATTTATCTGGGGCAGGGAATCGGCCTGCTCTTCGAATACGCGATTCCGTCTGAAGATCCGCGCCCAAAGAAAACCGCTCCCGTGATTGACTTCGTCGAGGCAGCGGACAAGCTGGACAAGGCGGGTCGCGCGGCCTGACTGGGCGAGCCAGACCGATACACTTGTCGGCGTGAGTGATTCTCTCCACCGGTATCGCGGACGAATCGCGCCCTCGCCGACCGGGTTACTGCACCTCGGCCACGCGCGCACCTTCTGGACGGCATACGTGCGAGCGCGAGATGCCACCGGAACCCTGGTTCTCCGGAATGAGGACCTCGATCCGCAGCGCTCGAAAGCCGAATTTGCCGATGCGATGCTCGAGGACCTCCACTGGCTCGGCATCCGTTGGCAGGAGGGGCCGGATGTGGGTGGGACATTCGGCCCTTATTCCCAAAGCCAGCGTCGCGATCACTACCTGAGCCTCTGGCGCCGGCTGCTGGAGCGTGGATTCCTCTACCCCTGCACCTGCTCCCGCCGTGAACTCAGCGGCATCGCCCAGGCCCCGCACGACGACGCCCCCAACCCCAAAACAGTCCGCTTCGAAGGCGACGAAGGCCCTATGTACCCCGGCACCTGCCGCCCAAAACCCGGCTCCCCCAACCTCGCCAGTCAATGCAGCAACCCCGCTGGCGTCAACTGGCGTTTCCGCGTTCCCGACGGCGAAGTCGTCACGTTCAATGACGGCCATTTCGGCCCACAGCAATACGTCGCTGGCGAAGACTTCGGCGATTTCCCCGTCTGGCGGCGCGACGATGTCCCCGCCTATCAGCTCGCCGTCGTCGCCGACGACCACTCCATGCGGATCACAGAAGTCGTGCGTGGCACGGATCTGCTTCTCTCCACCGCTCGCCAGATCCTCATCTACAAGGCCCTCGGCTGGCCTGAGCCACAGTGGTACCACTGCCCGCTCGTCCTCGATGAACGCGGCGAACGCCTGGCCAAGCGCCATGACGCGCTTGCCATCCGCACCCTGCGCGAACAGGGCTGGACGCCGCAACGGGTGCTGGGAATCGACACGTAGCCGCTTACATTGAGCCGCGTTGCGGGCGTGAGGTCGCCGACGAAATCCTAAGCGCAGGGAAGAACCTCAGAGAGGATTCACGCCGTCTCTTCCTCGTCCTGCAGATCCTCGATCTGCATGTCGCGAAATTCGTTGGAGTCGAAGACTTCTCCGCAGTCCAGGCACTCGACAAACTCAACGTCATCCTCGCGCGCCACAACGCGGACCTTGGGGTGCTGACAGACCGTATTCATGGGTTGATCAGGAGCCAATTGACAGTCGTTATGGGGCAGATTGTACCTGGCCACGGGCGTCTGTCAACAGGCATGTTCCGCCATCCCGCGGCGTGCCGTTTTAAACTGGAACCATGCCCGAAACGGAACGCGTTTCTCCCGACGATGTGCGCCGCGTCGCCGAGCTGGCCAACCTCGACCTAACCGCCGAAGAAGAGCCACGCATGCGCCGCGATCTCAACGCCATCCTCGACTATGTCGCCCAACTCAGCGAGCTCGACACCGCCCAGGTCGAGCCCATGGCCCAGGTTTCCGAAGTCCTGGCCTCCTCCGGCGACGCGGTCTCCGAAATGCAATCCGTCCTGCGCGACGATGCGGTCCGCCCCTGCCTCGACCGCACGGTCGTCATGGCCTCCGCTCCCGAAACCGACTCCGTCTTCTTCAAAGTTCCCAGGGTGATCGAGCGATGAGCGCGGCAGCGACAACCGCACCAGCAGCGTCGATTGACGGCATCCGCTCCGCGATCGCCAAAGGTGAAACCACCGCGAAGGCCCTCACCGAAATCTATCAGGCCCGCATCGCCGGCGAAGACGGCAAGATCCACGCCTTTCTCAGCGTCGACAACGACTACGCGCTCGCCCAGGCTGCCCGCATCGACGACCTCGCCGCCAAAGGCAAACCGCTGCCGAAGCTCGCCGGCGTGCCCTTCGGCATCAAGGACGTCCTCACCCTCGAAGGCTTCTCCGCCACCGCCGGCTCGAAGATCCTCGAAGGCTATCGCCCGCCCTACACAGCCACAGCAGTAAAGAAACTCGCCGACGCCGGTGCTATCTTCCTCGGCAAGCTCAACTGCGACGAGTTCGCCATGGGCTCCTCGAACGAAAACTCCGCCTACGGCCCCGTCCACAACCCGCACGACCTCGACCGCGTCCCTGGCGGCTCCAGCGGAGGCTCCGCCGCAGCCGTCGCCGCCGGCATGGCCGTCGCCACGCTCGGCACCGACACTGGCGGCTCCATCCGGCAGCCCGCATCCTTCTGCGGCGTCGTCGGCGTGCTGCCCACTTACGGCCGCGTCTCGCGCTACGGCCTCATCGCCTTCGCCTCTTCGCTCGATCGCATCGGCCCCTTCGCCGCCAGCGTGCGCGATGCCGCCACCGTCCTCGGCGTCATCGCCGGGCACGACCTCATGGACGCCACCTCCTCGCCCCTCCCCGTACCCGACTACACCGCGAACCTCGACCTCGGCGTCAAAGGCATGAAGCTCGGCGTTCCCGCCGAGTACTTCGCCGAAGGCCTCGACCCTGAAGTTCGCTCCGCCATCGAGGCCGGCATCGACAAACTCCGCGCAGCGGGCGCCGAAATCCGCGCCATCTCCCTGCCGCACACGCGCTACGCCATCCCCACTTACTACGTCATCGCCACCGCCGAAGCCAGCGCCAACCTCGCCCGCTTCGATGGCGTCCGTTACGGTCTCCGCGCTCCGCAGTCCGACACGCTGGCCGCCATGTACCGCCGCACCCGCGACCTCGGCTTCGGCGCCGAAGTCAAGCGCCGCATCCTCCTCGGTACTTACGTCCTCAGCCACGGCTACTACGACGCGTACTACCGCAAGGCGCAGCAGGTCCGCCGTCTCCTTGCCGACGACTTCCTCACAGCATTCCGCGATGTCGACGCCATCCTGACGCCCACCGCGCCCACGCCCGCCTTCAAACTCGGTGAGAAGTCCGGCGACCCCGTCGCCATGTACCTCGCCGACATCTACACCGTCACCGCCAGCCTCGCCGGCATCTGCGGCGTCTCGGTTCCGTGCGGACAATCGAAGGCAGGTCTGCCCATCGGGATGCAAATCCTCGGCAAACACTTCGACGAGGCCACCATCTTCCGTGTCGGCCACACGCTGGAGAATCTTTGAGCGATCGGCGCCCCGACAACCCGACGCCCTTTCCTGATTCCGGGCCTCCCCCCCTCGTCGAACCTCCGGCAGTCCCCGGCCAGTGGCTCTTCTTCGGCCCGCAGGGCCTGCGCGCCGGTTGGGCGATTCTCGTCTACGCCACAATCTGCGCCATCCTCGTCCTCGTCTGTGAATTTGCGGTCGGCCCCTTCCTGCATCTGCATCCAGGCGTTCCCATACCGCCGTCCACCGGTCTCCTGCTTGAACTTTCCCACATCCTTCCCGTCATCGCTGCGACGGCCATCATGGCCGCGCTGGAGCGCCGCCCATTTCTGCACTACGGCTTCCAGGGTTGCGCACGCGGCCTTCGCCTCCTCTCCGGATTCGTCTGGGGCTTCGTCGCCATCTCCGTCGTCGTCCTGATCCTGCGCCAGCTCGGCTATTTGTCGCTTGACGGCCGCACCATGGGAGGCATCGCCGCGCTCCGCTACGCCATGGCCTGGGCTGCGATGTTTCTCCTGGTCGGCTTCGCCGAAGAAGCCATGTTTCGTGGATACGCACAGTTCACCATCACCCGCGGCATCGGCTTCTGGTGGGGAGCCTTCCTGCTCTCCTTCCCCTTCGGCCTCATGCATGCGCCGAACCCCGGCGAATCCCCCGTCGGCCTCGTCGGCGCCGGCGCCGCCAGTCTCATCTTCTGCCTCAGCCTCTGGTACACCGGCTCGCTCTGGTTCGCGGTCGGCTTCCACGCCGCCTGGGACTGGGGCCAGTCCTACTTCTACGGCACCGCCGACAGCGGCCTCGTCGCCCAGGGCCACCTCTTCGCTGAACATCCCATCGGCAAGCCGCTCTGGAGCGGCGGCGCTACCGGTCCCGAGGGCAGCGTCATCGTGCTGCCCTTGCTGGTGGTCATCGCGCTTCTCATGGCCGCATGGTGGGGCAAACGCGGAGAGAAGCCGTTTCGCGGCATGGCTTGGCGTCCCGGCCGTCTCCCGTAGCAAAGAGGGACCGATCCTTCGCCAACACCGTCTTGACGCGACGAGCCCGCGGATGTCGAAGCTCTCAGCCCGTGCGCTTTCCCCAGCAAGGAGGTGAAACGTATGAGCCGTATTGCCGCCCGCCTGCTTTACTGGTCTCCCCGGATCCTTTCCATTCTTTTCGCGATGTTCTTAAGCCTCTTCGCGCTGGATGTCTTCCGTGAAGTGCACGGATTCTGGCCGACCGTGCTCGCGTTTGCGATCCATCTCGTTCCCGCGATCGTCGTCATCGCTGTGCTGCTCGCCGCATGGCGATGGGAGTGGATCGGCACAGCCGTCTTTTCACTGGCTGCTGTGGGTTACGCCGTGAGCGTATTGCCCCAGCATATGGATTGGGCCTTCGTCATTTCGCTTCCGCTGCTGGTCATCGCGGCTTTATTCCTGACCAGTTGGATCGAGCGCCCCAAACTGCGCCCCGCAATCCATCCTGTGTGAGGAGATCTCGTCGGCGCCAGCCGGGCTCTCCTTACCAGGAGAGAACCGGCGGCAGAAACTCGGCGAACAGATCGTCGTAATACGGCTTCAGTTCTTTCTGATTCGGCTTCGCGCGTCCTTTGGAGTAGAGGTCGTACTGATTGAACTTCAGCACCCACTCCAGCATCGCCCGGTCCTTGTCATTGCACAGGTGGTCGTAGGCTCCGTGGCGGTGCCACGGATAGAACGAGTGGAAGCGCAGCATGTAAAGCGCCTCGTCCTGCAGATACGGCTTCATGACCTCTGCGATGTAGCCGTCATGTCCAAACGACATGTGCACCTTTTCCAGGCCGCAATTCGCTTCGTAAATGCCGAACTTCGTCTGATACTCCGGAACATTGCGATCCGGATTCTTCGCGAAGTATTCCGGAAAAACAATGTCCGGCGACCACGCGCAGCCCACCGGGAACGTGTCTCCAACCACGCCCCACTGCGGCTCGCCATACAGACACAAACACTTCCCCAGGTCGTGAATGAATCCCGTCAGAACCATCCAGCGCGGGTTTCCGTCGGCGCGAATCGCCTCCGATGTCTGCAGCAGATGCTCGATCTGTGTCAGGTCCGTATCCGGATCGCTGTCGTCCACCAGGGTGTTCAGAAACTCCGCCGCTTCCCAAACCGTCTTCTTCGCCCTGTTCAGGCCGAAGTACTCTTTTTCCTTCCCCAGCACATAATCCACCGTCTGATTCTCATGGTTCAACCGGTAGAACTCCGCGACCCCGGGTTGGACCGTGGCATCGTATTGCCGGAACTCTTCCTTCGACTTGCCCTGCTTATACCGTCCTTCGAGAAATTCATCCCACTGCTCGAGGTCGCGCAGCGGAGCCTGCGTTTGGGTTGCGTTCTGCGGGGAAGCGGTGCTCATCCGGGGTCTCCTTGAGCCACCAGTGTAGCGCTAAAGTCCAGCGTATTCCGGTTGCCCCCAACAACCGAGGTGCCTCTGTCTTTCGGCGCAGCAACCTGCTTGACCGCATGTTGTGCAGCCGTTCAGTTTAGGCAATCTCATTCCCGGCATTGTTCAGGCATACGGCGCGAAGTTCGGCAGTCGTAGCGGGTCTTCGGAACGAGGTTGCACTGCTCGGCGAACTCAATCCATCAGCACGTGGAGTACGACAATACCAAGGATGCCAGCCGAGGCCGCTGTTGCCAGCGCCACAATCAGTACGGCGAAATGACGCCGGATCGCTCCGGCACACTCGAATGCCGTCGCCCGCAGCGCGGGATCGAGACGCCAGCTTCGCACCAGGCTCACGCACCCGATCGAAAGTACTGCCAGTGGAAATGCCATGAGGAAGAGCACGAGCCCCAGGTGGGTTCGGTTGGCGTACCACTCGACAATGCGCTGTGCCGTGTGCGCTGGCTCGAATTGCTGCGGCTGCAGATTGCGCACGAACAGAGCGGTCATGAAGAGCGCGGCTGGAAAGATTAACACCAGTTCCACAGCGGCGAGGGCGCGTCGCAGAGGTTTCATGCAACGCTTTATAGCACAAATCACTTTGCACTGCAAAGTATAATTCTTCAATTTACTACCGCAACAAACTCTATCCACAGTCCCTACACCTCCCGGCCGCTGCATTACACCATGGTGCCCAACATCGCCTCCCTGCGCTGGCATGCGGATGGGATCGATCATGCGTGGATTTTTCGCGGAAACTGGGATTTCACCTTCAGCGGAATCGTACACCGCGATTCCGCGCGGAGCCGAAACCCGGTATTTCGCCTTCGATTATGGAATTCGACGCAACTTTGTGCCCCCGCGATCGAGGATCGCCCCCTTCTTCGATATGCGCGGCGGCATTGGCGACATCAATGCGGAGGGGCCCGATGGAGTGCTCTACGCCCAGGGTCAGAAAATGACCTTTACGCTGATGCTCGGCAGCGGCGCGCGTTATAACTTCAGTCCGCGGACCAGCCTCGAAGCCGGCGCCGAATATATGCACGTCTCCAACGCCTATCTGGCGCAGCCCCGGTACGAGGATTTCGGCATCAACGTCTGGGGCCCGTTCGTGGGATTCAACATGCGCGTCGGGAAACAGAAACGGCACAGCGTCCATTAACGCCTGCCCCGGATTCCCCTCCAGGCCCAACCTTCCGCATGGCCCGACAACACACCAACAGCGAACAAGTCAGCCCCCAAACAGTGCTGACGGACGCGATTCCAACGAGTCTTTACGACGGCCCTCCACGCATCCCTGCCATCGATGGACGGAAAACGAGGGCGCGGGCCGCCCTGTATGATCGTATTAGCGGTAATCGTGGGGAAAGTTGGATTCTGAATTTGCTCGTGACCCCGTTTCAGGCTTCCTGAACTAAGTCAGCCTACCTGAAGTTCTCCTCTTCTTAGGTCTCAGGGAATCGGGTATGCAATGCGTTCGGATGCGATTCTGCACGAAGCTCAGAAGCTCCATCATGTAAGCGACAGTCTCGACGCGCTGGCGGATGAGCACACCGTCGTCTCAGAGGCACTTATCACTATTTCTGGAAACGTTCGTCAGACCGCCACCCTGCTGGAGGTGCTGGTCGCAACGAAGCTGGGACCGCTCATCGGACGCGGTCCGGCTATGGCCTGATCGGGCCGTTGTTCGTGTGAACTATGTCTGCTCGGCTTCGATGGACTCGGCAGAGTACTCGATGGGAACCTTCTCGGCGTAGTGCTCGGGCAATTGATCGAGCAGCACCACGTTCAGCAGGGACTTGTGGACGTGGATGCCGCCGTTGTACTCAATGAATCCGAGCTTGCGAAAGCGATTCATGAAGAAGCTGACGCGGGAGCGGGTGGTGCCCACCATCTCCGCCAGGGTTTCCTGCGAGATCTTCGGGATCAACGATTCCGGCTGACCCGGCTTGCCGAACTGCGCCATCAACAGAAGAATCCGGGCCAGGCGCTTTTCACTGGAGTTGAAAAGCTGGTCTACCAGGTCGGCCTGGATGCGCATGCTCCGGGTCAGAAGAAACGACAGGAACCGGTCGGAGAAGGCAGGCTCCTCGTGCATCACCCGAATCATCTCCCCCCTCTCAATCCTGAGCGATGTACACGGAGTGATGGCAGTAGCCGTTGCCATTCGCAGCCCTGGCACTGCCGCAAGGCACTCCTCTCCGACGAAATCGCCCGCGGAGAGAAGCGTGATGGTAGCTTCTTTGCCGCTGGCTGAAAAGACAGTGAGCCTGGCGCGGCCATCCTGAAGATAGAAAATCGAGTCGGCGGGATCTCCCTGGGAAAAGAAGGCCTGCTTCGCCCCCAGTCGTACGAGTTTTCGTCCCAGGCCAGCATTCGCCAGAAAAGCCTCGACGTTAAATGGGATTTTCTGAAGGGCAATCATGCGACGACCCCTTTCCGGATGCGGCTCCCGTGGACTGTTCAGCGGGAACAGGAGCGCGACCGGTTCAAGCTGAACCTGGGGGAACTTCTTCCGATTGTCATTATAGGCTCTGATGAAGGGATTGAGCAGCCCTCGCAATTCGGGTTTGCGCAGCACTGCAACCGCAGTGACCCTCCGGATGTTGCTGATTCTCTTAGAAGGCCAGGGGGGCAACCCCCCCGCCAACTGGAAACTGGGGACTGACGACCGAGCGCTACCGGTGCTCCATCGGCACGTACTTCACCGGGTACTCCGGCCCTGTGTATTCGGCGCGCGGACGGATCAGACGGTTGTCGTCCAGCTGCTCGATCACATGCGCTGTCCAGCCGGCGATGCGGCTCACCGCGAAGATCGGCGTGAACAGGTCCAGATCGATGCCCAGCGTCGTGTAGGTCGAGGCCGAGTAGAAGTCCACGTTGGCGTTGAGCTTCTTCTCGATCTTCACGAACTCCTCAATGCGCCGGGACATCTCGAACCACTTCGTGTTGCCCGAGTCCTTGCTCAGCTTCTCCGACATCTTCCGCAGGTGCGTCGCACGCGGATCCTCGGTGCGGTAAACGCGGTGCCCGAAGCCGAAGACCTTCTTCTTCTGCCCCAGCAGCGCCTTCACGTACTCCACCGGGTCGCCGCCCGTCTTGCCGATCTCGAAGAGCATCTTCATCACCTCTTCGTTGGCGCCGCCGTGCAGCGGCCCTTTCAGCGCGCCGATCGCGCCGGTGATGGCCGAGTGCATGTCGGCCATGGTGCCGGCGATCACGCGCGCCGCAAACGTCGAGGCGTTCAGCTCGTGGTCGGCGTGCAGGATCAGCGCCATGTCGAAGGCGCCCGCAGCCGCGGGAATGGGCTTGGTGCCGTGCAGCATCCACAGGAAGTTCGCCGCGTGCGAAAGCGATGGGTCGGGCTCAATGATGCTCTTGCCCTTGCGGATGCGATCGTACCCAGCCACCAGCATCGCCATCTGCGCGGTCAGCGCGAACGCCTTGCGTACGTTGGAGTCGTGATCGACAGCAGCCTCAGCCGGATCGTAGAAGCTCAGCGCGGAGACGGCCGTACGCAGCGCTTCCATGGGGGTCGCGCTCTTCGGAACCGAGCGCAGCAGATCGTAAATCTCCGAAGGAATGCGGCGCGCCTCAGTCAGCTTGCGCGTGAACTCGTCCAGCTGCGCGCGGTCGGGGAGCTTTCCGTGCCACAGCAGATAGGTGGTCTCCTCGAAGCTGGAGTGATCTGCCAGTTCGTGAATGTCGATGCCGCGATACGCGAGCACGCCGGCATAGCCATCGATCCAGCAGATCCCGGAATTCGCCGCTACAATCCCTTCAAGACCTTTCACCACCGTTGCCGTTGCCATGTGCTGCCTTTCCCCTCTCCATCCCTCAGGAAACCGGTCCACTGACCGGCATGCCGCCGAGCCGTTCCGCGATGCATTTACCCTGCTCGGGAAGCAGTTCCAGCGTCGAAAATTGTATTTCTAGAGTACTTGAAAGTCGCGGCTGTTCGCCGTGTTGCAGGCCCGCGTTCAATTACGTCGGTCCGAACCCCGGCGGCGTGGGCGGGCAGGCACGCCTCTCAGCATTAGACGGGCGAGGCAACGAATCGGCCGAGGCGAAAAGCGGAGAGATCGATCTCAGGATCGCCGCCGAGAATCCACTGGCTCAGAACCCGGCCGGTGCCGGGGCCGAGCATGATCCCGTTCCTGAAATGGCCGGTCCCCACCCAGCGGTTCTCCCCCGTCTGATCGATGATGGGCAGTCCGTCGCCGCTGCCGGGCCGGAAGCCGACCCAGGTTTCGGCGATGCTGGCCTCGCGCAGTGGCGGCCACAGATCGGCGGCCCGGTTGAACAGCTCATGGATGCGCACAGGATCGACAGTGCGGTCGAAACCGGCATCCTCGACCGTGGATCCGATGGCGTAGCGGTTCCCGCCTCGCGGGACGATGTAGACCTGCGGTGTGCGCAGCACGCAATCCAGCTGGACGGGGCCGGGAAGCTCAGCGGTGAGCATGTGGCCCTTGCGCGGCATCACCGGCAGGGTTGGTTCGAGGCCCGGCGCCCACGCGCCGGTGGCGTTGAGAAGGGCGCCCGCGGAGAAAGTGCCGGAAGCGGTTACAACTTCGGCGCCTTGGCCGTCGCAGTGCGCGTCGAGGACGGGCGTATGCTCGCGCAGCTCGATGCCGTCGGCTCGGACAGCGGAAGGCAGAGCCTCCGCGAGGTCCCAGGCGTCGAAGCTTGTCTCTGCGAGCAGCACAAATTGCCAGCCGTTGGCGCGTGCCCGCGGCGCGCGATCCAGAACCTCGGATTCGCTCAACGTTCTCGCACGGCTGGGCGCTGCGTAGAGGCCCTGCAGGGTGCTCCTGGTGCGGATCGGGATCTCTTTCCCGGCCAGCGTCTGGACGCGCTCGATGAATTCCGGATAGAGCGAAAGGCTGAGCCGCGCGAGTTCTCTCAGCTCCGCTGGATTCTCGGGGTCGGTCCCCGCCAGCATGCCCGCCGCCGCGCGCGAGGCCTCCGCCATGGCTTCTCCCTTGTCGAAGACGGTTACCTTACGGCCATTCGCAGCGAGCTCGAGTGCGGTCGTAAGCCCGATGATGCCGGCGCCCGCGATCGCCACATCGCAACGTTCCATACTTCGATTTTAATTTGCGCGCAACAATGCGAGCGAGGATTAACCCCATCGTGACGATCGATGGTGATTCGGATTGCGGTACCGGAGAATGTAACTTGGTGGTCAACCGCCGGAAGGCGCGTCGTTGCTGGGGATTGGCGATGTGCAAATCTTCGTTGCAGGCCACGAAATGCAGGATGGAGGGGAAGAATCTTCCCGCGTTTGTCCATTTTTACCGGAGAGGTTCTGATTACGCGAATCGACGCGAATGTGGAAATTCCGGACCGCGGTTCGACGCGAATCGCTCTGCTCGCGGTCCTGGTCGCATAGCACCAAGGTAACGGGAAGGGCCACCTACGTTGGATATCGACGTGCACATGCGTCAGCTAAAATCTCGCAAGATTGGCGAACAGTCTGAGCAGGATTGAGCAGCGGGAGCCATTCGCAAACCCGGTTGTTCGGGACCCCATAAAGATCCCAAGCCTTTCCACCGCCTAAGGAAAGCCGCGCATGCCGGGCGCAGGAAAGACTCTGTACGACCTGAGGTGAGGTGGATGTACCCGGTCCCCGTTCGTTTCTCGACAAATCCCGACGCCGATCGCCGCAAAGGTTTCTGGTCCGACAACCGGTTCGGGAAGAGAGACGGCAAGGTGCACCCCCGGGGTACGCGTTCGCGGCGGTATCTGGTCTACGCCGGCTTACTGGTTGGCTTTTGCGTTCTGCTCGCGTTCGGCGGGTGCGGAACGGTTGCAGGCAACGGGCAGTTGATCGCGGCCAGTGGCGGAGTAAACTTTGGCGCCGTGACCGTCGGAAAGATCAGCACCGCAACGGCGTCGTTCAAAAACATAGGCAGCGGCGCGGTTTCGGTCTCCGGCGTGAATGTCACCGGTGGGCCCTTCGCAATCGCAGGCTCGATCAAATATCCACTGAACGTTGCGGCTGGCTCGACCTACAGCTTTCCGGTGCAGTTCACCCCATCTGCTGCAGGCCAGGTCACGGGCGCGGTCACCCTCATGACCGATGCTGTCGCCGCTCCGCCTACCGTGAATCTCACCGGCCTTGGGGTTAACGCCACTACAGCGCCGCCCTCCGGTCTTCTCAGCGGGATTTCCTGCAACAACGCGTCGCTGGTGGGTTCAGGAACGGACAACTGCTTCGTTGAACTGAACGGGCAGGCTGGGAGCGGCGGGGTCACCGTCAACCTCGCGAGCACCAGCGCAGCAGTTGCAGTTCCGGCCAGCGTCACGATTCCCGAAAACGCCACCGAAATCGCCTTTGTGGCGACAGTGGCAGCAGTGCCGGCGGCGCAATCGGCGATCCTGACGGCGACCGCTGGTGGAATTTCGGAATCCTTTGCCCTCCAGTTGAATGCAGCGCTGCGCGTCCTGAGCGCCAACGCTGCCCAGGTGTCGTTCGGGCTGGTTGCTGTGAATTCCACCGCCACGCAGTCTGTCACGCTAACGTCCTCGGGAACCGAGGCGGTGACCATCCAGTCCACGTCGCTGACGGGTTCCGGGTTCAGCCTCGGCGGTCTCGCGTTGCCGGTCACGCTGAATCCCGGGCAGTCGACCCTCCTGCAGCTGCAATTTGTGCCAACCATCGCGGGCGCTGTTGCAGGACAGGTCACCATCAGCAGCAACGCAACCGCCGGTGGAACCATGGCCATTCCCGTGAGCGGAACCGGCGGAGTTCCTTACGCGGTCAGTCTCACCTGGGCCGCTCCCACCAGTTCCGCCGACGCGGTGGTCGGCTACAAAGTCTATCGCTCTATCAGTGGAGCTTCGTCTTACCTGCTGCTGAATTCCGCTGTGAATGCCGGAACCGCGTTCACCGATACGACCGTGGCAAACGGTCAATCCTATGTCTACTACGTAACGAGCGTCGACGTTGCCGGCGTGGAGAGCGCCCCTTCGAATACGTTCGACGTGACCATTCCCTGACGGGAGAGAACGCTTCGCAACCGCTGTGGGGGCCGAATTTGAGTTTCGTGCAGGTCGAATGACGGTTTTTGCTCAAACTCGTTGTTGCCCGAACGCTATAATGATCGTGGGGCCAACTGCGACAGCGTCCGTAAGGGCTCGTCCGGGACTCTCAGATCGATCCATTTCAGCCTGCTTGCACGCCGGTATACCTGCGCGGAAGGTCGTTCTCCGCGAGAAGGTCCAACTCTGAGGAGCGATGAGGGGCATGGGTTCCGGATTTCGGGGAATCATCCCGCTCACACGGACAAACGCCATGGTTGCTGTAGCCAATAGTCTTCCTTCCCCAATCCGGATCCTGATTGCCGACGACCATCCACTCTTCCGCGACGGCCTGCGGAGACTTCTGCATGCGGAGCCCGGCTTTGAGGTGGTGGGAGAGGCTTCTGACGGCGACGTGCTGGTGGAACTGGCGCGCAAGACCAAGCCGGATATTCTGCTGCTCGACCTCGCGATGCCGCGCCAGAACGGCATGGAAGTACTGCGCGAGCTTTCCGCATCGCGGCTTCCGGTGCGGACGCTGCTGCTGACCGCGTCGATTGAAAAGTCGCAGATCGTGCAGGCGCTGAAGCTGGGAGCTTACGGCGTCATCATGAAGGAGTCGACGACGCAACGGCTGTTCGACAGCATTCAGTGTGTCATGGCGGGACAGTATTGGGTCGGCCGCGAGAGCGTTACGGATCTGGTACGGGCGCTGCGCAGCGTTTCACCCTCCGACGACGGGCCCCGCGCGCGCGACTACGGCCTGACGACGCGCGAGCTGGAAATCGTGACCCTCGTTGTTGCAGGCTACTCGAATCCGGACATCGCGCAGCGCTGCTCGATCAGCGAGCAAACGGTCAAGCACCATGTCAGCAACGTGTTCGACAAGCTGGGCGTATCGAACCGCCTTGAGCTGGCTCTTTTCGCTGTCAATCATCGCCTGACGGCTGCTGCAGGCTGACGGCGAGGTCCCCCACGTCAGCAGAACTATTTCTCTCCCCCGGAGAAACGCCGAGTGGGCCGCCTGCACCATCAAGTGCTGGCCAGATCGGCATTTAGGGCACCTCGGTAACACACCATGGTTCCACTTTGGTAGCACTATGCAGTCATATGACGATAGTACTGTCGGGCCATTGCTGTCCCGTGGGAACTGCCCTAACCTGAATTTCGCAAGTCGGCATGGTGAGTGTGCGCTCAGATGCAGTGGGAAGAGGGCAAGGAGAGGGGATGGAGTCGGATCTGGGCTGTATTTCGACCAACCCGGAAATCCCCCGGGCCCGGCGCTATGAAATTGGTACTGCCATCCGGTTTCGCGTCCGTGGGGAACGAGAGTGGCACGAAGGACTAACGGAGAACATCAGCGTTTCCGGTTTGCTGATTCGCTCCGGACGAGCACTGGACCCCAGGACCGCGATTGAGATGCGTTTTTTTCTTCCTGTTGAGTTGGACGGCGAATGCGCCGCGGAAGTTTTCTGCCGAGGGTTCGTGATCAGATCGTCGAAGTGCAGGATCCCGGCCGGTACCTGGACAATTGCTGCCAAGATTATGCATTCTCGTTTTCTTCGCCAAATGAGCAGCACGGACTACGCAGCCAAAGATGCGGTCAGCGGCCGTCGACGGTTGGTGTTTTGATTAATTTCTCCTGTTAAATCCTGGTCTTGCAGATAACAGGAAGCACCGGGTATATTGCCCGGCGCAGTAGTTTGAAGTTTTAGCTTTGCCTGTGGAAAACGAGCTCGTGTAGCTCACAGGGCGGAGCTATGCTCTAGCTCTATCCCCTACACGGAGTCTTGACGCAAAATGCCGGGTGCACCCAACATCGGAAATCCCGCGGACTCGCCTTCCTGGTGGGCTATCTACACCCAGCACCAGCACGAAAAAACCGTTGCCGAGATGCTCATGGGCAAAGGCTTCGAGGTCTTTCTGCCGCTGCACGAGACCCTGCGGCGCTGGAAGGATCGCCAGAAGCTTCTCTCCTTGCCCCTCTTTCCCGGTTACGTCTTCGTCCGCGGGGTCCTCAGCCGGCGGCTTCAGGTCGTCACCACGCCGGGCATTCACATGATTCTCTCCCGCGGCGAACAGATTGAGGTCGTTCCGGAATTGGAGATCGATGCCATCCGCAGAGCCGTGCAGGGTTCCTGGCGGGTGGAACCTCACCCCTACCTGAAAATCGGAGAACGCGTGCGGGTCAAGCGCGGGTCCCTGGAAGGCGTGGAAGGAATTCTGGTGCGCAAGAAGAACCTCTACCGCCTCGTACTTTCCGTGGATATGCTCGCGCAGTCGGTCGTGCTGGAGGTTGCCGGGTCCGACGTGGAGCCCGTGGGCCGGGTGAGCCCCCAAAGCGTGCCTGCCAGAGTTGCGGACGCAGGAATCGGAGATTTCCAGAAGAATTTCCCTTCCGCTATTCCGAATTACGAGGCAAGATAAAACAACACCCTTAAATTCGATTGGTCCTCTGAGTCCGGTCACATTCAATGCGGTTCAGCAGGAGGGGCTGTCCGTCCATCGGTGTCCCTCCAGAGGTTGTTGCAGGTTATGAGATTCAAAACTGATTACGCCCTGGTCGCGGCAGGCATTCTGATCTTTGCGTTGGCAGCTTCATTGCCGGCGCAGACGGTCGCTTCCAGCACCCCTACTCCGGATTCGGCCTCGGCCCCTGGAGCAGCCCCTGATCAGGTCAATCCTCCGGCAGTCAATCGCGCCCATAACAACAGCTACCTGATTGGCGACGACGATGTCCTCGAAATCAACGTCTGGAAAGAGCCGGAGCTCAGCAAGCAGATCCCGGTCCGCTCCGATGGGAGAATCTCTTTGCCGCTGGTGGGCGAACTGCAGGCAGCCGGTAAGACCCCGGTGCAACTGGAAGACGAAATCACCACCCGGCTGCGCAACTTCGTTACCGAACCGGCTGTCACGGTGATGGTTTTGAAGATCAACAGTCTGAAGTTCAACGTCATGGGTGAGGTCGCCAGGCCGGGATCTTTTTCTCTCACGACCACAACCACAGTCGTGGACGCGATCGCTACCGCAGGCGGCTTCCGTGATTTCGCCAGGAAGAAGTCCATCTATGTGCTTCACCAGAAGCCTGACGGGACCGAAGCGCGCCTTGCGTTCAACTACAGCGCATTTATCAAGGGTAAGAACCCGAAACAGAACATCCTTCTGCAGCCGGGCGACACAGTCGTGGTTCCGTGAGACTAACGATGACCCCGCGAATTCTCATCCTCCTCGCCCTGTGTGCCGCCATCCCGGCATGGTCGCAGACCACCGGGACCGGGACCGGGACCTCCGGGACTGCCGCGACCGACGAGCAGCCGGACAACCCGGTGGCGAACGACGGGATGCTGACGCCTCCGCCCGTGAGTGGCCAGGCGTATCCCATCCTTACCGGGGCGGAGGAGCGCACGAACTTTCTGGGCCTGGGAGTGACCGCAAACATTGCTTACGACGACAACGTCGAAGGCGGCTACACGGGTGTATCCAAAGGCGACATGATCTACTCGATCTGGCCGGCCGTTAGTCTGAACCGGAGTTCGCCTCGCCTGCGTGAGGTTCTCAACTACAGCCCAGGGTTCACCATCTATCAGCCCAGTTCGGTCTTTAACGCAGCGGATCAGAACGCGACGGGGGACTTGCAGTACCTGATGGGCACGCATACCACCCTCGACCTGTCGGATAACTTCGACCGCAGCTCCAGCCTGTTCAATCAGCCCTTTTCCGGGTCCCAGGGAGGGGTTATAGGGGGAGTCCCGACACAGACCACCGGCGCTCTTCCAGCGTTTGCCGACCGGATTTTGAATACCGCCAGTGCGCAGCTTACCAACCAGACCGGCGACAACGGCATGATCGGCTTGTCTGCCAATTATGGCCAGCTCGACTATCCCAACACCAAAGAAGTATCAGGACTTTACAATGCGACATCTTACGAAGGCGGTGCCTTCGTCACCCAGCGGGTGACCCGCCGCCAGTATCTCGGCGCCAACGTGCAGCATGCGAAGATCGTGAGCAACCTGAACGGCATCGACAATGTGATGCAGCGGGACAATGTTTTCGGGTTCTACACAATCTATCTGCGCAACCTGCAGCAGAGCATGCTCTCGCTCTCCATCACCGCGGGGCCCGAGCACTACAGCATCGCCCAGTATCCTGAGGCGCTGCTCTCCAAATGGACGCCGTCCGGCACCGTCTCCCTGGGCTGGCAGGCCCACTTGTCCAGCGCGTCCGCAAGCTATACTCGCGCAGTTACCGGGGGCGGAGGCCTGCCGGGTGCCTACGAGGAAGACGGCGCCGAGGCTATGTATCGCCGCCAGCTCCGGCCCACATGGGACATTAACGTTTCAATGGTATACACCCGCAACAAGAGTGCGACTCCCGAGTTTGCCTTTGCTGTGCCCGGCGGCCACACGGTTACTGCAGGCGTGGCGGCCGATCACACGTTCTCGAAGAATCTCAAGATGACGTTCGGCTATGACTGGATGGACCAAAGCTACAAAGCGGTGGTTTCGCTGTCGCCAATTCCCATCAGCAACCGCGAATATTGCGCGATCACGTACCAGTTCACCCGGCCCGTGGGACGATAAAGATGCCAGAAGTATTTGAAGAGGAAGAAAGTAAAAAACTCGATATCGGGCGATATCTGGATATCGCGCGGCGGCGCCATATGCAGTTTCTTATTCCCCTGCTGGCGGGCTGGCTCCTGGTATGGTCCGTGAGCTGGGTGCTTCAGGCCCGGTACAAGTCAAGCACCCTGATTCTGGTGCAGGAGCCCACTCTGCCGAGGAACGTTGCGGATGTTGCCGGGGATCAAAGTCAGCTGCAGGCACGGCTGCAGACCATGCAGCAGGAAATCCTGAGCCGCACGCGGCTGCTCACGATTATCAATGGCATGCACCTGTACGACGACGGGCGCAAGCCGATGGGCGACGACGACAAGGTCGCAACCATGACCAAGGCGATCGATATCGAGCTGGTGCGCGATACGCATAACAGTGTCACGGGATTCAAGATCAGCTATTCCTCCGATAATGCCCGCGTGGCCCAGGCAGTCACCGGACAGCTGGCGGAGCTGTTCATTAACGAGGACCAGCGGACGCAGTACCAGCAATCCGCGGATACAACCCGCTTTTTGAAACTACAACTGGAAGCCGCGGGCCAGCAACTTGCAGAGCAGGAAGCCAAGGTGAAGAACTTCCAGGCCACGCATATCGGAGCGTTGCCGGACTCGGCGGCAAGCAATCTGGCGATTCTGGGCGGCCTGCAGTCGCAGCTGAATAGCGCACAGGATGCGCTGAACAACGCGACGCAGCAACGGGCTCTGCATGAGGCGGAGATCGAGCAGCTTCGTTCCAACCCCGTGGCAGTAGTACACGCCGGCGAGGTGCTCGACCCCTACAGCGTGCAGGCTATCGATATACAGCTGGCCAAGCTGCACGATCAGCTTATCGATCTGACCTCGCGATACACCGACAGCTATCCGGACGTGGTGAAGCTCAAATCGCAGATCGCACAGGTGGAACTCCAGCGCAAGCAGGCTGTGGCAGCGGAAAAGGGGAGAGATTACAAGACCCCGGACAGCCTGACCATGGCGCAGCTCCAGGCGCAATTGCAGGCCGACAACCTCGAAATCCAGAACCGCCAGAAGTCGATCGCCGTGCTGCAGGGCAGAATCGGGGAGTATGAGGCTCGCATCAATGCCGAGCCGAGCGCCGAACAGGGGCTCGCTGATCTGAATCGCGGATACAACCAGTCTCAGGCCAACTACAACGACATCCTGAAAAAGATGCAGGAGTCGCAGATGTCCACCAGTATGGAACAAATGCAGCAGGGCGAACGCTTCCAGATGCTGGATCCCCCCAGCCTGCCGGGCAAACCGGAGTTTCCCAATCGCATGGTGTTCTGCCTGGTCGGTTTGGCTGTGGGCGTGGTGTTTGGAGCTGCCTCGGTGGTTGCCTTCGAGTTTACCGATGACCGGCTACACTATGACTCTGAGATCGGCGACCTTCTGCCGGTCCCGGTGATCTGTGAAATTCCCGCGGTCAGCAATCCGCTCGATGAGCAGCTGAACAGGAAAAAGGCGTTCATCGGGTGGGCAACAGCCTCGGGCGTGGCTCTGGTAATTCTGGCAGGATCTGCCATCAGCTACCTGCACGGCTAGGCGCGGTCATCCATGTATAAGGCTTTCTTCAAGCTCGCCCGTAACCCCTTCGACCTGACGCCGGATCCGACCTACTTTGTATCGACCCGGCGGCACAATGAGGCGCTGGCCGCACTTCACTACGGTATCCGGCGCCACAAGGGATTCGTGGTCGTGACCGGCGAGGTCGGAACGGGCAAGACCCTCCTGCTCCGCTGCCTGCTTCGCCTGCTGAAGGAAAGCAAGGATATTGCTTACGCCTATCTGTTCAACAGCCGCCTTTCACCCACGGAATTCCTGCAGTATGTTCTGGCCGATTTTGGCCTTCCCGCATCGGGCAAGAACAAGAGCGAATTATTGCTCGACCTGGGCCAGTTTTTGGTGTCCCGCGGGGCGAAGGGCCTCACCACCGTCCTGATCATCGACGAGGCGCACCATTTGTCCGAGGAGTTGC
Source organism: uncultured Acidobacteriaceae bacterium (assembly GCA_963819725.1). Classification (GTDB taxonomy): domain Bacteria; phylum Acidobacteriota; class Terriglobia; order Terriglobales; family Acidobacteriaceae; genus Palsa-343. The sequence goes on from CAWFXK010000010.1 coordinate 59,852, forward strand.
TGGAGGAGGTTCGCCTGCTCTCTAACCTCGAAACCACCGACGATAAACTGCTGCAAATCGTCCTCGTGGGCCAGTCCGAACTGGATGACAAGCTGGACTCCATCGGGCTGCGTCAGCTTAAGCAGAGAATTGCCCTGCGCGCTCAGCTTGGACCGCTCGACGCCGAGGAGACCCGCGAGTACATCGACCATCGTCTCCACGTGGCGGGTCTGGAGGGAGACTCGAAACGTATCTTCCCGCCCGATGCGGTGGCCGCCGTCTTCCGCCATTCGCGTGGGTTCCCGCGCCTGATCAACACCATCTGCGAAAACGCCCTCATCGCCGCCTACGCGCGACAGATGCCAACCATCACTGCCGATGTCATCGACGATGTAGCAAGGGAGTTCCGCCTCGACCGCGAATTCAGCGAGCCGGGAGGGAGCGGGACCCAGAATGAAATGGATGTACAGCAAGCGGCGAAAGTCCTTCGCGACCTGTATTCAGCCCTGCGCAAGCCTGTCGCACGCAGTGCCGATTTGAATTTGCCTGTTTCTCTCGAAACGAGTGAGTATGAGCCGAATATTTGATGCCCTGCAGCGCTCCGAAGCCGAACGGTCAGGAGTCAAGGGACCTCCGGCGGCGGATGCAACGGAATTACTCCGTCATGCCGAACGGCGCGCGATTTCCGATTTTGGGGACCCTGTCGAACCCGAATTCGAGAGCGCGGCGCCGGAGAAGACCGCCGTCCACAAGGGACACGTGCCGTCGTCCAATGGCGCGTCCACCGCGGGAAATGGCGTTCACAAGCCGGTACCCGTTGTTGCTGAGGCCTCCCAGCCCCAGGAACGTCCCGCGATCTTCGATCAGTTTCAGATGCTGCGGGTTTCCGTGCCGAGTCAGGGCCGGCTGGTCAGCGTTTCCGACAAAGAGAGCGCCGCTGCGGAAGCGTTTCGACTGCTCGCCGTCCGTCTGCGCCATCTGCGCCGCGATCGCGCGCTGAAGAAGGTTCTTATCACCAGCTCCATTCCCCAGGAAGGGAAGAGCATGTGCTCCGCGAACCTCGCCTGCTCCCTGGCGCTGCGGGCGCCGCTGAGAACGCTCCTGCTGGAAGGTGATATCCGGCGGCCTTCTCTGGCCCCCATGTTCGGGCTCGCCCCACGGGCCGGCCTTTCAGAATGGGTGCGGGGAGAACGAGAACTGAAGGACAGTATTTGCTTCCTCGAAGGGCCCGGCCTTTGGTTTATGCCGGCGGGAAGCTCCTCGGCCAATCCCCTCGAGCTGCTCCAGTCCGTGAGATTGTCGTCGCTTATGGACCAGTTGTCCGATTTGTTTGACTGGATTGTGATCGACTCGCCTCCCGTCCTTCCGTTGGCCGACACCAGTGTCTGGTCGCGTCTGTCTGACGGCGTTCTGCTGGTCGTCCGGCAGGGGACCAGCGAGAAGCGCCAGTTGCGGAGAGCTGTGGAATCGATGGAACCGCAAAAACTGATCGGCGCCATTCTGAACTCCTCCAACAGCGCTCCTCACAGCGATTACTATTACAGCTCGCGCGCTGGCCACGGATCCACCTAAACGAAAGAACATTCAGGCCGGGTCTGTCACTCGATCTGTGCCCGAAGAGCCAGTCACTCGGGAACCGGAAACTGCTGAGCAAGAGAATCATGAGCCAGGACAAAAGTAGTAGGAACATAAGTTCAATAACCGTTCTTAATTTTTTCGCACCTGATGTTCGAACATTGATCGATGCTCGAAGGAGGAGCGAGTTGTGACTCTGCCAAAGATCAATAAGATTTCAGATATGGTGGACCCCATCTTTGATGCGGCTGCCATTGGGGACCGCGACGTTCTTATCGAGGAGGCGTTCAGGCGACGGATTGCCATTGAGCGCAAGCGTACAGAACGTTCCCGGGAGCCCTTCCTGCTCATGCTGCTGGAGGCGGGTGCGTCGGACAACGGTCCAGGCCCCGACAAGACCCTCACCGGCATCGTTGCGGCCATGCAGTCCTCGACGCGGGAAACCGATGTGGTTGGCTGGTACAAGGATCGCAACACGGTCGGCGTGATTTTTACGGGACTGGTGGTCAGCGACAAGAGCTCCGTGCTGAGCACCATCCTCGGCCGGGTGAGCACCGCGCTCCAGCAGGAAGTGACGCTCGAGAGATTTAACCAGATCACCTTCTCCTTCCACTTCTTTCCTGACGACTGGGATGGAGACGGCTCCGGCCGGCCGAGCGATCCGATCCTTTATCCGGATCTGTTCATCCCCAGCAGCGACCAGCGCGTTCTTCTGCGTGTCAAGCGCATCATGGACGTTGCGGGCGCCACGCTGATGCTGATCGCCTGCCTGCCTCTGTTTGCCGCTATTGCCCTGGCGGTCAAGCTCACCTCGAAAGGCCCCGTCCTTTTCAGGCAGGATCGCATCGGGCAATATGGCCGGCGCTTTACTTTCCTCAAGTTCCGATCCATGTGCGTCAACAATGACGAATCCGAGCATAAGGAGTACGTCAAACAGCTGATCGCCGGCGTGGCCCAGGGAGTTCAGACCGCGAATGGCGAGTCCGTGTACAAGCTGGCAGGAGATAAGCGGATCACCCCGATCGGGAAGTTCCTGCGCAAGACCAGCCTCGACGAACTGCCCCAGTTCATTAACGTCCTGCGCGGAGATATGTCGCTGGTGGGTCCTCGCCCCCCGGTTCCTTATGAACTGGCAGCCTACCAAACCTGGCATCGCCGTCGCGTGCTGCAGGTGAAGCCCGGAATTACCGGCCTGTGGCAGGTGACCGGCCGGAGCCGCGTGCGTTTCGACGATATGGTGCGGCTCGATCTCCGCTACGCCATCTCGTGGTCTCCGTGGCTGGATTTCAAGATTCTTCTGCGCACGCCGGCTGCTGTTATCAAGGGAGCCTACTGATTCTTCCCCGGGGCGGGCACGAGCCCGGAACCGGGTCCTTCCTTTTTCATCCTGTGTCATTCCAGCAATGCGCGCTCCGCAAGGTGCGGTGTGCTCTCAAGTTGCTGGCAGTCCTGAAAGTGTGGTGACAACTCCGTGAACTTCGGTGTAATTGGCTACGGTTATTGGGGGCCAAACGTAGTTAGAAATCTGGTCTCCCTCGAAGATTCTCAGGTTGCAGCTATCGCGGAGCTAAGCCCCGCCGCGCAGAAGCGCGCCCATAAGGCTCATCCCGGCATCCATATCACCTCCGATGCGATGGAGGTCATTACTTCACCCAACATCGACGCGATTGCCGTCATTACTCCGGTATGGACTCACTATGAACTGGCCAAGGCCGCTCTGGAAAACGGCAAACATGTGTTTGTCGAGAAGCCTTTCACCAGCAACGTAGCGCAGGGCGAGAAGCTGATCGATATCGCCATGCGGAAGAACCTGCGCATCATGGTGGATCACACCTTCCTGTTTACCGGCGCGGTGAGGAAGATCTCTCAGCTTCTCCGGGAAGGAACTCTGGGAAAGCTCTATTACTACGATTCGACCCGCGTCAATCTGGGACTTTTCCAGCACGATATCAACGTCCTGTGGGATCTTGCTCCGCACGATCTTTCCATCATGGATCACGTCATCGAGGGCAGCCCGGAGGCCGTTTCTGCAACCGGACAGTGTCACCTGAATTCCCACGAAGACGTCGCGTTCATGACCCTGTACTTTCCCGAGAACATCATCGCGCACATCAATGTGAACTGGCTTTCACCGGTGAAGGTTCGTACTACCCTGATCGGCGGGGAGAAGCGAATGCTGGTGTGGAACGACCTTGAGAACGACGAGAAAGTTAAGGTCTACGACAAGGGCGTGAACTTTAACAACAGCGAAGGTTTGTACAAACTGCTGGTCAACTACCGCTCCGGAGATATGTGGTCTCCGCAGCTGGAACAGCTTGAGGCGCTTCATCAGGAGCTGACTTACTTTGTGGACTGCATCTCCACCGGAAAAGACCCCTTCAATGACGGGTGTGCCGGGTTGCGCGTGGTCAAAATGCTGGAAGCAGCCAGCGAGTCCATCGGCAAGAGAGGATCCCTCGTCTATCTATGAGCTCGTGGAATGCCATCGCCGACACCGTCAAACTGGGTAACAATGTACGGTTGTCGAAGTTCATCAACCTCTACGGATGCGAGATCGGCGACGACACCAAGATCGGCGCCTTTGTCGAAATTCAGAAGAACGCCACCGTTGGCAGGCGATGCAAGATTTCCAGCCACACCTTCATCTGTGAAGGAGTCGTGATCGAGGACAACGTCTTCATCGGTCACGGCGTCACCTTCATCAACGACAGCTATCCGCGCGCAACCACGGCCGATGGCCAGCTGCAGACGGAAGCCGACTGGAAGGTGGAACGCACCATCATTCGCAGGAGCGCATCGATTGGATCGGGCGCCACCATCCTGTCCAGCATTACCGTCGGTGAAAACGCCATCGTTGGCGCAGGCAGCGTTGTCACCAAAGATGTCCCACCCAACACGATCGTGGCCGGCAATCCCGCCAGGATCCTGCGTTACATAGAAGAAAGCAAAGAGGACCCCCATGCACGCGTCAAATGACATCCCCTTCCTCGATCTCGTCACTCCGCATGTTGAACTGGAAGAAGAGCTGACCGCCGTTTTTCGCCGCGCCCTTTTCAGCGCAGGTTTTGTGGGCGGTCCCATGGTCGAGGACTTCGAAAAAGCCTTTGCTGCGTTCTGCGACACGGCTTACTCCGTTGCCGTGAACAGCGGGACCGATGCCCTTCGCTTTGCCTTCATGGCATGCGGCATCGCACCCGGCGATGTCGTTGTGACCGTGTCCAACACCTTCATCGCCACGACCGAGTCGATCTCTCAGGTCGGTGCGACCCCGGAATTCATCGACATCGACAAAAACACCTACAACATGTCCGCCGAACGGCTGCAGGAGTTCCTGGAGCAAGGCTGCACCCGCGATGCCTCGGGGCGCCTCATCAGCAAGCGGCATCGGCGCCCGGTGACGGCGATTGTGCCGGTGCACCTGTATGGCCAGATGGCCGACATGGATTCCATCCTGCGGCTCGCCGGTCAGTACGGACTCCAGGTCATCGAAGACGCCTGCCAGGCACACGGAGCGGAGTACTTCTCCGGCAAGCTGAACCGCTGGATGAAGGCCGGCACCATGGGCCACGCCGCCGCGTTCAGCTTCTATCCCGGCAAGAACCTGGGCGCGCTCGGCGAGGGCGGCGCCGTCACGACCAATGACGCTGCAGTCGCGGCGAAGATCAAAATGATTCGCGAGCACGGCCAGGCGAAGAAGTACTACCACGACATGGAAGGTTACAACGGCCGGCTCGACTCGATTCAGTGCGGACTGCTGCATGTGAAACTGGGCCATCTTGCAAAGTGGAACGCGCTCCGCCGCGACCGCGCCGCGGAGTACGACCGTCTGCTGGCCGGCAACGATGCCGTCATCTGCCCCTATGAGCCGTCATGGTCGCGCGCCGTGTATCACCTCTATGTGGTGCGCCACGCGGATCGCGATGGTCTGGCGAAGCATCTGAAGGAGGCGGGCATCGGCACCGGCATTCACTACCCCGTTCCGCTTCACCAGCAGAAGGCATACGCCTCGATGGGCTATAAGACAGAGGAGCTGCCGGTATCTACGCAGCTGGCGACTGAGATTCTCTCCCTGCCCATGTTCCCGCAACTCACCGCGGCGCAGCAGGCGCGCGTGGTCGGGGTGATCGAGAGCTTTACCGGACTGGGACGCGCCGCGGCCGAGCCAGGGGTTCTGGCCGCGCGGAGCTGAAGCATGCACAACAGGGCTCAGGCCCCCTGGCTGCGCCGGTGGACACAGCCGTGAGTCTGCGCGTCGATCGCGCCGGCACCCTCTACCTCGCCGCACCCTTGCTCGGGGTGCTGGCCCGGCGGCGTGACGGCAAAATTCCCATCCTCATGTACCACAGTGTGGCCGACGAGGATGAATCCGCCCTGCAGCCGTACTATTGGATCGCGACTGCGCCGGCTCAGTTCCTGCAGCAGATGACGTGGCTGCACGAGCAGGGCTACCGGACCACCAGCCTCGCTTCGGCGGTGGAGCTGCTACAGGCAGGCCGGGGCACGGTCGAAAAGACAGTGGTCATCACGTTCGACGATGGCTATCGAAACTTTTGCCAGCATGCCTTTCCCGTGCTGGAGCGGTTCGCGTTTACCGCCACCATGTTTCTGCCCACCGCGTCGATCGGCGATCGGCCCACGATCTTCAACCGCCGGGAGTGCATGACCTGGGCCGACGTGCGCGAGCTGCAGCAGCGGGGCATCTCTTTCGGATCGCACACGGTGACTCATCCCCAACTCCATGGGCTGACGCCGGATCGTATTCGTGAAGAGATCCTGCGGTCGCGGCAGACGATTGAGGACAAAACCGGCTGCGCGGTCGATTCTTTCGCCTACCCGTATGCCTTTCCGCAGACGGATCGGCCATTCAAAACCACGCTGCGGGCGATTCTGGAAGAGAGCGGCTACCGTTACGGGGTCTGCACGCAAATTGGACGGGCGAGAGCAGCGAGCGATCCTCTGTTTTTGGAACGGCTTCCGGTCAACAGTGCGGACGATCCAGCGCTGCTGCGAGCCAAATTGGCAGGGGCCTACGACTGGGTGGGCGGCCTGCAGTCGCTGACCAAGCGGGTTCGCGGATCCCGCACGAAAGCGGGAACCCAAAAGTAATTGGGGGGCAACACCTTTTTACGCGCCTCTGGACGCACACCATAAGGGAATTGGCGCATATCGAGCCATTTTCGTCATAACCCGATCATCAGATGCCCTTCTGAGGAATCCTCCCGGCCCAGGGGCAAGATGCAGAATCAACGAGATAACGGTAGAGGTTACCGAAGTTCACAGTTTTCCGCCCGGTGATGTGCCAAACGTCACTTTGGTGTTGGGACTGGTCCTTGGGTTGCACTGGACAAGCAGACACGTCCCGCACAGATGGTAATGTTCGGCGCGTAATCCCGGAGGAAATCTGTCCATGTTGAGGAAGATGCGTTTTGTGAGTGCTGCGTTTGCCGCGGCACTGAGGAAGCCCAGATTCATGGCGATCGCCCTGTTGTCGTTCTGCGCGATCGCAGCGAAGGCAAATGACGTTTATATCGCTCAAGCGGCTGCGGGATCAGCCAACGGATCGAGCTGTGCGAACGCCTTTGCTTACAACTACTTCAACACAAAGGGAAACTGGACCTCCAGCGTTGCCAGCGGCACGCAAATCGGTCCCGGAAGCACCGTTCATGTGTGTGGAACCATCACCGTTGGCGCCAACAGTGAGGCCCTTGTCTTTCAGGGAAGCGGCGTGGGCGGCAGTCCGGTCACACTCTACTTCGAGAGCGGCGCGAAGGTTGCGTCTCCGGAATGGCCTCCGCAGGGTTCAGGCGGTGCCATCGACACCAGCAACCAGAATTATGTCGTCATCAACGGCAACGGCGGTGCCAACGGCGCCACCCAGGGCATCATCGAGGCAACGGCCACCGGCGATTCAGGAGCAGCCTGCCCCGGCGGATCCTGTACCTACCACGACGACAGCAATGGCATTGAGGCCGACAACAGCAGCAACCTGACGGTGGAAGGGCTTGCCATCATTGATATGTACGTCACCGCCAGCGGAGTCCCAAACGGCGGTGGTGGCTCCTGCATCTGGAATCATGGCCAGGCCAATAACTGGACGATCACCAATAATCTGATGCACGACGTGAGCTGGTGCATCAATCTCCAGTATGACAGCGGAACCTCTTCCGGCATCACCATCTCGAATAACGAGATTTATAACATTGACCACGGGATCGCGATTGGCGGCCCGCATGCAGGCAACACACTGAGCAACGTCAATATCACTGGCAACAACATCCACGACTACTCCAACTGGGACACCCCCGGCGACATATGGCATCACGACGGCATCCACATCTGGGGATATAACAACGACGGCTCCGATACCATCACCGGCGTAAACATCTCTGACAACAAGTTCGGCGGATGCATCGGGAAAAACGTAACTTCACACATTTTCGTGGAGTTAAATTCCAAGAACACACATAATGTAGCGATCTACAACAACACGCTCATCGATACCTGCAGTGGCACCGACAACGACGGCATGATCAACATCGACGATGACAGCGAAGCGGTCTACAACAACACGTTCATCGGTACCGCAGGCGATACCTGTATGGGTGTATCGAACGCGTCCAACGTCACCTTCGTTAATAACGTCATGAGCGGGTGTGGCACCCTGATCTGGGCAGACTCAAGTGCAAGCTTCTCTTCCGGGGGCCTCCACAACAATATCTATGCCAGCTGTTCGGGAAGCAACTGCTTCGCATACCGCGGCAACTTTTCCGGATCGCTATCCACCTGGCAGAGCGCGACCGGACAGGACGCGGCTCCTTCGGCTTACGTCGCCAGCGCCAACCTCTCTCCTGCCGGTGTGCCTCTGTCCGGCTCCCCGGTTATCGGTGCCGGGGCGAACCTGACATCCCTCACTTCGCTTCTTGGCGGCCTCCTCGGGACAATTACTACCGACATTGTCGGCAATCCGCGCCCCTCAATCGGCCCGTGGACGGTGGGCGCCTATTCGACTTCCGGTACCGGTCCTCAGCCGCCGACAGGCCTGACAGGTACGGTCGTCACAAACTAGAGCCTCCGGCTTCCTGAGAGCCGACAGCTCTTCGTCGGTACAATGGCCACCGGGTTTTCTGCGCCGTCCGCCACATCGTGGTGGACGGCGCTGCCTTCAGCCCTGCGAAAATGAATCAGTGAGTACCCCATGACGAAGCTGATTCCCTTTTTTGCTGCCGCTGCGGCATTCGTGATCGTCGGTTCTTTCGTGATGACACGTCCGGCATTCGCAGGCACTCGTTACCTTGCGCAGTCTGCGGGAACTTTCAGCGGCGGGACTGCATGCCGCGGCCAGATCGCAATCACGCCAGACACATTCAATGAGACTACAAACTCGCCGGGAGATGTAATTTACATCTGCGGCACCATTGCCGGCTCCGCGGGCGCGCAGCTCCTCACTCCGAGGGGTAACGGCTCTGCTGGCAATCCGGTCACGATCAGGTTTGATACCGGCGCCATACTGGAAGCTCCTTACTTCGCGCCCTCGCCGAACGGCGGCTGCGGAGGTGCAATTTGTCTCTACGGCCTGAGCTATTACACAATCGACGGTCAGAACACCGGGACGATCGAGAACACGGCCAACGGCACAGCACTGGCTAATAACCAGCCCACCGAGGCAATCGAAGGCTTCAATTGCAATCACTGCACCGTCGAAAACATGACGATTGCGAACATGTACGTGCATACATCGGCCAGCGACACTTCTGCAAACGCGGCCGCGCAGCGCTGCATCTCGATCAGCGGGTCGAACTGGCTGATCCGGAACAATGTCATGCACGACGCCGGGTGGTGCCTGTACAACGACTTCAATAAGGGCGACGGCAACGTGGTGATCGCCGGAAATACCATCTACAACATGGACCACGGCTGGATGCTGGCCAGCCAGGTATCCGGAGAAAAGTCGGGACCGTTCATCTTTCATAACAACACCGTCTACGGCTATGCCAACTGGGACACCGGCGCGGCGGATACTTATCACCACGACGGGATTCACTGCTTCACCAGCCAAACCCACGGATCGCCCGCGCACATCACCTTGCTGGCCATCTACGATAACCTCTTCAAAGGTCCTCTCGGCCAGAACGTCACCGGGCACATCTTTATCGAAGGCGGTGGAGGTTCCGGTTCCACGCCCTGCGCCGATTCAACCTCCGGTATCGCCGTCTACAACAACGTCGCGCTGGGCGACCAACCCGACGGCAACGGTCTCTTTGACCTCGCCAGCGGCAACTTCACCGCCGCGCACGGGGGCGGGGTATATAACAATACGCTGGTCAGTACGGCCGGAACCAGAGCTGGCGTTTGCTTCACCGCTAACAGCGATGTGAGCGGCATGACGTTTGAGAACAATACTCTCAGTGGCTGCAACCAGTTGATTGAGACGGATAGCATTCCGTTCACACCGGATTACAACCGATATGGAAATGGTGGGAACAATGCTTTCGTCTGCCACGGGAAGTACGATCCGTCCTCGGCGTTCTCTTCCTGGCAAAGCTGCATCGGTGGCGACTCGCACTCGGCTTACAACGATTCCCTTAATCTGAACAGCAGCTATCAGCCTCAGTCACGATCCCCGCTGATCAACGCCGGAACCAATCTGACTTCGCTCTGCTCCGGCTCCCTGTCGCCCCTGTGCTCCGATTATGCCGGGAATCCGCGCCCAGCGACCGGCGCGTGGACCGTGGGCGCCTGGTCGAATTCCGGTTCGGGTCCTCTGCCCCCAAAGCCCTGACCGGACGATTGCAATAAACTGGAAAACACCCCTTTTCCCTGAATCAACAGGCAGCTCTTCCTCGGTAATTCATGACCTCCAGATTCTCTGCGCCTTCTTCCAGCCGCGCGCTCACCGCTTCCATCGGGAAGAACACGCTTTTCGGCGTGGTTGGAAATATTGTGCATGTGCTGGCCCGGATCGTCGTGGTCCCGGTCATGATCCGGCACCTGGGGCTGGATGGTTACGGTATCTGGGCGGTCCTCATGTCGATCGCCGCCTACATCACCCTGGGTGGAGCAGGCGTCAAATCCGCGTTCCAGAAGTACGTAGCGGAAGCGACCGGCACCGGCGATTACGATCGGGCCAGCCGGTTGCTGAGCACGGGCACCGCTGCGGTCCTGGCGCTATCCGTTGTAGTTCTCGTGCCTCTGGCTGTCTTCTCCCATTCCCTGGCCGTCGCGGTAGGAGTGCCGCAGGGCTTTCTCGTCCCTGCCTCCCTGGCGATTCGGTACCTGTCGATCACGGCCATCGTGGCCAATGTAAGTCAGACCTTCCAAAGCATCCTGATGGGTGCGCATCGCATTGACCTGCGGGAGAAGCTGAACGTCGGTCTCGATCTCCTGAATGCAGCAGCAACGGTCGCTCTTCTTTACGCTGGATTCGGATTGCTCGCGATGTGCGTTGTGTTTTGCGCGTATCAGATTGCCGGTGGCATCTTGTGGTACGTGTATTCCCACCGCATCCTTCCCGATGTCCATATCGCGCCAAAATTCGTCACCCGATCGGTGGTGAAAGAGCTTGTCCGGTTCGGCGCCAGCTATCAACTGGTGAGCATGCTCGAGTTGCTGTATGCGGCGGTCCTGCCGGTGGCCATCCTGAAATTCTTTGGCGCCAATGCGGCAGGAGTCTTTGCGCTTGCCGCCCGCCTGGTGAGCTTTGCGACTCTGATTCAGGGCTCGTATCTTCAGGCCATTCTCTCCGGGGGAAGCCTCGTGTACGCCTCAGGATCTGCTGAACAGACCAACGCTTTTATCGTCAAATCGTTCAAAGCGATGGCCGTGCTCTCCATCCTTCCTCTGGCCTTCATCGCCCTCTACGGAGCAAAAATCGCTTTTGTCTGGACCGGCAAAACCGATCCTCTTCTGGAAGGAGCGGTTTGTCTCCTGTGCGCCGGTGGCGTGTGCAGATCCCTGAGCTCTTTGTTTCGCGTGCTCTATCGCGTCTCCGGAGGAGCCGTGATGGACAACGCGCAACTGCTCCTGGGGCTGGGCGTTGCCTTCCTGCTCTGGCCCTTCGGTCCGAAGATCGGGTTCCTGGGCATGGTGGGCGGTGTGAACTTCGTGGGGCAGCTTCTCGGGCTGATCCTGATGGGCCTGAGCCTCTCTTCTCGATTCAAGGGATTCAGTGCCCGCGCGCTGGCGCCCACTCTCCTCAGATTCTGCGTCGCCGCCGCCGTGATCCTTGGTGCTTCGGTTGTCGCTCTCTACCTGAAAGTGTCCTGGGAAATCAATCCCCGCCTTCTCGACACGATTCGACTCCTGACCGCTGCTGGAATCAGCCTGCTGGTCGCCCTGCCCGCTCTGCTGTTCACCGGCTCCGTATCGCGCTCCGAAGCGCGAACGATGCTCAATACTGTTTCCCGAAAATTTGCATCTCCCGCCTGATCCTGCAGCGCCGGGAAATGATAACCAAGGACAAATCAACCCCATGATTGCCAACGACGCGCCAACCATTGCCGCACCTCAGGCCAGCTCCACCGATCGGCGGTCCTGCCCAATTTGCGCACACCCCGATCCAAAACCCTGGCTCACCGCGCCCGACCGGTTCCATGGACGCACAAAGCGGTATCAGCTTTTGCGCTGCGCCTCATGTTCCATGGTATGGCTCGATGATCCGCCATCCCCATCCGAGATGGGGATGCACTATGGCCCGGATTATGACCGCACCATCTCCGAAGCTGCAAAGGCGCCGCAGCACTGGTTTGGCCGCCGCAACGAAGTTCTTCGACTTAGGCCCGGTGGCGGCGCCATTTTGGACCTCGGGTGTGCAACCGGCGGCTTTCTAAGCACGATGCAGGGACCCTCCTGGAAGCTCTTCGGCATCGAAATGTCGGAAGAGGCGGCGAGCGAGGCGCGCAGCCGCTGCGCTGCTGAGGTTTTCGTTGGGGATATTCTGGATGCGCCTTTCCCGCCCAACAGCTTTGACGTGATTACCTGCTTCAATGTCTTCGAACACGTCTACGAGCCGAAGGAGGTCCTCGTCAGAGTGGCTAAGTGGCTCAAGCCCGGCGGCGTTTTCTACACCCTGATGCCGAACATCGACTCCGCCGGCGCGCGCATCTTCCGGTCTTACTGGTATCCGCTGGAATTGCCACGGCACCTCTACCATTTCTCCCCCGCTACTCTGGGGAAAGTCGCGCAGTCTGCCGGACTTCGCGTAGTCTCCATGGAAACCTGGCGCGAATTATTCATCGAATCCAGCACTCGTTTTCTGTTCGATAATGTCGTCGGTAAGTTTGGCATTTCCCGGCTCCCCATGTCCAAAGCGTCGGACGACGCCAACCTTCCCTGGAGGATTGGACGCAAGATCTATCGGCTGACTTTTCTGCAGCTGTTCACCGCTATAGCGTCGCTGGCGGGCGATGGCGAAACCATCGCTGCGGTCTTCACGAAACAGGACACGGCACAAAGATCTGCAAAATAGAATCTCAAGCCGGCGCGGGCTTGCTGACAAGCCGCGGAACTGATCGACCCAAATCTCGCTGAGACCAGTCGGGAAACGCTTCCATATCGCAGGGAACGCTCCGTCTGCCCAGCCTGAATGCACCGGGAACGCTCCTGTCTCGGTATGGGTCAAAGCGCCTGGCATACATTCGAATAGTTCGAAAGAAGGTCCTCCATGATCGGAAATGAAAAACCGTTCCGTGTCGTTTACAGTTTTCCATTTCGACTCGGCGCCAGCAGGATCTGTTACACGGCATGGCAGCAGGTCAACGGACTGGCGGCGGCCGGCGTCGATCTGCTGGTGTATCCCGCGTCTCTTGGGCGAGAAGTACCTGCAGGGGTTCGAGTCTCGCAGACACTCGCTTATGGGAAGTGGCGTGTTCCATACCGAGTCATCGGAACCGAACGAGCGCTTGCGTTGCACGACAGAATCGTCGCAAGGCGAATTGCAAAATCGGCTGGTAAGATCGACCTGATTCATGTCTGGTCGCTCGGCGCCCGTGAAACTCTCAAGACCGCGATTCGCCTGGGAATCCCGACAGTCCTGGAAAGGCCCAATGCGCATACGCGATTTGCCTATGAAATCGTGCAGAAAGAGTGTGAGGCCCTTGGCGTAATGCTTCCTCCCGGTCACGAACATGCTTACAACTCGGATAGACTGCGTAAAGAGGAAGAGGAATATCAGCTGGCTACAAGACTGCTGTGTCCGTCGGAGTTCGTTGTGAAGACGTTCCTTGATAACGGATTCCGCAGGGAACAGCTGGTTCGTCATATATACGGCTATGACGAGTCGGTCTATTTTCCTGATCCTCGGCCGAAAGCCAGGAGTGCAGGCCTGACCATGCTGTTTGTGGGAGTGTGCGCGGTAAGAAAAGGGCTGCATTATGCCCTCGAAGCATGGCTTAAATCACCTGCAAGCGAAAAGGGTACCTTCCTGATTGCAGGCGAGTTTCTTCCCGCCTATAGAGATAAACTGGCGCCGATGCTCTCCCATCCCAGCGTGCACGTGCTTGGACATCGAAATGACGTCCCCGAGTTAATGAGAAGAAGCGATCTCCTCATTCTCCCGAGTATCGAGGAGGGCTTTGGTTTGGTCATCGCTGAGGCAATGGGCAGCGGCTGCGTGCCGCTGGCCTCTGACGCGTGCACCGACATCTTCACTCATATGAAAAACGGACTGGTGCACCGCGTCGGCGACGTTGATACAATCGCCGAACAGATTACACTCCTTGACAGAGACCGCGCGCTGCTTGAAAAACTGCGAGTTGGCGCGTTGCAGTGTTCCCCGGAGATCACCTGGAAAGCTGCGGGCCGCAAGCTGCTGGCGGCCTATCAGGAGACAATCGCGGATTATCGTCGCTCTGCTGAAGTGCTGCAAAATAAGTCACCCATGGCCGTCGCAGGCTCGTAGAGAGTGCAGCGTCTGCGCATGCCCCACCGCTCGTCATCTGTAGAGTAGCGATGCAAGCTCAGTTAGAGTTCAACCAGCGGGATTTAGGCCACGGCGCATCAGGAACGGTACTGCACCCTATCGTCGCGGTAGGGTTGCTGATCACCATCGTGCTGATGCTGCGACGGCCACGGAAATACGTGATCGTCCCGTTGCTTCTTTGCACATTCCTGGTTCCACGTGGCCAGGAAGTCATGGTGGCTGGCGCGCATTTGTACGTTCGCCTCATCCTGGCTCTCGCTGGATTCGTCCGTGTTGCGAAGGACAGGTTTCTTATTGCTGGTGGCTTGAACAGCGTTGACAAGATTGTTATCGTCTGGGCCTGCTATCGCGTCTTTGCGGCCATCGTCACAAACTGGCCGGTCGGCGCCAGCGAGCAGATGGCGTTGCTGCTGTCGGTCCTGTGTGGCTACTTCCTTCTTCGTTATCTGATTCAAACTGAAGATGACGTAGTTCGGGCGGCGAAGACGTTGGCGGTAATCGCTTTAATCCTTGGCATCAGCATGGTGTTAGAGCGCCGCCTCATGGTCAACCTTTTTGGGTACTATCTGGGCGGGTCACCGACGGGTCCGGAGATCAGAAACGGCGCGGCTCGAGCTCAGGCTACGTTTGGCCACTCGATTCTGGCAGGCTGCTTTGGAGGCACGCTCGTCCCCCTCTTCGTCTGGCTGTGGAGTAAGAAGGCCAGGGCGGCAGCAGTCGCAGGCATTGTCGGGTCGTCAATGATGGTGATAACCGCCAACTCCAGTACACCGTTATTGGCTTATATGGCCGGCGTTCTCGGCCTCGTTCTGTGGCCCATCCGGCGGAAAATGAGGGTTCTCCGCTGGGCCATCGTAATCCTTATCGTGGGTCTGGCAATCGGGATGAATGCTCCCGTGTGGTACATCATCGCGCATATCAATGTTGTCGGCGGTTCCGGGGGATATGACCGCGCTTTCCTGCTCGATACCTGCGCACAGCATTTCAAGGACTGGTGGCTCATCGGCACAAACCAGAATGGCAACTGGGGCTACGATATGTGGGATCAGTCGGACCAGTTCGTGGCCGAAGCTGAAATCGGCGGTATTGTTGTGCTGGTTTGTTTCATCGCTATTATCACGAAGTGTTTCAGCCGTCTCGGAACCATGAGAAGACGCGTGAGACCGAAACAGCAGTGGTTGCTCTGGTGCCTCGGCTCCATTATGCTCGCCAACATCTTTGCCTTTTTCGGCGTGGCCTACTGGGATAACACACAAGTCTGGTGGTTCGCTTTCCTGGCCATGATCTGCGCTATGACGGTTCCACCCACGCCGACCGCATCGAAAAAACCTGTTTCAGCAGCGTCGACGCCGGAACTGTCGCCGGACCCGGAAGAAGCCGCTCCAGCGGTTCCCGCGGCGGTCCTGTTTTCCGACTGTCGAACAACAGTCAGGCCTTGGGGTGCCCAGGAGCTGTGACCGACCTTTCGATCATTATCGTTAACTGGAACTCCACCTCATATCTCCTGAAATGCCTGGAGAGTATCTGCGCGCAGACTCACGAGACGGCGTTCGAGATCATCGTCGTCGATAACGCTTCGCCCGATGGCGATGTCGGGATCGTGAAGCAACAGTATCCGGATGTCGTCGTGATTGAGAGCCCGGTGAATCTGGGATTCGCGGGTGCGAATAACCTCGGATTCCGCTCGTCCCGAGGCGCATATGTGGCCTTCCTGAACCCGGACACCATGCTGCTCAACCCCGCTTTCGATCTCATGTTCCGGCGGGCAGCGTCGTTGCCATCCATGGGCGCGATGGGTTGCACGTTGTTGAATGAAGATCAGTCGGTTCAAACCGCCTGCATCCAGACGTTTCCCACCATCCTGAATCAGCTTCTCGATCTGGATGTTCTGCGCAACCGCTTTCCTGCGTGCCCCCTGTGGAACATTGCGCCGCTCTTCGCTGGCGGCACGGAACCCAGCCGCGTTGAGGTCATTTCTGGTGCCTGCGTCATGTTCAGGCGAGAGGTCTTCGCGCAGATCGGCCAGTTCAGCGAAGAGTACTTCATGTATGCCGAGGATCTGGATCTGTGTTACAAGGCGGCGCAGGCCGGCTTCACGAACTATTACATTCCCCAGGGCCAGATCATCCACTACGGCGGCAAAAGTAGTGTTCGGCGACGCGCCGTCGTGATGAAGTGGAGATCGATCCTGCAGTATGTCGCAAAGCACCGCGGCTATGCGTATCAATTGGTCTTTCGGGCGGCGATGGCGTGCAGCGCTCTCGTTCGCCTGGCTCTGCTGATGGCCGCACTGGCCGTGAGCCGAGGTGGTCGCAGAAACTCCGCCCGCGATGCCATGTTGAAATGGTGGCTTATCCTGGGGACGATGGTCACCCCTCTTGAGCGAAAGCAGCAGGTTAAGAGCGTCACGACAGAAGGAGCGCCAGGGGTTTAGCGCGCCGCTGCAAGCGGCACTGAAGCATATCGACGGCGAGAACAATCTATGTGTGGAATCTGCGGTAAGTTAAATTTCGATCGCGAAAAGCCGGTCTCCAGCGGCCTGTTGAAACGAATGGCCGACACGATCTCACATCGTGGCCCCGACGATGAAGGCTACTACTTATCCGGTCCGGTTGGGCTGGGTTTTCGCCGCCTTTCCATCATCGATCTGGCAACCGGTCATCAACCTCTTTCCAACGAGGATGGGACTGTCTGGATTGTCTTCAACGGAGAAATCTATAACTTCGAGGAACTGCGTGACGACCTTCTGGCACGAGGCCATGTGTTCCGCACTCGTACGGATACCGAAGTAATCGTCCACCTCTATGAGGAATTCGGACCGGCCTGCGTTGAACGACTTCGCGGCATGTTCGGATTTGCGATCTGGGATGAACGCCAGCAGACCCTGATGCTGGCCAGGGACCGGGTGGGAATCAAGCCCGTCTATTATGCAATCGGAACGGATTCGGTTGTCTTTGGGTCAGAAATCAAGGCCATTCTGGCCGATCCGGAGATCAGCGCTCGGGTGCGGCCGGAAATTGTCGATCGCTTTCTTACCTTCTATTTCGTTCCTGGCGAAGACACTCTCTTCGAGAACATTCTGAAGCTAAGACCTGGATCGTACATGACCGTACGACAGGGTAACGTCGAAATTCATCAGTACTGGGATCTGGTTTTCAATCCAGAACCCAAATCCACTGCGGATGCGGAAAAGGAGCTCATCGAACTCCTCGATGAATCCGTCCGGCTGCACATGATCAGTGACGTTCCGGTTGGCATTCTGCTGAGCGGTGGCGTGGATTCCACGGCAATGGTCAGCTTTGCCAGCAGCAGAACAGACAAAACCCTGGGCAGTTTCACCCTCGGATTCGGAGCGACCGAGGTTCCTGATGAACGTCCGTACGCTCGGATCGCCGCCGAGCGCTACGGCACCCTTCACCACGAGATGTCGATTTCGGCGGAGGACTTCAAGGACTTCCTGCCTAAGTATGCGTGGTACATGGAAGAGCCGGTGTGCGAGGCGCCCGCAGTCGCACTCTACTACATCACGAAACTGGCCCGCGAATCTGTGAAGGTTCTGATCTCGGGTGAAGGTGGCGATGAGGCCTTTGCCGGTTATCAGACTTACCGCGGCGTTTTGTGGGTCGAGCGGCTCAAGAGCGCTCTGGGACCATTGAAAGGCCCGCTTTCTTCCGCCGCCGGCGCTGCTAACCGGCTCCTGAAGAATCAGCGAGTGGCCAAGTATGCCCCACTCCTCAGCAACTCATTCGAGGGCTACTACTATAGCCGCAGTTCTGGACCTGACTCGTTCTTTAATAGAAGTCACAACGCGCTTTACTCCCGCGATTTCGCTGGCTTGACCGATAAGAACTTCGCCACTCTTCCCATGAAAGGCATCATGGCGAGCTCTCAGGGCTTGGGCCTCGTCAATCGGATGTTATATGTGGACACGAAAACATCGCTGCCCGATGATCTTTTGCTCAAGGCAGACAAGATGACCATGGCCAACTCCATCGAACTCCGCGTCCCATTCCTCGATCACAAATTGCTGGAATTTGCCGCTTCTCTGCCCGAGAACCTGAAGGTCCGTGGCCTCACGACTAAGTATCTTGCCAAGCGCGCGCTCTCCAGCCGCATTCCCGAGTCCATCCTGAAGCGCCGGAAAGCCGGCTTCCCGGTGCCCTTCAACACCTGGCTGCGAACCGACCTTAAAGAGTTCGTTCATGACGTGCTGCTCGATCGCACGACCATCGAGCGTGGCTATTTCAACACCGCCTGCGTTGAAGGAATGCTTCGGGCCAATGCGGAATCCGGCCTCTATGCAAAGGAAGTTCTGTCGCTGCTCACGCTGGAATTGTGGCACCGGGCCTTCCTCACCAGCAATGCGGGAGTCAGTCCCGAGCCCGTCCGAGTCTGACCCAGGAATTTCACCGGATATTACGCAATCACAGGCGATTTCGCATCCAGGCTATGTCACCCAACACCGTGAAATACGTGATCATCTCGCCGGTTCGAGATGAAGAAGTCAATCTCGCTCGCACCATCGAAAGCGTGATCAGTCAGTCCGTGCGGCCCTGCGAGTGGATCATCGTCAACGATGGTTCCACCGACAGGACTGCTGCGATTGCCGACAGCTATGCCCGCCAGCATGACTGGATCAGGGTATGTCATCGCGATAACCGTGGTTTTCGCAAAGCCGGCGGGGGCGTCGTGGATGCATTTAACGACGGCTATCGCAGCCTGCGATCGAATGACTGGGACTTTGTCGTCAAACTGGACGGTGACCTCTCCCTTAATCCCGAATATTTCCAGTCATGTTTCCGCGCTTTTGCGGAAGAGGAAAAGCTCGGGATAGCCGGTGGCACGATTTACAACGTTATTAATGGACAGGCTATCCCCGAGGTCTGTCCGGCCTTTCATGTTCGCGGCGCCACCAAAATCTATCGCCGCGCATGCTGGGATGCTATCGGCGGTTTCTGGCCGGCCCCAGGGTGGGATACGATGGATGAGGTCAAGGCGCAGATGCTGGGCTGGACTACGCGGACATTGCCCGAATTGCAGGTCCTGCACCATCGGCCGACAGGAAAGAACGACGGAACATGGGGCGCGGGATTCAAGAACGGAAGGGCGAATTATGTCTGCGGCTATCACCCACTCTTCATGTTATTAAAATGCGCTAAGCGGCTAAGAGAGAAGCCGTATTTGATCCAGTCCGCGGCTCTGTTCTGCGGATTTACCTCGGGATATTTGAAAGGCATTCGCCAGGTGGATGATCGGGCAACCATCAGGTACCTGAGACGCCAGCAGCTCGGCCGTCTCCTGGGACGGGAGACGATATGGCGATAGCCACTTCGTCTCCAAATCGATCGGAGCGGACAATCGCGGAGCAGGACCAACGCTCGATGGAGAGCCGTGAAGACTCGTCGCGACACCCGGTGTCCCCCATGCTCAGGCAGGTTTACGAGTTAGACCCTCTGTCTGACTCGCGCTGGCCGGCTCTGGTGGCCACCCACCCGCAGGCTTCGGTGTTTCACACGCGCGAGTGGCTCAGTGCTCTGCAGGCGGCGTATGGATACCGGCCCCTCGTTCTGACCACCTGCGCGCCGCAGGTTCCGCTGACCGACGGCATCGCTTTCTGCGCCATCGACTCCTGGCTGACCGGGCGGCGCATCGTTTCGCTGCCGTTCTCCGATCACTGCGAACCGCTCCTGAAGGAGCCCGCGGCACTGGAAGCTTTGCTGACGCATGCGCGCAGCGGGGTGGAAGCGGGCCGATACAAACGGATGGAGATTCGGCCGCACTCGCCCCAGGGCGAGGAAGTCCGCGGATTCCAGCCCAAAGGCGGCGCTGTTCTGCATCGGCTCGATCTGACCGCACCGTCTGACCAGTTGTTTCGCAGTTTTCACAAAGACTGCATCCAGCGCAAGATCCGCCGCGCCGAGCGCGAGAACCTCGCGTATGAGGAAGGGAGCTCCGAGGCGCAGCTACTGGACTTCTATCGCCTCATGACCATAACGCGCCGACGCCATGGACTGCCGCCGCAGCCTCTGCAGTGGTTCCGGGCTCTGATCGCCGCGTTTGGTCCGAACCTGAAGATTCGGCTAGCCCGCAAAGACGGCGTAGCGGTGGCCAGCATTATCACGCTTTCACACCGCGAAACCATGGTCTATAAGTATGGCTGCAGCGACGCCTCCGCGAATAAGTATGGGGGTACGCCAATGTTGTTCTGGCGAACCATCCAGGAAGCGAAAGCCAGTGGCCAGAACGAACTGGATATGGGACGCTCCGATCTCGATGATCCCGGTCTAAGTGTTTTTAAGGAGCACTGGGGAAGCGTCCGTATCCCACTGACGTACTGGAAATATCCCGCAGAAGAGTTGCGAACAAAACCGGCATGGCAAAAGCGTTTGGCGAATCGAGCGGTTTCAGCCAGTCCGGATCGCGTTCTGCAACTTGCGGGGAATGTTCTCTACCGGCACATGGGCTGAAGCTGTTACAGTCCCCAAAATAACATTCAATACATCTGCTATTGGTTTTGCTCCTATGCTCACTAAACTGTACTACCTTGTGAAACCGATTCTGCCTTGGCGTTTTCGGGTGTGGTTACGCCAGTGGCGTGCCCAGCGCCGACGTCGGCAATTTGCCGACATTTGGCCCATCGATTCCGGAGCCGCTGCGGTGCCGCCGCGCTGGCCAGGCTGGCCGGACGGCAAACGATTTGGCCTGGTCCTGACCCATGATGTCGAAGGCCAAAGAGGATATGACCGCGTTCCCCAGCTCGTGGAGCTGACGCAGAAGTACGGTTTCCGCGCGTCCTTCAATTTCGTTCCGGTGGGCGAATACCAGGTTACCCCGGCGATGCTGGAGCTGCTCGAACGCACAAGGTTTGAGGCCGGCGTGCATGGGCTGGAGCACGACGGAAAGCTGTATCAGTCTCCGGAGAAATTCGCCGCCAAGGCCGCACGGATTCAGCAGATCCTGCACCGCTGGGGTGCGGTGGGCTTCCGCTCGCCGCTCATGCAGCACCGTCTGGGCTGGATGCATGCGCTGGGTTGCGAGTACGACTGCTCGACCTTCGATGTCGATCCGTTCGAGCCGGAGTCCGACGGCATGCGGACTCTCTTTCCCTTCTGGGTGCAGGCTCCCGGCACCGAGGGTTTCGTCGAGTTGCCCTACACGCTCGTCCAGGATTTCAACCTGTTTAAGGTCCTTGGAGAACAGAACATCGACATCTGGAAAAAGAAACTGGACTGGGTTGTGGAACAGGGAGGAATGGTCCTGCTGAATACGCATCCCGACTACATGTGCATGGATGGGTCGCTGGATCGCGATGAGTATCCCGTTGCCCGATACGAAGAGTTTCTGCGCTACGTGCGTGATAACTACGGCGACCAGTGCTGGCACGCCCTGCCGCGCGAAGTCTCCCGCTATTATTGCGCGACGTTGCCGGTCGCCTCCCGCAACACTCGCCGCCGCATCTGCATGGTGGCTTACTCCGGATATGAAACCGACGGCCGCATCCGCCGCTATGCCGAAGCACTGGTCAGGCGCGGCGATATGGTGGACGTGATCGCCCTCGACGGACTAAGCAGCGGGCAAAAAGTCAGCACCCTGAACGGAGTTACGATCCATCACCTCCAGCGGCGCGACCATAACGAGACCGGCCACTGGAGCTATGTCTCCCGGCTGCTCCGCTTTTTGTTCCGTTCCTCTGTTGTCCTCACCCGGCTGCACGCACGCAATCGCTACGACGTGGTGCACATCCATAACATGCCGGATTTCCTGGTCTTTGCGGCCTGGTACCCGAAGTTGACCGGGGCGCGCCTGATCCTCGATATTCACGACATCGTTCCCGAGCTCTTCGCCAGTAAATTCAAGACCGGATTGAAGCGGTTCTATGTGACAGGTCTCCGCTTTGTGGAAAAGCTGTGCTGCCGTTTCGTCGACCACGTGATTGTCTCCAATCACCTCTGGGTCGAGAAGCTCGTGGCCCGGTCCGTCCGCCCGGCTCAGTGCTCGGTTGTCGTCAACCTTCCCGATCCCGAAGTCTTTTCCCGGCGACGGCGCACCCGTCACGATGACCGCTTCATCGTGATCTTTCCGGGTACCTTCCAGTGGCATCAGGGCCTCGATATCGGAATCAAAGCCTTCGCCGAATTCAGGAAAAAGATGCCCAACGCCGAGTTCCATCTGTACGGCGCACAGGATGAGAAGCTCACCAACTGGCTGAAAGATATTGCGCGCGATCTGGGACTCGAGAACATCGTGAAGTTCTGCGGCATTGCATCGCTCGATGCTATTCCGGGAATCATTGCCAACGCGGATCTCGGCATAGTTCCCAAGCGCGCGGATTCGTTTGGCAATGAGGCCTACAGTACCAAGATCATGGAATTCATGTCCCAGGGCATTCCGGTCGTGGTGTCGCGAACCAAAATTGACAGTTATTATTTCGACGACGAGACGGTCCGTTTCTTTCCCTCAGGCGACAGTACCGCCATGGCCGAGGCCATGTACGAGGTGGCACAGAATACGGCCCTGCGTGAATCTCTCATACGGCGCGGCCTTGAATATGTGGAACTTCACGGCTGGGATCGGACCAAGCAGCAGTATTTCGACCTCATCGACAGCCTCTCCACCCACCAGTTTGACCGCTATGATCTGAAGCAGGGAATTACTCCGGTCGTTGAAGGCTGAGACTCCGCTCCCACTGCCCAAACGTCCTCAGCAAAAACAAATGGCGCCCAATCGTTCTGTAGAAATCACGTCGTCCCACGAATTGCCGTCTCAGGAAACCATCGTCGTGGAAGTCGATCCGTGGAAGGACCCACGCTGGGAGGCCTTTGTTCTGGGTCATCCCGACGCCACGATCTACCACCATCCTGCGTGGCTGATGGTCCTCGAGCGCGAATACCGCCAGCGATCGCTTTTCCTCGCCTGCGAGGATCCGCAGGGAAGGCTGCAGGGCGTCTTTCCCCTGCTGTACACGCGCGGCCTTCCTCTCAGCCGCGGTCCTCTCACCGGACCCCGGCTCTCGTCCCTGCCGCGTACGCCGCTGGCCGGACCCCTCGCCGCCGGTCGCGCCGCTCTCTCTGCTCTGGTGCGCGAGGCTCAGGGGCGGGCCTCCCACCATTCCGTTCGTCTGCAGATCAAGCTGCAGGCCGAGGAGATGAACGACGGCATCGAGGGAATCGTCAGAAAGGCCTGGCGCCACACCTACATCGTCCCCCTTGCCGGTAAACCCGGCGAGTCCTATCACATTCCCGGCGGTCAGAATCGCTCCAGCATCAAACGGTCGATCAATAAAGCTGTCGCCAACGGCGTGCGCACCCGTCCGGCCGAGACTGAGGACGATCTGCGTGCCTGGTATCGGATCTATCTCGAGACCATGCGCCGGAATGTTGTCCCCGCCAGGCCCTACAGGTTCTTTCTTGCGCTCTGGGAACTGATGCGACCCACGGGGATGATGCGGTTGTTACTGGCCGAGCAGCAATCCGCGACCGCTTCTCGTATCGTGGGTGGCCACTTGTTTTTTACCTTCGGTCCCACGGTGACTTACGCGTTCGGTGCGTCGCGTGCCGCCGATTTTGCTCTCCGCCCCAACGACATCATCATGGGGCAGGCCATCAATGATGCCAGCCTAGCCGGGTACAGGTTCGTGGACCTTGGCGAGGTGCCGGATGGCGACGACGAGCTGGCTCGGTTCAAGACGAAATGGGGCGCAGAGCCGGTGCGTCTGTACCGCTATTACTTCCCCGACTTCCCCGACGCTGACCACGCGTCGGACAAAACAGAAGGTTCCGCGCTGGTGCTCGCGAGGAAGATCTGGAGTCGACTGCCGCTGGGCATTACGTCTTGGCTGGGAGACAGGATCTACACTTACCTCTGATTGTCGCGGGGAATTATTCTGGCGAGTCCGGCTGGGAGCACTCACCTGGAGGTGGAAGTCTCCGGGCCCTGCGTTGTCCGCGCGTCTAATATGCAGGTGCGACCGCCCATGTCTGTCGAAATGGCCCCGGAAACCCAGAGCGAAGAAGAGCCTTCTTCGCCTCGACCGCTGCACCGGCTCACCCGCCGGTCGTTCCTCACCCTGGCCGCCTCTTCTCTGGGCGGCTTTGCACTCTATTCGGGCGAAATCGCCCGTCACGAGCTGAGAGTCGAAGAATATTCGATCCCCCTTCCTCGCTTGCCGGAGGCCTTCCGCGGCATGCGAATCGCGCAGATCTCTGACATCCACTATTTCGAATGGACCGAAAGCTACTTTCTCCGCCAGGTCGTCGACCACGTCAACGCCCTCAAACCGGACATGGTCGTGCTGACCGGGGATTTCGTCACCTACGGGCCCGTGCGTTGGCCCAGTCAGGACGCGCACAAGAGATTTGCCCTCCGCCACATGCCGGATTGTGCCTCGATCCTGAGCCGCATCCGCTGCCCTTTGCGTTATGCCACGCTGGGCAACCACGACATGATGGTCGGTGGCCGATATATCTATGGCGATCTGGTTAACCAGGGTCTGCCGGTTCTCAGGAACGCGGCCGTTTCCCTCGAGAGGAATGGCCAGCGCCTGTGGCTGGTGGGCCTGGGCAGCGCCTGTGCCGGAGATGCGGATCCGGACCGCGCCTTTCCAGGCAGCGCTGTCCGCGACAGGGAAGCGATGATCGTTCTCGCGCATGAGCCCGATATTCTGCCCGAGATCGCCAAATACGGCGCCGACCTCATGCTTGCCGGCCATACCCACGGCGGGCAGGTGTGCTTCCCCTTCCTGCCTCCCGCCTTCCTGCCTCAGTACGGCAAAATCTATGTTCGGGGCTGGTTCCGCAGCGGTCGCACACAACTCTACGTGAATCGCGGCATCGGAACGATCGGCGTTCCGTCTCGCGTTAACTGTCCACCCGAGATCACTCTCCTGACCCTGGCCTGAGTCCGGCAGACAGAATCCCTGAGACTGAGCAAAAGCTTCCTGCACCTCTTCGCGTCACCCTTTCACTATGGGTCTTCGTCGCTGGGATCATGCAGCTTCCCACCCAGTCTCCAGGTTGCGGGGGCGCGCCAGGCGGCTGCCGATTGTCGCTCGGAGACAATACCCAATACGTAACTTTCGAAGGAAATCGCAGGAATGACGAATGGGGGATTGCTGAGAAGCGGGTGCCCTGGGTAAAACCATCTTGCGGGTGTAGTTTAACTGGAAGAATTGGGGCCGTCCAGGTCTCAGGTAAGGGTTCGACTCCCTTCGCCCGCTCCATGTTCGGCTCGAGCGTCCGCTTATTTCATAAGCCGGACTGGTTGAAAAAGATCGGAAGCAGAGATCCGGAATCGAGCTCCCCAGTCCTGTAATTGAGATTTGGTCAGCATGTCCGATTCTGTCTTGTCGATTCCCTCAGGCTTACCGAAGCCGGCTGCGGCCGCCGATGCCAACGGGCTCGCGCGCTCTGCTGCTCGCATACCTGTTCTCGATGGAATCCGGGGCATCGCCATCCTGCTCGTCATGACTTTCCATTTTTGGATCGTTGGCATTGCCGGCAGTGCGACCGCTTCCTCAAGCCAGAACGGCGCTCTGCCCTGGCTGCACGTCTACAACTATGTGGCGGGGATGGGCTGGATCGGCGTCGATTTGTTTTTTGTCCTCTCCGGATTTCTCATTACCGGAATCCTCTGCGACTCGCGAGACTCCCCGCACTACTTCCGCGTCTTCTATGGCCGGAGAACGGTCCGCATCTTTCCGCTGTACTATGCTGCTCTGACCATCTTCTTTCTCTTCGGCCCATTCGTCATGACGCACGTCTATCGCCCCGCCCTGGCTGACATGCAGAGCGGCATGACGGTGAAGCTGTTCGCGTGGACCTATCTCCTCAATTGGTACGAGGGGTTCAAAGGATGGACCGCAGTCGCCCACCCGCTCCAGCATTTCTGGTCACTGTCCGTCGAAGAACAGTTCTACCTGATATGGCCGTTCCTGGTTCTGAAGTTGGCTCGGCGTCGGCTGATGGGTGTCTGCGTCGGCCTCATGGGCGTGGCACTTATACTGCGGGCCCTCATGTACTGGCTTCACCACCCGTTCGCCGCTTATTTGTGGACGATCTGCCGGGCCGATTCCCTCGCCATAGGGGCCATCGTGGCTTTGGCCGCCCGCGATTCCGGAGACTGGGAGATATTCCTGAAGTGGGCTCGGCGTCTGGTGCTGCCCGCACTCGGTGCCGTCATCCTGGGGCGGATTCTCAACCCGCGCTGCACCGTCGGCCCCGGCGACACCCCCACTTTCTTCATGAACACATTCGAACTCACTCTGGCGGGTATCTTCTTCGGAGCCTGCATAGGGCTCGCCGTAGCCTCACACAAGGAAAGCCTGGGGAATCGTCTCCTGGCCTCGCCCTTTCTGCGCTTCCTTGGAAAATACAGCTATTGCCTCTATATCTGCCATCTTCCCGTCATCGTGGTCCTGGCAAAGGCAGGACTGAACCGCACCCACCTGGTCGGAAAACTGCACAGTGAACTGCTGTCGGTCCTGGTCGTCGACGGCGTCGCGTTCGCTGTGTCGATTATGATCGCCTTTGCCAGCTGGCATCTCTACGAAAAACAGTGGCTGAAGCTCAAAGACCTTCAGAGTCTCAGACGCGAGAACCAGCCGTTCCCCGCGCAATTGGCGGTACAGGAATGACGATTGTGGCTACATTTCTCCGCACGGCTCCTGAAATTCAAATCTGGGCTGCCATCCGGCCAGGCCAGGAATCTCCCTGCCTGGTCAGAGGGGAAGGACAGTGAAGTGTCAGAGCCACTTTTCAGCATCGTAATTGCGTGTTACAACCACGAGAAATTCATACGGGATGCCGTGGAATCGGCGCTGCGGCAGCAGCATCCCGGCAAAGAAATCATCGTTGTCGATGATGCCTCCAAAGACGGATCCGCCGAGGTGCTTAAGTCGTTCGGCCAGTCCATCATCTTTGAAAGGCTTCCCGTGAATCGCGGCGCTGCGGCGTCGCGCAACCATGGCGCGTCGGTTGCAAAAGGAAAGTACCTGATCTTCCTCGACGGAGACGACGCCTTGACCCCGTGGTGCCTCAAAGTGTATCGCCGCATCATTGAGGAACGCAGCCCCAAACTCATTCTGGGCCGATCCTCTCTCTTCTACGGCGATCTCCCGGCGATCGCGTCCGGACCGCCGTCCAGAATTCGATTTGTAGAGTATGCCAACTTCTTCGATAAGGACAGGCCCTGGGTCTATAACACCAGCTCGCTGGTCGTTGAACGTGCGGCCTTCCTGGATGCCGGCCGATGGTCCGAGGACATTTTTTACCAGGACATTCAGGATCTCCTCAATAAGCTGTCTGTTGCGGGCGGAACCAGCCTTGTGCTCGCGCCCGAGACGGTGCTGTACCGGATGCATTCAACGAATGCGGTACGCCAGATCGCGCCATTTATCGAAGGAATCCACAAGTTGCTGACAAAAGCGAGGCAAGGTGCCTATCCTGGTGGCCTCGCGGTACGAACGAAAAGAGCGGTGTGGTTTGGCGGCCTGATCTTTTATTGGGCCAAAGAAGGGATGCGTAACGGGCACTTTCTTGACGGGCTGAACCTCATATTCTCCAACTGGTGGATGGTTCTTCTCGCCATGCTCCGGAGAGCCGTTGCGTGGATGACCGGTCGACGTGCCATTGAGGTGTTGACGCTGGAGCCGAACGCCACGGAAAATCCGGTAGGTTCGCATCCGCGCACCGTCACGGAACATTCCTGAAGAGTAAAAAACCGCCAAAAGGTTTTGACCGCGGGCGGCTATCAAAGGGAGAAAGCATGCAAATCGGAATCATAGGTTGTGGATTTACGGCCGACCATTACCTGTACTGTCTGCAATGGCACCCAGAACTGAAGATCGTCGGCGCGACCGACCGGGATCCTGAGCGCGCTTCCAAATTTTGTAACCTCCACTCGGTGAAACTGTATCCCACCCTGGAAGATATGTTGGCGGATGGCAGCATTGAGATGGTCCTGAACCTGACCAATTCCAGCAGCCATTACGAAACATCCAAAGCATGTCTGAATGCCGGCAAGCACCTGTTTACCGAAAAGCCTCTGGCGGTCGACTTCTCCCAGGCGCAGGAACTGGTACAGCTCGCTGAGGCCAAAGGTGTCTATTTTTCAGCTGCTCCCTGTAACCTGCTGGGTGAAACCGCCCAAACCCTGTGGAGGGCGCTGCGCAATAACGAAATTGGGGAAGTCCGCCTCGTCCTTGCCGAGCTGGATGACGGCCCGTTCCATCTGGCGGCGCCTCACACCTGGAAATCCGAATCAGGCGCGCCCTACGATTATCACGAAGAGTTCAAGATGGGCGTTACAGTAGAACATTCTGCATACTATTTGAGCCTGTTTACCGCCTTCTTCGGACCGGCGAAGACGGTCACCTCTTTTTCTGCAGTACTGTGGCCTGACCGGCCAGTTTCCCCCGAAGAGCGTCTCAAGGTCACGACTCCCGACTTTTCGGTTGCCTGTATTACTTTTGATTCCGGCGTTGTCGCGCGGCTGACCTGCAGCCTGGTCGCCCCATTCAACCACGTCCTCAAGATCACAGGAGAGACCGGCGTTATTACTGTGAATGAGGTGTGGAATTACACAGCGCCTGTCTATGTCGATAAGTACACGTCCATGAGATATCGGGCTGAGAGATATACGATTACCAAAGAACATCCCGTCATCGCGAACCTGGTGGGGAAGCACAAGGTTTATCCGCCAGTCAGGAAGGCAAACCTGAGAAAGCGATATGCCCGATACCATATGGATTATGGAAGAGGCATCGCAGATCTCGCGCTGGCGATTCAGCAGCAGCGCCCGCCGCGTATACCGGCCGACTTCTGTTTACACCTCACCGAACTCGGATTGGCCATCCAGAAAGCAGAGCCAGGACCTTACCAGGTAAAAACTACTTTTAAGCCCCTGGAACCCCTGGATGAGGCCGGCCTCAAAGAATTGATTCCGGCGAGTTGGTAGAGAGCCGCATCGCGCCTGACAGCGCTGGTTCGGCGTTGTGACCGCGAGCGCGTTGATAAAAAACAAACAGAGTCTCGGTTTCATCTGCTGTGCATCAGAGCTGCGTTCGAGTGCACCAGCGCAAAAGACGAAATAACCTGGGTCGAAAAGGATTAATCACAATGGATCTCACGGATGCCAAAGGAACCATCCTTGTAACTGGAGGGGCTGGGTTCATTGGCTCCAATTTTGTCCTGCAATGGATCGAGGGCGGAGGGCGCACGGTCAATCTTGATCTTCAGACCTATGCGGGCAATCCTGAAAACCTCGCTTCGGTTCAGGACAATCCAAACCACATACTTGTTCGTGGAGACATCTGCGATGCGCCGCTGGTCGGCGCCCTGCTTCGAGAGCACCAGCCGAGGGCCATCGTACACTTCGCGGCAGAGAGTCACGTCGATCGGTCGATCGTCTCGCCGGGGGCGTTCATCCGAACCAACGTAGAAGGTACATTCACATTGCTGGAAGAGGCGAAAAAATACTGGTCGGCACTCGCTCGCAATACGGCCTCCGATTTCCGCTTCCTGCATGTTTCGACTGACGAAGTGTATGGCACGCTGGGCCGTGATGATCCCGCCTTCACCGAGAGCACGCCCTATGCTCCCAATAGCCCCTATGCGGCTTCGAAAGCGGCCTCGGATCATCTGGTTCGGGCGTATTGTCATACCTACGGGCTACCCACCGTGACCACGAACTGTTCGAATAACTACGGGCCATTCCAGTTCCCGGAGAAGCTGATTCCGCTGATGGTCCTCAATGCTCTGGATGAAAAACCGCTTCCGGTTTATGGCGACGGCCAGAACGTGCGGGATTGGCTTTTTGTGGGCGACCATTGCGCAGCCATCCGCACGGTCCTCGCTAACGGACGGCCGGGAGAGACCTACAACATCGGCGGCAACAGCGAACGCACCAACCTCGAGGTCGTGACGGAAATCTGCAGCCTGCTGGACGAACTTCGCCCCAGCCCTGCAATTGCGTCGCGAAAAGAGCTGCTTAAGTTTGTAGCGGACCGCCCAGGCCATGACCGGCGCTATGCGATTGACGCGAGCAAAATTCACCGCGAATTGGGGTGGAAACCCACAGCGACGTTTGAAGAGGGATTGCGGCAGACCGTTCAGTGGTACCTGAACAACAGCGTGTGGATCGAGAATGTAAAAACCGGCGCCTACCGGGATTGGATCCGGGGGAATTACGAAGAGAGGTTGACGCGATGAAAGGGATCATCCTGGCAGGCGGCTCGGGCACCCGCCTTCATCCTGTTACGCAAGTTATCTCGAAGCAACTTCTTCCTGTTTACGATAAACCGATGATCTACTACCCGCTGAGCACGCTGATGCTTGCGGGCATTCGTGACATTCTCCTGATCTCGACGCCACAGGACACTGGGCGCTTTGCCGAACTTTTGGGAGACGGGCACAAATGGGGCCTTAATCTGAGCTACGCTGTTCAGCCCAGTCCCGACGGTCTTGCTCAGGCATTCCTGATTGGGCGCGATTTTATCGGCAACGCCCCAAGCGCTCTGGTGTTAGGCGACAACATATTCTATGGGCACGCTTTCTCGCTCCAGTTGCAGCAGGCTGCAACATTACA
This sequence comes from uncultured Acidobacteriaceae bacterium, assembly GCA_963819725.1. GTDB lineage: Bacteria > Acidobacteriota > Terriglobia > Terriglobales > Acidobacteriaceae > Palsa-343. The sequence goes on from CAWFXK010000010.1 coordinate 90,903, forward strand.
CGACGGAGCCCTGGTGTTTGCCTATCGCGTGCATGATCCCGAGCGCTACGGCGTGGTCGAATTCGATCAGCATGGACACGCGGTCAGCATCGAAGAGAAACCGGCGCAGCCACGTTCGCACTACGCTGTGACCGGGCTCTATTTCTATGGCAGTGATGTCGTGGATTTAGCCGCATCGCTCAAACCATCGGCGCGCGGCGAGCTCGAAATCACCGATTTGAATCGCCTGTATCTGGAGGCTCAAAGGCTGAAGGTCCTCGTAATGAGCCGCGGAATGGCCTGGCTGGATACGGGCACGCACGAATCGCTGTTTGACGCGGGATCGTTTGTGCAGACCATTCAGCAACGCCAGGGGTTGAAAATCGCCTGTCCTGAAGAAATCGCCTATCGTCTTGGATACATCAGCGCCGAACACCTCGAACGATTGGCAGAGCCAATTCGCAAGAGTGGTTACGGTCAATACCTGCTTGACTTGTGTCGCGAGCCCCAATTAGCCGTCGAACAGATTGAGGGATGAAAATCGCCGACACGTCTGCCTGATCCGATCCCGCTTTCTGCCCGCAGCCCGTGCGTGCTGAGGAACAAGCCTTCAGCGGAAAGCTGGCCGATCCTGCAACAGCGCCTGCTCGCCGGCCACTGTTGTCCCGCCTCCGCAGTAACTCCAAATTGATTACTGGCGACGCTGCCCAATAAAACCAACGGGGTGGACGCCTCTTCCTGTTCGAACAGCTACGGCGGGATAGCCGTAGTACGCTGCCAGCTGCTAAGTGGTTTCGGTGCTGTGCGAACTCGGTGTGGACACGGGAAGCTTCGACATGTCCGGGCTTTTGGACAGCATGGAACGAGGGCGGGGAATAGCCTCTGGTAACTGAGCCAGACCATTTCTAAACGTGCTAAGAAAGCATTCCAGAGTTTCTTTTTCTGGTCCGACTTGGGTATTGCATTCACTGGCAGGGCCGATAGAATTCCATCAAAATCATGGCAAATATCAGTTGGAGTTGTGCTAACTGACAATCGAAACCGGGCCGTCCGCTTAGCAGTGTCGACCGGTCATTTTGCCTGATTCAAGCATTTTCCTCTCCTCAGGAGAAGTTTCTCGATGAATGTCAGCCTTGGATGCCAGGACAGCAACTCTTTTGTAAGCCGCCTTCGTTCTTTCAATCAAGAACGCCGTAGATGGACGTTACCTGTTCTCGCGCTGCTCGCTTTGTTGTGTGGGATGGTCGCCCCGGCCCACGCGCAGACCGCGGTTTACAACGGCGGAATCACGAGCCTGATTGATTCGAACTTCCTGTTGCCGATGAGCGTAACGGAGGATCAGAGCGGCAATCTGTTTGTCGCTGACAATAACTACGCGAACGGGACCGCGACGGTATATAAAATGACGCGCACCAGTCCCGGAGTCTATGGAACCCCGACGGCCCTGCCGGGTCCGGCGGGTGGGTATGTTTGTCCTGCCTCGGGCACTGTGAATCAGTGGGAGCCGAATCCCTGCCTGCGGGGCCTGGCCTTTGATGCCCACGGCAATCTGTGGGTCGCCGATTTTAATGGTGGCGGGAGCGGGCAGATCTACGAACTGGTCAATACTTCCGGGACGTTCGCGGCGCCGGTAGCTGTGGGAAGTGGATGGGTAGCCCCGTGGGGCGTCAGCGCCGACCATGCCGGAAACATCTTCGTGGCCGACTACGGCGCCCAAACGATAGCGGAGATCTCGAACGCGTCAATTAGCCTCGGTTCGCCGGTGGTCACGACGGTCGTGAACAGCGGCATCGTTTCACAACCGCGAGGCCTCACAGTTGACGCAAGCGACAATATTTATGTCATCGACGGGAACGTGAGCCATGTGATGGAGATCGCCGCTCCTTCCTATGGTTCTGCCAATCCGGTCAATACTTACAGTTTTCAGGGACCGGGCGACCTGGCAATGGACGCCAGCGGCAATCTCTGGGTGACTGAGTTCCAGATGCAGAACGTCCGCGAACTCACGTTTGGCAGCAATTACCAAACGATTTTTTCCTGGGGCAGCGGACTGAACGGCCCCGTGTCGGTTTGGCCTGATGCCGATGGCACCATTCGCATTTCGGACGCTTTCAACCACGCCATCAAAAAGATCATGCTGCAGCCCGCCGTCAGTTTTGGGAGCAGTGCGCTCGGCTCGACCTCGGCAACGCAGACCCTGACGTTCACGTTTACCGGCACGATTAACACGACCATTAACCCGCCCGTCGTCCTGACCCAGGGTGTTCCCGGTAAGGATTTTGCTGACGCCTCCACGGGGACGTGCACAACCGCTAATGGCGCTGGCCATCCCTATATTCCCGCCTCCAGTTGCACCGTCAATGTGACCTTCACTCCGGCGGCCCCCGGCCTCCGGACCGGTGCCGTGGAACTTCTGGATACCTCGGGGAACTTGCTGGCGGAAGCGCTTCTCAACGGTATCGGCACTGGTCCGCAGCTCACCTTCTCCAGCTCCGGTCAGGTGACCACGAAACTCGGCACCTTACTTGCTGCCGGAGATACTTCCGGCATTCCGCAGAAAGTCGCCGTGGACGGGAACGGCAACATCTTCCTCGCTGATAGCGGAGGAGGCAAGCTTTGGGAAATACCGTCCGGAGGAGGCACTCCCAACCAAATTGCCGCCGGATTGGCTTTCGGTACCCCGTACGGTTTCACGATCGATGGAGCCGGCAATCTCTTTGTCGGAGACACCGACCATTCCAGAATTGTCGAGATCTTCGCGCCCGGCTACACCACCATTAACAACGTCTCGCCCGTATTGGTGGCTGCGCCTGTGGGCCTCGCGGTCGATACCAGCGACAATATTTACGTCGCCGAGGCATCCAGCGGTGGCGCGCAGGTTGTGCAGGAAGTGACCGCTGCCAGCAGTTACTCGGTCGTCGAAACCCTCAGTTCTTCCTTCACCAAGCCGTTCGGGATCGCGGTTGACGCCGCCGGTAACGTCTTCGTCGCCGATCAGGGCTCCAACTCCATCATCGAGCTGGTGGGGGGATCGTCCAGCACCACCCACACGTATGGCTCTTTTACCAGCCCCGAGGACGTCGCTGTCGACGCGGCGGGCAATCTCTATGTTGCTGACAACGGCGGCGGCACGATAACAGAACTTACAGTTGGCTCTAACTATGCAAGTTCTCTGACATTGGCGAAGAGCCTCTCCAGCCCCGCCGGGGTAGCTCTCGACGGTAAGGGAAATCTTTACTACTCGAACGGCGGTGACAAAGCGGTCTATGAACTCGACCGCGTCGACGCGCCGTCTCTGACGTTCCTTTCGAGCGCCTACCAGACGCTCAGCACCGATAGCCCGCAGCCCGTCACAGTATCGAACAGCGGCAGCACCGGCTCCAATCTGAACCTGAGCAGCCTCACCGTCACCACCACCACCACCGGCGCCGACAACAGCTTCACCCTGAGCACGGGGATCGGGGATTGCAGCGCTACTTCCACGCTCACCAGCGGCAACAGCGACGAAAGCTGCGATCTCGCCATCAACTTCACGCCGCAGGCAGTGGCGAATCCTATTAACGGCACCGTCGTGCTGAGCGACAATGGGCTCTCTTCTCCTCAAACCGTTCACATGACCGGTGCGGGCACGAAAGCCACGCCCGTTGTCACCTGGGCCACTCCCTCGCCGATCGGCTACGGGGCCACCCTCGCCGGCGTGCTGAATGCGACGGCGAAAAATGGCACCAACACCGTCCCCGGAACCTTTACCTACACGTCACAGCTGAATGGCGTGGGGACTCCGACAACGGTGACGGCGTCGACGGTTCTGGCGGTGGGCACCTATACACTCACGGCAAACTTCACACCGTCCAGCACGACAAACTTCAACACGCCGAGTTCAGTCGGCGTCTCGCTGACGGTGACCAAGGCCACGCCCACCATCACCTGGCCGGCCGCCAGCGCCATCACCTACGGTCAGACCCTCGCCTCATCCACTCTGTCCGGCGGCAGCGCGCTCAACGGTTCGACCGCCGTCGCTGGCAGCTTCGCGTTCACCACCCCAGGCACGGCTCCCGCGGCGGGCACGTACGCAGCCAGCGTTACCTTCACGCCCACCGATACGACGGACTACAACCCTGTCACGAGTACGGTGAACGTGACGGTGAACAAGGCAACGCCCACCATCACGTGGCCGACTGCCAGCGGCATCACTTACGGTCAGACGCTGGCATCGTCCACTCTCACCGGTGGCAGCGCTCTTCTCGGCGCCACCAACGTGCCGGGCGCCTTCGCCTTCACCACACCCACCACGGTTCCAACCGCAGGTACAGACTCCGAGAGCGTGACCTTCACTCCGACCGACACCACGGACTATAACCCGGTGACGGGCAGCGTCAACGTGGTCGTGAGTAAGGCGACGCCGACGATCACCTGGCCAACCGCCAGCGCCATAACCTACGGCCAGACCCTGGCCTCGTCGACTCTCACCGGCGGCAGCGCCAAAAACGGCACGACTACCGTCGCGGGCGCGTTTGCCTTCACCACGCCGACCACAGCACCGTCAGTCGGTACCACCGCACAGAGCGTGACCTTCACGCCCACCGATACCGCCAACTACAACCCGGTGACGAGCAACGTGAATGTGACGGTGAACAAAGCTACTCCGGCCATTACCTGGCCGACCGCCAGCGGCCTTACCTACGGTCAAACCCTGGCATCGTCCACTCTCACCGGTGGCAGCGCGCTGAACGGCACGACTGCAGTGGCTGGTACCTTCGCCTTCACCACACCCACCACAGTTCCGACTGCCGGTACCGACCCCGAGAGCGTGACCTTTACCCCGACCGACACGGCGGACTATAACCCGGTAACGAGCAACATCAACGTGGTCGTGAGCAAGGCGACGCCCACCATCACGTGGCCGGCCGCCAGCGGCATCACCTACGGTCAGACCCTGGCCTCGTCCACGCTGACCGGCGGCAGCGCGCTGAACGGCACCACCGCCGTGACCGGCGCCTTCGCCTTCACCGCGCCCACCACAGTTCCTACCGCCGGCACACAGTCGGAGAGCGTGACCTTCACGCCGACCGATACGACGGACTATAACCCGGTGACAGGCAGCATCAACGTGGTCGTGAGTAAGGCGACGCCGACGATCACCTGGCCAACCGCCAGCGCCATAACCTACAGCCAGACCCTGGCCTCGTCGACACTCACCGGTGGCAGCGCTCTCAACGGCTCCACCACCGTGCCGGGCGCATTCGCATTTACCACGCCGACCACAGCACCGTCAGTCGGTACCACCGCACAGAGCGTGACCTTTACGCCGACCGACACCGCTGACTACAACCCGGTCACCGGCACCGTGAACGTGACGGTGAACAAGGCCACGCCGGCCATCACCTGGCCAACTGCCAGTGGTCTCACCTACGGTCAGACCCTGGCCTCGTCGACTCTCACCGGTGGCAGCGCGCTGAACGGCACGACTGCAGTGGCTGGTACCTTCGCCTTCACCACACCCACCACAGTTCCGACTGCCGGTACCGACTCCGAGAGCGTGACCTTTACACCAACCGACACGGCGGACTATAACCCGGTAACGAGCAACATCAACGTGGTCGTGAGCAAGGCGACGCCCACCATCACGTGGCCGGCCGCCAGCGGCATCACCTACGGTCAGACTCTGGCCTCGTCCACGCTGACCGGCGGCAGCGCGCTGAACGGGACCACCGCCGTCACCGGCACTTTCGCCTTTACCACACTCACCACGGTTCCCACCGCCGGCACGAACACAGAGAGCGTGACCTTTACGCCGACCGACACCACGGACTATAACCCGGTGACAGGCAGCATCAACGTGACCGTGAGTAAGGCGACGCCGACCATTACCTGGCCGACTGCCACCTCGATCGCTTACGGCCAGACCCTCGCATCCTCAACCCTTATCGGTGGCAGCGCTCTCAATGGCACCACCAGTGTGCCGGGCAGTTTCGCCTTTACCACGCCGACGACAGCACCGCCGGTCGGTACCGCTTCGCAGAGCGTGACCTTCACGCCCACCGACACCGCTGACTACAACCCGGTGACCGGCACTGTCAGCGTGACCGTCACCAGGAGCAGCCTGACCATCACCTGGCCGACCGCCAGCGCCATCACTTACGGCCAGACCCTGGCCTCATCCACTCTCACCGGCGGCAGCGCGCTGAACGGCACGATCGCCGTCCCCGGCAGCTTCGCGTTCACCACGCCCACTACGGTTCCCACAGCGGGCACCCATGCTGAGAGCGTCACCTTCACGCCCACCGACACCACGAACTACTCTGCGGTGACGGGCGCCGTGAACGTGACGGTGAGCAAGGCCACGCCCACCGTCACCTGGCCCGCCGCCAGCGCCATCAACTATGGTCAGACTCTGGCCTCGTCCACTCTGACCGGCGGCAGCGCGCTGAACGGCACCACGACTGTCCCCGGCAGCTTCGCCTTTACCACGCCCACCACCGCACCACCGGTTGGTACCAGCACCCAGAGCGTGACCTTCACGCCCTCCGACACGACGGACTACAACCCGGTAACAGGCACCGTCAGCGTGACCGTCAGCACAGGCAACCTGACCATCACCTGGCCGACGGCAAGTGCTATCGCTTACGGTCAGACCCTCGCCTCGTCGGCTCTCACCGGCGGCAGCGTGCTGAACGGCACCACCGCTGTGACCGGTACCTTCGCCTTCACTGCGCCGGCTACAGCACCGCCGATCGGGACGAACGCACAGAGCGTCACCTTCACGCCCACCGATACCGCCAACTACTCCCCGTTGACGGGCACCGTGAACGTGACCGTCAGACAAGCGGGCACCACCACTACACTCACAGCCACCGGCAGCTCCATCAACCCTGGCAGCAGCCTGACCCTTACCGCTACGGTCGTCCCGGCTACCAGCGGGACGCCGACCGGCACGGTCACGTTCTACGACGGCAGCACGGCGCTCAGCACCGTAGCCCTGGCAGCAGGTGCCGGCGGTGACGTCGCTGCCTTCACCACCTCGACGTTGCCGTCGGGGAGCCACACCATCACCGCAACCTACAATGGCGATGCCAACTTCATCGGCAGCAGCGCCACGTCGTCGCTTACCATCACCGTGGCGCCTCTGGGTCTCACCCTCAGCGCCAATCCTGACAGTCAGTCCGGCCAGACCGGCGGCACCTTCACTTATCAGCTCTCGGTTGCGCCGGCCTTTGCCGGTACGCCCTATCCGGGCACGGTCACCTTCGCCGCCATTGGCGGACCGTCCGGCGCCGTGATCACCTTCTCGCCCACCTCTGTGGCGGCCAATGCGGGACCGCAGACGGTCAACATGTCCATCGCGACACCCGCCGGGTCGGCTGCCCTCCAGCCTGATTCCATGGGACGGACCCTCGCACCGGTGGCTCTGGCCTTCCTCCTCCTGCCCCTCGCGGGTACGAAGAGGATGCGCCGTAACGGCCAGCGTCTCGCTCGCTTCGTCTGCCTGCTCCTGCTCGCTCTGGGCGGCATCGCAGTAACAACCGCGCTCTCCGGTTGCGCCAGCAACTCGGGTGGCACCAGCAAGACCACCAACGGCACGCAATATACGATCATTGTGACGGCGACCAGCGGCTCGGTCAACCCGACCGCCACCGTCACCCTTACGCTGCAGTAGCTTCTAACCAGTAAGTGGGACACACGACTCTCCCCGAGGTGATACAAAATCCTCGGGGGCAGTCTGTTCGGATCCGGTTCCAGGCCCCTTGCAGTCCTTCTCCTGATCGCTGCCATACCAGAAGCGGAGAAAGTCTGCTGTTCCGCAATTCTCTTAGTAACTAATCCAGGGCAACTTCTCGTTGCCTGAATTTCAGGTGATTCATGTCCGTGACTTCCCTCGACAGAACCGCAGAATTTCGGGAGCGTCTTCAGTCCCGCCAGGCACGCATCGGCATCGTTGGCATGGGCTACGTTGGCCTGCCGCTCGCCCTCCTCTTCAGCGAGGAGCGTTTCCGCGTCACCGGTTTCGATATCGACGCGCGCAAGGTAGACACCCTGAATGGGGGCGGCTCCTACATTGTGCGCATTCCCGCAACCGAGATCGGGATGGCGCGGCAAAAAGGATTCGCCGCAACTTCCGACTACAGCCGCATCGCCCAGATGGACGTGGTCATCATCTGCGTGCCCACCCCTCTGAACGAGTACCATGAGCCCGACCTGAGCTATGTCACCGGCACCGTCCGCAGTCTGGCGCCGTACGTCCACGAAGGCCAGCTCATCATTCTCGAGAGCACCACCTACCCCGGCACCACCGAAGAAGTGATGGTCCCGCTGCTCGAGCAGGGAAACCCTGCCGGCCTGAAGGTCGCCCGCGACCTCTCCAGCAGCGGCTTCTATGTCGCGTTCTCGCCGGAACGCGAGGATCCCGGCAACGATACCGTCGCCCGCCGCGATATTCCCAAAGTAGTGGGCGGCTGTGGCCCCGTCGCACGCGACCTGGCCTCCGCCGTCTACAGCACCATCTTCAATCGCACTGTCCCCGTCTCTTCCCCGGCCGCTGCCGAAATGACCAAGCTGCTGGAGAACATCTACCGCTGCGTCAACATCGCCCTCGTCAATGAGCTCAAGCAGCTGTGCATGCGCATGGGCATCGACGCCTTTGAAGTGATCGATGCTGCCAAGACCAAGCCCTTCGGCTTTCAGGCCTTCTATCCCGGCCCCGGCCTCGGCGGCCATTGCATTCCCATCGATCCGTTCTATCTGTCCTGGAAGGCAAAGGAATTTGACTTCCGCACCCGCTTCATCGAACTGGCTGGCGAAATCAACATCGGCATGCCCTACTTCGTCGTCGATAACATCGTCGAGGCCATGAGCCAGCAAGGCAAAGCCCTGCGCGGTTCCCGCGTCCTGGTTCTCGGCATGGCCTACAAGCGCGATATCGATGACCTCCGCGAATCTCCTTCGCTCACCATCATCGAGCTGCTGCAGAAACGGGGAGCCGAAGTCGCCTACAACGATCCCTTCTTCCCCACCGTTGGACAGGGACGCAAATATGCGCTGAACATGACCAGCACTCCGCTCGACAAGATCCCGGAATTCGACTGCGTGGTGATCGTCACCGATCACTCCCAGTATGACTATGCCGGTATCGTCGCCAAAGCAAAGTTGGTCGTCGACACGCGCAATGCCACCCGTGGCATCGCGGCCCCGAACATCGTTCGCTGCTGATCCTCAACGAAGCAGCGAATCCGATTCGCCCCTCCGCTGAGCTTCATGCAACAAAAAAAAGGCCCGCCAACCGGCGGGCCTTTTGTTTTGCAACGGTCCGAGGTATTACGGGATCGCCGCGGTGTAGACGTTCGAAGGTGTGCTTTCCACCCCCGACCCATCCACGCTTGTCACTTCATAGTTGTAAGTCGTTCCACTCTGCACCGTCGTATCCGTGTAAGTGGTTGGCGTATTAACCGCCGTATTCACCTTCTGGTAGGCGCCGGTGCCGACGGACCGGTAGACGTTGTAACTCACCACCGGATCCGCACTGCTCGCCGGAGCCGTCCAGCTCAGCTGCACTGAATACGTCAGGGCGGCCACGCCCGTGCCTGTCAGCGAAATGGTTTGCGTCGCGCCGCTGGTTGCATTGCTGGTGATCGTCACCAGCCCAGTCGCCGCGCCCGCCGTCGTCGGATCGAACTGCAGACTCAGCACCGCTGTCTGCCCCGGATTCAGCGTCACCGGGAACGTGATTCCCGACATCGTGAACCCTGTTCCGGTTAGCGTGCCTGCGCTTACCGTCACCGGTCCTCCGCCAGAAGACGTGAGCGTCACCGTCTGCGTTGCAGGCGTATTCAGGTTGACGTTGCCGAAGGCCACCGTCGTCGAGCTTAGCGTCAGGCCCGGCGATCCGCCGCTCAACTGGATGTTGAACGTCTTCGCCAGACCGCTCGCCGTTGCCGTCAGCGTGACTGTTTGTGTTGAGGTCACGGCTGCGACAGTGGCTGTGAATGCGGCGCTGGTCGCACCAGCCGCCACCGTTACCGATGCCGGCACCGTGACCGCGCTGTTGTTACTGGCCAGGCTCACTGCCAACCCGCCGGTCCCCGCCGCCGCCGTCAGCGTGACGGTGCACGCGTCCGTTCCAGCCGCGCTGTAGGACGCAGTTGCGCAGGTCAGCGAATTCAGCGTGCCGGCCGCCGCGCCTCCCGTTCCGCTCAGCGTGATCGTCGCGGTTGGGTTCGTCCCGGCATTGCTCGTGATCACAATGGACCCGGTCGCTGCGCCCGCCGTCGTCGGATCGAACGTGACCTGCAGCACCGCAGACTGTCCAGGATTCAGCGTCACCGGGAAAGTCGCCCCGCTCATCGTGAATCCTGTCCCTGTCAGTGTCGCCGTATTGATCGTCAGCGGTGATGTGCCGGTCGAGGTCAGCGTCACCGACTGGCTGGTCGGCGTGTTGAGCGTCACGTTTCCGAAGGCCAGACTGTTCGTGCTGACGCTCAGGATCATCGTTTGTGCGTTCAGCTGCAGCGTGAACACCTTGGTGCTTCCGCCCGCCGATCCCGTCAGTGTCGCCGTCGTATTCGACGTCACCGCCGCAACCGTGGCGTTGAATCCGGCCGTTGTCGCGCCCGCCGCCACCGTCACCGAAGCCGGTACCGTCACCGAAGCGCTGTTGCTCGACAGCGTGACCACCGTACCGCCCGCCGGTGCCGCCGCAGTCAGCGTCACGGTGCAGGCGTCAGTTCCGGCCGCGCTGTAGGTCGCAGTCGCGCAGGTCAGCGAATTCAGCGTGCCGGCCGCCGCGGTTCCCGTTCCACTCAGCGTGACCGTCGCGTTTGGGTTCGTCCCGGCGTTGCTCGTGATCGCGATGGACCCGGTCGCAGCACCCGCCGTGGTCGGATCGAACGTGACCTGCAGCACCGCAGACTGTCCAGGATTCAGCGTCACCGGGAAAGTCGCCCCGCTCATCGTGAATCCTGTCCCTGTCAGTGTCGCCGTATTGATCGTCAGCGGTGATGTGCCGGTCGAGGTCAGCGTCACCGACTGGCTGGTCGGCGTGTTGAGCGTCACGTTTCCGAAGGCCAGACTGTTCGTGCTGACGCTCAGGATCATCGTTTGTGCGTTCAGCTGCAGTGTGAACACCTTGGTGCTTCCGCCCGCCGATCCCGTCAGTGTCGCCGTCGTATTTGACGTCACCGCCGCAACCGTGGCGTTGAATCCGGCCGTTGTCGCGCCCGCCGCCACCGTCACCGAAGCCGGTACCGTCACCGAAGCGCTGTTGCTCGACAGCGTGACCACCGTACCGCCCGCCGGTGCCGCCGCAGTCAGCGTCACGGTGCAGGCGTCAGTTCCGGCCGCGCTGTAGGTCGCAGTCGCGCAGGTCAGCGAATTCAGCGTGCCGGCCGCCGCGGTTCCCGTTCCACTCAGCGTGACCGTGGCGTTTGGGTTCGTCCCGGCGTTGCTCGTGATCGCGATGGACCCGGTCGCTGCGCCCGCCGTGGTCGGATCGAACGTGACCTGCAGCACCGCAGACTGTCCAGGATTCAGCGTCACCGGGAAAGTCGCCCCGCTCATCGTGAATCCTGTCCCTGTCAGTGTCGCCGTATTGATCGTCAGCGGTGATGTGCCCGACGAGGTCAGCGTCACCGACTGGCTGGTCGGCGTGTTGAGCGTCACGTTTCCGAAGGCAAGACTGTTCGTGCTAACGCTCAGGATCATCGTTTGTGCATTGAGCTGCAGCGTGAACACCTTGGTGCTTCCGCCCGCCGATCCCGTCAGTGTTGCTGTCGTATTCGACGTCACCGCCGCAACCGTGGCGTTGAATCCGGCCGTTGTTGCGCCCGCCGCCACCGTCACCGAAGCCGGTATCGTCACCGAAGCGCTGTTGCTCGACAGCGTGACCACCGTACCGCCCGCCGGTGCCGCCGCAGTCAGCGTGACGGTGCAGGCGTCAGTTCCGGCCGCGCTGTAGGTCGCAGTCGCGCAGGTCAGCGAATTCAGCGTGCCGGCCGCCGCGGTTCCCGTTCCACTCAGCGTGACCGTGGCGTTTGGGTTCGTCCCGGCGTTGCTCGTGATCGCGATGGACCCGGTCGCTGCGCCCGCCGTGGTCGGATCGAACGTGACCTGCAGCACCGCAGACTGTCCAGGATTCAGCGTCACCGGGAAAGTCGCCCCGCTCATCGTGAATCCTGTCCCTGTCAGTGTCGCCGTATTGATCGTCAGCGGTGATGTGCCGGTCGAGGTCAGCGTCACCGACTGGCTGGTCGGCGTGTTGAGCGTCACGTTTCCAAAGGCAAGACTGTTCGTGCTAACGCTCAGGATCATCGTTTGTGCATTGAGCTGCAGCGTGAACACCTTGGTGCTTCCGCCCGCCGATCCCGTCAGTGTTGCTGTCGTATTCGACGTCACCGCCGCAACTGTGGCGTTGAATCCGGCCGTTGTTGCGCCCGCCGCGACCGTCACCGAAGCCGGTATCGTCACCGAAGCGCTGTTGCTCGACAGCGTGACCGCCGCACCGCCCGCCGGTGCCGCCGCAGTCAGCGTGACGGTGCAGGCGTCAGTTCCGGCCGCGCTGTAGGACGCAGTCGCGCAGGTCAGCGCGTTCAGCACTCCCACCGGCGCGTCCCCGGTCCCGCCCAGCGTGACCGTGGCGGTTGGGTTGGTCGTAGCGTTACTCGTGATCAGGATCGACCCGGTCGCGGCGCCCGCCGTCGTCGGATCGAACGTGACCTGCAGCGTAGCAGCCTGACCCGGATTCAGCGTTACCGGGAAAGTCGCCCCGGTCATCGTAAATCCTGTCCCCGTGAGCGTTGCCGCATTGATCGTCAGCGGCGATGTGCCCGACGAGGTCAGCGTCACCGACTGGCTGGTCGGCGTGTTGAGCGTCACGTCCCCGAAAGCCAGACTGGTCGTGCTCAGGCTCAGGATCATGGTCTGTGCGTTCAGCTGCAGCGTTAAAGTTTTCGTGCTGCCGCCCGCCGATGCGGTTAGCGTCGCCGTCGTGGTCGATGTCACCGCGGAAACTGCAGCGTTGAATCCGGCCGTTGTCGCGCCCGCCGCCACCGTCAACGAAGCCGGTACCGTCACCGAAGCGCTGCTGCTCGACAAAGTAACGGATTCTCCACCCGCCGGGGCCGCCGCGCTGAGCGTTACCAGGCACGCGTCGCTGGCCGCACCTGTCAGCGTCAGGCTGGTGCAGGAAAGGGAACTGAGCGCACCGGCTGTCGCCAGCCCGTTCCCGCTCAGGCTGATCGCAATCGTCCCATTGGTGGTCGCATTGCTGACGATTGTGATCGTACCCGTGGCCGCGCCCGCGGTCGTCGGATCGAAGCTCACTTGCAGCGTTACGCTTTGACCAGGGTTCAGCGTCACCGGGAACGTCGCCCCGGTCATCCCGAAGCCCGTTCCGGCCAGCGTCCCGCTGTTGATCGTTACAGCGGACGAACCGGATGAAGTCAGCGTGACCGTCTCCGTACTGGTGGTGTTCAGGTTCACGTCGCCAAAGTTGAGCGTGGTTGTGCTCACGCTCAGGGCCGGAGTCTGACCCTGTAATTGCACCGCGAAGATCTTCGAAGCTGTGCCCGAGCTCGCGGTCAGGTTCACCGTCGTGGTTGTTGTTACTGCCGTGGCTGTTGCCGTAAAGAACGCATTCGTGCTGCCTGCCGGCACCGTCACGCCCGCCGGCACGGTCAGGGCGCTGTTGCTGCTCGACAGATTCACGTTGAGTCCGCCTGCGGGCGCCGCCGCCGTCAGTGTAACCGTGCAGCTGTCGGTTCCCGCTCCTGCAATCGTCGAGTTGTTGCAGAACAGGCCGCTCAGCACGCCCGGTGCCGCATCCCCCGTTCCGCTCAGTGCTACTACGGCGGTCCCGCCCGTCGGTGCGTTCGATGTCACGGTGAGTGTGCCGGTCGCAGCTCCGGAACTCGTCGGATCAAAGTTCACCTGCAGCGTGAATGCATTTCCCGGGTTCAGCGTTAACGGGAAAGCAGGGCCGGACACAGCGAACCCTGCGCCGCTCACGGTCGCCGCACTGACCGTCAGCGGTGCGGTCCCGGTAGAAAGGACCGTCACGAACTGCGGCGTCGCCTGCGCGTTAACGGTCACGTCGCCGAAGGCCAGGCTGCTGGCGCTCAGGCTCATCGCCGCCGTGCCGCTTTGTGCCATATCGCCCGTTCCACCGAGGGCTACAACGGCGGTCCCGCCCGTCGGCGCGTCCGACGTCACAGTCAGTGAGCCCGTCGCGGCTCCCGCATTCTGCGGGTCAAAGTTCACCTGCAGCGTCACTGTACTGCCTGGATTCAGCGTTACCGGGAAGCCGGGGCCGGACATAGCGAACCCTGCGCCGCTCACCGTCGCCGCGCTCACCGTCAGCGGTGCGGTTCCGGTGGAAAGGACCGTCACGAACTGCGGCGTCGCCTGCGTGTTGACCGTGACGTCGCCGAAGGCCAGGTTGCTCGCGCTCAGGCTCATCGCCGCGGTGCCGCTGTTGCTCTGCACCGGATCGAGTTGCAGATTGAATGTTGCCGAACTGGTTCCCAGCGTTGCCGTGATGATCGCGGTCTGTGTTGTGCTCACCGCTGCTGCCGTCAGCGTGAAATTCGCGCTGCTCAGGTTGGCCGGAACCGCCACGGTCGCGGGAACTACCGCCGTGGAATCGTTGCTCGACAGGTTAACCGTGCCGCCGCTGCTGCCTACGGCTCCGCTCAGCGTGACAACACAACTGTCTGTGCCGGCCCCCGTCATCGTACTGCTGCTGCAGGCCACCGCCGTTACAGTCGGCGTAACCGGAGGTGTCACGACTGCCGTCCCCGTCCCGCTCAGTGCCACCGTTACGTTGCCCGAAACGGCATCGCTCACCACGGTCAGCATTCCCGCCGCCGATCCCTGCGCCGTCGGACTGAACTGCAGCTTCAGAGGCAACGACCCCCCGGCCGCCACGGTCATCGGAAGCGCATTCTGGCTCGTCAGGGAGAAGACCTGCCCGGACACGCTGATCTGCGAGATGTGTACCGCTACCGGGCTCTCGTTCTGGATCGTCACCGTGTTGGACGCCGATTGTCCGACCGTAACGTTACCGAACGACAGTGCGCCAGTCGACGCGCCCAGTGCGCCCATGGCTGAGGTATTTGACACAATGCTCCCGCAGCCCGACAGGCCAGCGCTCAGAACGCACAGCACTGTAGCCAGGAGCGCAGCACAACACGCCGCGTACTTTTCAGGAAGAGTTTGGCTGGCCCGGCGGTGGCTGAATCGCGAATTGCCTAAAGACGCGTGGACACTACCGCGGGATTTCCCCGCGGGGGGAATCGTATCTATCGAGTGCATCTACCTCACCTCTTGCAAAACAAAAAAACTCAGCCACTTCGGACCACAATCGGCCTGAGGCGCCGTAATGTCGGAGCTCCTCAGTTGCCGGGTGGGCCCACTTCTGCTTAGGTCCCTGCTTGCTTCCGTCCCGGTTCAAAAAACGAACGTGGTGGATAATCTGTCCCTGCTGTACGCACGTCGGTCGCCATCCTTTTCAACAGTAGGTTACCTCCGCGCGTTTGGCGCAATATGCCGCATTCTACAGGCCGTTTTCGATATAACCCCCCCATTTTGTTGAAGCCAGAAGAAGAGTACAAGGTAGGAATTGCCCCGCCGTATGGACAAAACTTACCAGCTTCGGTAATCCATACTCACGTGACTTTAGTCATTTATGCATCGTCTTCGCTGCACAAAAGTTTTCTCCCGCGCGCACTTCGGTCCTCCGCCTTTTGAGCCCGGCCGAGCTGTTCTTCGCGCCGATTCACAAGCGCAGCCCCAACCTCGACGGCACCCTGTTCATAGAATCCGGATACCCCCGCGCAGCCCTCCATTGACTTTCCTGATGCCACCGCCCGGTTTGGGTCATAGAGTCTTCGGCGCGTCTCTCGCACAATCGCAATTGGGGCCAGGGATACTGGTCCTCTGACAAACGCGCATTGCCCTTTAGGCCTCCCCGGCGGGAGGCCTTTTCCTTGTCGGATCGCGATTTTCGCCATGGAAAGAACTCTGTTCGAATCAAGTTTCAAAAAGGAATCTGGCGGAGAGGGAGGGATTCGAACTTGAGCCGATTTGCGGGCGTCTCAGCCCGCCGGCGAAATCCTGAGCGAAGGCGACGGACCTCACAGATCATGGCGGAGTTCTCGCAGGATCTGCCGTTGTCGATGGCATCTATGTGCCAATGGACGCGCGCGCCGCACTGGCCTGCTCCTTCCATCGTTGCGCATTCAGGCCCATCATCAGAAGCCACAGGAACGCCAGTCCTTCCACCAGGAGGACGGAGACCAGAATGTAGGGGGAGAGATAGTTTGCCAGCGGCGCTGACAAGTAGGTGAGCCAGCACAATCCTGCGATCGCCATCAGCGCGCTCAGGATTCGAGGCAGGAAGGTCGACCTGAGAATCAGATAGCCGATCAGGATCCAATAGAATCCGTGAAATCCCAAGCCGATGTTCGCGCCGTGAGGCTGAAACTGAAGAAGCTCAAGAGTGAGTCCCACGAAGTTGATGACAGCCGCGAGCAATGAGAGGCGCCTGTTCACTGGCCTGAAAATGTCATAGAAGAGCAGAGTCACAGCGATCATGCACGAGACTTCGATGATGCCTGCTGCGATGTCTGCCGTGGAGCTCAACCTGCCGTGTGCGAAGAACTCGGTGACCCCTGCCGTCAGTACGAGGAGCAAAAAAAGGACGCCGGCCATTCTGGCCTTGAACCGCGGCGACACTTCTGCAATCCGTTTCATCATTGCTGCTGCGTTCATACCCTTTCCTCCTTTTGCTAACTGTTGAATCAAGCGTATGAGAATCGGTGCGGTTCACGATAATGGCCGGCATCACTTCTGAGGCGCTCGAAAACAACCTTCATGCCGCCGCGCTGGACTGCTCTTTCCATCGCTGAACATTTACGCCTACCACAATGAGTGGATTCCGGTCGAGCGGTTTGTGGTCCTCTGAACCTGCTGGCGATCCTCAGCGACATCGAAGAACCTCATGAGGTGATCCACACGGGTTGGAGCCTCCGACCGTGCCCGGAGAAGATGCGATAATCAGGAAAGCTGGTCCACCGCGATCGCGGAGAGGTGGCAGAGCCCGGGCGGCGAAGTTGTGCCCACGCGGGAGCGTTTGAACATCTGTTGATCTGACTGATCTGACGTCACTCCCAGAGACCTCAAACGTGTATCGCATATGCTGGACAGGGTGCTGGGATTTTGATTCCAGGTCGCGATCTGCGCTGTTCGCGTATACGTCGAAGGCGACGGACTCAGGAGTCGTGGACTTCGGCTGGGCGCACTATGGGAGGCTCGTCGGACAATCCGTGGTGAACCGAGGGCGTGCGGTGGCGTGCGGGCCGGGCATCAGACGTCTCCTCTTTCCCGCTCGCGCTCTCGCGCAGTACGGAGACGACGATTACCCGGGCGCAGTGCAGGTCCGTACTGATAATCCCCGAAAAGTGCCCAAGGGAAATTTCTCAGCGGTGCAACAGTGGTACGAGTGCATCGCCAAGGTTCGGCCTGGAGTTCTCATCGCGCCCCATAGCCACACTGACGCGTTCTTTCTCCAGAGTGCGTGAACCCATCACGATGGAACCGATGTGTCCCGACGAGAGTTCCAGAAGGGATATGGCAACCCAGCCAGACGATTGATGACGAGCGCCTGTGCGACCAGCAGAAACACCGCGATTTCAATGATGACGAGTTCTCGTGGTTGGGAGATTATACCCAGCGAAACGATCAGGGTGGTTGCCCCTGCAGGCGGATGACTGGCCCGCAGCAGGACCATCAGTGCACCCGTGGTTGAGAGCGAAAGGGCAGCGGCGAGGACTCTTGGGCCGTAGATGCCGGCGTGAAAACCGAAGGGCAGGTGCGAGGCGCCAGTGAGTGAAAATGCCGCATAACCGCAGAGGAGTCCAATCGCGTGACCCAGGATGGTATTGCGAGGGCTGGAGGTCTCAGCGAGCGGCGAGAAAAACAGGAGGTACGCCGTTGGCCCGAGGGAGGGAAAGACAAAGGGACTCTTTGTGAACAGAGCCAGGATCGCGAGCAGAGCGATGGTGATGAAGCCGTTGATCAGGACATAGAGCGACCAAACCAGTCGGGGCGGAAACCGGTGGAGCAGCCACTTCAGCTTCAGGTGCCCGAGCAGCACCCCGACGTGCTCAAATCCTGCATTGTCGCCTGCATGGTGCTGTCGCAATGTGCGCCCTGTTCTGTCTCAGATATTTGGCAGGAGATCGAAATATTCGTCGTCTTCGTTCTTGCCGCCTTCACCTTTGCCTATGTGCTTCTCCGACTCAATGAACTCGATGCGTTCAATCCATTTCACCATCTTGTAGCCAAGCTGGTTTTCAACGCGCAAGCGAAGAGGAGCCCCGTACAATTCCGGGAGCGGCTGGCCATTCATTCGCGACGCAAGCAGGCACTGCGCTTTGAGCACGTTTTCGATGCTTTGAGTGTCGTAATAAGCGTCGCCGTAGAGCGCTTCGCCGAAGGAATAGAATGCCACCACTTTGGCGCCAGCCGTTGGGCGCACGAACTCGATGAGCGCTTTCATCGAAATACCGCCCCATTTTGCAATGCCACTCCAGCCCTGAATGCAGTGGTGCATGGTGATCTGCTCGGTTGCGCCCAGCTTCTCGAGGTCGGCGAGAGAGAGCTCGACAGGTCTTTCAACCAAGCCGCCAACCTTCAGTCTGAAGTCCCGGAATCCTCCCTCGGCAAGAGCTTTCCAATCGCTTCTCGTGGGCATCTTGCCGTTGGGCCACATATAAGACGAGATGTCCTGCTCGGTGTAATGCTGTTGCGGGACAAGCCGGTTTAGGGTGGCGAGCTGCATCGGGTAGGTGACGAACTTCTGGGCATGTTGAAGTGCGCGGGGGTAGTACCAGGAGATGTAGTGGGCTGCAATCCAGGAAAGGGCAACGACCCCGATGCCGACAAACCCAAGCATCATGCCCAGAGGGCGCCGATCGTCGGTGCCCAGTACGATATGGTTCATGTTGCGGGCAAATCCAGTCATCACCACCAGAGTCACGTGTACGACGATGAAGGCGAAAAAACTGAGCATCGTCAGGAAGTGAATCGATCGTGCCGACTGCCTGCCGCCAAAGATCCGCGCGTACCGGGGAAAGCGATTGACCACGGCTGGGGACATGGCGATGCCAGTGAGAATCGCCAGCGGGCCGAATACAAAAACTACGGCGAAGTAGGCGATCTGCTGCAGCGCGTTGTAGCCATAAAAGCCATTGGGTTCCGGGGGCAAATGAAACGTCGCATAGTGCACCCAGGTGTTCCAGGCCTGAACCAGAACCAGCGACGAGGTGGGGACCAGACGCTTCCACTGCTCGGTATCGAACAGCATGACGACGAACAGGATGCCCGTGATGATGAAGCCATGGACATTGACGAAATGCCAGGCTCGCGCAATCCCGATGGTATGGCGGTACCCAGGTGTGCCAAGGATCGGGGAGAGGTAGCGGGCGTCATCCTTCGCGGTCCAGATCCGGTCGCGAGGCACTTTGAATGGAGTAAAGCGAATCCATTCGCTCCCCGGCGTGCAATCGTCGTTGAAATACAGGCGAGGGTGATCCGCCAGGATGGAAAGACCACTGCGAATCAGCATCATTAAGAAGACAAAATTGAAGAAGTGGCAGTAGCGAACCCAGAGCGGAAAACCATGCGGGCCGGAGAAATCGTTGGGGTAAACCTGCGGGACGGGCGCGATATGGGGCATTCCGGCCACAGCGACTTCGATCCACGCCGCGGCTACCAGCGCAAGCAGTATCATTCCGGCCGCTGCCGGCAGAGAAGGCTGAATCCAGATGCGAAAACGACGATCCGCCGGATAGTGGACAGCCGCATGCGCTTCGTCAAAAGCAATCATGGTTCCCTCAGCAATCCCATCCTTTTTGTTTGGTGAAGAGCAGACACATCGTAGCACGACATATCGATTCCGTTGGCGCCCGACGGATTGAGGACAGAACCGCTGCCAACCTTGTCAGGCCGGAATCGGGCGACTTCCGCGAAAATGCTCGGCTCGCGCGTGAAGGTCAGGATGAGCTGCAGAGCGAACAGCAGCACCGCGCCGAGTTCGAGGCAGCCGGAGAGGGGCAATAACTTCCAGGCAAAAGGCACGATGCCTTCGTAAGCGAGCGGCTCCATGCTCACGCGCAGCGTGCATCCAGCCAGCAGCAGCACCAGGGTCGCAAACATCAGACGCGGACTATACAGTCCGCGCACTCCGGCGAAATGCGGCAGAATCCGTGGGCCTACCGTCATGACCATCATCGCGGCAAATCCAACGGTGAGCGCGTGGCGGGAACCGCCCCAGATGCCTCCGTGGACATCCGCCTCGGAAGCCCAGACGCCGAGCAGCGAAGCCACGATGGACCACGCATACGCGACGCGCAGGAAGATCGGGAAGGAGGAGTGAATGCCGATGGTTTTTGCGGGACGATCGGGCGCCGAGAAGACTCGTATCGCAACGGACGCCAGGACGGCGGCGACCACGAGAACCGGCGCCATCAAGAGGGTGTGGTGCGAGATGCCGAGAACCACGCCAAGGACATCGAGCGCGACCGCGATTTGCAGCAGACGGCCTCGCACCGCTTTAACGCCGAGAAAGATGGGCAGCCAGCGCGCAGAAAACCCCCAGACCAGCGGCACGAGAAATCCCCAGCCGAGCAGGACTAGGTATTTCTGGTCCAGGTCATGGGGGAATGCGGGAGTCAATCCCTGGACGGCGAGACGCACGCCGACTGCAAAGTCGATGGCGATGGCGAGGAACAGCGCGGCATTGCTGACCAGGACTGCCTGCATCCATGGCTCGATCCGCGATTTGATGCGCGCGGCACCGGAGCTTTGCGGCAGCTTGTGCTGACTCGCGGCGTAGAGGAAAAGCAGAATCGCCGCCAGCTCCAACAACCCAGATAAAGGGAGGGTGACGCGCCACTGCCAGAGACAGGCGCCTGCGAGCCAGTGCAGCACAAGGCCCGCGGTCCACAAGCCCCAGCACGTGATCGGCAGGCCGCCGCTGTTGGCGTGGGTGCGGGGTTGCGAGTAGAAGCCGATGCCGAGCACGAAGCTGCCGATCCAGCCGAAGACCTGGGAATGACCGTGCGCCTGAATCCACGCCGGGGAAACTCCTTGAAGGCCGTGATGGGCGCTGATCAGCAACAGGCTGGAAAAGCCGATGATGGTGCCGGGCAGCACCATGAAGAAGATTCCGGTGGCAATCCAGAGGCGGAACAAATGGCTTTTGCGGCGTTCGCTCGCCAGCAGCGCCTGGCGCTCCGAGGTGGAGGATGGCTTGCGGCCGGGGACAATCTCGATCAGAGTGGCGGACATCGTTTTTCTCCGCTGACAAGATCGAGCGTAAAGGCTCACCACCGGCCGGGCAGTGACTTTGGTCGCAGGCAGGCCAGAAATTCTTAGGGATTGCTGTCGAGGATCGTTCTCAGGCCGGGCAGGTCGCGCACGACGATGTTGCGCGCATCGACCTGCAACAGACCTTCCGCCTGCAGGCGCATCAGGTTGCGTGACACCAGTTCGCGGACGGTGCCAAGCTGGTGGGCCAGATCCTGATGTGTTCCGGGTAACTGGCATTCGATGCCGTGTTCCGTTCGATTGCCCCCGTTCTCGGCAAGGCGCACCAGCGCCGCAACCAGCCGCTGGCGAACCGTCGCGAAGGAGAGCTCTTCAATGATGCCCACCAGCCGTCGCAGCCGCGCCCCCACCACGGCCAGCATCTTGAGGGCGACTTCTGGATGCTCCAGGCAGAAGCTGCGAAAATCATGGCGCGAAATGAAGAGAACCTCGGAATCCTCGACGGCGCTGACGGAAGCCGGATACGGGCCGCCGTCGAAGACCGGCAGCTCCGCAACCGACCCGCCGGGTCCTTCGACAGCGAGCACCTGCTCCCGTCCGCTCGCCGAACTCTTGAAGATGCGCAGCTTTCCGGTGGCGATGATGTGCAGGCCCCGGCACGAGTCGCCTTCGGAAAAGAGCAGCTCTCCCTGAGCGAAGCGTTTGCGCACAAAACGAGCGGCCAGCAGGCACAGCTCTTCAGGGGAAAGCCCGGAAAACAGGGCTACATTGCCCAGAGACGCGGCCATATTCGTTGCTTCGGTCATGGGGCATTCTAGCGAACAGCGGCGCCCCAGTGACTTAAGTCGCAGCGGAAGCTCAAATAGCCGAGGTACCGTTGGCTGCAGGAGAACTTCAAAATGGCTACCGCTGAAACGACCGTCCGCGAAATTGCTCTGGACCAACCCGCCTCGATTCGCGTCTTCGAAAAATTAGGCATCGATTACTGCTGTGGCGGGCGCAAACCACTCGCTCAGGCCTGCGCCGAGCGCTCACTCGACCTGCAGTCGGTCCTCGCCGCGCTGGAGAGCACCGATGCTTCGAAGGACGCGAGCACCGACTGGACGACAGCTTCGCTGGAATCGCTGTGCCAACACCTCGTGACAACGCATCACGAATATGTGCGCCGGGAGATTCCGCGACTCGGGAAGTTCGCCACGAAAGTCGTTGCTCGGCACGGCGACGATCGTCCCGAACTGCCGCAGATCCAGCAACTAATTAAAACCGCTGGCGACGACCTGCTCGAGCACCTTGGCAAGGAAGAGGCGATGCTTTTTCCTTACATCACGAACCTGGAGAGGAATCTGGCCACGTGTGGCCCACGATCGCTGGGCTGCTTCGGCGCCGTTCGCAACCCAATTCGCGTGATGATGGCCGAGCATGATGCGGCAGGCGATATGCTGGCGCAGATTCGCGCGCTGAGCTGCGACTATACTCCGCCCGAGGGCGCCTGCCCCACCTTCCGCGGGTTCTATCAGGCACTGGCTGAATTTGAGAGCGATCTGCACCGGCATGTGCATCTTGAAAACAATATTCTGTTCCCGCGCGCCATCGAGATGGAGGAGAACTGCGGCTGAAAGCGTGTCTCGCGGATCGATTTGCAGAAGCGTGCAGTATTCCCCTTTTTCTTCGCTAGCATCGGCCTGTAAACCCTGCGGTGTAATCTTGTGCTGTCGCCAAACGGAACAAATGCCGGAGGACCAGCGAAAGCCGACTGGGCCGACTATGCCTGAAGCACCTGTAAAGCAGGACCTCGGAGGGCTGCGCATCGATGCTCACAAGCGCGGCTCCCGAAACGCCGGAAAGGTCGTCGCGATCGTTTTTTCCGTCCTGGTCGTCTCGCTCCTGATCGCGGGCGGCGTCTACGCGTACGTGCATCAGACGCCGTCGGTGCAAGTCGCCACGGCGGACGCTCCGGAGACCGGGCCGCAGGCGCTGCTCAATGCCAGCGGGTATGTCACCCCACAGCGACGCGCCACGGTAGCGTCCAAGGTAACCGGACGGGTCACGGGTGTCTTTTTTACCGAAGGACTGCACGTTCACAAGGGATTTGTGCTGGCCACGCTGGACGATTCCGATGCGCAGAGGGCGCTGGCTTCCGCGCAAGCCGATCGAAATGCCGCGCAGGCCAACATTCTCGACCTGCAGGTGCAATTGAAGAATGCGCAGATCGAGCTGCATCGCGCTCAGGAATTGAGGACGGCAGGTATCCAAACCCAGGAACAGCTCGACAATGCGACGATGACCGAGAACAGCCTGCGGGCGAAGATCGGCTACGCGCAGGCCCAGGTGCTGGCGGCGGACGCGCGCACGAAAGAGGCGCAACAGGCGGTGGATAATTGCGTCATCAGCGCTCCGTTCGACGGAATTATCGTTTCCAAGGACG
Organism: uncultured Acidobacteriaceae bacterium; assembly: GCA_963819725.1. Classification (GTDB taxonomy): domain Bacteria; phylum Acidobacteriota; class Terriglobia; order Terriglobales; family Acidobacteriaceae; genus Palsa-343. The sequence continues at coordinate 114,625 of CAWFXK010000010.1, forward strand.
CGCAGGTGGGAGAAATGGTGTCGCCGATTTCGGCCGGCGGCGGGTTTACGCGCACCGGAATCGCGACCATCGTCGATATGGCGTCCAATGAAATCGAAGTGGACGTCAACGAAAACTACATCGCACGCGTGAAACCTGGCCAGGAGGTGACCGCCGTTCTGGATGCCTATCCGGACTGGCAGATTCCATGCCGCGTACGCACCATCATTCCCACGGCCGATCGCCAAAAGGCGACGGTCGAGGTGCGCATCGCCTTCAACAAGCTGGATCCGCGCATTCTTCCCGACATGGGCGTGAAGGTCACGTTCCTCGGGGAAGAGAAGCAGGCGACAAAGACGCCGGCGGCCCTGATGGTGCCGCAGAACGCGGTCCGCGACGATGGCGGGCAGAAAATCGTTTTCCTGGTGAAAGGCGATCACGTGGAGCGCCATGCGGTGAAGGTGGGCACAACCAATGGCGCGCAAACGCAGATTCTGGCGGGGCTCACGCCCGGAGATACAGTGGTAGTTGCGGGTCCAGCCAACCTGAAAGATGGCGAGGCAGTAGCGATCAAGCGCTAGTGCAGCGATCCAATTCAGATGGCGGAAATCAAGGAGCGTTGATCATGGTACGCGTGGAGGGTAACGGGGCAGCCGGCAGTCTGATTCAGGTGCGCGGCCTGGACAAAACCTACCGCCGCGGCAGCGAAGATATCGACGTCCTGCAGGGCTTGAATCTCGACGTCGATAAGGGCGATTTCGTGGCCTTCATGGGGCCGAGCGGCTCGGGCAAAACCACTTTGCTGAACCTGCTGGGTGGCCTCGACGTTCCCACGCGTGGCACCATCAGCGTGGCCGGCGACGAGATCACGCACATGTCGCGCGGCAAGCTGACCGACTGGCGCGCGCGCCACGTCGGTCTCATTTTCCAGATGTACAACCTTATTCCCGTGCTCACCGCGTTCCAGAACGTCGAATTGCCCTTGCTGCTGACCAAACTTTCGAAGGCCGAACGCCGCAAGCACGTTGAAACCGCCCTTTCCGTCGTCGGTTTGGGCGACCGCATGGGCCACTTTCCGCGCCAGCTTTCCGGAGGGCAGGAACAGCGTGTCGCCATTGCCCGCGCCATCATCGCCGACCCCACCTTCCTGCTGTGCGACGAGCCCACAGGCGACCTGGACCGCAAAAGCGCCGATGACGTGATGGACCTGATCAAGCGGCTGGTGCAGGAGTACGGGAAAACCGTGCTGATGGTGACGCACGACCCGCTGGTCGCGCGCCAGGCCAATACCACTCTGCATCTGGACAAGGGCGTGCTGGTCGAAGCCGGAGGGCGGCAAGGTGTGGTGGCGGGAGGCGCCTCATGAAATTCGGCAGACTGATCCTGGCCAACCTGTTGCGCAAAAAGGCTCGGCTCGTTCTCACCATCGGTTCGTTCGCTGTGGCTCTGTTTCTGTTTGCGCTGCTGGGAGTGGTGAACGATGCGTTCAGCCGCGGAGCGGACGTTGTAAGTGCGAATCGCCTCGTCACCATCAATCGCACCTCCATCATCAACACCATTCCGTTGTCCTACCGGGATGAAATCCTGCGCATCCCGGGCGTCAGTTACATCACGCACAATAACTGGTTCGGCGGGACATATCAGGATCCGAAGAACTTCTTCCCGCAATTTGTAATCGACCCGGAAAACCAGCGGCAGGTTTTTCCCGAGCTCATTGTTCCCGACGATCAATGGAATACATTTCTGAAAGACCGCCAGGGCGCGATTGTTGGGGCGGACACGATGAAGCGCTTCGGCTGGAAGATCGGCGACCGCATTCCCATCACTACGACCATTTACGGGCTGGCGGGGAAGCCGTTCGAGTTCAATATCGACGGCGTTTACCACGGCGCCAAACAGGAAGACGATCAGACCCAGTTCTGGTTCCAGTGGGAATACTTCAAAGAGAGCGTACCCGACAGAATCAAGGGCCAGGTTGGCTGGTACGTCATTCGCATCGCCAACCCCGACGATGCCCCACGTATCGCGAAGACCATCGACAACATGTACCTGAATTCCCCCTACGAAACGAAGACCGAGACCGAATCCGCCTTTGCGCAGGGATGGGTGAAGCAATTCGGAAACATTAAATTCCTCATTACGTCGATCGGGACAGTGGTTTTCTTCACCCTCCTGCTGGTCACCGGAAACACGATGGCTATCTCGGTGCGCGAGCGAACCAATGAGTTGGGCGTGCTCAAGGCTATCGGGTTCCCGGATCGCGCCGTCCTCGGATTCATCCTCGCCGAGTCGATGGCGATTGCGCTTGCCGGGTGTGTTGGCCTGCTGCTTGCGCTGGTCGCTATTCCACAATTGAGCCGGGCGATGGCGGGCCTGTTGCCTCCACTCCTGGTGACAGCTAAAACGCTGGTGTATGGGGTGATCGCCGCTCTGGTGGTGGGCTTCGCCAGTGGCATTCTTCCCGCCTGGGGCGCGATGCGCATGCGCGTGGTGACAGCCCTTCGGAGGGTCTGAGCAATGGTGGCAAAGCTCTTTTTTGGTGTCGTGATCACGGCGGCGGCCATTGCTGCCCTGCTCCTCGTTCTGATTATCGTGGCCGGGATCCTTGCCGGATTGCTGGCGCCGCTGATCGGAAACGTGCCGATCTCCTATAACTTCCGCAGCATTCGAGCGCGCTGGACCTCCACCATCGTGGCCATCCTGGGCATTGCCGGAACGGTCGGCGTTTTCGTCGCCATGCTTTCCCTCGCGCACGGCTTCCGGGCCACGCTGGTGGGCTCAGGCACGCCTGACGATGCGCTGGTGATGCGCGCCGGCTCGACTACGGAGATGATGGGCGGCATCACTCTGGATTCGGTGAAGCTGGTTCAGGATAAGCCGGGCGTGGCGCGCGACGCGGCGGGGCAACCGCTGGTCACGCAGGAAGTCGTCGGCGTGATTCCTATACCGCTGATCAGCACAGGCACAGACGCAAATGTCGAGGTTCGCGGCGTTTCGCCGAACGTACTCGAAATCCGCAAATTCGTGAAGGTCGTTCAGGGACGGATGTTCCATTCCGGCCTGGATGAGCTGGTCGTCGGCAGGAATGCCTCGAAGACCTACGAGGGCCTCACCGTGGGCAATACGGTCGACTTCGGCGGCGGCCACTGGAAGGTGGTGGGTGTGTTCGACGCGGGGGGATCGTCTTTCGATTCCGAAGTGTGGTGCGACTCGCGCATCCTGAACGAGGTGCTCAAGCGCCCGGAAAACATCTTTCAATCTGCCACCGTTCATCTGACTTCGCCTGCGGCCTTCGACAAGTTCAGGGATTCCATTACTTCCGATCCGCAATTGAATCTGGAAGTCGAACGCGAAGTGGATTACTACGCGAAGCAATCCTCCGCCATGACATCGCTAATCACCATCCTGGGCGGCCTGGTCGCGGCCGTCATGGCGATCGGCGCGATATTCGGCGCCCTCAACACGATGTACTCGGCCGTCGCCGAGCGCGGACGGGAGATTGCCACCATGCGTGCTCTGGGCTTCTCCAGCTGGAACGTCATCCTCTCCTTCCTGTTCGAGGCGCTGCTGATCTCGTTCATCGCCGGCATTCTCGGCTGTTTGGTCGTGCTTCCGCTAAACGGCATGACCACGCAGACCATGAATTTCTCGACCTTCTCGAGCATAGCCTTCGCCTTCAAAATCACTTTCAACCTGCTCGTGATGGGGGTGATTTTCGCGCTGGCCATGGGCGTTCTCGGCGGCCTGCTGCCCGCCGTGCGCGCGGCGCTGCGACCTGTGGCCGTCTCCCTGCGCGAGTTGTAGGCAATTTGTCATTAAGGCACGGAGTCACTGAGCAAAGGCTCGTCGCCTGTGATGTCGCCTTGCGTCTGGATCTACCGGAACTCTGTAGTAGCCCACTGCAAACCCGAGTCAGGCGATCAGCTCTTCCTTTGGCCAACTGATGACTTCAGGCCAAAGCGCTCATCCAGTCCAGGTTTTGCATGGAGATTCGGCATCCGCCGAATTCGTCGCAACGAGCACCTTCTGCGATGTCACGGTGTTGGGTCAGCGCCCTTCTAGCACCCGTCATCTTATAGCTATCTCCGTAACCGGCATGAATATACTTGACTCACCGCCCCCCTCAGGTTGCTCCCGGTCCGGAACGAGGTTTAGTCCATTCCCTCTTTGGTCTTAGTTCCAACAGCTCCTCCACGACATACTCGCCAGTCGTGCAATCTGAGAACGTCACAATAATTCCGTCGCTCCCGTCCCGCGTGACCGTCAGAATCTCTATTTGGGCTTCCATGCGAAAAATGAAATCACATCTGCCTGTGGCGAATCTGGCCAATTTGGAACACTGCGGATATTACTTGGCTCACCTCCCACGTTGGGCTAGATGGGCTCCTTCCCGTTTTCGGTTCCCGTCCGGGTGAGTCGATCCGGAAAAACGAGATTGTTTCCTGGCTTGGTGAGCGGTCCGCGCAACGGAAATGGGCGGCCAGCAGCCGGAACCGGTGGCAGGCCACCTTCTCCCTGATCTTCCGGGTCGGCATCGATAACGAGAAGATCGAGCGCAACCCCGCGGCTCGAATCCGCAGGAAGACCGAGGGCGGCGGACGGGTGAGGTTCCTCTCCGATCCGGAGGAAGTCGCCTTGCGCAAAGCGATAGCAAAGCGCTTGCCAGAGTTTCTGCCTCATCTGCTGCTCTCGATCCACAGTGGCATGCGGATGAGCGAGCAGTACAGCCTGCGGTGGACCCAGGTCGACTTCGAACGCCGACAGATTCATTTGCCCCGGACCAAGAACAAAGATCCCCGCACCATTCCGCTGAACACGGTCGCTCTGAGCGCCCTGAAGCAGCTGCGCGGCGCCGGCAAGCTGGCTGTGAACGCGCCGGTCTTCCCGTCTGTGCGCAGCGGGGAGGCTCTCAAGGGATCACGGGGCTGGTTCCCGACGGCACTAGAAGCGGCCGGGATCGAGGGGTACACCTGGCATTGCAACCGCCATACTTTTGCCAGTAGACTCGTGATGGCCGGGGTGGATTTGCGCACCGTCGCAGAGCTGCTCGGGCACAGGACGCTCCAAATGGTGATGCGCTACTCCCATCTCGCTCCAGAACATCAGGCTTCGGCCGTGGAGCGCCTGGTGAGCCGCAGAAACGGAAGGGACACCAGATCGGACACCGGCGCGAATCGCCGGAAGTCAGCGAAACGGAGCGATGCTGTAAAGCGAACAAAATACATAGCTTAAAAATACGGAGAGGTGGCAGAGCCCGGTTGAATGCACCTGACTCGAAATCAGGCATACTCGTAAGGGTATCGGGGGTTCGAATCCCTCCCTCTCCGCCAGAATTCCTGCTAAACTTCTATATTTCAGTAACATACTGAGGAATCTGGAGTTTAGCGTTGTCGGGCGCCCGACACATTGAAGCTGGTCGCGGCAACGAAAACGTCCTATTTGAACCTCTCCTACCGATTTCGCTCCTGCGCCAAGCAGGTCCCACTTGCCCGCCCAGACCGAAAAAGCGGGCCGCGTCACGGTCGCGTTCGACCAGTTGTGGTTATTTCTTATTGCGCTGGAGACCAGGGTCGGTAAATGTGCATGACACTGAACTGTCGCAGCAGTCTGGTTCCTTCCACGTCTGAGGGATCGGGCCTGCGGAAACAACTGGGAAATCAGTGCCGACGCCCAATACGACTGGGACGGACTATACGCAAAACCCTCCCGTGACAACGCAAGTGATTGGCTATTCGGCTGACTCGCAAGTGAGGCCCCTATTCGTTGGACAGATGAATTATGCCTGCCTAAGCGAGTCCGTCGGCTTGCACATTTCAAGTGGAGCAGGAGTCTCGGCATCATCGTCCGGTCCTTCAATCGGCTTGTTCGTGGGCAATGCGTTCTCATGCTTTCATCGGGCGATTTTTGTGACCCCAATGGCACATTTTGCGCAGAGACAAGAGCTGCTTGCTGGGTATGCCGTCGGAAACCCGCAGGGATCGCTAAGCTCGGTTCCGACGACAAACGGGTGGAAGACGGGCTTCGCCCTGTCGTTCGTGTGATCTAAGTGCGGCATCATGCGGGAATGATTTCTCTGACGCCCCAACCCTCCTTAGATCTGTTGTTTAGAGATTGCCACAATACCGGTACCCGCAAGTCGGCTCGCGTTTGCTGATCGGCAGTGCATTGGAATTCCAACTGGCGATAACAGGCCAACGCGCTCATTGAGCCCCTCGTGGACGCAAAGTCGGCATTACTTCCCCATCCGTGCGAGTGCGCCGAACGCTCCCCATCCGCCAAGGTAACATCGAATGGAAGGATTTTCCCGATGGTCCGTCATGAGTCGAAATGCCTGTCGCGTATCGGTCACTGAGCCGCTCCTGATTCAGATCGGTGCTGGCTGGTTCTCCATGGGATCCGACGTCGGTCAGAGTGTGGAGAGCCCTGTTCATCCCGTTTGGCTGGATTCCTTTGCCATGGCGGCAACCCAGGTCACCATTGAGGAGTACGCGTCGTTTCTGGACGCCACGGGGAACGTGCCGCACCCATACTGGAGCGATCCCAACTTCTCTCATCCCCGGCAACCCGTGGTGGCGGTGTCGTGGTTTGATGCTGTGGCCTATTGCGAGTGGCTTTCGTCGGTCACCGGCTCGCACTATCGCCTTCCTACAGAAGCCGAATGGGAGCGGGCCGCGCGGGGCGGTGCCGAGAGGATGTTATTCCCCTGGGGCGATGATCCGCCGTTTTCACGTCCGGCCTACCATACTCGTTGGAAAACCGGCCCGGAGCCGGTCGGGCAGTCACAGCCGAATGCCTTCGGATTATTCGACATGTGCGAGAACGTGCATGAGTGGTGCAGCGACTGGTACGGGCCCGACTATTATGCGATTTCACCTGATCGGAATCCGCAGGGACCGGAAGAAGGCAAGAGAAAAGCTTCGCGCGGAGGTTCCTGGCGGCACCAAATCAAAATTTCACGATGCTCGGCACGTTCCAGCATCCCGCCGGAATTCAAATACGCTGATTATGGGTTTCGCGTCCGTTTGTGACGGGGCTCGCTGAAACAATCCCTGACCCGCTGTCGTTTACCGTCCGTCGCCGTTGCGGCAATTGCCCCGATCTGGCGGTCGTCAAGTCCCATCTCATGGCTCGTTGGCGAGGGAGGCCCCGAACCATGAGGCAGACGCGGAACCGCCGAAATAATCGCCCCCGGGATTTTTACGACTCCTCGATCTGGAACATGCCCGAGCAGCAGTTCTGAACAGCCTGAGCAGCCTTGAGTCGCAGCGCGGGTATCGACACGCGATTGACGAGTTCGTGGACTGGTATTGTTCAGAGCCCCGGCTGGCGTTCAATCGCATTGTGGTGCTTCGGTATCGCAGTCACCTGGAATTCCGGCGATTGGCTCCCACGACCATCAACCTTCGGCTGGGTGCCGTTCGGCGGCTGGCCTGTGAGGCCGCAGATTGCGGGCTGCTCAGTTCCGATCTGGCCGCGGGCATTCGGCGGGTAAGGGTCTGAAGAAGAATGCGTGCGGATCGGAAACTGGCTGACCGATGAGCAGGCTCTCTCGTTGTGGCAGAGTCCTGACGACGCACGAATGAAAGGCAAACGTGACCGTGCCCTGCTGGCTCTTCTCCTGGCTTGCGCATTGAGGCGACATGAGACCGCCAGCCTGAGAGTCGAAGACTTGCAGCAAAGAGCAGACCATTGGGCCATCGTCGATCTTGTGGGCAAGGCCGGTCATATCCGCACTGTCCCGATGCCCGACTGGGTGCACGTGGAACTGCTTGCCTGGCTCAGTACTGCTTCGGTCCACCGCGGAAGATGTTTCGGCGTGTCAGTCGTACGGGTCGAGTGCTGGGGATGGCATCAGTGAGAAGGCTATATGGCACGTGGTGAGGTCTTCCCCTTCCGGGGTGGGTGTCCCTGCCCTTGCACCCACGAATTGAGGCGAACCTGTGCGCGGCTCTGTCGGAATGCAAGCGGTGAACTGGATCAGATCCAGCTTCTGCTTGGACATGTCTCGATTCAGACTACGGAACAGTACCTCGGATCCCGGCAGCGCATCCGGTCGGCAGTCAATCAGTGCCGCGCCGGCTGCCGTGATCCTCAGGCGCAGGACAATGCAGACCGCCCTTCGACAACGATCATCCTTCGCTGCGACACCGGATACCGAATTGCGCCTGCAAATCCCATGCCCCGGAGCATCACGGATCTCTTCGAGCGCCTTGCGGATCATGGCAGCCGCCTGATCTCCCTGAAGCGCCGCGCCCGCGGGATTAAAGTGAACCGGGTCCTGATGCAGATCTTCATGCTTCTTCATCAGCGCAAACTGCTCGTCGATGGGAATACCCGCAGCCTCAACAAACACGCTGGCGATGCGATTGCGCGCTTCAATTCGCGGATTTGTCGCATCCTTCGCATCCGGGCGTACCGGTGTGGTGCTGGCCCAGATCAGCCTGCCTCCCTTGTCGGTCAGACCCTCAACCGCCCGCAGATACGCAGAGAAAGCGGCCTTGTACTGATCTTCCGTGTACGCCCAGCCGTGCATGCCGTTATTGAAGTGCACGACGCGGAACCGGATCCCCTCCATGGTCGCGAAACCAGCAATCTGGTGTTCGATGCGCGGATCGCCGACGCAGGTGGAGGACGCCATCAAATACACGTTTGCGATGGCAGCCAGATCCTTGCGGACTTCAGGAAAGTAGTTGCGCGAAAT
>CAWFXK010000011.1:0-328900 GCA_963819725.1 uncultured Acidobacteriaceae bacterium
GCCGAGGTAGGCCCGCGGTATTTCGAATCCCTTCATATACCCATTCTGGAAGGACGCGAGTTTACGCTGGAGGACGATGAAAAGGCCCCGAGGGTCATCATCGTGGATCAGACCGCTGCGGGGCGCTACTGGCCCGGACAGGATCCGCTGGGAAAGAACCTCAGGGTGTGGGGCAGACTTTTCACGGTTGTCGGCGTTGCGAGGAATTCAACACATACATTCGTGAATGAGTCACCGGAGCCTATGGTCTATATGAGTTTTTTCCAGCACCCGGGGTACGAGACCATGGTGCAGGTGAAAACCGAGGGGAATCCGGTCGACCTGGAGCCGGCGGTGGAAAACGCCATTCATGAAATCGATAGTCGGCTGCCGGTTTTCGATGTGCGTTCCATGCGGGAGAGTACCCAGATGGCGAGCAGTTTCGCCGTCATCGAGAGCACCCTGGCGGGAATGTTCGCGCTGATCGGGCTGGTTCTTGCGATAACCGGAATCTACGGAGTCGTGGCCTATCGAACCCAAATGCGGACCCACGAGATCGGAATACGAATGGCTCTTGGTGCTTCGCGCGTGGACGTGCTGCGGCTCGTGCTGTTGCAGGGATTGTGGCTCACAGGCATCGGGCTGGCGCTGGGACTGGCGTTTGCGTTGGGACTCACACGCATTATCGTCCGGCTGTTGTACGGAATCGGCGCCCACGATCCGGTCACTGTCGTTTCCGTCGTCATGCTCCTGGGAGCAATGTCATTGCTGGCATGCTACCTTCCCGCACATCGAGCCATGCGCCGGAACCCCGTGACCGCAATTCGCGAATTGTAAGCTGCAGTTCAGAAGGATCTGGCCTCATCCTTATAGAGGCCGGAACCGCTGGATATCCGCGATGCCCACCCTATCCACGATGAAACTGTGGATAAGGGTGGGGCACCCGGCGATTGAGGATGCGGATCGTGGAGGATCTGCTGGACGGTTTCCCACCTCGACGTGGTAAGCTGTCACAAATTAAAGGGGGGGTGGCATGGCGGAGGAGCGCCCTCGCACGCAAATAGTGATTGCCATTGTTGGGCTGGTTGGCGTCTTAGGTGCAGCCGTCATAGCGAATTGGGACAAGATTCACGGCCCACCTGCTGCGCCAGCCCTGTCAACAGTTCAACCCCCCGGCGCACCTGTCAATAAGACCCCGAGCAATACCGCTGCCTGCACAATCTCCGGATTGGTTTTTGACAGCGATTCGAATAAACCTTTGTCCTCCGTGGTTGTCGATGTCCGCCACGATGCGCCACGTCCGCCGCAATTGCGGGCTAATCTTGCTACGACAGGACCGGATGGCAAGTTCACATTCGATTGTGGTTGGCTGGATTCATCCCAATACCCCATTGTTATGGCGTTTCGGCATGTTGACTGGGTGACCACGATGATCACCGGTCCGAGAATTCAGGGCCCGGGCCGCTGGGAGAATCTCAACATACCGATCTCCATGAACCACATGGATCTCAAGCCTTTCAAGGACGTCGACATTAGCTATTCACCAAGGCAGGATGGTGCGAACTGGTTCGTTGTTGGAGAGGTGTCAAACACATCAGACCAGCCGATCCTGTGCGTTTCGGCAAACTTCTCTATGTCCACAGCGGATCAACCGAACTTTGGGATCTTAGCTGTCGAGATCAAGGACCTCGCCCCTCATGAAAAGAGGTCTTATGAAAAGCAATTGCCCCAACGAGTGGGCTTTTATCTGAAATCAAAGTCCGAATGTAGCTGAGGAAAAGCCGGTGAACGACCGTCATGAATGCATGTTCTCGAAGAGTCTCGATTTGCGCTAAGGCCTGTCAGCAACGTCTGACGATTCATGATGAGCGCTCGGTGACGAGCACGTTCTTCCGAAAGGACCCGCGAGGTGGTGGGCACGGCGGATCTCGATACGGCGCGCGAGCGGCTTACAGAGAAGCCGCGGCGGTGGGCTCATCCTTATAGAGGCCGGCGTATTTGGCGATGCCGACCATGGTGAAGACTTTCTGGAAGTGGGGGGTGAGGCCGAAGGCGGCGACTTTGCGGCCGGTTTTGTCGGCTTCCATGAGCATTTGAATGATGAGCGCGATGCCGCTGGAGTTGATGTAGTCGACTTTGGAGAAGTCGAGGAGGACCGGGCCGTTGCCGTTGACGGATTGCCAGGCGCCGAGGACAGAGTCCTTCGAGGTGCTGGAGATGTCGCCGGTGAAACGGAGGACAGCGATGGAGGCGCCGCTGGCTCCGGAGGTGCGGTCGACGGTGGTTTTGGTCTCGGCTTCCACTATTCACTCTCCTTGTCGAAATTCGTTCTCTTTGTCAAGCCGGATGACCAGCCGTACGTAGCTGCCTTTGCCTTTGCTGTCGTGGACCCACTCGGCCTCGTCGACCAGAGCCTGGATGAGGAACATGCCCATGCCGCGGGGATCCTCTTCGCCATGGATCTTGCGGTCGATGTCGGGTTGGGGCGGCTGCTTGTCCATGCCCGCGCCGTTGTCAACGACTTTGACTTCGAGCTGGTCGGCAGTGGCGGAGAGGATGACGCATACGGAGAGCTTCTCGTTGAGGTGATTGCCGTGTTCGATGGCGTTGATGCAGGCTTCAGCGACGGCGGTTTTGAGGTCTTCAATGCGCTCGGGGGAAAATCCTTTGAGCCGGGCGACGCTGGCGGCGGTTGCCATGGCCACCTTTTCGAACCCGAGACGCGAGGGAATCCGAACTTCGACCGACGTACCGTTGGTGTCTGTCATCGGAGTTCTCCCATCAGGCGCTCATCCGCATCAGAGCCAGCGCGGTCATGTCGTCTTCCTGGGACTCATTTCCGGAGAAGAGGCGCAGCTCCTGAAACAGCGTATCGAGGATAGCAGCACACTCCGGGGAGTCGCATTGCAGAAATGAGGTGAGCAGGCGCTCGGTACCAAATTCTTCATCGCCGCGAAAGACCTCGGTGAGGCCGTCGGTATAGAAGAGCAGGCGCGAGCCGGGAGGGAAGTCGGCAAATTCGGATTTGTACTCGGCAATGGGCAGAATGCCGATGGGGGTGGCGCTGGCTTTGAGATGGTGGGTGGATTTGTCCGGCCGCACGAGGAAGCCGGGATTGTGGCCGGCGTTGACGATTTCGAGCTGGTGGTTGCCGGGATCGAGCTTGAGAAAGATGCCGGTGACGTAGCGGCGGCGGGTCTCGTCGCTCTCGGCGCAGTGCTGTTGGTTGAGGCGTGAGACGAGATCGGGGAGGGGAAAACCGGCGCCGGCACTGGCGCGGAAGGCGGAGCGAAAGGCGGTGCTGACGATGGCGGAGGCGAGGCCTTTGCCGGCGACGTCGGCGACGGCCATGACCTGGACGCCATCGGGAAGACTGACGATGTCGACGCAGTCGCCGCCGACTTCGTAGCAGGCGCTATAGCGGACGGCGACGGAGTAGCCGGCGATTTCCGGCATCTGCTGAGGGACGAGGCTGCGCTGAATGGCGCGGGCGGCGTGGAGATCCTGCTCGACGCGGGCCCAGGCGAGGCTGCGCTCGTAGTAGCGGGCGTTTTCGACGGCGACGGCGGCCTGGAGGGCGAGACGCTCGAGGAAATCTTCCTCGTAGAGGGTGAGGGGCCTGCCATCGGGAGTGGCGACGATCAATTCGGTGACATGGTTGCCGGCTTTATCGTGGAGGGGAAAACGGAAGCAGCCCTCCCAGGGTTCGGAGGGCATTTCGCCATAGGTCATGCGGGGATCGGTGTTGAGGGCGCCGGGCAATTCCAGCTCGCGCACGACGATGCGCAGGATGGTGGAGAGGACTTCTTCGAGGCGGATGGTGGCGTGGATCTGGCGGGAGGTTTCGAGCAGGGCCTGGAGACGGACGATCTCCTGTTGCAGATCGAGAGTGTCCACGGATGGCGCGGATGGCATTGGTGTAGCCATGACTGTCGCTCGTGCCTGGGGAGTGTGGAGCTTCAGGAGCGGGGAGTTGGTTCAATGTAGCACAGCCCGCAGGAGAGAGCTGAAGGGCAAGCGGGAGGGCGGGTGGGATGGCTTTGCAGGAAGGATATCTGTGAGGTGTGGGTTCCGATTTGGGATAGGAGCTTAGAGCGATGGCAAAAGACGGTACTTTTGGGTGGAGGAGACGATGATTCGTATTGACGAATGGCCGTGAGAGAGTCCGCTACTTGCTGTGGGGTGAACCTGGCCGTCCAGCCTCGGTTTTTTCGGGGCATTTCTGCGGGTGTTGAGTTTGGTGCCTTGATCCAGGAGAAAGCTGAAGGACAAGGGCGACCGCGTGTGGGGTGGCGGAAGACGGCTGGATGCGGCGATCCATTGGGTTGGTGGGTTCCGATTTGGGAAAAGAGGTCAGCGCGATGCAAAGAGACGGTACTTTTGGTTTGCCGAGGCACTCATTCGCGTTGACTTATGGATCGCGAGAGCGTTCGCATACTTGCTATGGGGTGAACCTGGCCGTCCGGCACGGCTTTTTTTCGCATTCTGCAGGTGGTGCAGTTGGTGCAGCTGGTGCTTGTGATACGCGCGCCCGAGAAGTATCGTCGGCGCCCGAGACGCATCGCCGGAGGGCCCCCCGCGGCGCGCCGGGTGCTCAGGCGCGGGCGGAGCGGCGTGACGGATGCGCGGCGCCAGCGGCCGCGGGCTGTCCGATGAGGAATTTGCGCGTGAAACCGGTGGGGTCGGCGGAGATGTTCACCTGCAGCGTTCCGCTCGCGTCGCACGTGTACTTCTCGTGGATGGTGAGGTTGACCTGATCGGTGAGGCGCTGGACGGGATAGGAGGAGAGGTCGGGCGCGCTCTGCAGGTGTGGGTCGAAGGGAAAACGGATCTGTTCCCAGTTGGTGATTTCGCCCAGGGGCTGGCCGCGCTCGTCGAGGCGGGAGCACTCGAGGTAGCGGAAGTGGCCGACGTTGTGCGCGGGATGATAGATGCGCTCAATGGAGAGCGCGGGCTCGCCGGGGCGGGGGAGGCGGGAACCGCGGGGGAAGATGAGATCAAAGACGATGGTTCCGCCGGAATCGGCTTCGCGCCAGATGCCGAAGTTCTGATTGAACTGGTCGCGGAGAGAGTCGGCCTGCGCGGAGGCGCGGATGGCGAGGCCCACGGCGCTGGCTGAACGCATATAGGCGGAGCGGCGGACTTTGCGGCCAAAAGTTTCGCGGAGAATGCGGGCGACGGGAGGAAGCTCGGAGCCGCCGCCGGTGACGTAGAGGGTATCGAGGGCAAGGCCGGGGTGCGCGGCGAGGAGGCTTTCGACGACTTCGCGGGTGGATTCGATGAGGGGACGGCAGCGCTCATAGTAGGTGTCGACGGGGACGGTGACCTGGGACCAGCCGGGACGGACGCGCTCGAGGTCGATGGTGACCTTGCGGGTGTTGGGGTTGAGAGATTCTTTTTTCTCGCGGCACTCTTCGAGGAGATGATGGCGTTCGGCGGCTTTGAGGCCGGTTTCGTGTCCGGCGGTTTCGAGGGCGAGGTCGGCGAGGATCCTGTCGAAGTCGTCGCCGCCGAGATTGGGAATGCCGTCGGAGGCTTCGACGGTGTGTTCATCGTCACCCAGAGTGACGAGGGAGACGTCGAAGGTGCCGCCGCCCATGTCGTACACAAGGAGGCCGCGTTCGGCGCGGGTGCGACGCTCGGCGCTGTTGCGGTAGGCGTACTCGATGGCGGCGGCAGAGGGCTCATTCATGAGTCCGAGCACGATGAAGCCCGCACTCTGCGCGGCTTCTTCGGTGAGGAAGCGCTGATTGCTGTTGGCGTTGGCGGGGACGCCGAGCACGGCTTCGAGCGGCTCGCCGGGCTTCAGGCTGAGGTTGGAGTGCTCCAGCAGCTGGGTGCGGAGAGCGGACATCATTTCGGAGAGCAGAAGGGGCAGGGACAGATTCTGCCCGCCGGCGTGGAGCTCGGTGTGGGGGCCTGCGTTGCGAAGAGCGCGCTTGAGAGAACGGATGACGGTCCAGCTGTCGTCATCGAGCGCGGCGACGGCTTGCCAGCCGTAGAGGCGGGAGCTGTCTCGAACGGCAACGACGGGTGGAAACCAATCGCAGGCCTGCCCGTCGGGAGTTTCGAAGTTCACCAGGGGGAAGTTGCCTCGGTCGACCGAAGCTACGACGATCCGTGTCGTTCCGAAGTCGATGCCGATTCTCATTAGCTTCAGTTTACGACGAAGCGATGAGGCGGCATCGCGTGGAAAACCGGGGCGAAACCGGAGAGCACGGTGGCGCGTGGTAGCGTTCTATCGGAACGGAGTTGGCGCGGACGCGATGCGAATCCTGTACGGAAGCGCGATTTTTCTCGGAGCGTTTTTGCTGTTTGCGGTCGAGCCGATGGCGGCGAAGCAGTTGTTGCCGGCGCTGGGCGGGTCGTCAGCGGTGTGGATCACGTGTCTGGTATTTTTCCAGACCGCGTTGCTGGTGGGGTATTTGTATGCGCACTGGCTGGGACGACGATCGTCCGGCCGAGAAACGGCGATTGTGCATCTGGGGCTGCTGCTTACGGCGGCGGTGCTGCTCGTGGTGGTTGTGCAGCCGGACCTGAGCGGTGCGGCGAGCCATCCGCAGACAGCAATTTTCGAAGTGCTGACGGTGACGATCGGGCTGCCGTTCCTGCTGCTGGCTTCGACGAGCCCCCTGCTGCAGCTTTGGCTGGCGCGCGAGGAACGCAGCGGCGTGCCATGGAAGCTGTTTGCGCTGTCGAACACCGGATCGCTGCTGGCGTTGGTGCTGTATCCGACGGTGATTGAGCCGCACTTGTCGCTGAGTGTGCAGCGGAAGGTATGGGGTTGTGGGTTTGGGCTGTACGCGATCGTCTGTGCGGTGATCTCGTGGCGGGTGCGAACCAGCAATCGGCGGTCGGCAGTCAGCGGTCAGCGGTCGGGCGTGGCGGAGCGGAGTTTCGGGGCGAGCTCGAGGCGGGCGAAGGTGCTTTGGTTCCTGCTGCCGGCGGGCGGGTCGATCCAATTGTGCGCGGTGACCAGCCACCTGAGCCAGAACATCGCAGCGATTCCGCTGTTGTGGGTGCTGCCCCTGTGTGTGTATTTGCTGACCTTCATCATCGCGTTTGAGGCGCCGCCGCTGCGGTATCGGTGGATCATTACGCGGCTGCTGGTGGTGCTGCTGGCGGCGCTGGCCTGGATGCTGTCGAAGACCGATGTGACGATACCGATCATGATCAGCATTGGATTCTTCATGGCGGAGTTGTTCTTCGCCTGCCTGTTCTGTCATGTGGAGACGTACGCGGTGCGGCCGGAGAATCCGTCGGAGTCGACGCTGTTCTATCTGCTGATCGCGGCGGGCGGAGCGGCGGGGACGATCTTCATTGGGATTATTTGTCCGCTGGTGTTTGACGCGAATTACGACGTGGCGCTGGCCTTTCTTGCGACGGCGGCGCTGGCTCTGGTCGTGATGTGGGATAAGGGATGGGCGCAGCGGCTGCTATGGGGAACGGGGACGGCGCTGCTGCTGGCGCTGGTGGTGATGCTGCACATCGTGTATGCGCGCAATGCCGTTGTGGAGGAGAGGAATTTCTATGGGGCGCTGCGCGTGAAGGAGTCGCATGTGCCGCCGGGGGCGGAGACGGTGCGCACGCTGATGCACGGCACGATCGAGCACGGGACGCAGTGGTTCGCGCCGCAGTTTCGACGGAATCCGACAACGTATTATGCGACGGATTCAGGAGTGGGGTTGGCGCTACGGTTCTGCTGCGACGATGGGGCTCGCAACGTGGGCGTGGTGGGGCTGGGAGCGGGAACGCTGGCGGCGTATGGCAAGGCGGGCGACCGGATGCGGTTCTACGAGATCAATCCGCTGGTGCGGCCGATTGCGGAGAATCTGTTTACGTATCTGCGCGAGTCCGGAGCGCAGATTTCATTTGCGGATGGCGATGGGCGAATCTCGCTCGCTCGGGAGGCGCCGCAGCACTTCGACGTGCTGGTAATCGATGCATTTTCCGGGGACGCGATTCCGGTGCATTTGCTGACGACGCAGGCGATGGAGGTTTATCGGAAGCAGATCGTGCCGGAGGGAATTCTGGCGTTCCATGTGTCGAACCAGTATCTGGACCTGACGCCGGAGGTGGCGGCTCTGGCTGCTGCGTCGGGGATGGAGGCGCGGGTGGTGGATACGCCGGCGCAGGAGTCGCGCGGAGAGTATCGGGCGACGTGGGTGCTGGTGTCGAACAACGCGGGGTTCTTCGCGCAGCCGCAGGTGGCGGCGTTTGCGCGCGCGATTCCCATGAAGGCGGGTTTGCGCGCGTGGACGGACGACTATTCGAGTCTGCTGCCGCTGCTGGAGTGGAGAGTTCCGGGGCACTAGCGAATTCTCTGAAGAATTTCGTCCGAATTTGACGGCAGGTCCCGTGCGGTGCGGCACAAATCGTCACAAAATCGGCAATGTGATCATTTTTGTGGTCAAAACGACCATAAATATGGTTGAATTGTGGCCATACCGAGTCATTTCTCGGAAACTCGAGCTTTGCCATCAGTCCTGCACGATCTGGTTACAAGCGAATCGAGGGGAGAAGCGTATGAGGAAGACTTTGAGGCAGCTGACGTGGGTATGCGCGCTGGTGTTGTGTGCGGGCATGCCGGTGGCGATGGCGCAGAACGTGACCGGATCGATCACCGGAGAAGTGACCGATGCGAGCGGGGCAGTGGTGGCGGGCGCCGAGGTGATCGCGCACAACCTTGATACCGGGGTGAAGACGCCGGCGACGACGAACAGCGAGGGAGTCTACCGGATTGATTTCCTGCCGGCCGGGCACTACCAGGTGACGGTTGCGGCGAAGGGTTTTAGCACGGCGACGCTGCCGGAGTTCTCCCTGGAGGCGGTGGAGACGCCGACGCTGAATGTGAAGCTGCAGGTGGGGACGGCGACGACGACGGTGAATGTGACGGGGGCACCGCCGATTCTGAACACGAGCGATCCGACGCTGAGCGCCACGTTCACGGCGAACACGGTTTCGAATTTTCCTTTGAACGGGCTGGATTTCTCGGCGGTGACGTTGTACGAGCCGGGGGTAGTGGACACGGCGGGAACGTCGGGTCCGACGCAGATCGAGCGCAGCAATTATTTCGTGGACACACCCAACGTGAACGGAAACCGCGCTCAGGCGAACAACTACACGCTGGATGGGATCGACATCAATGAAGATTTCAACAATCTGATTTCGTACAGCCCGGCCCCGGAGGCGCTGCAGGAGATCAAGGTGCTGACCGCCAATTCGCCTGCGCAGTTCGGGAACGTAAATGGCGGCGGGGTGGTGAGCATCCTGAAGAGCGGAACGAACGCATTTCACGGGTCGGCGTACGGGTACGTGCAGGACTACCGGCTGAATGCAAATACATGGCAGAACAACCAGTCGCGGCCGATCACGCCGATCAATCCGTTTTCGCAGGCGCAGTTCGGCGGCACCCTGGGCGGACCGATCATCAAGGACAAACTGTTCTTCTTTGTCGACTATCTTGGGTCGCGCTATCACAAAGGCGGGACGAGCACAGCGAGCGTGCTGACAGCCGCTATGCGCAGCGGAGATTTTTCGGCGCTGCTGAGCGGGGCCAACCCGATCCAGCTGTACGATCCGGAGAACGGGTTTGCGCCCTACGCGGGCGACAAGGGCGTTGCGATCGTGAATCCGGTGGCGAAATTCCTGATTGCTAATCCGACGTTCTATCCGTTGCCGAATGCGGCTCCGACGGATGGGATTATCAACAACAACTACCAGGGACCGACGCGGAGTTACAAGGCGAACAATCAGGGCGATATCAAGATCGAATACGATCCGCAGACCTCGGACCGCATCACGGGGTTCTACTCGATATCGACGGCCTATGACGGGTCGACGGCGGTGCTGCCCATCGAATTTCCGGGAGTGAACCTGTTCCCGACCAAGGTGGTGGGCGCGAACTGGGTCCACACGTTCTCTGCGTCGCTGATCAACTCGGCGCATATTGGGTTCACGAGAACGGACTGGAACACGGGCTTGCCGCAGGATCCAACGGGGCAGTTCGGGACGGGGGGCAATGCGAAGGTTGGGATCACCTTCCCGAATCAAAGGTTCAATGGATTTTCATTCCAGAACATCCAAAACGGTGTGACGGGAGTGGGAACGCCGGCCTTTGACGGCGGGATCATCGACAACACGTACAGCTACATGGACGATGTGACGTGGCAGCGCGGGCTGCACACGCTGACGTTCGGAGTAGAGGCGATCCGGTACCAGAACAACTATCCGACGAGCAACAACAATGGGTATCTTGGCTCCCTGACCTACAGCGGTGCGTTTACGAGCAACCCGGCACTCCCGAATGGGGGCGGATACGGCGGCGCGGACTTTGTGCTGGACCGGGTGAGTTCGGCAGCGGTGACGCTGAACAGCGTGAACGTGGGGCAACGGCAGTGGCGCATTGCGGGATACGCCCAGGACGACTACAAGATTCGTCCGCGGCTCACGCTGAATCTGGGCCTGCGTTACGAGTGGGACGAGCCGTGGATTGAAGAGAACAACAAGACTGGAAACGTGAACCTGAGCAACGGGCAGATCATCTACGCCGGACATGTTCCGACGGGAGCGCCGGCAGGAGCGGGCATTTGCAGCAATCCTGGTTGCTACGATTCGAACTTCCGGCAGATCATGCCGCGGCTGGGCTTCGCGTATGAGGCGACGGACCGGTTTGTGGTTCGCGGTGGGTATGGGGCAACGAGCTTCTACGAAGGCAACTCGTCGAACCAGCGGCTGACATCGATCACGCCTTTCATCCAGGCGGTGAACGTCAACGTGGTTACACCGACGGCGGGGAACCCCGGCAGCCCGCGGAGTGCGGAGCAGGGCTTCGCCGGGGGAACGGTGGCCTACGGCGGAACGTTCAACGTCTATCCGCAGAACATTCAGCCAGCTTATGTGCAGGAGTGGAATCTGACGCTCCAGTACGCTCTCACGCACACGACATCGCTGCAGGCTGGGTATGTGGGAGAGTCGGGGCAGCACATTGAAGACTACGGCAATGTGAACCAATACCGGGTGAATGGCGATCCGACGACGGCACCGTTCTACAACAACCAGTACATTGGCATCAACGCTGTCGATCCGTCGGTGAGCATCGGATCGAACCCGCTGCTGATTACCGAATCGCGGGCGAAGATGAACTTCAACGCGCTGGAATCCACGCTGCGACAGAGGTTGAATCATGGCCTGGAAGCCACGGTGAACTACACCTACAGCAAGGCGATGACGAACAGCCTGGGCAACTACGCGCTGAACGTTAATGGGTTCAGCGGTGCATTCCAGAACTACTATGACGCGGCGGCAGACTACGGTCCGGCCGGCTACGACGTGAAACACAACGTGTCGTTCACGGGCGTGTATGCGCTGCCCTTTGGACGCGGGCAGGAGTATTTCTCGGGCGCGGGCAGGGCGGCCGATGAGGCGATCGGAGGCTGGAAGCTTTCGGCAGCGGGGGTAGTGTGGTCAGGTTTCCCGCAATCGGTGACGGGGCCGGGCAACAACTCGAACAGTTACGGGAACTCGCGTCCGAACCAGTACCGGAAGCCGAAGATCGTGAACCGGAATCTGTCGCAATGGTTTGGCGACGATCCTTCGGTGAAGGATGTGTGCGCGTCGGGGGTGGATGATGGGATCTGCGCGTTTGGCATCCCGGCGACAAACAGCTCGGGCGGGACGGCGTTCGGCACGGCGAAAAATGGCTCGCTGCGGGGACCAGGGTTCACGAATGTGGATATGTCCGCGTTCAAGGACTTCCACACCTGGCACGAGCAGGTGGTTGGATTCCGGTTCGATGCATTCAATGCGTTCAACATTGTGAGTTACGGGAATCCGGATACCGGGGTGACGGACAGCAACTTTGGGGCGATCGCCCCGCTGGGACAGATTCGTTCCCAGGAGCGGCGTCTGCAGTTCTCGTTGCACTACTCGTTTTAGTCCTGGGCTGCCGCGGCGTTCGTGGCAGCTCACTCATTCGCTCTACGGGCGGGGAGATGCAGGTTCTGCCTGCTGTATAAAGGCGCGTGAGGGGTACGGGAAGGTGGGATTCGGCCTCTATGGAGCTTGAGATTTGCGTCGATTCGGTGGAATCGGCGATAGCCGCCGAGCGCGGCGGCGCGCAGCGGGTGGAACTCTGCAGCGATTTGATGGAGGGGGGCATCACGCCGTCGGCGGGGTTGCTGGCTCTGGTCCGGCAACGGATCGGGATCGGGGTGTTTGTGATGATTCGGCCGCGTGGCGGAGATTTCTGCTACACGGATGCCGAATACGAAGTGATGCAGGAGGACATCCGGTGCGCCCGCGAGGGGGGAGCGGATGGGATCATCGTGGGCGTGCTCGACCAGCATGCTCACGTGGATGTGGAGCGTACACGGAAACTGGTGGAGCTGGCGGGCCCGCTGCCGGTGACCTTCCATCGCGCGATCGACATGACACCGGATCCATGCGCGACTCTGAAAGATGTGACGGAGACCGGCGCTGCGCGCGTGCTGACATCCGGCGGAGCGGGGAAGGTGACGGAGGGGCTTTCAGTCGTGGCTCGCATGGTAGCGGCTGCAGGGGAGCGCATCCAAGTTGTGGCGGGCGGCGGGATTACACCGGAAACGATTGTGCGCGTGGTGGAGGCAACGGGAGCCAGTGAATTTCATGCCAGCCTGAGGAGCGCACGACCCAGTCCGATGGAGTTTCACCGGCGGAATGTGCAAATGGGAGAAGTGCGGGATCGCGAGTATCTGCGTTTCGTGGTGGAAGAGGATAAGGTTCGCGCGCTGGCGGGTGTTCTGCAGCGCATGGCAGAGGGGCGCGCGGCAGCAGGTCTGCGCTGAATTGAACCCGCAGAGGTTACGAATGCGAAGTTTCAGAGATAATGGTTCGGCGACGCCATGTCACTGAAAACGGAGCAACGAGCCAAGAAGATTCTGCAGGTGCTTCTGCAGCGCGGGAATGCGTCAGTGGACGAGCTGGTGGGCCATCTGGGAGCCTCGGCTCCGAGCATTCGCCGCGATCTGGCGCGGCTGGAAGCGCGGAACCTGGTCCATCGGACGCATGGCGGAGCGCGGCTGGCTGGACAGATGCAGTACGAGCCGTTCCGATTCGACTCGTCATTTCACGTGCGTGAATCGCGTTTTGCAGAGGAGAAGCGGCGCATCGGGATGGCAGCGGCGGAGCTGATTCGGGAACACGACACGGTGGGATTTACGGCGGGTACGACTCCGACGCAGGTGGCGCGCTGCATTCGGCACCGCAATTCGATTCACATCATCACGAACGCAGTGAACATCGCGATGGAGCTGAGCAATCAGCCGGCGCTGAACGTGACCCTGACGGGGGGAACGATGCGATGGGCAGGGGCGTTTTCGCTGACGGGGCCGACGGCCCTGGAGATGCTGAGCGGAGTGTTCATGGACAAGGTGTTCATCGGAGCGTGCGGGGTGGATGCCAAACATGGGGCGACGACGATCGAGCCGGATGAGGCAGCGGTGTTTCGCGCGATGGTCCGCCAGGCGAAGCAAGTGATTGTGGTTGCCGACTCGAGCAAGATTGGGATGCTGAGCCCGGCGCTGATTTGTCCGGGGAGCGAGATCGACATGCTGGTGACGGATTCCGGGATCGCGCCGGATGCGCGAGAGGCGTTCGGCGGGAATGACATTGAGGTGCTTGTCGTATGAGGTGGATAAGGCAGATCGCGGGGCTGCTGGCGTTTGGGTTTGCGTTGCCCGGCGTTGCGGCAAACCGGGATGCTGCGGCGAGCCAGGCGGCCGTCCAGCATGGAACGAGGCCGGTGGCGCTGTTCTACATGACGAACGATCCGAAGTCGATCCGCGATTTTTTTGCGCACTCGTCGCAGATCGATCTGCTGGTGCCGACGTGGTACCAGGTGGATGAGAACGGTCTGGTGACGGGCGAGCCGGAGCCTGCGGTGCTGGCGCAGGCACAAAGCGAAAAACTGCCGGTGACGCCGATCGTGGTGCTCTTTAACAAGAAGAACTTTCATCTGCTGGCGACGAACGCGAAGGCGCAGGCGGAGATGAACGCGGCGCTGATCCGCGAGTGCCGGCTGCATGGCTATGCGGGGATGCAGTTCGATTTTGAGAACATCGAGTGGACAGATCGGGATGCGCTGACGGGGCTGGTGGTGAACAGCGCGGCGGAACTGCATCGGGCAGGGTTCCAGCTGAGCATCGCAACGGTTCCGAACGCGCCGGGGTATCCGAGCGCGGGTGGCTTTGCGAAGTGGATTTATACAGACTGGCGCGGGGCATACGATCTGGCGGCGATCGGCAAGGTAGTGGACCTGGTTTGCCTGATGACGTACGACCAGAACACGCGGTGGACGACTCCGGGACCGGTTGCGGGATGGCAGTGGACGGTCGATAACATGAAATACGCGCTGCAGACGGTGCCGAAGGAGAAACTGTCGCTGGGTATTCCGCTTTACGGATACCACTGGTACACGGGTGCGCCGATTGTCACGCCGCCGGTGCATGAGGGCGAGGCGCCCGTGGAGAAGCCCAATCCGACTGCGGATTACATCAGTGCCCCGGACGCTCTGTTGCTGGCGCACGACTGGAACGGGAAGATTCAGTGGGACGATGAGGATCACTCGGCGTGGTTCTACTTCTATAGAGACCAGATGCGCGAGTGGATTTTCTTTACCGATCTGCGGACGTTTCGGGAACGTTATGAGCTAACGGAGCAGAACGGGCTGGAAGGATTCTGCTCGTGGGTTCTGGGCGAAGAGGATCCGGCGATCTGGACGGTTCTTCCGAAGCGGCATCCCTAGCAAGCGAGTCGCGCCGTGGGGCGCGATCGCGGTTCTGAGTGGAGAGAGCGGAGAGCATGCAGTATTTCCTCGGCGTGGATGCCGGTGGCACAAAGACCACGTTTGTGCTGGGCGATGCGAGTCGCGAACTGGCGCGCGCGCAGGCGGGCACAATTAAACGGATGAAGGCGGATGCAGAGACTGCAGAGGTGAACCTGCGGCGGGGGCTGGAGGAGCTTAGCGCGACAGCAGGAGTCGAGTGGAAGGAGATTGCGCGTTGCTGTATCGGGACGGCGGGTGAGACGGTTCCGCTGGTGGTGGACTGGCTGCGTGAGGCGTTTGCACGGCATGTGGGCGGGGAGCTGATCATTGAGGGCGATGTGGACATTGCGCTGGACTCGGCTTTCTTTGGGAAGCGCGGCGTCTTGGTGCTTGCGGGAACCGGGTCCAACGTGGCGGGACGCGCGGCGACGGGCGAGATTGTGACGGCGGGAGGATGGGGACCGGCGCTGGCGGACCAGGGATCGGGACATTTTCTGGGGCTGGAAGGACTGCGGCGCGGGTTTCTGGCGATCGATGAGGGGCGGCCGACGCGGCTTCTTGATATGGCGCTGGAATTCTGGGAACTGGGGTCGCTGGCGGAGCTGATTCAATTTGCGAACGCGAACCCGGCGCCGGAGTTTTCGAAGCTGGCTCCGCTGGTGGTTGGTGCGGCAGAGCAGGGCGACGTTATCGCGAAGGAGGTCGTTGAGCAGGGTGGCGCTGACCTGGCGATGCTGGCGGGACTGGTGATCGAGCGGGTCCGCGAGATTGAGAGTGGCGCGGGTTCGGAATTTCAGGTTCCGGCGGTGGCCATTGCCGGCGGCATTCTGGAGCGAGCGGCGCCGGTGCGCGAGGCGCTGATCGCGGAGCTGCGCAGGCGATATGCGGGGATTGCGGTGATGGAAACGCCGGCCGATCCACCGGCGGGCGCATTGTGGAGGGCGCGGCAAGGGTGAGTGTGTTGTTTCTTGCGATGACTTCCCCGATTGCGCATGCGGTGCATTTGCGGCCATTCGATCTTGTGCTGGTCGCGGTGTATCTGGTGGGGATCACACTGTTCGGGCTCCGCTTTCGGAAATCGCGCCAGAGTTCGCTGCGGTCGTATTTTTTGGCGGACCGGAACCTGCCGTGGTGGGCGATTGCGCTGTCGATTGTGGCTGCGGAGACGAGCACGCTGACGATCATCAGCGTGCCGGGGCTGGCGTTCGCCGGTGATTTTGGGTTCCTGCAAATTGCGGTTGGATATCTGCTGGGGCGGGTGGTGATCTGCATTCTGTTTTTGCCGCGCTATTTTCGCGGCGAGTTGCTGACCGCGTATCAGCTGATCGGACAGCGGTTCGGCCCCCGGCTGCATCGGTTTACGGCTGGCCTTTTCCTGGTGATGCGCGCGGCGGCGGAAGGCGTGCGGGTATTTGCGGTGGCCATCGTGGTGGGAGTGGCGATTGGAACCGGAGATGTTGCGTCGATTGCGATTCTCTCGGCTCTGACGCTGCTGTACACCTTTGAGGGCGGCATGACAGCGGTGATCTGGACCGACGTGGTGCAGATGTTTCTGTATGTGGGCGGGTCGCTGGTGGCGCTGGCGACGGTTTGTCATCGGATTCCGGGAGGGTGGAGTGGCCTGATTGCGGGAGCGTCGGCGGCGCACAAACTGACGATGCTGCACTTCTCGTGGTCGCTGGCGGAGACGTATACCTTTCAGGCGGGCGTCATCGGGGGGTGTTTTCTTACGATGGCGAGCCATGGAACGGATCAGCTGATGGTGCAGCGCCTGCTGGCGGCGAAGAATCTGCGCGAGTCGCGGGTGGCGCTGCTGGCCAGCGGTGGCGTGGTCTTTTTTCAGTTCACGCTGTTTCTGCTGATTGGCGCAGGTCTTTTCGTTTACTACAGACATGTGGGGAGCGCACCGGGATTGAGTGCGGATCGGCTGTTTCCGGCGTTCATCGTGGAGCAGATGCCGGAGGGAATTGCGGGGTTGATGATCGCGGCGATTCTGGCGGCGGCGATGTCGAACCTGAGCGCGGCGCTGAATTCGCTGGCATCGACGTCGGTGGTGGATTTTTATCTGCCGAGGTATCCGGATATTTCCGATCGGATGCGGACGCGGCTTTCGCGGCTGATGACGCTGGTGTGGGCGGGGGTGCTGTTCGCTCTGGCGATGTTTTCGCGAGGCGGCGGTCACGTGGTGGAGATCGGGCTTTCGATCGCTTCGGTATTGTGGGGCGCGATGCTGGGCGTTTTTTTGCTGGGCACGCTGAGCCGTCGCGCCGATGAACGCGGGACGATCTGGGGTATGGTGGCCGGAGTGTTGGTGAATCTTATGTTGTGGCTGCAGCCGCGGGCGCTGGCGTTTTCGGTTGGAGGACGTGGGTGGGTGATTCCGAAGATTGCGTGGACGTGGTGGGTGCTGATCGGATCGCTGGTGACATGTCTGGTGGGATACACGGTGAGCTTGCTGTTCCCGGAGGGCGCGAGACGGAGTGAGGAGATGATCGAAGGATGAGGCATGCAGTTCGCGTCAGTGTCGTGCTGGTTTTGGTTGCGTGCTGCGGGCTGGCGCGGGGACAGAGCGGCTTTGCGGCCATCGATCAGCTGGTGGATCACGCGGTGGAGGAGCATCTGCTGCCGGGCGCGGTGGTGGTGGTGGGTCACGACGGCCACGTGGTTTATCGCAAGGCGTATGGAATGCGGTCGCTGGAACCGGTGCGAGAGGCGATGACGGTCGACACGATCTTCGACATGGCATCGCTGACGAAATGCCTGGCGACCGCGACCGCAGTGATGCAGCTGTATCAGCGGGGGGACTTTCGGTTCGATGATCCGGTGGCGAAGTATCTGCCGGCTTTTGCGGCGAACGGAAAGCAGGAGATCACGATTCGGGAGCTGCTGACGCACTACTCCGGGCTGCCGCCGGATCTGCCGCTGACGGAGCCGTGGGAAGGGAAGGGGACGGCGTATCAGATGGCGTTTGCGATCGCGCCCGCGGGTCCGCCGGGAGTGAAATTCGTGTACAGCGACATCAATTTCGTTGTGCTGGGCGCGCTGGTGGAGAAACTGTCGGGGATGACGCTGGACGAATACGCGCAGCGCTTCATCTTTATGCCGCTGGGGATGCGGTATACACGTTTTCTTCCGCCGGAGGCGTGGATCGCGCACATCGCGCCGACGGAATACGAGCATGGAGCCTCGGCGTACGGGGTGGCCGGGCTGGCGACCGGGCCAGGGGATGTGATGCTGCGCGGGGTAGTGCATGATCCGACTTCGCGGCGCATGGGAGGGGTGGCGGGCCATGCAGGGGTTTTCAGCACGGCGGACGATGTTGCGATCTATGCGCAGGATTTGCTGGATCGGCTCGCCGGCAGGCCGAGCCGGTTTCCACTCTCGCGGCGGGTGCTGGAGCTGATGGTGAAGCCGGAGCAGCCGGCGGGTGGCAAGGCGGTGCGCGGGTTTGGCTGGGACATCGATTCGCCGTACTCGAGCAATCGCGGCACGATTTTTCCGGTGGGGTCGTTCGGGCACACTGGGTTCACGGGGACGTCGTTGTGGATGGATCCGGCGAGCGACACGTATGTGATTATTCTGGCGAACTCGGTGCATCCGAACGGGCCGAAGAGGATCACGATGCTGCGCGGCAAGATTGCCGATGCGGCGGCGATGGCGGTGGGAGATGGAGCGGAGCGGCGACCCGCGAACGGTTATCACTGAGCTTGCGGAAGAGTCAGGCGGGATGCGGAAAAGAACTTCAGGGGCTAAAGCCCAGATTCATTTTGCACGCTTTACGGCACGACCGAGGTCGTGCCCTGATACAAAGGCCGCCCACAATCGAGTTTTTCCGCAAGCTGTAAGGAAGTGTGGGCTGGCGCGTTTGCTGACCGACGGTGAGAGTTCCTGATGCGGGGCTGAGGCGGCGGGCGAGGCAAATCTCTTGCATGCGTGCTGGGGTTGCAATATCATGCCCCCACTCTTTCTCCGGCGTACGGTTTTGCGAAAAATCCACTTTCAGGTGCCGCAATGAGCGTGGGCGCGTGCAACAACCTTTTGAGAATTCGTGGTTCGTTTGCTGGGGCGAAGGCCCTGGTTTCGATCGCCTGCCTCACATCGCTGGCGCTTTGCGGTTGCGGACCGAGGCGCGTGCGGGCCGATTTCAAGAACTATGAGAATGCCTACGCGCAGACATCGAACCGGGAGCTGTTGCTGAACCTGGCGCGGCTGGAGAATCGCGACCCGACGTACTTCTTCAAGCTGGGGCAGATCACCAGCAGCTATCGTATGCAGGGCAGTCTAACCGGTACCGGACAGCTCACATCGTCGAGCGGAGCGGTACAGATCCCGAATGGCGGCGGAACGCCTGGGTTTACCTACGAGAACGACCCAACGTTTCAGTTCATTCCGGTCAACGACGATACGAACGCTCAGCTGCTGCTGAGGCCGATTCCTCCCGAGACGTTTTATGCGCTGTATTCGCAGGGCTGGCGCGTGGATCAGCTATTCCGGCTGCTGGTGGACCGGATCGAAATTACGCGCACGCCGGCGGGGGGCGGAGGCTGCTCGGTAGAGACGATTCGCAATGTGGTGCCCGCCAGCTACGCGGCGCCCGAGGATCAGGCTGCGCTGAGCCGGTACGTCACATTTCTGCGGATCAGCGCGCTGGTTTATGAATTGCAGAGGCGCGGGATTCTGTTGCTGCGCGGCAAGAGCACCTTTGTGCCTTTCGACAGGGACGCCGTTCTCAATTTAGAGAAGAAGGGTGCTGCGGGGGCGATGGCCGGGGGTGCCGCGACTCCGGCGGGAGGAGATTCCGGCGGGAGCGCATTCCAGGCGAAAGACGAGAACGATGCGGTTTCGAAAGACAATCTCTGGGTGAAGACGCCCGCGGGCTGGATGCTGGGGCACAAGGTTTTTTCGGCGGTTTTCTATCTGAGCCCTCTGCAGGTGAAAGACGAAGTGGGGCCGGATGGGACGAAGACGCAGATTTTCGTTTCGGATCCACAAGCCGTTGCCAGGGAACTGAGCGACGATCTGGAGCCCGCGGGAGCTTTGGCGGCACTTCGGGAGGGACCGGCTCTGACGACCATGCTGAGTGTCATGGCCGGTGGGTTTTCACTCGAGGGAGCACCCGAGCCACAGGGAGCGCAACAGGGAATTTGTCCTGCGCCGGGAACCGCGTCGGCTCATCTTTTTCTGCGTTCGATGCTGGGGCTGATGGCGGCGGCAGCGCAGGAGGAAAAGCCGTTCCTGGCGCTGGCTGGAGCGGATCCGACGATTCCGACCAATCCGCTGGAGAGCCAAACGGGACCTGGAGGTCTGCAGCCCGCACCTCCGGCGCCGTTCAGCCAGGAGGTTCCAAAGGTGGAACAAATGCCCCTGCTGTATGTGGACTGGTCAGGGGGCGAGGGGGCAGCGCTGCCGGGGCATACGCCTCCGCTGATCGAGCTGAGCTACCGGAGCAGGGAGTATATGATTGCGGACCCGACGCAGCCGCTGGATCCGAACGACGAATACTGGAACCGGGATATGTTTCGCCTGATTGGCAGCCTGACGTCGCAGGTCACAGTGGACATCTCGAAATTCCCGCTCCCGGCGCTGCTGCAGCTGCATTCGGATTAGCGTTGCAGGGGTTCGGGCGGGCTTTTTCCAGCGGCTTGTCGCTGAGAATTCGGTACTGGTTGGGGCTCGACTTACCCAAGTCTCAACATCGAGACCTGGGGCAACAGATTCAAGTGGGCCGAAACGGGTGCCTCAGGGGCTAAAGCCCACCTGTTTTGCAGCCTTTGCGGCACGACTAAAGTCGTGCCCTGATACAAAACCAAACAACAATTCATCGACGAAATCCCCGCGACAGGACCCTAATACTTGCGAAGCACTCCAAGGACTCTGCCCTGAATGGCGACCTGCGCGGCGGGGAGGAGGATGGGGTCCATTTCGACATTCGCAGGCTGAAGCCTGACGATGGAGCCTTCGCGGTAATAGCGCTTTAAGGTGGTTTCGGAACCGCGCACCAGGGCGACAACGATTTCGCCGGAGCGGGCGGTGGCGGTGCGTTCGACGAGGACGAAGTCGCCGTCGAGGATGTGCTCGTCGCGCATGGACTCGCCGCGGACCTGGAGGGCGAAGACGTCGCGATTGCCGACGATGTCGGCGAGCGAGATGGTTTCAGGGATTTCTACGGCTTCGACGGGGTAGCCGGCGGCGATGCGTCCGGCCAGGGGCAGGCGGTCGACGCCGCGGGTTTTGGAGCGCGGCGGCAGGACGTCGAGGGAACGGCTGCGATTGTGGGCGCGGGCAAGAAGGCCTTTGTTCTGCAGATTGGTGACGTGCTTATGGACGGTGGCGAGAGAGCGGAGATCGAGACCGCGAGCGATTTCCTCGAAGGAGGGGGAATAGCCGTTTCTCTGCACAAAGCCGGAGATGAACTCGAGGACTTCCTTCTGCCGCCGGGTGATCGCCATAGCGGCCATTATAGCGAACAAAAAGCGAATGGGAAGAGAATTCGGGAGGGCAGGGTAATTTTCCGGTTTCCCATTCCGGTGCCGTGGGGCGGCGTGATTTCGTTGCGGGAATGGAGTTTGGATTTCTCTTATATTTCGCTTCACGCGACTGCGGAAAGGGGAGAAGGTGGGTCTGGGAGAAGCGACGATGCGGTTGCTGATTGCGGAAGACAATCCTGCGCTGGCGATATTCCTGGCCCGCGGGATGGAGCAGGACGGACATGAGGTGACGATGGCCACCGATGGCGAAATGGCCATGGAGGCAGTGCGGAAGGATCTTCCGGAGATGGCGGTGCTGGATCTGAATCTTCCGCGGCGGGACGGCACGGAAGTGCTGGAGTTTTTGCGGTCTTTAACCGAGGATGTGCCGGTTCTTATCCTGACGGCGCGGAAAGAGCCGGAGGTGAGGCTGCGCTGCCTGGAGATGGGAGCCGACGACTTTATGCAGAAGCCGTTCTCGTTCGCCGAGCTGCGCGCGCGCTGCCGGGCGTTGCAGAGGCGGAGATCGCCGGGGCTGGTGCTGCGGCATGGGGATGTGGAAATGAAACGCGTGGAGCGTTCGGTGACGTGCCACGGCAAGCCGGTGACGCTGACGACGCGGGAGTTCGCGCTGCTCGAATACCTGATGCTTCACCGCGGGCGAGCAGTTTCCCGCGCGACTCTGCTGCGGGAGGTGTGGAACATGAGCGAGACGGCGGGGACGAATGTGGTGGACGTCTACATCAACTATCTGCGGCGGAAGCTGGAGAACGGCGCCATTGCGGAGAATGCCGCCGGGAATGCGAGCCGTAGCGCGGAGACGCTGATCCGGACCGTGCGCGGTGTGGGATACGCGATCGGTTGTGAGGCGGCATTGCCTGCGACAGCGACGTATGCCTGAGAAGGGAACGATGGGAACAGCGGCACAATCGCGGATGAGTAGCGGGACGCGGACGGCAGTTCTGGTGAGCGCGGATGTGGCGTTTCGGGAACGATTGCGGCGGGCGCTGTCGGAACTGCGATGGCAGGTGCGGGAGACGGCGGGCGGCGCGGAGACGTTGGCGTCGCTGGAGGCTATGCCGGCCGAGGCTGTGGTGCTGGACTCGTGGCTGCCGGATCTGGAAATCCATGAGTTCGTGGCGGAGTTTCGCAAGGTGCATCCGGATGTCGATCTGGTGATGGCGGATGCGTCGGAGGCAGACCGGTCGGAAATGAGAGGCCCGCGCCGCAATGAAGTGTTGCTGGCGCTGCGGCGGGCTCAGGCCACCGACGATGCGATCTGGAACACGGCGCCGGCGGGGATCGATGACGGCGCATTGCGCGAGCGTACACGTTCACAGGAAGAAGCTGCGGCACGCTTGGGGGGAAGCGCCCCGGCAACGAGCCGAGCAGCAGACGAGATTCCCGCCGGCACAGTTGCAGCTGCCAGGGATGCTGCTCCATGGGCGGTGGGATTGCCGGAATTCGTCGGGTCGCATCCGGCGATGCTGGAGGTGAGCCGGAGAATCCGCCTGGTGGCCCCGCGAGCGACCCCGGTGCTGATCGAGGGGCCGACGGGGAGCGGCAAGGAGATGGTGGCGCGTGCTCTTCACCGGCTGAGCCCGAGGGCGACACGAAAGATGGTGGCGCTGAACTGCGCGGCGATCCCGGAAGGACTGCTCGAAGCCGAGCTGTTTGGCCACACGCGCGGCGCTTTCACGGGGGCGGTGGAGAACCGCACAGGGCGAATCGAGGCGGCGCATGGCGGGACGCTGTTTTTGGACGAGATCGGCGAGATGCCGCTGGGATTGCAGGCCAAGCTGCTCCGTTTCCTCGAGACCGGGGAACTGCAGCGGGTGGGCAACAACGAATCGATCCATGTGGACGTGAGGATTGTGGCGGCCACGCACCGCCCGCTGGCGAAGCTGATGGCGGAGGGAGCGTTTCGGGCGGACCTGTATTACCGGCTGGCGGTATTTCTGGTTCGCACGCCGGGCCTGGCGGGGCGGGATGAGGATGTGAGGGGGCTGATCGGGCACTTTCTGGCGAGGCTGGGGAAGAGCAGTCCGGCGAAGCAGATCACGGCCACGGCGCTGGCGCGGCTGGTGCAGCATGGATGGCCGGGGAATGTGCGGGAACTGGAACATGTGCTGGAGCGGGCGTGGATTCTTGCCGAGGATCGGCCGCGGATCGATGTGAGCGAGATCGAGTTCGACGAAGCCGGGTAAGAAAATTCTCATGATTGCGACGGCAGCGTGGGTGATTCGGTGCAGAAGGGTGAGGGACCCTGAAGGACGAGCGATGCAAATTGTGACGCCAATGACGGAGGCGCTGAACCGCTATCTGGACCTGTCATCCCAGCAGCTGAAGTTCACGGCGCAGAACATGGCCAACGTGGATACGCCCGGGTACCGAACGGTGGGTTTTGACTTTGCCACGGAGATGTCGCGTTCCCTCGACGGGTTGAACAAAGACGAAGGCGGGGGGGCGGCCGGGGCCGAGGCTCCCGTGCATCCGGGACTGGTCGACGGGCTGCTGGAGCGCCCGGATGGGAATAACGTGTCCATGGACCGCGAGGGCATGAAGATGGCCGAGGCGCAGCTGCAGTTCCGCACCGGGGTGGAACTGCTGAAGCACGAGTTCACACGCGTCGAAGATGCGATACGCGAAGATCCGAAGTAGGGGCGAGGATGGCCGGGGAAGAGTGCGGGTTTTCGGAGTCGATCTTCGAGAAGGCCGGTGATCGCAGCGCGAGGAGCGAGGGGCGGTGAACCGGCGATGGTAGCGGGAAGGGCGAGGGGCGATGAATCTGCTGGGCGTGATGGAGGTGAGCGGGTCGGCAATGCAGGCCGAACGCATTCGAGCCGAGGTGGTGGCGGCGAACATGGCCAACGCAGAAACGACGCGCACGGCCGACGGAGGGCCGTACCGGCGGCAGCATGTCGTATTCACATCGGAGGCGCCACAGGGGAGTTTCGGGGCGCAGATGCTGGCGACACCCGGACAGACCGATGCCGAGATTGGCGGGGTGCGGGTGGCGGCAGTGGTCGCCGACCAGGGGAGCCCGCTGCGGCGGTATGACCCGGGCCATCCGGACGCCGACAAGGACGGCTATGTGTCGTACCCGGATATCAATCCTCTGACCGAGATGGTGGATCTGATGGGAGCGACGCGGGCCTACGGGCTGAACAGTTCGGCGGTGCAGGCGGAGAAAGGCATGCTCACCGCTTCGCTGGAGATTCTGAAATAGGAGGTTGGCGTATGCAGGCGGCAGGGATTGGAACCTACGTTGCTCCGGCGCTGATGGCGCCGGCAGCCGCGGCGGGATCGGCGGGGACAGAGGCGGCGCCCTTCGGCGATCTGATGAAGAATGCCATTGCCGGGGTCGACGGGCTGGAGCAGCAGGCCTCGGCGGCTGTGGACGGAATGCTGCGGGGAACGGGCGTCGATGTGCACGATGCCATGATCGCAACCCAGAAAGCGGATATGAGCTTCGAACTGGCGCTGGCGGTGCGCAACAAGGCGGTGGCGGCCTACCAGCAGGTGATGGGAATGCAGTTTTGAGTTGCAGGCGAGTGAGAACGGATGGCTGACAAAGCTGAGAAACCGCAGACCGCTCTGACCGTGCAGCAAAAAGCCGGGGCGCTGGCTGTCGAGGCGGCGACGCGCTTCCGCAGTCTCGATGCAGCACGGCGGAACCGCTTGCTGGCGGCCGTTGCGATGGTGCTGGCCTGCTTTGGAGGGCTCATGTGGTACGGGTCGCGGCCGGACTGGCGGACGCTGTATGCGGGTCTGGATCCGGACGACGCGCGCCAGGTTTCCCAACAGCTGACCACAGCGGGAATCCAGTTCGATGTTTCTCCGGACGGCTCGACCCTGCGCGTGCCGGCACAGAACCTGGACAAGGCACGGTTGGCGACGACGGCTAAAGGGGGCCCGAAGAGCGGGCGGATGGGATTTGAGCTTTTCGACAATCCGAACTGGATGGGCTCGGAGTTCGATGAGAAGGTGAATTACCAGAGGGCGCTGGAAGGAGAGCTGGAGCACACCATCGCCACGCTGGCATCGGTGCAGTCGGCACGCGTACACCTGGTGATGCCGCACGATTCGCTGTTCTCCACCGATCAGCGGGAGGCCAAGGCTTCGGTGGTGCTGCGGTTGCGGCATCGCGCGCTGTCGAGCGACGAGGCTGAGGCGGTGGGCAACCTGGTGGCGAGCGCGGTGGACGGTTTGCGTCCGGAGAACGTGGTGCTGGTGGACGCGGCAGGGGGAGGGTTGCTGGGACACCGCGGGGCCGATGCGGCTCTGGAGTCGCGCGAACAGGAGATGGCGGCAAAGCTGGTGGAGACGCTGGAACCCGTAGCAGGACCGGGAAATGTCCGGGCCTCGGTCAACCTCGAATACGATGCGAACTCCGCCGATGAACTGGACGAGACCTGGGATCCGGCGCAGACGGCAACACTTTCGATGCAGCGCAACGAACAGAGTTCCGGACAGCCGGTCGCGTCGGGGATCCCGGGCACCGCGAGTAACGCGCCGAATGCGAAGCCGCCCCTCTATCCGGCGCAGAACGCGAACCCGCAGGAACTGAAGCAGGAAAGCGCGACGTACGGCGTTTCGAAGAAGACCCGTCACAGCACAGAGGCGGCAGGAAGAGTACGGCGGCTGACGGCGGCGGTTCTCATCAATTACCGGCGGACCGGGGAGGGCGCGCAGACACACTGGCAGCCGCGCACGCCAGACGAAATGAAGCAACTGAATGACCTGGCGGAGTCGTCCATCGGATTCAATTCCTCGCGCGGAGATCAGGTGACCGTGGCCGAACTGGCCTTCGACGGCGATGTGGCTCCGCCGGAGCCCACGCGGGTGCAGAGGGTGCTGATCACCGTGGCGCGAGGTGAGTCTCTGCTGCGCTACGGCACCCTGCTGAGCGTGGTACTGCTTTTTCTCCTGTTGGTAGCCCGGCCCGTGGTTCGCGCACTGACCTCGGCGCCTGCGCGTCCGGTTGCGACGAGCTCGGCTGGGCCGCTGCGCGTCCAGGCCCAGACGGAGGCGGTCCCGATTCCGCCGGAGCGGCAGATGATCGAGCAGCGCAGGGCGCACGCGCAGAACGTCTTCGAGCAAGTTGCGGAAAACGTCAGGAGCGATCCGGCACAAAGCACTCGGCTGCTGGAGAGCTGGATCCGGTCGGAGTAAATCATGGCATCCGCAGCTGCTCGTCCGATCGCCGGCGCAGGTCATGCGCTGAGCGGTGTGCGCAAAGCGGCGATCTTTCTGGTGGCTCTGGGGGACGAAGTCGGGAAAAAGATCCTGCAGAACCTCTGCGAAACGGATGTGCGGCGGCTGACCGAAGAGATCGCCGAGCTGCGCAGTGTTCCGCCGGAAATCTCGCTGGAAGTGGTGGAAGAATTCCACGAGATGCTGGACACGCAGCAGTTCATGATGCACGGCGGGCTTGACTATGCGACGAAGCTGCTGGTGGATTCATTTGGGAAACAGCGGGCCGAGGACCTGCTGGCGCTGGTGAAGCGAGCCCAGGAAGCCAGCCAGAGCGATCTGACGGTCCTGCAGCGCGTCGACCCGCAGCAGCTGGGCAAGTTTCTCGAGAGCGAGCACCCGCAGACGATCGCGGTGGTGCTGGCGCATCTGGATGCAAGGAAGGGCTCGACCGTCATCGACAGTCTCAGCGAGGAACGGCGCGTGGAAGCGATCCGGAGGTTGGCCGCGATGCGGCAGTTTTCCCCGGAAATGGCGCAGCGGGTGGCCATGATTCTGCACCGGCGGCTGGAGAACATGGGCGAAACAGGGCGCAAGGCATATTCGGGATTTAAGGCGGTTGCCGACCTGCTGAACCGGATGGAGTCGGAAGAAACCAAGAAGATACTGGACGAAGTCGAGGCCGCCGATCCAGCGATGGCGCTGAACATCCGAAATCTCATGTTCACCTTCGAGGATCTGGTGACGATTCCACCGGCGAGCATTCGGGAAATCGTGGCAGCTGCGGACAAGCGGCAACTCGCCCTGGCCCTGCGCGGCGCGCCGGAGGATCTGCGCGCGCATGTGTTTGCAGCGATGTCATCGCGCGCCGCGGACATGCTGAAGGAGGACATGGAGGTGATGGGGCCGGTGCGGGCGCGGGAGGTTGCCGAAGCCCAGAGTGAAATCCTGGCCCTGGCGCGCAATCTTGAAGCCGAGGGCAAGGTGATCCTGAAGCTGGAACAGGGCGATGATTTTCTGACCTGACGTGCGGAGTCCTGCTGGTGAGTAAGAACGAATCGGAAATTCAGGCTCTGCAATATCCGGCGCTGGGTGGCGGAAGAGCTCCGGTCATCGAACTGGAGCGGCCCGCCAGTCTGGCCGAGCGCGTGCGCGAACTGGAGGCGCAGCTGGAGACCAGAGACCGGCAGTTCGCCCGTCAGCTGGAGAGCTCCACGCGAGACGCGACGGAGCAGGGCTGGCGGCAGGCGGGCGGTGAACAGGCGGCCTGGCGCCAGGAGTGCATCACGCAGCTCCGGACGGCTGTCGACGAGTTTCGAGCGGACCGGGACCAGTACATCGCGCGGGTGGAACACGAAGTGGTGCGGCTGGCGATGGCCATCGCCGAACGGATTCTGCACCGGGAGGCGCAACTGGATCCGTTACTGCTTTCAGGCGCCGTGCGTGTGGCTCTGGGACAGCTGGCGGAGTCGACCGAAGTACGGCTGCGGGTGCCAGCCGCGCAGAAAGAGATGTGGGCGGAGATGGTGCGGCTGATGCCAGCACTCCCACTGCGGCCGGAGGTGGTGGCTGACGAGGGACTGAAGGAGTGTGAGGCAGTTCTCGAAGCCAGTTCGGGTGCGGCGGATCTGGGTGTGGCGTCGCAGCTGAGCGAGATTGAGCGCAGTTTCTTTGACGCTCCGGATGCGGACGGGAGGGTTGCCGTCCCCGATCCGGCTCCGGCGGACAGAAAGCGGGAATGAGTGGAACTGCTGGGAACATACTTTGCCCGGCTTCGCCAGCGTTCGCCGTACCGGTGGTGCGGGCGGGTGATCGAAGCGACGGGCCAGAGGATCGAATCGGAGGGGCCGCCCTGCTCGGTTGGGGAATGCTGCGAGATCCGCGATGCGGAGGGGTCGGTGCACTCCGCGGAGGTGATCGGTTTCCGCGGCACGAGTGTGCTGTCGATGACGCTGGGCCCGGCCGATGGAATTCGTTACGGCGATCGGGTTGCGACCCTGGGAGTGACGCCCCGGGTGGAGGTGGGAGAGGGCCTGATCGGACGGGTGATGAATGCGACGGGCCAGCCGCTGGATGGCGGGCGAAGGCCGGTGCTGGATCGAATGGTGGCGCTGGAGAGGCCGGCGCCGGCACCTTTCGATCGTGAGCCTATTCGCGAGGCGCTGGGCACGGGGATTCGCGCTATCGACGGGTTACTGAGTGTGGGTCGCGGACAGCGGGTCGGCATCTTCGGCGGATCGGGCGTGGGAAAGAGCACGCTGATCGGAATGATGACGCGCAACAGCGAGGCCGATGTGATTGTGGTTGGGCTGGTCGGCGAACGAGGCCGGGAGGTGGGGGAGTTTCTGGAAGAGGGGCTGGGCCCGGAGGGGAAGAAGCGCGCCGTGGTCGTGGTGTCGACTTCGGACCAGTCCGCACTGCTGAGGATGCGGGCGGCGCTGGCGGCAACCAGCGTGGCGGAATATTTCGCGAGTTCAGGGAAACATGTGCTGCTGGTGCTGGACTCGCTGACTCGCTTCGCGATGGCGGCTCGGGAGGTTGGCCTTGCGGCGGGAGAGCCCCCAACGACGCGCGGCTATACTCCTTCGGTTTTCAGCCGGCTGGCGCGCCTGGTGGAGCGGGCGGGGCGATTTCGCAAGGGCAGCATCACGGCGTTCTACACGGTGCTGATGGAGGGCGACGATCTGCAGGATCCGCTGGTGGACGCGGTGCGCTCCTATCTGGACGGGCATGTGGTGCTGTCGCGAACGCTGGCGTCCGAGGGCTGGTATCCGCCGATCGATGTGCTGGAGTCGCTCAGCCGCCTGATGCCGGTCGTGATCGACGAGGAGCAGGCGCGCGCGGCTGGGGTCATCCGGCGTCTGCTGGCGAGCTGGGCGCGCTCGGAGGATCTGGTGAGGATCGGCGCATATAAGCCGGGGACGGACCGGGACATCGACCGCGCGCTGCAGTTTCGGCCGGCGATGCGTGACTACCTGGTGCAAAGGGCGCGCGAGCCGGAAACCATGACCCGTGCGCGGAGCCGGCTGTTGCAGCTGGTGGCGTCGATCGAGGCCGCCGGCCCGGTGGCTGCGTCATGAGACGGTCTTGCGCGTCTGCTGCGGATTCGCGAACTAGTGGAGGATCGAGCGCGGCTGGATCTGAAGAGGAGGATCGGGTGAGGATCGGCGCGTATAAGCCGGAGAGGGACCGGGACATCGACCGCGCACTGCAGTTTCGGCCGGCGATGCGTGACTATCTGGTGCAAAGGGCGCGCGAGCCGGAGACGATGACCAGTGCGCGGAGCCGGCTGTTACAGCTGGTGGCGTCGATCGAGGCCGCCGGCCCGGTGGCTGCGTCATGAAACGGTCTCTGCGCCGTCTGCTGCGGATTCGCGAACTGGTGGAGGATCGAGCCAAGCTGGATCTGGAGAGGAGGATCTGGTGAGGATCGGCGCGTATAAGCAGGGGACGGACCGGGACATCGACCGCGCACTGCAGTTTCGGCCGGCGATGCGTGACTACCTGGTGCAAAGGGCGCGCGAGCCGGAGACGATGACCCGTGCGCGGAGTCGGCTGTTACAGCTGGTGGCGTCGATCGAGGCCGCCGGCCTGGTGGCTGCGTCATGAAACGGTCTCTGCGCCGTCTGCTGCGGATTCGCGAACTGGTGGAGGATCGCGCGAGGCTGGATCTGGAGAGGAAGAGCGCCGAGATGCAGGCGCTGGGAAGATTCGCGACGGGGCAATGGCAATTGGCCCGACGGATACGCGCCGATGCTGTGGAGGATCTGATCGGGCAGGAGACGACGACGGCGGGGTGGCGGATGAAGATCGACGATGCCGAAGTAACCCATCAAAAGGGGGTGCGTCTGGGGGCACTGGCAGAGGCGGCGAAGCCGGCGGTGGACCAGGCGCGGGACGAACTGGTGGAGCGGCGCCGGGAGCTGCGTCAGGCGGAGATCCTGCATGCGGCGGCGATGCGCGAAGAGGAACGGCATCAGGTTCGTCAGGACCAGAATCGCACCGATGACTGGTTTCAGAGCCGTTCGAAGAGCGGGAACGGGCGAAGTTAAGGGAGGTCTCAGATTTCCTGCGGAGGAGTGGCGCGGCGGTTGCAGTTTTCTCTCGCGAGAGGGATGCCACGTTGGATCTTGCCGCGGCTCAGCTACCGGTTGCACAGGCGGGAAATACGGGTGTGAACCCTGGTGGGAGGGCGGCTCCAAAGCCTGCCGCCCAGGGGTTGTTTAGCGCGCTGGTGCGACAGCAGGTGGAGAGCAATGGAACGACTTCTTTGGGTGTGCCCCTTGCGGTTGGGCGAGCAGCGATGGCGAATGCAGGTGCGACGGATTCTCCAGGAACATTGGATGGAACGAGCGGGTTGCCGGTTCGGGTTTCGACGCGTGCTGCGGTCGATTTTCCGCAGGGGACGACAGAGGCACCAGGTGAAGATCCCGGAACCGCAGTGACGATCCAGGTATCCGGGATGGTGCCGGACGGCCGCGCCGGTCGAGAATCCTCCGCCACAGACGGCGAGACGATCGTGCCACCGGAGAGCAGCGAAGTCGCGCAGGCTCCGGCGAATGTGCAAAGGCCTTCGGCGGTCGCTGGTGAGACGCTGGGGTTTGCCGGAGGCGCGGCGGATATACAGGGGAAGGTCACAACCGGAGAGGCGGTTGGGACGACGGTTCTGCATCCGGGTCGGAGCGTCGAGGAGCAACCCGCGCCAGCAACTGAAAAGGCCAAATCGCTGATCGGACCCGCGACACAGACTTCTGCGACGGAGGAGAGGGCGACGAAGGGAAAACGGATTGCCGAGGTTGGTGCGGCCGGCCGGATGGCGGCGAAAGGAGAGATGGCGCAGGCGGAGCCGAGAGCAACAACCGATCCAATCGTGCTACAGGGCAACCGAGGGGCCGAGATCCATGAGAAGGCGATCGGTGTGCCGCCAAATTCCGACGGCGCCGAGCCGCCTTCGGATTTGCCGACGCCCGAGCTGATGGCCGCGCCAGTGGGTCCAGGAGAACCGGCCACACCGGCAGTATCCAACAAATTGGGGTCGCCGATCCGACCGGTGGAACCTCGTGGCCGGATCCTGGAAGGGTCGCCGCGTGCAGCCATCGTGGATCATCACGAAAAAGAGCCCGCCCCGCGGCGCTCGACGGCCGGGCACGCGCACACAGAGATGATTTCGATCGGGCAGCGGGCGACAGCAGGCACTTTTGTTGCGCCCGGGACACCGGCGAACACGGTTGCAAGCTCTATCGCGGGGTCGCCGGCTTGTGCGGTGGCGGCCGCCCCGATCACCAGTGAAGCTACATTGAATTCCCGAAGCAATTTGATAACCGAGCGGCATTTCACCGCGGGTAAGGCGGCGGCGACCGCTCCAGGCGAGCCACTCTCCGCAGGTGAAGCGGTGGCGGCCTCGGCAGGCGAGCCACTCTCTGCAGGCAAAGCGGTGGCGGCCTCGCCAGGAAAGGCACTCCTGGCCAAGCCCGGCGATCTGGAAACCGGGCCGGAACCCGAGCCCCGGCTGATTTCCCCGGAGCGGGGAGGACATGCCGGCGCGACGGCGGGGCACTCGGCGACGGAAGGCATCGGAAACCACAACACGGCGGAAGCGCAGAATTCTGGCGTGGTTGCGGCGGCAAGCGCGCCGAGGAATTCCGGCGGAGAGGCAACCCCCATCGGGGCGTTTTTGGGCGCGCAACCGATCCACGCAGCCGGCGGAATGGCCAGCGCACAGGGACCGGCGCCCATGGTGGCTTCGGCTTCTGCTCACGTCCCAGCCAGTGTCACTTTCGAACGCATGGATACGGGGACTGCGCCGCAGATGATCGAAAGCACGCCCCATCGGCTGGCGGTGGGCGTGCACAGCGGAGGCCTGGGGTGGGTGGAGATTCACACCAGCAGTGCCGGCGGACAGGTGTCGGCCACGCTGGCATCGGGCTCCACCGAATCTCACCATGCGATTGCGACGCAATTGCCAGCGGTACAAGAGTTTCTGACGGGTGCACAGGTGCGGATCGACCATCTGGCGTCGGAGAGATTCTCCGCGTCGTCGGGCGGAGAGGGAGATTCTTCCGGCGATCAGGGGAGCAACGGAAGCGGACGACCGGAACGGAGCCCGGAGCAGGATGGGCCGGCGCAGCCGTCCTCCGCGGATATGGAATGGGAAGGGTTGTCCTACATCAGTGTGCGGGTCTGAACGCGGGACCAGGAGGAGAGCGAGATGCAGATATTTCCATCGACGATCGGAGGGGCGGCGCCAGCCGCGGTTCAGGCGCAGGACACGGGGTCGTCGTCCAATACCGGTTCGTCGTCGGCCAACACGGCGACGGTGACGGCCAACGATTTTCTGCAGCTGCTGGTCGCAGAGATGCGGAATCAGGATCCGACGGCGAATACGGATCCGACCCAGTACATCAACCAACTGGTGCAGGTGAACAGCCTGGAGCAATTGGTGCAGATCAATGGGGATCTGGGCGGCGGCAGCGCAACAGGCAGCACCGCGAGCGGCGCCACAACCAGCAACGCAACCAGCAACAAGGCAGCCGGGACCCCCGCGCCGTCGGCGTTCAATGGAAACCTGAGCGCGGGGAGCACAGGGAATGGCGCCGCGATCCAGGTGGCGAGCGCGCTGGGAACCGGGAAAGGGCAGACGAACGAAGGCGCGGTGAACGGGGCCACCCCTTCAGCGGGCAATGCATTCGACGCTGTTGCTGCGGCGATGCGCAGTCGCTCGAGCGCGACTCCAACCACAACCATCAGCCCGGCGCGGTGAAGACGCGCGGCCATTACTTTAAGGAGTACTTATGTCTTCGTTTTCGATTCCGCTGACCGGTTTGAAGGCTTCATCGAGCGAGCTGAACACGATCGCCAACAACCTGTCGAACATGAACACAACCGCATTCAAGAGCCAAAGCACCACCTTCAGCGATCTTTTTTACCAACAGATCGGGACCACAGGCTCGGGAAATCCTCTGCAGGTAGGGGCCGGTACCCAGGTGTCTTCGACGGAGACGGACTTTTCGCAGGGAGGGATCCAGGAGACGGGCAACGCCGCCGATGTCTTTCTGAACGGTGCGGGTTTCTTCGTGGTGCAGAACGGAAACACCCAGGAATACACGCGGGCAGGGAACTTTACCACCAGCCCGGACGGACACCTGATCACGCAGAGCGGGCAGACAGTGATGGGCTACCCGACGGTGAAAGGAGTGGTGGACACCAACGCGCCGCTGGTGCCGATCGTGATCCCGACCAATGCAGTGGAACAGCCGCAGGCGACGACGACGTTGTCGATGACGGCGAACCTGGACGCGACCGCGGCCACGGGAACAACGGTCCCGGCGCAGGTGACGGTCTACGACTCGCTGGGCGTGCCGCATGTGGCGACGGTTGACTTTAAGAACCAGGGCGGCGGCAAATGGAATTACAGCATCGCCATGCCGGATACGCTGCCCATGACGTCCGCAACCAATCTTGTG
Organism: uncultured Acidobacteriaceae bacterium; assembly: GCA_963819725.1. Taxonomy (GTDB): domain Bacteria; phylum Acidobacteriota; class Terriglobia; order Terriglobales; family Acidobacteriaceae; genus Palsa-343. The sequence continues at coordinate 33,908 of CAWFXK010000011.1, forward strand.
GGCGGCGTGCCAACCACGACGGATACCTACACGTTTGCACTCAGTGGAGGAACGGCGGGGACGGTGGATCCGACGACGAATCTGACGATCTCGGGGTTGACCGCGGGCGGATCGACGGCGACGATCACAGCGCCGACCGTAACGGCCGGCGAGTCAATCGCGACGTATGCGACGGATCTGACCAATGCCCTGACCGCAGCCGGGATCACCGGAGTGACGGTGACGCCAACGGCAAATACGCTGTCGATTGTCGGGACGAACTTCTCGATCTCGGGACACGTGGTGCAGGAGCCGGTTGCGGCCAACGCGACCGGGACGCTGACCTTTGACGGAAACGGCAACCTGATTGGGCCGGCCGGGAATGTGGGTGGCATCAGCTTCACCGGTCTTTCCGACGGAGCGACGGCAATGAACTTCACCTGGGACCTGTATGGCTCGAACACCCAACCGCTGATCAGCCAGACGGCTTCGGCTTCCGCGGTGTCGGGGACGAACCAGAACGGGTATGCGGGAGGACAGTCGAACGGGTTCACGATCGATTCCAGCGGAGTGGTCTCGGCGCAGTTCACCAACGGGATGACGTCGGCGATTGGGCAGTTGGCGCTGGCGAATATCACCAATCCGCAGGGCATGCTGATCGCGGCGGGAAACAACTATCAGACGACCCTGTCGTCGGGGCAGGCGAGCATCGGCGTGGCGGGCTCGGCCGGGCTGGGCACGATTCAGGACAAGGCGCTGGAGGGATCCAACGTGGATATTGCCACGCAGTTCGCCAATCTGATCGTGGCGCAACAGGCGTTTCAGGCGAGTTCCAAGGCGATCACGACCTTTGACACGATCTCGCAGGACACGATCAACATGATTCACTAACCGGCTGCCGCCGCAGACCCGCTGAGGATCTCCTCGTAAAAGCCTTCGTAGAGGGGGATGATCTTTGAGGCGCAATAGCGGGCCTGCGCGGTGCGGCGCGCCGCATCAGCCATGGCGAGATAGCGGCTGGAGTCGCTGAGAAGTTCCACAGCCGCCGCGGCCATGCCTTCGACGTCGCCGACCGGGAAGAGCCGGCCGGTGACGCCATCTTCGATGAGTTCCGGCACGCCGCCCACCTGCGTGGCGATAGTAGGGACGCGGCAGGCCATGGCTTCCAGGGCAACGAGGCCGAAGGACTCCAGTTCACTGGGCATGAGCAGCAGATCGGCCAGGGGCAGGATTTCCGAGACGCTGCTTTGCTTGCCGAGGAAGTGCACGCGGTCCTGAATGCCCTTGCGATGGGCGATCCATTCCGCTGCGGAGCGGTCGGGACCGTCACCAATCATGAGCAGGCGCGCCGGAAGCTCGCGAGCGACCCGGGAGAAGATCCGGATGACGTCGGCGGTGCGTTTGACGGGACGGAAATTGGAGAGGTGGACGAGAATCTTCTCGCCGGGCTCGGCATAGCGGGCGCGGCCTGCACTGCGCGCGGCCTCATCCAATGGCATGTAGACATCACAGTTCACGAAATTGGGGATGACGTGAATGGGTCTTTCGGGATGAAATTCCTGGATGGTCTTGTCGCGCAGGTAGTTGGAAATGGCGGTCACGCCGTCGCTCTCATCGATGCCGAAGCGGGTGATGGGCAGGTAGGAGTGATCGAGTCCGACAAGGGTGATATCGGTACCGTGCAGGGTAGTGATGAAGGGAAGCCGGCGGCCCTGGCGGAGGAGCATCTGGCGCGCAAGATACGCGGAGATGGAATGCGGAATGGCGTAGTGGACGTGCAGCAGGTCCAGCTCGTAGTAGGCCGCGACCTCAGCCATGCGGGTGGCGAGGGCGAGGTCATAGGGTGGGTATTCGAAGAGGGGATAGTTTGAGACGGGGACTTCGTGGAAGGCGATGTCCTGCTCGCGGCCACGAAGGCGGAAGGGCTGCGAATAGGCGATGAAGTGGACCTGATGGCCGGCCGCCGCCAGCTCGATGCCGAGCTCGGTGGCGACAACACCGCTGCCGCCGTAGGTGGGATAGCAGGTGATTCCGATCTTCATAGATAGCCAGGGTACAGGGTACAGGTTGCAGGGTACAGGGTAAGGATGCGGCCACGCGGGAAAGGACGCGGCAGGATCATGTTTGGGCGGGTTGGGGCGGGCGGAGTGCTGTTGCGATGACGGCGGCGAGCAGGAATCCTGCCGCGGTGAGGGTGAGGGCAAAGCCGAGCCCGGTGCGCTCGGAGACGCGGCCGATGAGCCAGGGAGAAACGGCGCTGAGGATGCGGCCGATGTTGTAGACGAAGCCCATGGCTGAAGCGCGCAGGGCAGTGGGGAAGAGCTCGCTGGTGAGGATGGCGAAGCCGCTGAAATAGCCTGTGCCGAAGAATCCGACGAGGGGACCGATGACGAGCAGAGCCCAGGAGTTACTGACAAACGCGAAGACCGGCACCATGAGCGCGGCGATCAGCAGATACGCGATGTAGGTGGACTTGTGGCTGAAACGATCGGCGATGTAGCCGAAGCTGACGTAGCCGAGAAACGTTCCGATCTGCATCACGATGGTCCATTCGGAGGTCATGACGATGCCGAGGCCGCGACCGCCCTGGGACGCCGGCATGGAGAGGAAGCGCGGCACCCAGGTGAAGAGGCCCCACCAGGCGAAGAGCGATGCGGCGTTCATGGAGGCACAGACGAGCGTGCTGAATCCGAGGCGGCCGCGGAAAATGCGGCTCCATTGGGGACGGTGTGTCGATTCCTGGCGCCAGGCTTCAGGTTCGCGGAGGCGAGACTGGATCCAGAGCGCGATCAGAGCGGGGAGGGTGCCAGCGAAGAAGACGGCGCGCCAACCGAAGTGCGGCATGATGATGGCGACCAGGGCAGCGCCCAGTGCGTAACCGATGGCCCAGGAACTCTGCATGAGGCCGAGTGCCTTGCCGCGATGCTGGGCCGGCCAGGTTTCGGCGACGAGCGCGGCGCCGGAGGCCCATTCACCGCCCATGCCCAGGCCGAGGACGATGCGGCAGGTGAGCAGCGCCATGGCGGTGTGCGTGAGTCCGCAAAGGAATGTCGCGATGGAGTAGATGAGAATGCTGGCGGAGAGGGCGCGGACACGGCCAGCGCGATCGGCAAACCAGCCGAAGGCGATGCCGCCGGCGGCGGCGCTGAGCAGGGTCATCGACATCATGGCTCCGCTCATGGCCGCGGAAAGATGCAGTTCGTGCTGGACTTGGCCGAGAACGAGGGCGTAGAGCATCACGTCCATGCTGTCGAGCATCCAGCCCAGCGAGGCCGCCAGCAGAGTTCGCTTCTGTTCGCTGGATGCTTGCGTGAGCCAGGCGAGGATTCCGTTCAAGGTTGGTTCCTGGTTTAGAGTTCAGGAGTACGGCAGGCGGAGCCGCTATGCCGTCATACCACAATACGAGAGCACATCCTTTTGCGCACGGCGATTGATACCGGTGGCACGTTTACCGACTGCGTTTTCCTGGAGAGCGGAGAGCTTCGCGTTGTGAAGGTATTTTCGACGCCGGCAGACCCGGCGCGCGCGGTGCTGAACGCGCTGGCGGAGATTCAACCAGAGGGAGCCGTCGAGGTTCGACACGGAACGACGCTGGGGACGAATGCGATGCTGGAGCGTCGCGGGGCGCGGGTCGCGTTCGTGACGACGGCGGGTTGCGAAGACACAATTGCAATCGGGCGGCAGACGCGCGCTGCGTTGTACGACTGGTTTGCGCCGGTTCCTGTCTGCATTGTGCCGGGTGAGTTGCGATTTGGGGTAGCCGAGAGGGTAAGCGCGGAGGGGAAGATCCTGCTGGCGCCGAGCGATGGCGAGTTGCAGGCGCTGGTCCAGGCGGTTCGGGAGAGCGGAGCACAGGCTGTAGCCGTTTCTCTGCTGTTCTCGTTTGCAAATCCGGAGACGGAGCGACGAATCGAAGCAGCGCTCGAGGGTGTGGGGATTCCGGTCTCTGTTTCGCATCGGATTCTGCCGGAGTTTCGGGAGTACGAGCGGGCATCGACGACGGTGGTGAACGCCTACCTGGCGCCGCGAATGCGGGAGTACCTGCTGCATCTGGAGGAGCGGGTGCGCACGGAGTATGGCGGCACGGGCGTCGATGTGATGCAGTCGTCGGGCGGGATCGTGTCGGCGCGGCTGGCGGCTGAGGAGCCAGTGCGCACGGTTCTTTCGGGACCAGCCGGAGGCGTGATCGGCGCGTGCCGTGTGGCGGCGTGGGCAGGATTCGATCGCATTATCGGGCTCGATATGGGGGGGACGTCGACGGATGTGTTTTTGTCCGACGCGACGCGCGGTGGTGTGCGGCGCACGCGAGAGTCGGTGGTGGCGGGCGTGCCGGTGAGCGTGCCGATGCTGGAGATTCACACGGTGGGAGCTGGAGGCGGATCGATTGCGCGCTTCGACGAGGGCGGGATGCTGCGCGTGGGGCCGGAATCCGCGGGGGCCGATCCGGGGCCGATTTGTTTTGGGCGCGGAGACGATTCCGGAATGCGAGCGACGGTGACGGATGCGAATCTGTTGCTGGGGCGGCTGGATGCGGAGAGCTTCCTGGGCGGGAGCGTGCCTTTGCATCGGGATCGGGCCGAGAAGTTGCTGGGGGAGCAGAAAGGGGTGCTGGCGTCGGTGGAGGAGTTTTGCGCGGGCATTCTTCGCGTGGTGGAGACGGAGATGGACAAGGCGATCCGCGTGATTTCGGTGGAACAGGGATATGATCCCAGGGATTTCACGCTGGTGGCGTTCGGGGGCGGGGGGCCGGTGCATGCATGCGCCCTGGCGCGGGCGCTGCGGATTCCGCAGGTGCTGGTGCCAGCGATGCCCGGTGCGTTGTCGGCGCTGGGGATTCTGCTGGCGGATGTGGTACGGGATCATGCGCGGACAGTGATGCTGGCGGGGGGCGCGATCGGAACTTTGCAGCCGACGTTCGAGGAGCTGGAAGAACGGGCGCGGAAAGAGTTTGCGGCGGAGGGGCTCACTGGTTCGGCGGAGTACTCGCTGGATCTGCGCTACGCGGGCCAGGGGTACGAATTGAATGTTCCCTGGAATCGGGTCGCGCCTGCCGATTCAATTGCAGCGTTTCATGATCTGCATCGGCAGCGGTACGGGTTCTGCGATGAGCGAAAGCCAGTACAGATTGTGAATCTGCGATTGCGGATGACGTCGGCGGCGGAGCCTTACGTGCCGCACCGGCGCGCAATGGTTGCGGGGGATGGCGGGGTGGCCTTGTATGCAGAGCGTCCGATTTATTTCGACGGGAGGTTCGTGGCCGCACAACTGTATCATCGCGAACGGCTCATACCTGGCGATGCGATTCGCGGGCCTGCGATGATCACCGAGTACACGTCGGCGACGGTGCTGCCGCCGGACTGCAGCGCGGCAGTCGATGGGTTCGGCAACCTGACGATCACGATTGGAGCGGGCGCATGAGTGTCGATCCGATCGAGCTGGCAATCTTTCGCAGCGCAGTGCATTCGGTGGCGGAGGAGATGGGGGCGGCGCTGCGGCGCACAGCGCTGTCGCCGAACATCAAGGAGCGGCGGGACTACTCGTGCGCGGTGTTCGACGGCGCGGCGCGCGTGATCGCGATGGGCGATCACATGCCGGTGCATCTGGGATCGATGCCGATGTCGGTGGAGGCAGCGGTGGCAGCGACGCAGTTTGCGCCGGGAGACATCGTCGTGCTGAACGATCCGTATGCAGGCGGGACGCATCTGCCAGACATCACCATGGTGCTGCCGGTATTTCTGCCAGGCGGAGAGAAACCGGGTTTCTACGTGTCATCGCGGGCGCATCACGCCGATGTGGGTGGCGCGTTTCCGGGATCGATGGGACCAGCGCGGGAGATTTATCAGGAGGGCATAAGAATTCCCCCGGTGCGGATTGCGCGCGGCGGGGCGGTGGATCGCGACGTGCTGAATCTGATCCTGCTGAACGTGCGAACGCCTGATGAGCGCGAGGGCGATCTGGCGGCACAGATGGGCGCGTGCCGGGTGGGGGAACGGCGAATTCTGGAACTGGTGGAGAAGTACGGCGCGGCGCGGCTGCGGGCGCTGACCGACGAACTGTTGCTCTATTCAGAGCGGCTGGTGCGGGCGGAGCTGCAGCGCATGCCGGCGGGCGAATTTGCCGCGGAAGACTGGCTGGACGACGATGGCGTCAGCGCGCAACCGATCCGGATTGCGGTGAAGCTGCGGATCGATCCCGAGGCGGCGACGATTCATGTCGATTTCAGCGGCTCGTCGGCACAGGTAACGGGCAGCGTGAATGCGGTGCGGGCGATCACGCTGTCGGCATGCTTCTACATATTGCGCTGCCTGTTAGGGCACGACGCTCCGGCGACGGCGGGAATCCTGCGACCCCTGACGCTGGTAACGGAGACGGGGAGCATTGTCGATGCGCGGCCGCCGGTGCCGGTGGCGGGCGGGAACGTGGAAACCTCGCAGCGGATCGTGGATGTGCTGATGCGAGCGCTCGCGCAGGCTGTGCCGGATCGGGTTCCGGCGGCGAGCGCGGGAACGATGAGCAATCTGACGATCGGGGGCATCGATCCGCGAAGCGGGCAGCCCTTCACTTATTACGAAACGATGGCGGGCGGAATGGGGGCGCGACCGGGAATCGACGGTATCTCGGGAGTGCAGACGCACATGACGAATTCGCTCAACACGCCGATTGAGGCCCTCGAATATGCGTATCCGTTTCGCGTGCGGCGATATGGGTATCGCAAGGGCTCAGGCGGGACGGGGAGATTCCAGGGCGGGGATGGGTTGATTCGGGAGATCGAGTTGTTGGGTCCGGCACAGGTTACGCTTCTGGCGGAACGGAGAAAGTTCCGGCCGTGGGGTCTCGAAGGCGGCGATCTCGGAGCTGCAGGTCGGGCGACGGTGACGAAGGCAGGGACGGGAGAGGTGATGGAACTGCCGGGGAAATGCAGCGTGCTTCTGGATGCGGGCGACCTGCTGCGCATCGAGACTCCCGGTGGAGGGGGTTGGGGAAAGCAATAACGTTCAGGGAGTGTCAGAAACGACTCAATTTCGTTCATTCTCTTAACGATTGTGCGGTAGAATCATGCCCATCGATGGCAAATAAATCTCATGGGGCCAGGCCTTCTCAGGTTGCGTTCCTGCTTTCGCAGGTGGGAGGGCGCTCGGCCCAGGAGTTCGCGCGGCTGCTGGCTCCGCTTGGACTGACGCCTCCCGATGCCGGGATTCTGAGGATTGTGCGGCAGCAGGAGGGGATCAGCCAGCAGAATCTGGCGAAAGCGCTGCGCATGCACCCGAGCCGCCTGGTCGCATTGATCGATGCACTGGAGACGCGTGGACTTCTGGTGCGCGAGCCCCATGCGACCGACCGGCGGCTCTACTCTCTGCGACTGACAGCGCAGGGCCTGGATGCACTCCGTTCCATCGGCGAGCTGGCGCGAGAGCATAACCGGGTGATGTGCGCAGGGCTCACTCCCGCAGAGTGCGCGCATCTGGAGTCGTTGTTGACGAAAGTCGCGAACCGTCAGGGGATGGCGCCCGGCATTCACCCGGGTTACCGGGACATCGGCAAAGCGAAAAAGCGTACGACCAAACCGGATTGATGCGGAGATCCGGACGCTGATTTGCGAGGTCAGGCTGTCGCGGGTCGTTCCCTGAGGCGCAGCCAAAGCTCCACTACCATCCAGTTGATGGAGAAGCCGATCCAGAAAGCGATGCCGAAGAACTGACGGGGAGTCATGTGAGTGAGCCGGCTGGTGGCGAAGAAGATTCCCATCACGGGCCGCGTGGTTGCAATTCCCAGAAGAACGACAACGGCGCGGATGAGCCAGCGCCTTTTGAGAGCTGATTGGCCGCGGCCTTTGTAAAACCAGGCGCGCGCAAGGGAAAAGAGGAAGAGGCTGTTGAAGAACAGGACGGCGCTGCGCTCGATCCAGCCACCGACGGCATCGACGCTCATGGCATAGGCGGTGATTCCGACGATGACTCCGAGGGGGAAGAGCCACCGCTCCGGCCAGACCAGTGTGGCGAAGCGCCGGAAAAGTGCGAAGGGCGTGAGAAGGACAAAGGCAAGAGCGGGAATGATATGGGCGAGGGTCAGGGCCGCGTGCGCAGCGAATACCTGATCGAGCGCGGCCATTTCGGGCGGCCCTGAGGCAGAGGGATGCGCCAGCGCGAGAAGACGCCGGATGACCACGGCGACAGCGATCGCCGTGCAGATCCAGAAGCCGATACGGAGCCAAAGCGGCGCCGGCCGTTCGTGCACGACAACTGGTGGGTTGCAATCGCGAGTATGGCATCAGCATGCCTCCCTGATGTGGCTTGTTGTCTTTCGGACGTACTCGCGGCGAGCTATGCATTCAGTCTCTCTCCACGCAGTGTTCTCGGGTCGGCGAAGGATCGGAGAAATGGTCCGGTTAAGCTGCGTTCGTCTGCGCGGGCTGGCCGGGCGATGTGCGCAGGGAACGGGGAACTCGCACCAGGGTGACCGCGGCCAGGATCATCCAGACAAAGCCGATGTAGCGGGTGATGGGGATGAAGAAATTTGCGGGAAAGGTAATGAGGCTGAGCGAGGACAACTCTCCCGCGACAGCAACGAACATACCGAGCGCCACCAGCCAGCGCGGAAGCAGGCGAGTGAACCAGGAGGTGACGGAGATGCCGGCGGCGAGGAGGCCGAACCCGACGGCGTAGAAGACTCCGCCAGAGAGGAAGCTGAGGAAGTAGATGGCTTTTGCGAGCGGGGCCGAAGCGAGGACTTCCGGGAGGGACAGGATCCAGCCCGTCATGCCGGAGAAGAACAGGGCGAGCGCGGCGGTGAGGCCACCGAAGAGGGTAATGTTGGTGCCGGCGGCTCGGACGCCGAGGAAGCGGAGTCGGCTGACGGCGGTGACGGCGAAAATTCCAAAGGGGATCGCCGAGCAGAACAGGAAGAAGCTGCCGACGCGCTGGGCGGTGGGGTTCTGCGCGAAAAACAGGCGAAGCTGTTCGGCCGAGGCAAACGGGGTGAGGAAAGGCGCTCCATGACGGAGCGTCGCGGCTGCCACGAGACCGGCCACGAAGATCAGGATGTGGACGATCGCCAGCAGGATGAGGGAGGGGCCACGGAACGGAGGATAATGTGTCGTCATACAATCATTGATACAATAAACGAATATTTGACGCAATGATTGCGGGAAATATTTTGAAGACGACTGGCAGGCTCACCGGCTTACGTGCGCAGGGGTAGCGGGCCAACCTTATGAAAGGGCGGGAGTTGCTGCCGGGTCCCGGTGGTGAGCCGGGGAACCGCAAGCTCTTGCGAAGGCCGGAAATTGTGCGGGCGGGCGCGCTTCCGGAATCACCAGAGAAGTTTTGCGGCGAACTGGATCTGCCGGGAGGTAGTGGAGGTACTGGTGATAATCCCTGCTGTTGGCGAGAGTCCTGAGGGCGTGAAGACGACGAGGTTGGGCGTATTGAAGTTGGAGTGGTTGAGGATATTGAAGAACTCGGCGCGGAGCTGCAGGTGGAGGCGCTCCTGGAGAGCGGTGTCTTTGAACATGGAGTAATCCCACTCGGTTATGCCGGGGCCGGTGAGCGAATCGCGGCTGAGGTTGCCGTAGAAGCCCGATCCAGTGGGTGGGGCGAGGAATGCGTCGGGGTTATACCATTCGCCGACTTTGCCGACGATCGGATTGCCATGGAACGCAGGATTGAGGAAAGGGCGAACGGGGTTTTTGGTGTCGCCGTTGTTCGATGGGTTGTAGCTGAGTTGCGGAGTGAAAGGGAAGCCGGACTGCAGGGTGACGATGGAGTTGGCGGTCCAGCCACCGATGAGGGCATTGGCGATGCGATCGGCGTTGGAGAAAAAGCGCCGATGGTGGCCCAGGGGAAGCTGCCAGAGTTCGCTGATGACGCCGATGTTGCGAACGTCATAGGTGGCGGGGCCCCGGTCGGCGCGGAGCTCGAATGGATTGGAGACGAGGCCTGGAGCGTTGCCCGCGGCGGTCCCGTTGAGCGAGTCGCCATCGTCGAGAGCTTTGGACCAGGTATAGGTGCCGCGGATGGAGAAGTTATGGCTGAGGCGATGATTCAGGTCGAGTTCAAGGGCGTGGTACGAACTATCGCCGCGGGAGAACCAGGCCCAGGCGGCTCCGAGAGCCGGGTTGGCGAGGGTTGTGCCGCTGGGAATGTAGAAAGATCCCGCAGGGACCGCAGCCCCGGCGAGGGGTGAAGGGAAGTTGGCGGGGTAAGCAGAGGGGCATGGGGAAGCGGGGCAGATGGTTGGCGTGGGCTCGTTGTCGTCGAGGGAGACGATCTCGTGATAGCCGTGGGAGCCGATGTAGGCGACGGTGAGGGCGGTGTCGGTGGTGAGTTGCTGCTCAAGGCGCAACGACCAGGAAAGGAGGGTTGGGGTTTTCAAGTCCGGCTGAACGCCGGCGGGTGCGATTTTTGCGTTGGAGGGAATGGGCGACGGTGGCAACGGGAAATGGGAAACGGGGAGATTGGCAATGGAGTACGAGGGATTGAAAGGCGCGTTCTGATCCATGCGGTAGCCGAGCGCGTCCTGCAGATCGTTGTACATGCCGAAGCCGGCGCGGATGACGGTGCGGTTGCTGAAGGGGCTCCAGGCAAGGCCGATGCGAGGTTGAGGCAGGAACTTCGCGTTGTTTTCGGTGAAGGCGGAGCCGCCGACGTGGGGCGCGGTTTGAATGACGTTATTGACGAAGACGAAATTCGCGGCGCGGCCGTGAGCTTCGTTCCAGCCGGTGGTGAATTCGTCGCGGAATCCGAGGGAGAGGGTGAGTTTCGGCGAAGCGCGCCAGACATCCTGGAGGTACCACGAGCCGAGCAGCGAGCGCCAGTTCATCTCGGTGGGGGCCGGGTCATAGAGAAAGCTGCCGACGGTGCCCTGGAGGAACTGCTGGAGACCGGTAAAGGTCGCCTGGCCGAATTGTGTAAGGGCGAGATCTTCGTTGGCCTGGAGTTGCTGAAACCACGCGCCGGCGCTGAGGTCGTGGCGGGCGCGGGTGAGGGTGACGCGGTCTTCATACGTGTAGAGGTTGCGGGCGATGTGGAGATCGTTGCCGGTGTTGCTGCCGGCGAGGGAAACCTGCGCGGCGGGATTGGCGGCGGCGCTGCCTCCGACGACGACGGTACCGATGGGCTTGCCGGCAACGAAGCCGGGCAGGGAGGCGCCAGGACTACCGGGGGTGGGCTCGCCGGTGTAGAAATAGGCGGCGCGGGAGTAGCCGACGCGAGCGACGTTGAGGAGGGTGGGGGAGAAGATGTGGGTTTCTTCGATGCTGGCTACCTGCTCGCGGAGGGATTCGAGGTCGGTGCTGAGGAGGTTGGCTGCGGTGGGGGTGACATCGCTGGAGTCGTCGATGGTGTAGACGCCGGTCAGCGTATCGCGTCGAGCAAAATTGCGATCAAAGCGCAGGGTGCCGAAGTCGTCGCGGATGGTCTGGAGCGGGGAGTTGAAGACTTCAGCGATGCCACCGAAGTCGGGCGAGCCGGCGTCGGGCGTGGGCCAGAGGTTCAGCAGCGGAGCGACGCCGGGACCAATGCCGACGTTGACGAGCCCGGAGGGCGGGCAGGGATTGGGCGCGGGGGTGACGAGCTTGCAGGGGAGATAGCCGTTACGGGCGTTGGCATCGGGGACGAGCGCAACGCCGGCCTGGTGGAGGTGCTGGCGGAATCCTTCGTAGTTGCCGAAGGCGAAGGTTTTGTTCTTCTGCAGCGGGCCGCCGAGGGCGCCGCCGAATTGATTGCGCTGGAAGGGCGGGATGGACCCGCCGTTGAAATAGTTGCGCGCGTCGAGTGCGCTGTTGCGGAGGAATTCGAACGCGGAGCCATGAAGCTGGTTGCCGGCGCTCTGGGTGACGATGAGGACCTGCGCGCCGGGGCGTTTGCCGTATTCGGCGGAGTACGAATCGCGGAGGACGTTGAACTCGCGGACGGCGTCGACGCCGAGGAGTTCCTGGCTGGTGCCGCCGGGCTGCATGTTGTTTTCGGCTGCGCCGGTGAACTCGACGCCGTTGAGGAGGAAGAGATTCTGTTGCGGGCGGTTGCCGGAGACGGCGAAGTTGTTGCCCACGGTGGAATTGGAGACGCCAATGCCGCCGGTTTTTTCCGCAGTGAAGTTGACGATGCCTGGATTGAGGGTGAGGAGCAGGTCGAAGCTGCGCCCGTTGAGAGGCAGGTCTTTTACCTGACGTTCGCCGACGAGGCCGGAGATGTCGGTGGTCGTGAGACTGATTGCAGAGGCATCGGCGCCAACGGTGATCTGCTGGCGGAGGTCGCCGATGTGGAGTTGGAGGTTGGCTGTCGCGTCCTGACCGACGTTGAGATGGATTCCGGTGCGAAGCTCGTCGGCAAAGCCGTCGTGGTGGGCAACGATCTGATAATCGCCGATGGGAAGAGAAAGGAGCTGGTAGAGGCCGCCGATGTTTGTGTTGGTGGCGCGAATGGCTCCGGTGTTGAGGTTCTTTGCGGTGACGGTGGTGCCGGGCAGAGCGGCACCGGAGGGATCGGAGACGGTTCCGGAGAGGCTGGAGGTGGTCTGGGCGGAGAGCGTGGGGACCGGGATCAGGGTGAAGGTTAAGACGAAAAGTGCAAGGCAAAAGGGGTGTGCGAGGCGCAGGCTGGGGATGCGTCGCGCAGACAGAGTCACGGCAGCCTCCTGGGGATCGTTCACCGGCCGCTGGGAAATAAAAGCGGGGATTAGCCGGTGAGTGAATCTACGATTCTACACGGATGGAGTTGGGAAATCACGGCGGATAACGATGGTATTGGAATGATGCATCTTCGCGCGGTCCGCTGGATGGGTCGAAATCGCGACAGATACATGATCCTGTGGACATTTTTGCCGATGCAGGAAAACGGAGGCGCCGGCGTAAAGGCCGTCGTAATCCAACGTGTTCGTGAAGAGGCTCGTCCGCGGCCTGGTGGCGGCTCTGCTGTGTGCAGGGAGTGTGTGGGCTGCGCCTCGTCGCGGGTCCACGCTGGACCGGATCAACGAGCTGAGCTATGCGGAAGCGAGCCGGCACATGCCGGTATCGGTGACAGCGACGGTGTCGTATTTCCGGTCCTACGAGAATCTGCTGTTCGTGCAGGACGCGGACGTGGCGATTTACGTGAATGCGCCGGCGAACCTGGAGCTGGTGCCGGGAGATCGCGTGCTGATCCGGGGAACGACGCACGAGAGCTTCCGCAGCTACATTCAGGCGAGTCGATATCACCGTGCTGCACCACGGAGCGCCGCCCGCGCCAGTGGCGGCGACGTACAGGCAGATGATCCGGGGGGAGATCGACTGCAGGCGGGTACGCGTGCGGGCGCTGATCCGCGCCGCCGATCTGACGCCGAGTTCGATTTTTCCGGTGCCGGATACCTATCTGCAGATGCTGGTGGACGGGGCGCACGCGGACGCCCACATGGACAACCGGGACGAGAGCGTACTGAAAAACCTTCTGGATGCCGATGTGGAGATCACCGGGGTGGTCTCAGGGCATTTTGACAACAAGATGCAGCAGACCGGAGTACTGTTCCACATCCAGTCACCGGGAGACGTGAAGGTATTGCGGCGGATGAGGGTCGATCCGTGGTCGCTGCCGGTGACGCCGATGGACCGCGTGATCATTGGGTATCAGATGAGCGATCTGAGCCAGCGGATGCGGGTGCGCGGAACGATCACCTACTATCAGCCGGGAACGGGGCTGGTACTGCAGGACGGCGCAAAAAGCCTGTGGATCATCGCGCAGGCCTACCAACCGCTGAAGGTCGGAGACCTGGCGGATGCGACGGGATTCCCGGACGTGCAAAACGGATTTCTGGATCTGGAGAGGGGCGAGGTGCGGGACAGGGGGATAGCGGCACCGGTGGCCCCCGCGGTGTCGACATGGCGTGGTCTGGCGCAGGGCGGGAACAGCGCGCACAGCCAAGTTTTCGATCTTGTCGCGCTGGAGGGACAGGTAGTGACGGAAGTCCGGCAAGCGACGCAGGACGAGTATGTACTGACAGCAGACGGCCATCTGGTGTCAGCGATTCTGCGCCATCCTGGTTCGCTGAGCCGCACGCCACTGCCGGAGATGAAACAGGTTCCGGTGGGGGCGCAGGTCCGGGTAACGGGAATCTGCATGCTGGCGAATGCGGATCCGTTCTATGGCGATGTGCCGTTCAGCATCGTGATGCGGTCTTTTGACGATGTGGTGATCGTCAAGCCGCCGCCATGGCTGGATGTCCGGCACCTGCTGTATCTGGTTGGGCTGCTGCTGGCCGTGGTGTTCACGGTGGGAGCGCGGATCTGGAGCACCGAGCGAAGGATGCGGCGGCAGACGGCGAAGGTAGCGGCAATCGAGAAGCGCCGGAGCAGAATCCTGGAAGGGATGAATGCGGGCCGTGCGCTGGGGGAGATCCTTGGGGAGATTACGGACCTGGTGTCCTTCCATCTGGAGGGGGCGCCATGCTGGTGCGAAATCGCGGACGGAATGACGGCAGGACAGAAGCCGCAGGATGCGGTGGAAGAGGCGCAGGTGGAGCGGTATCCGATCGTGGCGCCGTTTGCACCGGAGTTGGGAGCAATCTGCGTGCTTTGCAATGAATGCCGCGGGTCACGGCAGGCAGAGGCGGTGTCGATGGCGGAGGGGCTGATCGCGCTGGCGGTTGAAACGTCGCGCCTGCACGCGGACCTGGTGCACCGCTCGGAGTTCGATCTGTTGACGGACATCCATAACCGATTCTCGCTGGAGAAGGCTTTGGATGGGTTGATCGAAGCGGCGCACAGGGCGGGGACGGTCTTTGGCCTGATCTACATCGACCTGAACGAATTCAAAGGGGTCAACGACCGGTACGGGCATCGATGCGGAGACGCCTATCTAAAGAAGGTGACGGCGCGGATGCAGCGGCAGCTGCGTCCCGAAGACACGCTGGCGCGTGTGGGCGGAGACGAGTTCGCGGTGCTGGCGCCAAAGGTACGCTGCCGCGGGGACGCAGAGGAGATTGCGTTGCGTCTGGAGCGCTGCTTCGACGACCCGTTTGCGGTGGACGGGAATGTCATTCGCGGTTCGGGGAGCATTGGTCTTGCGCTGTATCCGGAGGACGGAACAACGAAGGATGCGCTGCTGAACGCGGCGGACGCGGCGATGTATGTGGAGAAACGGATGAAACAAGGCGGGTGCCAGCCGGCGCCGGCGGAGGCGGAGGATGGGGCACGCGCGGTGAGATAGCAGCGAAGCAGAGCGTCAGAGCCGAACAGTTTTGACGAGGCGCCTCACGAAAGTGACTGGATCACCGGTGTCAGTGCGCGGTCGAGTTCGTCGAGATCGGGCGCGCCGGGGGCGACTTTGATGCCCGGGAAGAGGTGCCACTCCTCGGAATGCAGCAGGGACTCGCCAGGCCACAGGGTGCGGCGCGGTCCCATGAGCTCGACTTCCTGGAAGGCTCCCTCGACATAGACTTCGGTGTTGACCTGGTAGTCCGGATAAGTGGCGCGATTCTGGTGCGTGAAGCGCTTGACGAAGAGCTCGTCGCCGAGAAGATGGGCGCACCAGCCTTCCTTATTGCGGAGGCCGAACTTCTGCGCGCTGCTGCGGGCGGGATCGGCGCGAAGAAGAATGTATTTGAGACCGAGGGTAAAGCGCGGATCCTGCAGATCTGTGAATGCGCAGAGGGCAAGGGGCTGCGTGACGGGGGCGTACTCATCGTGGGTCTGGAAAGGGACGCGAGGAACAATGCCAACGCCGGAACCGACAATGGTGATGGCCCAGACAGCGACATCGATGGGCCAGAGGTTGTGGCTGGTGACGGTGTGCTCGAGGTGAACTTTGGAGCCGGAGGGCGCGAGGCTGATGCGGATGCGCTTTTCGATGCCGGCGCTGTCTGCGGTTTGATGCAGGGTGAGGCTGAGGTCGCCCTGGGCTTCGTGCTCAATGGGTGAGTTGTCGGGCGCGTAGGTGGCGGGGAAGAGTTCGGGCCAGACCCAAAGACGATGGCCACCGTAGGGCTTCCAGGATCCGAGGGCGGTTTTGACGGAGCTGTCGGGGAAGCTGCCGAGGTGATTGCGGCCGCCAGCGGAGCCGTAGAAGAGGATACGCGGGCCAACGGCAGTCGTGACGATGAGGTCGATTGTGCCGTTGGAGATCTTCAGGCAGTCAGGCAGTCCTGCAAACGACACGGTTTCGATTGCCATCGCGATGTGCCTCGGTTCGAGAGGATCAAATGCGAAGGATCATTGTAGAGGATGGCTGTGCCCCAGACCGGGACAGTTCCTATCGAGAAAGCAGGGAACGGGCGGGTCCTGAATCGTAACTTTCACTGTTACATGTTCTAGTGCAGAGCGAGGAGAGCTTCAACCAAAAGGCGGGCTGCGGGGAGCTTGCACAGCGGCTGGTGCAGGCGGCGTTTTTTGCCCGCCATTTTGCACACAAATACCCGGATTTGCACAGAAATAAAGGACTTGCGGGAATACAGAATTGTGCGATGATTCTTTCAACGGAGGAGCAATCCTCCCGAAGAAGAGAGCAAAACGAAGCGGTCAGGAGAGGCGGCAACGCAGCTCAGGGGGCTCACGGGAAACCGGGGGTTCCAGCAGGAGGCCGGGCAACCGGAGGCCTGCGGACGGCGGCGATAGATGCTCACACGTCAGATGGGTTGACGGAAGCGCACGGGAGCGCGGGCGCAAGCTCGCAGGCTCGGGCGAGGCCGGCAGCAACAGGGCGTGATCAGGTAGCCGAAGCCAGATCTTCGATAAATCGGAAGAAGGGGCAGGAACCCGCAAGGGGACCTGCCCCTTCGACTTTCTGGGGCCGCCCAGGTTACAGGTTACGGGTTGCAGGTCACAGGTGGGTCGCCGGTTTGGTCAGAGACCGCAGGGGTTCAGCGACGCGTCGGTTGCGAGGACAGCGCCGTCGAAGATGATGGTGCCGGGCTTCCGCAGGTTCGCGACGGAGTCCAGCGGCGAGTGCGCGGTGAGGATGAAGCGGGCGCGGAAACCGGGGCGGATCTGACCGAAGCTGTCTTTGAACGCCAGACGTTGTGAGGGGGCTCCAGTGGCGGCGTTCAGGACAGTGAGCGGCGCGAGGCCGGCGCGCTCCATCAGTTCCAACTCAAAGAGAAGACCGAGACCGTGTGGGACGCCGTACGAGCCGGCATCGCTGCCGGCGATGATGGTGACGCCGAGTTGTTGGGCTTTGACGAGGCTGGCGGCGTGCTGATCGAGGATACGCTTCAGGTTTGAAACGACGGTGGTGTCGTGGCCTAATCGGTCGGCTTGGTCGAGCTGTGCCTGGACAGGAGCAAAAGTGGGGACCCACGCGATGTTGCGATCGCGCATGCGGGCGAGCTGATCGTCGGTGATGAAGAAGCCGTGTTCGACGGTGTCGACGCCGCCATCAATGGTGCGGTCGATGCCGGTGCCGCCGGAGGCGTGCGCCAGGGTTTGTTTGCCGAAGGAATGCGCGGCGGCAACGAGGGCGCTGATTTCTTCGGTAGTCATTTGCGGCTCGGAGGTGACTGCGCCTTTTTTGAAGTCGATGACTCCTGTGGCGATTAGCTTGATGCGGTCGGCGCCGGCGCGGATGCGAGCTTCGACACATTCCGCGGGTGAGCCGTATTCCTCGAGGGGCTCAGCCATGAAGGACCCGTAGCGGCCGCGGTGATAGATGGCGGCGCCCGGGCTATCCACGTAAGGCATGGGGGGACGGTGACTTGCGGAGAGTTGGCTGAGGGCGAGGCCTACGCCGTCTTTGTCGCCTGCGTCGCGGCAAGCGACGATGCCGAGGTGGATGAGCTTCTCGAGGCGTGCGCGGGCGAGTTCGCGGAGTTGGTTGGGGGATTGGTGGAGAGAGGCTGTGCGTTGGGCGGGGTCGAGTTCACCGCCTTCGAGGAAGAGATGGGTGTGCGCGTCGATGAGGCCGGGAAGGAGCGTGTGGTTGGGGAGGTCGGCATCGGGCGCTTGCTGTTCGGGGTTCAGAAGGTCGTGGGGAGGGGACTGTTCGCCGACGAAGAGTATCTGATTCTTGTCGTAGACGATGTGGGCATTGCGCAGGGGGGTGATGCTGAGGCCGTCGAGGAGCGCACCGACGCGGAGCCAGATGCGGCGGTCGCCGGCAGCAGTGGGGATGGTTGGGGTCATTTCAGAGGTCGACGGTCTGGGCTTCGATGCAGATGCCCATCACGGCTTCGATTTGGCGGAAGCCAGAGATGTCGACGGTTTCCCCGTCGCGGGGACGGCCCTGGTCGAGTGCGTCGCGAAGTTTGGAGACCATGGGGTGATCGCCGGGAAGCGGGCCGGCGATACGGTCGGGGTTGGCGATGGCGAAGTCGAGACCCGCTTCCGTGCTAAGGGTAAGGTACGCCATCTCGAGTTCTTCGCGGACGCCTTTGGGCGTGCCCCAGGCAAAGTTGGAGAGGCCGACGACCATGTGAGCGCCCTGCAGGTCGGCGTCGGCGGAGATAAGGTGCATGGCATCGAGGCCGATGTTGACAAGGCCGTAGGTATCGGCGCCGACTGGGGCAAGGCCGGGATCGATGAGGATCTGATCGAGGTGGCGGTCGGCCTTGGTGGTGAGGATCTCGACGAACTGTTTGGCAGCGCGCAGCGAGTCGTGGGGATTCATGCACTGCGCGGTTCCGCCGGGCGCGAAGGTTTCAGACGCCATCACAATGACCATAGTGTCATATTGGCGGACGAGGTCGATCATTTCGTCGAGGCGCTCGCGCGAGGCGGCGATGGAGTTGAGGATGGGGCGGGCCGCTTTTGTTGCGGTCGTAATGTTCGAGGGCGACGCGCTGGTAGTCGATGGAGGGGTTGTCGAAGCAGAGGGGTGTGGGCGTGGCTTCCTGGATGGCGGAGATGACTTCGGGGAGGAAGTCGAGCATTTCCTGGCGGCGAACCTGGAGTTGCTGGGTGCCGTCGAGGTTGAGGTCGAGCCAGGTGGCGCCACCATCGGCCTGTAATTTGGCGAGATGCTGATAACCCTGCGGGTCGCGTGCGATGAAGGCCTTGCGGGCGCGGGCGAAGGAGTTGTTCATCAGCTCGCCGATGATGTTGAGAGGGCGGGTCATGAGCGGACGGTCTCCGGTTTGGGAGTGACGGATTCTGCGGGGGCGGTGGGTGTGGGGCGGCCGGGGTCGGAGGCGGTGAGGCGCTCGCGTTTAGCAGCATGATCGCGGCCAAGCCAGTTGTTGGCCCAGGCAGAGGTGCGGCGCAGGCGCTGGTTCTGGATGACGGGAACATGATCGAGGAGCGATTGCTCGCGGCCGTCGCGCTGGAGGCGCTCGTACGCGCGAAGCCAGATGCAGTCGCCATAGCCGTCAACTTCACAGCGTCCGGCTCGAGTGCCACCGCAGGGGCCATTGCGCTGGTTCTTGGCGCATTGCGATTCGGGGCAGAGGTAGGCGATCTCGGGCAGTGAGCAGTCGCCGCAGTCCTTGCACTGGTAGAGGACGGATTTGCTGAGGTGTTCGAGAGCGCGGAGAGGGCCGGGGCCCTGCATGGGGTCTTTGGAGTGGGCGCAGAGCTTGGCGCCGAGACGGGCGAAGGGCGTGGAGGGCTCGAAGATGAGGTCGTGGGAGAGCTTCGAGATCTGATAGTTGACGGTTACGTGTTTGGAGCGAATGGGCGAGCGTGGCGTTTCACGCGCGGGGTCGGCGAGGAAGCGTGCCGGGATCCTGAGCGTAGAAGAAGAACTCGCCGGGGCGGGAGAACTGGATCTCGCGGGCGAACAGGCGCCAGTCGTCGGGGGCGAAGGTGCGTTCGAGGGCGAGGATCTTCTCGATGGAAGAGAGGTCGTGGACGCCGCCGAGATAGGCGCCGCGGAAGCCGAGGCCGCGATAGATGGCGATCTGTTTGGCGGCGAACTCGTGGAAGAAGGCTTTGCCCTGGTCAGGTGAGGTGGCCTGCTGGCGGCAGAGGTCGGCGAGGGGCTGGGTGAGAACGACGCCAGGAATGCGGCCGGAGTGGAAGATCTCGGCGACGCGGGGATTGAGGACGTAGACGTTGCCGATGAGGGGCGTGGGGCGCAGGCCGTGCGCGCTCTGCGAGATCGCATCCAGCCATGCGCGGAGCTCGGAGATCTTGCGGGAGTCGAAGCCGATCTGGTTGATGATGAACTCGGCGCCGCACTCGATCTTCTTCTGCAGCTTCAGGTACTGGGGAATGAGCTCGCCTTCGCGGAGCTTGAAGCTGGAGGTGACGGCGCCGATGGTGAAGT
This sequence comes from uncultured Acidobacteriaceae bacterium, assembly GCA_963819725.1. GTDB lineage: Bacteria > Acidobacteriota > Terriglobia > Terriglobales > Acidobacteriaceae > Palsa-343. Next base: position 54,049 of record CAWFXK010000011.1, read on the forward strand.
GGGTTTGCTCGAGCGGCTGGGCTTTGGCGACGGCTTCACGGGGGTTGAGACCGCGATTCATTCGGGACAACAACGAAATGAGCCCGATGGAGTCGATGTCGAAGACGGGCTTGGCCAGGCCTTCGCTGCCGCCGACCGGATAGTCGCCGGTCATGGCGAGGATGTTGTAGAAGCCTTCGCTGTTGAGCATCCAGGCTTCGGACTCGAGGCCGTTGCGGTTGAGGTCCTTGCAGGTGAGGTGGATGACGACCTCTTTGCCGGCATAGAGGATGGGGCGGCCGAGCGCAAGGGGCGCTAGTTGCGGGTTGCCGCCGGCATTGTCGGTGATCGAGATCCAGTCGATCGCGGGACTGGCGGCGAGGTCGGTGGCGAAGGCGCGGGCCTTGAGAGTGGTGCGCTCGTTCATGGAACCGCGCACGGAGACGAGCTCGGCGGCGATGAGGAAGCGGTCGGTCTCGAAGAGCTTCTCGTGCAGCGTCTTCATTTGTTCGGATACTAAACAAAATCGGGAAGGGATGTAAACGGGAGATTTGAGGGGATGGAAACTAGTTGGCCCTGGAGGGGTTACGAGGATGATGGGCAACCGGCGGATTCAGGGAGCGCATCCGGACAGGTGGACGCCGGAGAAACCGGCGCGGAAAGGAAACGATCATGCGTTCAGTGATTCGGACGTTCACTCGATTTTTCACGGCCGCGATTTTTGCGGCTTCGCTCCTGAGCGTGGGCTGCGCGGTGCACGCGCGCGTCTACGATCCGTACCATCGCGACTATCACGTGTGGGCGGGCGAGAGCGGTTACTACGTGCAGTGGGAAGGCGACACGCATCGGCGGCATGAGGATTTCAACCGGCGGAGCGATGCGGACAAGAAGGAGTACTGGGACTGGCGGCACAGTCACGACCATGACCACGACCACGATCAGCACTGAGGGTTTGGACGAGAACAGAAACGGGCCGGCAGAAGCTGTCGGCCCGTTTTGATGTAGCGCGAAAGATCAGCGGCCGATGGTGACGGAGAAGATGAGGCCGTCGTTGGGGCGGGCGAGGATATAGTTGCCGTCGACATAGCGCCATTCGTATCCGGAGGGCGGCCGGCGGAGATGATGGGAGTGCCAGTCTTCGACGCGCTCGCCGCGGTCCCAGTCCTCGTGGCGGATGCGGGAGCCTTTGCGCCAGTCGTCGTGGTGGACGTATTGCTGGTGGTGGTCCTGGTGGTGGTCGTCGTGGTGGTCGCGGTCGTCGGGGTGGTCCTGGGCGATGGCGAGTGAGCCGGTGAGTGACAGGGCAACGGCGGAGACAGCAAAGGCTCGGCAGAGTGAATTCATGGATTGTGTCCTCGGAGATGGGATTCGGGGATGGGGGTCGGGGATGGTTGGCGGAGGGTTAAAAGGCTGGGGGTGGTGTGCTCTTTTTCGATTTGTTCTCTGGTACGGGAAGTGCGCCGGGGCTTGAAGCCCCTTGTTCGAGTGGCGAGTTTCGCAGAGTATCTAAACCTAAGCCGCTTAGGTTATAATTGGGCGTGGGTTCGCTGACCTTCGGCGCGGTTCAATTCGTCGCCTATTCAAACGACCATCCGCCTCGACACGTGCATGGCTTTCTGAGCGAGACGGAGGCGATTGTGGATCTGCGTCTGGATGGGAGCGTCGCGCTGGCGGAACGATGGGATGCTGTTCGGCCTGGGAATGCGAGGAGGTCGGACGTGAGGAAGATTCTTGAGGCCGCAGCGGCGCATTTTCGAGAACTGGTCGCATTGTGGGAGGGAATTCATGGGCAAGCATAAGGTTGTGACGACGGATGCCGAGATCGACCGGGCCATCGCGAGGGCCGCGGCGTCTGAGCGGGAGCCGCGGGTCGTTTCGGTGGAGTACAGGCCGGGTGCGGGTCTGGATCTGCTGGTTCTGCGGCTGAGCGATGGGCGCAGGGAGATCATTCCGCGGGAAGATTTACAGGGTCTGGAGAACGCGACGCGGGCAGAGGTGTCGCACGTCGAAATTCTCGGCAACGGAACAGGACTCCGCTGGCCGGACCTGGATGTCGATCATTATGTGCCTGGACTGCTGAAGCACATTTATGGAACGAAGCGGTGGATGGCGGAGATTGGGCGGAGCGGAGGATCGGTGAGGAGCGCTGTTAAACGCAAGGCTTCCCGGGCGAATGGGTTGAAGGGGGGACGGCCGCGGCGGAAGCAGATGGCGCAGGCGGGTTGAAGGGTCGGCGGGGATGAGCAGAAGACGGAATTGAAGCGAGTCGGCTTCCAGGCGCTGCGCGCATCCGCCCACGGCCTGCGGCGGCAAGGAAGCGCCTTTGGCGCCGCTGTTTTTGGGGGGCGGCTGAAACCGTGCCTCAGGTACAAAATCCGGTTGTGCGTGAGGTTGTTTGATCGGCGAATGCTGAGAAATTGCCGACACCGCTGACTACGAGGCTGCCAAAAGATGTGCTTGTTTGGCCGCCTCATAAATATGGTCCAGTTCCTCAACAGCTGTTTCCGCCAAGAGGACGTCGACGTGAGGCTTTAGCTCAACAATACGACCAACTCGCGATGCCCCCTCACACCCTTCTTGTGCTACGTAGAGTGCAGTTGCAATTCGTTCCAAATTCGCGACGTTGCGTTGGCCCAAATGATGAGCCACGAAATCAATTTGGGTTTTAAAGCGTTCCGCCAAATCCGAGAACTTCTCTCTCAGCAAGGGACCCAGAGAGCCCTCTGAGATTGAAGGTCCGTATGGGGGTTGGGAATCCCACTTGATGAAGCCCTGGGCTTCCATGTCGGTGAGGAGTTCCCTGAGTTCAAAAGAGAACGGCCCGTGTTTATAGAGGATGAACTTTACTCCGACGGGAACGTCCAGCAGTGTGCTCAGGAAATAGCAGCCTTTTTGAATGTGAGTCTCGCCTGCCCAACTGCCATTAGCCTTGAGTGCCAAGGCGAGATTCAACACAAGAGAGGACTGATCGAGGTTCGTCATAGCTTCGCCTTTTATTCGCCTTTACGCGAGTATACGCTCCAAGGACGTTCTGAGCCAAGAGGCTGCTTCGTCCCTGATTTCGGGGTGCACAAATAGGATTGCACTTGACACAACCGGGATACTCTCCAGAGTTGCCGAGAGGTTGATTGAGTTTTCAACGAGGCCCGAACTCATCAGAACGGGAAACTGTTTGCCTTGCTTCTTCTGCGCGATCCGCTTCGACTTGATCCGCGCTGTTCCGTATTTATTCTCAAGAGCAGCCTTCACAAGATCAAACGACTGGAGATTCCGTTGTCGGTCTCTGAAATTCTCCTCGTAGATCCTCCTAAAATGGCCACGGGTCAGAACGCATCGTGCGGCTTCGTGGCCCGACGCGTTAACATCTCTGGCTGCCTTTGCCATTGCTGCGTTTACTTCGTTGTCTGTGAGAAGGATGTGCTGCGCCGGGGCTGGGTCAAACTTCCCGTCGGAGAGCCATACTCTAAGGAAGTCCGCCAGATGGAGATCGTAGACTTGCCGGACGTGATGCAGGTAAACCTGTGTCCACATAAAGTAACGAGCCCACAACAGCGCCTCAGATGATTGAAGTCCACCCTGTTCAATGCCCAAGGTAGGTTCCTTTGACTCATTCGCCCTAGCGGCGATCAATTCCTCAAAATCGAATGCACTCTGCGCGGGGTTCTCATTCGGGGGTTTCGCGTCTGCTTTCGGCAGGACTCTCATGGTATCGATCAAGCGGTAGTGGTCGAAGCGGCCGTACTGCACGCCGGCATGATGTGAGTCCCGGAGAAGATAATCAACTCGATCCGCGCCAAAAGTGTCGCCGATGATGATCTCGGATAGTATGGACTCCCAGACCCCCAAACTTTCCTGGGAGTACTTGGGACCGACTGCAATCTTTGCCACGTCCGTCGCTTGGATCTTGAGTTCCTTCCAGATCTTCGCCATTCCTTGGCCGGTTATGATTGCGTAGCTTATATTCTCGTGGCTAACACCTTCTGGCAGCAGATCTTCAGCGGCGTGTGAGAACGGCAAATGTCCCATGTCGTGGCACAATGCGGCCATTCTCAGAACCCGACGCCAGTAGTTCCAATCGAATTCGCGCACCTTCGGGATTATGGAACGAATCTCTTTCTCGCCCAACACATGTCGGTCGTCGGTAACGACGTCGTAGATTCTGCTTGCCAGCTCCATGACGCCCAAACAGTGCTCGAATCGTTTGTGGGTTGCACCGGGGTAAACGTTGTAGGTCAACGCGAGCTGGTGAATGTTGCGAAGCCTCTGGAACTCCGGGCTGTTCACAACACGGACCTCGTCCGAGTCCAGCCGCACGAATCCATGGATGGCGTCGCGGAGTTCGGAGACTGTTAGAGCTCTCTCCATTGGATTGGCTTTGAGCGTACCAGAGGTGCACCTGAGGAATGTGCGCAAATTGACGATCATCTCGGACCGAGCATCAATTGCGGCAAATCGTCGCTTCGAGGCTGTCGAAAAGCACGCAAAATAAACAGGCCCCAGCCATGCGCTGGGGCCTGCTCGCATCGATTGCGTTGCGTTTATTCCGACGCGGCCATTTCTTCGGCTTCGCCTTCCTGGCGCATCAGTTCGAGTTCGCGTTCGGCTTCTTCCCAGGCGGTCTGGACTTCCTGCTGGATTTTTGCTGCCGCTTCTTCGAGCTCCGGTGAGAGCTGGACGTTGCGGTAGTATTCCATGCCGGTTCCGGCGGGGATGAGGCGGCCGACGATGACGTTCTCCTTGAGGCCGCGCAGGTTGTCGACCGCGCCGTTGATGCTGGCTTCGGTGAGAACGCGCGTGGTCTCCTGGAAGGAGGCCGCGGAGATGAAGGACTCGGTCGAGAGCGAGGCCTTGGTGATGCCGAGCAGCAGCGGGCGTCCGACAGGCGGACGGCCGCCGTTGGTGATGACACGCTGCGTCTCTTCGCGGAAGCGGAACTTGTCGACCTGCTGTTCGAGCAGGAAGCTGGAGTCGCCGACTTCCTCGATCTTCACCCAGCGCAGCATCTGGCGGACGATGGTTTCGATGTGCTTGTCGGAGATGGCCACGCCCTGGAGGCGGTAGACTTCCTGGATTTCGTTGACCAGGTAAGCCTGCAGCTCCTTCTCGCCGAGGACGGCGAGAATGTCGTGCGGGTTGAGGGGACCATCCATGAGCGGCTCGCCGGCGCGGACGCGCTCGCCTTCCTGGACGTTGATGTGCACGCCGCGGGGCACGGAGTATTCCTTCTCCTCGCCGTTGTCGGCGGTGACGTAGACGCGACGCTGACCCTTGGAGACCTCGCCGAAGCGGACGACGCCATCGATTTCGGAGATGATGGCGGTTTCGCGCGGCTTGCGGGCTTCGAAGAGCTCGACGACGCGGGGCAGACCACCGGTGATGTCCTTGGTGCGCGTGGTTTCGCGCGGGATCTTGGCAAGGATGTCGCCGGGGGAGACCTCGTCTCCGTCCTGGATCATGAGGTGAGAGCGGCTGGGCATGAGATAACGCTTCTGGCCCTTGCCGCCCTTGATGACGATGGCGGGCTGGCGCTTCTCATCGGGGGAATCAGCGACCACGAGGCGCGAGAGGCCGGTGACCTCGTCGACTTCTTCGTGGAGGGTGATGCCTTCCTGCAGGTCCTTGAACTGGACGGTGCCGCCGATTTCGGTGAGGATGGCGAAGGTGTAGGGATCCCACTCGGCCATGACCTGGCCGAGCTGGACTGCCTGCCCCTCTTCGACCTTGAGGTGCGCGCCGTAGACGACCTGGTAGCGCTCCTTCTCGCGACCGCGATCGTCGACCACGGCGATGGAGCCGGAGCGGTTCATGGCGACGAGGTCGCCCTGACGGCTGCGGACCGAAGCCAGGTTGATGAAGCGAATGGAGCCGTTATTTTTGGCTTCCAATTTGGATTGCTCGTTGACACGCGAGGCGGTTCCACCGATGTGGAAGGTACGCATGGTGAGCTGAGTGCCGGGCTCGCCAATGGACTGCGCGGCGATGACACCGACAGCCTCGCCGAGCTCGACCATGCGGCCGGAGCCGAGGTTGCGGCCGTAGCAGAGGATGCAGACGCCGCGACGGGATTCGCAGGTGAGCACGGAGCGAATCTTGACGCGCTCGATGCCGGCAGCCTGGATGGCCGAGGCGAGGTCTTCGGTGATTTCCTGGTTGATGTCGACGATGATCTGGCCTTCGTAGTCCTTGATCTTCTCGAGGGAGACGCGGCCGACGATGCGGTCGCGCAGCGGCTCGATGATCTCGCCGGACTCAACGATGGGGGTGACGTAGATGCCTTCGACGGTTTTGCAGTCGCGCTCGGAGACGATGACGTCCTGGGCCACGTCAACCAGACGACGGGTGAGGTAGCCGGAGTCAGCGGTTTTGAGCGCGGTGTCAGCGAGGCCCTTACGCGCGCCGTGCGTGGAGATGAAGTATTCGAGCACGGTGAGGCCTTCACGGAAGTTGGCGGTGATGGGGGTCTCGATGATTTCGCCGGAGGGCTTGGCCATGAGGCCGCGCATGCCGGAGAGCTGACGGATCTGCTGTTTGGATCCGCGAGCGCCGGAGTCGGCCATGATGTAGATGGGGTTCATGGCGCCTTCTTTGTCGGCGCGCTTCATGTTGTCGAACATCTCGTCGGCGACGCGTTCGGTGACCGCGGACCAGATCTGGATGACCTTGTTGTTGCGCTCGCCGTTAGTGATGGCGCCGTCGAGGTACTGCTGCTGGACGGCGATGGCCTGCTTTTCCGCATCGCGCACGGTGGCGTACTTCGCTTCGGGGATGACCATGTCATCGAGACCGACGGAGAGGCCGCTGATGGTGGCGTAGTGGAAGCCCAGATCCTTGATGCGGTCGAGCATGGTGACGGTGAGCTCGAGGCCGTGGTTGAGGTAGCAGTAGTTGACGAGCTGGCCGATGCCCTTCTTCTTGAGCAGGCCGTTGACGTAGGGCATTTCCTGGGGGAGCGCATCGTTGAGGATGGCGCGGCCGACAGTGGTGGTGATGAACTGACGGTCGTACTGGACCGGCTCGGTGTGGGTGAGGTCCTGATCGTCGTAGGCGGTGCTCATTTCGAGCACGGAGCCGGAGTAGCGGAGACGGATGGGGGAGAGGGTCTCGACTTCGCGGGCTTCGAGCGCCATGAGGACTTCTTCGATGTTGGCGAAGACGCGGCCTTCACCTTTGGCACCCTTCTTCGACTTGGTCAGGTAGTAGAGGCCGAGCACCATGTCCTGAGTAGGCACGGTGATGGGCTGACCGGACGCGGGCGAGAGGATGTTGTGCGAGGAGAGCATGAGCACGGACGCTTCGACCTGCGCTTCAGGGGAGAGCGGGATGTGCACGGCCATCTGGTCGCCATCGAAGTCAGCGTTGAAGGCAGTGCAGACCAGGGGGTGAATCTTAATGGCCTTGCCTTCGACGAGGACGGGCTCAAACGCCTGGATGCCGAGGCGGTGGAGGGTAGGCGCGCGGTTGAGCAGCACCGGATGATCGCGGATGACTTCCTCGAGGATGTCCCAGACGATGGGCTCCTGCATCTCGACCATCTCTTTGGCCTGCTTGATGGTGGTGCAGTGGCCGGTCTGCTCGAGGCGGTGATAGATGAAGGGCTTGAAGAGCTCGAGGGCCATCTTTTTGGGAAGGCCGCACTGGTGGAGCTTGAGCTCGGGTCCGACCACGATGACGGAACGGCCGGAGTAGTCGACGCGCTTGCCGAGGAGGTTCTGGCGGAAGCGGCCCTGCTTGCCCTTGAGCGTATCGGAAAGGGACTTGAGCGGGCGGTTGTTGGCGCCGCGCAGGACGCGGCCGCGACGGCCGTTATCGAACAGGGCGTCGACAGCTTCCTGGAGCATGCGCTTTTCGTTGCGCACGATGACTTCGGGCGCATGCAGGTCCATGAGCTTCTTCAACCGGTTGTTGCGGTTGATGACGCGGCGGTAGAGGTCGTTCAAGTCAGAGGTGGCGAAGCGGCCGCCGTCCAGCGGCACGAGGGGACGGAGTTCCGGCGGGATCACGGGGATCACGTCGAGGATCATCCACTGGGGCTTGTTGCCGGACTTGCGGAAGGCTTCGACGACCTTGAGGCGCTTGGCGTACTTGAGGCGCTTCTGCAGGGAGGTTTCGGCCTTCATGCGCTCGCGCAGCTCGACGGAGAGCTCATCGACGTTGACGCGCTTGAGGAGTTCCTTGATGGCCTCAGCGCCCATCATGCCTTTGAAGCCGGTGGGGCGGTACTGCTGATCGATTTCGCGGAACTTGGTTTCGTCCTTGATAATCTCGCGCTCGCGGACGGGGGCATCGCCGGGATCGACGACGACGTAGCTCTCGAAGTAGAGGACGGACTCGAGGTCGCGGAGGGAGATATCGAGCAGGTGGCCGATGCGCGAGGGGAGGCCCTTGAAGAACCAGACGTGCGAGCACGGAGATGCGAGCTCGATGTGGCCGAGGCGCTCACGGCGGACCTTGGAGACGGTTACTTCAACGCCGCACTTGTCGCAGATGACGCCGCGGTGCTTCATGCGCTTGTACTTGCCGCAGAGGCACTCCCAGTCGGTGACGGGGCCAAAGATGCGGGCGCAGAAGAGGCCGTCGCGCTCCGGTTTGAAGGTGCGGTAGTTGATGGTTTCCGGTTTGGTGACTTCGCCATGCGACCAGCTGCGAATCTTCTCGGGCGAGGCCAGCGAGATGCGAATCGCGTCGAAGTCGGTGATGGGGCTGGTCATTTCGAACGGGCTGGAACGGTACAAGGTCAACCTCCATGCGGTTGCGTTCCCGGATCTCATTCGGGGAGCCTGTCCATTTCCGGGAGCGCATTGCTCAGTGGACAGGTTCCGTAACTCTAAAAACTCGGCTGGGCGGATTTGGCCGGGGCTAAAGCCCCGATTTTTTCTGCCCCTTTTCACCGGCCTGAAGGCCGGTGCTTTTACCACGCCGAGGGCTAAAGCCCTCGGCGTTCTGCCCCGGGTTCAAGCCCCGGAGCGTTCACCGCTAATCTGCTGCGGCCAGTTCTGGAACCGGCTGTTTCTTTGCGTCTCTGGGGCCTTCGCCGGGGGCCAGTTTGACCAGCTCGACGTCGAGGCACAGGGACTGCAATTCACGAATGAGCACGTTGAAGGACTCGGGCACGCCGGGCTCGATGGCGGCTTCGCCCTTGACGATGGCTTCGTAGATCCGGGTACGGCCGAAGACGTCGTCGGACTTGGCGGTGAGCAGTTCCTGGAGGATGTAGGCGGCGCCGTAGGCTTCGAGCGCCCAGACTTCCATTTCTCCGAAGCGCTGCCCGCCGAACTGCGCTTTGCCGCCCAGCGGCTGCTGGGTGATGAGCGAGTACGGCCCGATCGAACGAGCGTGGATCTTGTCGTCGACCAGGTGCGAGAGCTTCAACATATAGATGTAGCCAACGGTAGCCGGCTGTTCGAAGGCGTCGCCGGTCATGCCGTCGAAGAGCTCGGTTTTGCCGGAGGTGGGCAGGCCGGCGGCGCTGAGCAGCGCCTTGATCTCGCCCTCGCGGGCGCCATCGAAGACGGCGGTGCCGAACCAGATGCCTTTCCCCATGCCGGCGGCGACGCGCAACAGCTGCGTGTCGTCGAGGTCTTTCAACTGGCGGAGGGCGGCGGTGTTGGCGAACTTCTCCGCGATGACCTTGCGGATCTCGTTCGCGTCCTGATTCTTTTTGACCAGTTCGGCGATCTGGTGACCGAGATCGTGCGCGGCCCAGCCGAGGTGGGTTTCAAGAATCTGACCCACGTTCATACGGGAGGGCACGCCGAGCGGGTTGAGCACGATTTCGACGGGGGTGCCATTGGGCAGGTAGGGCATGTCTTCTTCCGGAAGGATCCGGGCGATGACGCCCTTGTTGCCGTGACGGCCGGCCATCTTGTCGCCGACGGAGAGCTTGCGCTTCATGGCGATGTAGCACTTGACCAGCTTGATGACGCCGGGAGCCAGCTCATCGCCCTTCTGCAGCTTGCCGATTTTCTCGTTGGTGATTTTGCGGAGCACGTCGATCTGACGCGAGGTCATTTCCTCGATCTCGTCGATCTGCTCGTTGACGCGCGGATCCTTGTCGTTGTAGCGGATGCGCTTGAGGTTGCGGGTGGAGATGCGCTCGATGGTGTCGCGATCGAGGATGGCACCCTTGGCGAGGAGACGCTTGTTGGTGCGCTCGTCGTGCAGGTCGGCGAGAACTTCTTTGGCGCCGAGGATGCCTTCGAGGCGCTTGAGGCGCTCATCGGTGAGAATGCGGATTTCGTCGGAGAGGTTCTTCTCGAGTTGAGCGATCTGCTCGGCTTCGATCTGACGGGCGCGCTCGTCCTTTTCCTGACCCTTGCGGGAGAAGATGCGGACGTCGACCACAGTGCCCTCGATACCGGGAGGGCAGGTGAGGGAAGCATCGCGAACATCGCCGGCCTTTTCGCCGAAGATGGCGCGGAGCAGCTTCTCTTCCGGCGTGAGCTGGGTTTCGCCCTTGGGCGTGACCTTGCCGACCAGAATGTCGTTGTGGTGGACCTTGGCGCCGATGCGGATGATGCCGGACTCGTCCAGATCGCGCAGCGAGTGCTCGCTGACGTTGGGGATGTCGCGGGTGATTTCTTCCGGACCGAGCTTGGTGTCGCGGGCTTCGATCTCGAACTCTTCGATGTGGACGGAGGTGTAGTAGTCCTCGCGAACCAGTTTCTCGGAGATGAGGATCGCGTCCTCGAAGTTGTAACCGCGCCACGGCATGAAGGCGACGAGCACGTTGCGGCCGAGGCCGAGCTCGCCCTGCTCGGTGCAGGGACCGTCGGCGATGACCTGGCCTTTGAGGACGCGGTCGCCCTGACGGACGATCGGCTTCTGGTTGATGCAGGTGTTCTGGTTGGAGCGCTTGAATTTGATGAGCTGATAGATGTCGGAGCCGACCTCACGGGAGAGCTGGGTGGGGTGGTGCTCACCTTCGACGCGGACGATGATGCGCTCGGAGTCGACCGAGTCGATCACGCCGTTGCGGCGGGCAAGGATGACGGCGCCGGAGTCGCGGGCGGTGACGCCTTCCATGCCGGTGCCGACCAGAGGCGCCTCAGAGACGAGCAGAGGCACGGACTGGCGCTGCATGTTGGCGCCCATGAGCGCGCGGTTGGCGTCGTCGTGCTCGAGGAAGGGGACGAGCGAGGCGGCGACGGAGACCAGCTGCTTGGGGCTGACGTCGATGTAGTCGACTTCAGCGCGGTTGACGAGGACGAAGTTGCCCTGCTTGCGGGCGTTGACCAGTTCTTCGACGATGTGGCCACCCTCGTCGAGCTCGACGTTGGCCTGGGCGATGGTGTGGCGATCTTCTTCCCACGCGGAGAGGTAGAAGGAGTAGGGCTCGAACTCGAGGACCCGCTTCTTATCCTTCTGCAGCTGGTCGTTCATTTTGAAGGCTTCGCTCTTCTCGACGTGATCGCCGACGCGCAGGCCGCTTTCGCCGGCGTTGGTGATCTGCACGAAGTCGAGCACGCGGCTGTCGCGCACCTTGCGGTAGGGCGACTCGATGAAGCCGTACTCATTGATGCGCGCGAAGCAGGACAGCGAGCTGATGAGGCCGATGTTCGGGCCTTCCGGCGTCTCGATGGGGCAGATACGGCCGTAGTGGGTGGGGTGCACGTCGCGGACTTCGAATCCGGCGCGCTCACGGGAGAGGCCGCCCGGCCCGAGGGCGGAGAGACGGCGCTTGTGCGTGATCTCCGACAGCGGGTTGGTCTGGTCCATGAACTGCGAGAGCTGGGAGGAGCCGAAGAACTCGCGAATGGCGGCCATGACGGGCTTGGCGTTGATGAGGTCGTGGGGCATGGCCGTGGACATTTCCTGGTACACGGACATTTTTTCTTTGATGGCGCGTTCCATGCGGACCAGGCCGATGCGGAACTGGTTCTCCATGAGCTCGCCGACAGCGCGCACGCGGCGGTTGCCGAGGTGATCGATATCGTCGACCATGCCGATGTTGCGGCGCAGCTTGAGCAGGTAGCGGATGGTGGCGTAGAAGTCCTCGGGCGTCAGGGTGCGGTGGTCGAGCGAGGTGGCGTCCTGATTCTCGTAGAGCTTGATGTTGAACTTGAGGCGGCCGACGCGGGAGAAGTCGTACTTGCGCGGATCGAAGAACATGCCTTCGAAGAGCGCGGTGGCGGTGTCGAGGGTGGGCGGATCGCCGGGGCGCAGCTTGCGGTAGATCTCGATGAGAGCTTCTTCGGGCTTGCGGACCGAGTCGCGGCGCAGGGTGTTGGTGATGACGTTGCCCATGTCATCGCGCTCGGGGAAGAAGACATCGACGGAGCCGATGCCGGCTTCGACGATCTTGTGCAGCTTGTCGGAGGTGAGCTCCTGATTGGCTTCGAGGAAGACTTCGCCGGTGGAGGTATCGACCACGTCGGCGGCGGTCATGGCGCCGTCGAGCTCGGCCTGTTCGACTTCGACCTGGGTGACCTTGGCGGCGCGAAGAGCCTTGATGATGGAAGGCGGTGACTTTGCGGCCGGAGTGGGCGATCTCGTCACCCTTGACGACGATGGCGTGGGCGGGCTTGGCGCCGAGCAGGTGGGTGGGCTTGTCGCTGGCGGGATCGAAGGTCCAGAAGAGCTTGCCGTCTTTGATGTTGATTTTGTCGACGGTGTAGAAGGTGCGCAGGATCTCCTCGTCGCTCTTGAGGCCGAGGGCGCGGAGGAAGATGGTGCCGAGGAACTTGCGCTTGCGGTCGATGCGGACGTAGAGGGTGTTCTTCTGGTCGTATTCGAACTCGACCCAGGAACCGCGGTAGGGAATGATCTTGCCGAGGAAGTAGGTGCGGTTGTTGGCGGTCTCAAAGAAGACGCCGGGCGAGCGGTGGAGCTGGGAGACGATGACGCGCTCGGTGCCGTTGACGATGAAGGTGCCGTTCTGCGTCATGAGCGGAATGTCGCCGAAGAAGACTTCCTGCTCCTTGATGTCGCGAATGGACTTGGCGCCGGTCTCGGGATCCTTGTCGTAGATGGTGAGGCGGACGGTGACTTTGAGCGGGCGCGGAGTAGGTCATGCCGCGCTCTTCGCACTCTGCCTGGTCGTACTTCAGCTGCAGGCCGACGGGATCGCCGCACTTGTTGCAGAAGTCGGGAGTGTTCTTGTTGTAGGTGCCGCACTTCTGGCAGAGGACGTCGCCGGGGTGGAACGGGTCAGTGATGACCATGGCGCCGCAATGGACGCAGGTGGTGCGCAGGTGATGGAGACCTTTGAGGTGACCGCACTTGCATTCCCAGTTGCCGATGGCGAAGTCGACGAAGTCGAGCTGGGAGATATTGCGAAAATCGGTGATGGGGAAGACGGAGGTAAAGACCGACTGCAGGCCGGAGTCGTCGCGCTCCGAAGGCAGCTTATCCATCTGCAGGAAACGTTCGTAAGAGCGGCGCTGGACTTCGATGAGATTGGGAATGCGAATCGCTGTAGGGATCTTGGAAAAGTCGAGACGGCTGCGAACCGCGCGGTTCTCGTTGGACATTCGTTACTCCTCAGGACCCGTGACGCGAGGGAAAGAAGAGCGGCAGACCGGGTCGTGCTGCGCTCGTCGAACCTTTTTGTCTGCGCACGATGCATCCCGCCTCGTTCGGGAAACGTCGTACGGTATTGGTTACGGCCGCACAAAAAGTGAAGTGCAGTGCCGATTTTCACTTGCGCGGAAGGGCGCAGGGGGGTTACGCTTCCGCTTTCCACCCCAGCGAACGACTGCCGGGGACCCGGTTACCATGCAGCGAAGCTCGCTGGGGATGCCGGTTTTGCTCGAGCAGATTCGCGGGTATTCCTGCCCACCCGCGAGGCTACTGGTTGGCCTGCCGGAACCCGTCAGAAGAGCGCGGGACCGGGACATCGGTGGATGGGCGGAAAGAAGGAAGCGAGACGAGAGGCACTGAGCGGGGAAAAGCGGAAGGGCTCGCGGAGACAACAAGCCCCGTGAGCGCCACAACCGAATTGTGCACTGTACTGTGACAGAATGTCCGAATCCCGCCGCTATTGAAACCTTCGCCCGCGCCGCCTGACAACTCACTACAGTCGTAAGAGCAGGTCCGCCGCCTGGCCTGCGATTACGCCGGCAAAAAGTGCTGCCGGAAATGATTTTGTTCTTTCCGATTCAATGCGCGCAAACTGCCGGGCCCGTCAGAGACGGGCAAGATTACGGTTTGTGGCTGATCGGAAAGACGGAATTACGCCCCGGGACCGGCAATCTGGAATACAGCCGAGCGGAACGCACAAATAGAATCATAGCGCGTTCCGCTTTGGCACGCAAGTTGCTTGCCGGGCCGGTCGCCGGACCACGAAAAACTACTTGACTTCGATGGTCGCGACGCCGTCAAACTTCTTTTTGATGGCCTCGGCGTCGTCCTTGCTGATGTTCTCCTTGAGGGTCTTGGGAGCGCCATCGACAAGGTCCTTGGCTTCCTTCAGGCCGAGAGAGGTAATCTCGCGTACGGCCTTGATGGTGTTGATCTTATTGGCGCCGGCATCTTTGAGGATGACGGTAAACTCGGTCTGCTCGACGGCCGCCGGGGCTGCTGCGGCCGCTCCGCCGCCGGCAACGACGACCGGGGCGGCTGCCGCGGCCGAAACGCCGAGGCGCTCTTCGAGCTTCTTGACGAGAGCGGCTGCGTCGAGCAGGCTCAGGTTGACGATCTGATCTTCCAACTGCTGCAGGTCTGCCATTTTGGTGTTCTCCACGTAACTTCTGAATTTTGTGTTGCACCCCTCGCTCTCGCTCGGGGTTGCTGCTCCTGCCGCCTCGAGGTTTCCGATGTGCCCCAGACCAGGCACCCCTTGAGGAGGGAAGAACAGCTTTAAACCAGCGTTCAGCGTTCGGCGTTCCGTTGGGCCGTGCGGTGAACGATTCAACTCTGGATAAGGCCAAGGCCCGATCCGTGAAACTTAACCAGCGGCTGCTTCTCCGCCGGCAAACTTTTGCTTCTCGACGCCCTGGTTGATGACGACGGCGAGATCGCGACCGGCAGCGTTCATGACGGTAACGAGGCGCTGCGCCGGGGCGTTGATGAGGTAGAGGAGCTTCGCGAAGATCTCTTCCTTACCGGGCATGGTGGCGAGGGCTTTGACTTCCTCGACGTTGATGACTTTGCCGTCGACGATGCCGAGCTTGAAGGTGAACTCCGCGTTGTCGGCCACCCAGGTGGAGAGGGCCTTGGCGAGCGCGACCGGATCGCCACTGGTGTAGGCGACCGAGGAAACGCCCTTCAGGTTCTGGAGCGCGGCTTCGATCCTGGTGCCTTTTGCGGCGCGGCCGGCGAGCTTGTTCTTGAGAACGCGATAGCGGCCGCCGGCGTTGCGGACGGTCTTGCGCAGCTCGAAGTCCTGGGAGACGGTGAGTTTGGAAAACGTGCCGATGATGGCGGAGGTGGAGCTCTCGAGTTCTTTGGCGAGCTCGCCGACCTTCTCCGCTTTTTTCTGTCTGCTCAGTGCCATATGCAAATCCTCTAATCTCGTTGGGCTCCCCGTTGGAAGCCGGTAGCCTGTAGCCGGTAGCGAGCTAGCTCAGCCACCGGTTCCGGCTGTTCTTATGTTGCCTTGGCTGCGCCGTCCGCTACCGCGGAGTCGAGCGAGATGCCGGGGCCCATCGTGGAGCTGATGGTGATGCCCTTGATGTACTTGCCCTTGGCCGCGGAAGGCTTGGCTTTGACGACGCTGGTGATGACGGTGATGGCGTTTTCGACCAGCTTCTGCGGGGGGAAGGAGATTTTGCCGACCGGGACGTGGACGAGCGCGGTCTTGTCGGTGCGGAACTCGACCTTGCCGGCCTTGATTTCGCGGATGGCGGCGGCGACATCGTTGGTGACGGTGCCGGTCTTGGGGTTCGGCATGAGGCCGCGGGGGCCGAGGACTTTGCCGAGACGGCCGACGGACTTCATCATGTCGGGCGTGGCGATGAGGGCGTCGAAGTCGGTCCAGGATTCCTTCTGGATTTTTTCGACCAGCTCGTCGCCGCCCACGATGTCGGCTCCGGCAGCTTCGGCTTCGCGCTGCTTGTCGCCGGTGGTGATGACGGCGACCTTCTTGGTCTTGCCGAGGCCGTGCGGGAGAACGACGGTGCCGCGGACCATCTGGTCGGCGTGGCGCGGGTCGACGCCCAGACGGAGGGTCAGGTCGACGGTCTCATCAAACTTGGCGTACTTGATTTTCTGGAGGAGCGGAACGGCTTCCTGCAGGGGGTAGGGGCGCTTCTCTACCTGGGCGCGCGCCTTCTCAATCGACTTGCCGGGCTTGGCCATGGAACCTCGTCTCCCACCGCACGGCGTTGATGCTGGCCGGCCGTGGTTCTAGTGACACTACGCCTCGGAGGGCGCAGGTATTGATTATCTATGAAAAGGGGGTGGAGGGCAAGAGTGGACCGGGCTAGTTCGATGGCCGGGTGCGCTCAAGTGAACTATCTCGACGTGAAAAGGGTATGCCACGGACCGGCTGGTCCGGTTCCAAACAGCGTGTCCGTCGGCAAGACAATTTCGCTTTCAAATGTTACTTCGACGATTTGACCGGTTGTGCCCTGAAAACTTGTTGCGGGCACAAAAGTATGAGGTCCACGCGGACTCTTGTGGCCATGGGA
The DNA here is from genome assembly GCA_963819725.1 of uncultured Acidobacteriaceae bacterium. Taxonomy (GTDB): domain Bacteria; phylum Acidobacteriota; class Terriglobia; order Terriglobales; family Acidobacteriaceae; genus Palsa-343. The sequence goes on from CAWFXK010000011.1 coordinate 70,596, forward strand.
GCAGCGCGGTGCTCCGGAGTTGTAGCGGCAAAATTCCGGAGGGCTGCCTCTGTTGGCATCCATCAGAGATTCATATTCGACTCGAAGAATTACCGGTCGTTCCGTCCGGTATCGTTCGAAGTGCCGCGCTCCGTAGCGGATGGGTCCCTTTACGGTTCCTGGCCAGAAGAACACTCTTCCATTGAGGTTCTCAACGAAGTCTCCAATTTCATAGTTGGCTGGCAGCGTCATGTTCCCGGCGCACAGCGGCGCTTGGTCGCGGACTAGAATCGTTTGACCGTCAACGATGAGGCGCTCGTGGTTGAGACGGCGCAATCGCGTCAGGTCCAATCGCCCGGCTCGCTTCATCAGCGATGAGGCGGGGAAGAGCGTCTTGGTCTCCCGTATGAACTCGAGGTTGGAACGGTCTGTGAGGTGGTACAGGTATGGTCGGATGGCTGAAAAATGCACGATGAGCCTCTGGGGAGATGATATTGAAAAGCGGGCCTCCAGCGTCATAAGTATGATAAAGAGATGCAGAAAGAGGAGAGCGTTTATGGCAGCGATTGAACGGCTGACGATGACGCTTCCTGCCGAGATGGCGGGGAGAGGTAGAAAGGCGATGGTCGATGAGAGGGCGAACTATGCGTCTACCAGCGAAGTGATCCGCGAGGCGCTGCGGGAGTGGAAGATGAAGCGCGAGTTGCAGGCGCAGAAGTTCGCGGCGCGGTAAGGCCGAGATTGACCGCGGACTGGCGGATGTTACCGAAGGCAGGCTGACGGAGTTCGATCCGCGGAGCATTATTGCGCTGGGGAGGAAACTATCCGCCGACCGCGCAAAATCCACCTCACGGAAAAAGCAAAATTAGACCTTGCACAGCTCTGGGGTTATCTGGCGGGCGAGGCTTCCGAAGCCGTTGCGGCGAAATGGCTCCATCGATTCGAGGCCCGATTCAACCAACTGTTGAGGCTTCCGCTGTCCGGCACCTCGCGGCAGGAAAGTTTGCCGACGATCTCCGCGTGACGTTCTGCGAGAAGTATGCGATCTACTATCTTGCTCGGGCGGATGAGATTGTTGTGGTTCGGATCCTGCATGGATCACGTGACGTTGATGCGATTGCGGATGAGGGTGGATTTGCGGTGTGAACGCTGGCCGGGCAGAATAAGGCCGAAGCAGCGGGTCTCTGACCGAGACGTGTTGCTTCGGCCTTTTATTCCGCGCCAGGTTACGCGACGACGTCGATGCCCATGGAGCGGGCGGTGCCCTTGATGCTCTTGACGGCGGCTTCGACGGAGGCGGCGTTGAGGTCGGGCATCTTCTGCTTCGCGATCTCGAGGACCTGAGCTTCGGAGACTTTGCCTACCTTATCTTTGTTGGGCGTGCCGGAACCCTTGGCGAGGTTCGCGGCCTTCTTCAGCAGGACGGATGCCGGGGGCGTCTTGGTGATGAAGGTGAAGGTGCGGTCGGTGTAGACGGTGATGACGACGGGGATGATGAGGCCCGTCATCTCCTTGTTCTGGGTGCGGGCGTTGAACTGTTTGCAGAACTCCATGATGTTGACCTGGGCCTGGCCGAGGGCGGGGCCGACGGGCGGCGCGGGGGTGGCCTTGGCGGCTTCGATCTGGAGTTTGACTGAGGTAGCGATTTTCTTTGTTGGCGCTGCCATTTCTTTGAACCTTTCGAATACCCGGGGCTAAAGCCCCTTAGATTTCCAAGCCTGATTCCACGGGCTAAAGCCCGTGGCTTCTACCGTCTTCGCAGGGCTGAAGCCCTGCGAATGGGGAATGCAGGGGCTAAAGCCCGCGTCATTCCGGATCATGTTCGGCACGATTGAAGCCGTGCCCTGACACAAAACCTTGCCGGGGCTAACGCCCCAATTCTTTCCAACGTGTTCGGCACCCTTCGACTACGCTCAGGGCAGGCTTTTGAAGCCGTGCCCTGATACAAAACCTTGCCGGGGCTAAAGCCTCGATCATCCTTGAACTTCGTTCAGAGGGCCGAAGCCCACTGCTTCTAACAAACCTTGCGTCGGGCTGACGCCCGGGATTCTTCTACTCGATTTTTTCCACCTTGCCGAAGTCGAGCTCGACCGGGGTGGAGCGGCCGAAGATCGTGACCATGACTTTGAGGGTTTCACGATCTTCGTTGACCTCGTCGACGATGCCGTTGAAGTTGGCGAAGGGGCCCTCGGTGATGCGGACCGATTCGGACTTCTGGAACTTGATCTTGAGGCGCGGCTTGTCTTTCGAGGTGTCGCTGCGGAAGAGGATGGAACTGACCTCGGCTTCGGTGAGGGCGACGGGCTTGTCGCCGGTGCCGAGGAATCCAGTAACGCGCGGCGTGTTCTTGATGACGTGCCAGAGGTCGTTATCGAGATCCATTTCGACCAGCACGTAGCCGGGAAGGAAGACGCGCTCGACCGTACGCTTCTTGCCGTTGGTGATCTCGGTGACAGCCTCGGTGGGAATCATGACGCGGCCGATGCGGTTCTGCAGGCCAAAGGCCTGAACGCGGGTCTCGATGGATTCGCGCACCTTGCGCTCAAAGCCGGAATAGGCGTGGATGATGTACCACCGGAAGCGCTCGTTGGCCGGGGGCGGGAGCTGGGGTTGCTGCTGCTGCTCGCCGCCTTCGCCTTCGGGCGTCGGGGTAGGGTTTTCAGTTTCTTCCGCCATTACCATTTAATCCTCTTGCGTGCTGCTTACTGGACGGCGCCCAGCCAGGTGTAGAGCCAGTGAATCGCGTTGCCAAAGATCGCGTCGACGACCCAGAAGAAGCCAGCGAAGATGAAGACGGAGACGATGACGACGAGGGTGGTGGACTGGACTTGTTTCCACGAGGGAGTGACGACCTTGCGCATCTCGGCGCGGACGTCGCGGAGGAAGTCACGGCTGCGCGTGACGAAACCGAGGGCGCGGTTGGGAATGCCCTGCTCGATATTGGTGATTGCTGCTTTAGCCATGACTCGCTTCTTCTTTTCCGCTCTTCCGCGCTGTGTTCGGCGACGGGCCTTTTGGGGCCGGCTCCTGAAGTTGATGTTGATCTGGCAGGGGCGGAGGGATTCGAACCCCCAAGTCCGGTTTTGGAGACCGGCAGTTTAACCGTTGAGCTTACGCCCCTGTGTAACAGGCAACAGGCAATAGGGAACAGGGAAAAGAAAGCGAGAAACCGCCGGTCCGTGGATTCTGCTGCCCGCTGTTGACTGCCCGCTGTCTGTGTTTACTTGGTTTCCTTGTGGGGGGTGTGCTTGCGGCAGCGATTACAGAACTTCTTGAACTCGAGGCGGCCGGTGGTCGTCTTCTTGTTCTTCGTCGTCGAGTAGTTGCGCTCTTTGCACTCCCCGCATTGCAATGTAACAATTTCCCGCATCTTCTTATCCTACCTGATTTCGGGCCATTTCCCCAGAGGGGCCTTTGACGGCCGGGACTGAAGGCCCGTAGGGGCTAAAGCCCGCCTTTGTAAGACTTCTTTCGGCACGACCGAGGTCGTGCCCTGATACAAAAGCCAGGGCTAAAGCCCCTTGCCTTGGTGCGGCGTATTCCCCGGGCTCAAGCCCGGGGCTTCTACCGGTTTCGCGGGGCTGAAGCCCCACGAATATGGTTCCTGTCAGGCACGGCTGAAGCCGTGCCCTTTCAAAGCAACGACGTTTGTTCTTTCCTGGTGAGCAGACCATCGTTTCCGATGGGCCGCCTCCCTGTTTCTCGCTGACTGCCGACCGCCTTTTAGCTGACCGGACTTGAGCCGACCGGCTTTCAGCTGTCCTACGCAATGATTTCCGAGATCGTGCCTGCGCCCACCGTCCGGCCGCCTTCGCGAATCGCGAAGCGCAGGCCCTTCTCCATGGCCACTGGCGTGATCAGTTCAACTTCGAGCTCCACGTTGTCGCCCGGCATCACCATCTCCGTGCCCGCCGGCAGCGTTGCAACGCCGGTCACGTCGGTGGTGCGGAAGTAGAACTGCGGACGATAGCCCTTGAAGAACGGCGTATGACGCCCGCCCTCTTCCTTGCTCAGCACGTACACGGTCGACTTGAATTTGGTGTGGGGCGTGATCGATCCCGGCTTGGCCAGCACCATCCCGCGCTCCACGTCTTCCTTCGCGATGCCGCGCAGCAGCAGGCCCGCGTTGTCGCCGGCCAGACCCTCATCGAGCTGCTTCTTGAACATCTCGACGCCGGTCACCACTGTCTTGCGCGTCTCGCGGAATCCGACAATCTCCGCTTCCTCGCCCACCTTGATCTTGCCGCGCTCGATACGGCCCGTAACCACAGTCCCGCGTCCCGAGATCGAGAAGATGTCTTCGATCGGCATCAGGAAAGGCTGATCCATCGCGCGCTGCGGCAGCGGCACCTGCTTGTCAACCGCTTCCATCAGCTCGTCGATCTTGGCTTCCCACTGCGCCTCGCCGTTCAGCGCGCCCAGTGCCGACCCGCGGATCACCGCAACGTCGTCGCCGGGAAACTGATACTTGGTGAGCAGCTCGCGCACTTCCATCTCGACCAGGTCGATCAGCTCCGTGTCTTCGACCGCATCGCACTTGTTCAGGAACACCAGCACATACGGCACGCCCACTTGGCGCGCCAGCAGCACGTGCTCCTTGGTCTGCGGCATCGGGCCGTCGGTGGCAGCGACGACGAGAATCGCGCCGTCCATCTGCGCCGCACCGGTGATCATGTTCTTGATGTAGTCGGCGTGGCCCGGGCAATCGACGTGCGCGTAGTGCCGGTTCGCCGTCTCGTACTCCACGTGCGCCGTGGCAATCGTGATGCCGCGCTCCCGCTCTTCCGGCGCGTTGTCGATCGAGTCGAAGCTGCGAAACATGTTCTTCGGGTTGTGCTTCTGCAGCACTTTGGTGATCGCCGCCGTCAATGTCGTCTTGCCGTGATCGATGTGTCCGATCGTTCCCACGTTCACGTGCGGCTTGGACCGGTCAAATTTTTCCTTCGCCATGGTTTCCTCTCAAAGAGTGATCGTGAATCTTCTCCGGACCTCAGTAGCTGGCGTAGAGCCGGAAGAATTTCTGGCGGATTTCGGGGGCGACGCGCTCCACCTGGCGCAGGTAGTGTTCGCGAATCTGGCCGCGGTCGGAATCGCCGAGGGCGGCATAGCTTTTCTGGGCCTGGGCGCCGAGGAGGCCGTGGGCGAGGACGGATTCAAACTGGCGGACGCGGAGCCTGGCGCCGCCGACAGTCTTGAGGAATACGGCGGCCTGGGCGGGGGCAAAGGCCTCGTCGATGGCGTGCCGGACGCCGGCGTAGGTGTTCTCGTCCTGAACGGGGATGGTGGCCTGCTCGTACATGGTCGCGTGACTTCCCTCAGGGACCAGGGCCCCAGGATTTTGTGATTGATCCGGAAAGCTAAAGCCGTGCCCTTTCAAGACATGCTCCGAACGAGAATGGAGCGGGAGATGGGAATCGAACCCACGACCAACAGCTTGGAAGGCTGTGACTCTACCACTGAGTTACTCCCGCATAAAAAACAGCGTTCAGCGTTCGGCGCTCAGCGTTCAGAAAATTCAGCTGCTGACTGGCTGGGCCTCGACTGGCACTGCTGACACATGCAAACGCTCGCTGACGTTCTCAGCGAGCGAGATCACTGCTTGAAATCTGGAGCTGATGACCGGGATTGAACCGGTGACCTCTCCCTTACCAAGGGAGTGCTCTACCAACTGAGCTACATCAGCCCTGTACGACAAACTACCAAAGCCACTGCCTGGCTTGCCCTGTACAGCAAACTACGAACCCTGTCGTCCCTCTCCCTCCAGATCGTTCCGCGGAGTGCCTGCGGTGAGGGCGATGCGAAGAGCAAAACCACCGAGCAAAAGCAGGACCACGAGCCGGATTTTGCCGGCGTCCATGGTGTACCACGCGAGAGCGGCGAGAACTGCGAGGAACGCCAGCGCCACCAGTTTGCGCTTTCCGTCAGCGACTCGCATCGGCCAACCCTCGAAAAACCTTCGCGCGCACCGGCGCGTTCAAAACCTGGTGGGCGCAAAATCCTGGTGCACAGGGGAGGATTCGAACCTCCGTAGCTCCAAAGAGCGGCAGATTTACAGTCTGCTGCCATTAACCACTCGGCCACCTGTGCGAAGGGAATCCGACCTTCACCTGTCCGCGGCCGGAAGAACTGGAGCTGGCGAAGGGATTTGAACCCCCGACCCTCTGATTACAAATCAGATGCTCTACCAGCTGAGCTACGCCAGCCCGGGACCTGCTGAACCTGCCGTCCTGCGGCACACGAAGGTGTCCATTTGCGGGAGGTCCAGCAATGAAAATATCACACGCGGATGGGGGTCGCAATGATGCGCGTGGGGCGGATTGGGGTCGATTTGGGAGGTTTGCGTTGAGCCCGGCCTGAGCGTCGGGGCGCCGTTCGACGACCCTGCTGGCGGGGAGTTCCAGAATGGCACAGGAAATCCGTCGACACGGTACTGCCGGATGGAGTGCAGTGGGAATTCGATTGACGATCCGGTCGCAAAAAGAGTGAGCTTCTTGCTATGGGGTAAACCTGGCCCCCTCGCCGATGGTGGACGCTCTCCGAGCGTCATCACCCCTTGCTGTAGGGAGAACCTGGCCGCTCGCCGATGGCGGGGCGCTCTCCGAGCTGTCATCGCCCTTGCTGTGGGGAGAACCTGGCCGCTCGCCGATGGCGGGGCGCTCCCCGAACTGTCATCGCCCTTGCTGTGGGGAGAACCCTGGCCGCTCGCCGATGGCGGGGGTGCTTCCCTCGAACCGTCATCAGCGTGGAACTGTGATCGGCGTAGAGCTGTCACCAGCGTAGAGCTGTCATCCGTATGGAACTGTCATTAACGTAGAGAGCGGTCATCGGCATGGAGCTGTGATCCACGTGGAGCTCACCAGCGCGGAGCTGTCATCAGCGTGCGGGAATCGACGGCGGATGAGAAGATGGATGGTGCTGCTTCCCGGAACAGCGGGAAGCCCTTTCGATGACCCATCGGCGCACGAAGCTTTCCATCGCCATTGTGCTTGTCGTCCTGGTGCTGCTGGCCGGGGCGATTTATCTCCGTAAAGAAGCGCCGCCGGAAGCGGCGCGGCTGCTGCCCGAGTCGGACGGGATCGTGTACTTCAATCTGCGGCCGCTGCGTGCGGCGACGCATTTCGATCAGCATCCGGTGCAGCACTCGCCGGAGTACCAGCACTTTATCGATGCGACGGGAATCCAGTTCGAGCACGATCTGGACGAGGCGGCGTTCGCGATTCACCGCATGCCGAACCCGAATGGGCCGAATGGGGGGCTGGCGTTCAGCGAGGTGTTCATGGGGCACTTCGACGGGCGGAGGCTGGCGGATTACCTGGCGAGCGTGGCGGCATCGCAGGAGGACTATGCGCGGCACACGATCTACAACATCGCGAGCGACGGGCGGACGGTGCGGGTGGCGATGCTGGGGTACGACATTGTGGTGGTCAGCAATACGCCGTCGACCGAGCAGATCCACTCGATGATCGACCGGTATCGGACGGCGGCGCTGCCGTTTTCAGGGTCATCGCTGCTGTCGAAGTACTATGCGAAGCTGCCGCTGCTGTCGGTTGCGTGGGGTATCGGACAGATCGGGCAGCCACTGGCCAATGGCGGAGCGCGCGTGATGGGGTTGCGGCTGCCCCTGCAGGTGGATTCGACGTTTATCGCGTCGCTGACGTGGATCGGGAAGATTCATTTGCGGGTGGCGGAGCTGGCTCCGACGGATGCGGCAGCAGCGGACACCACGGAGTCGCTGCAGACGATTCTGGTGCTGGTGAAGTCGATGGCCAATACGCCGGGTGCGGGAGCCTATGATGCCGATGCCCGCACGTTGATCAACAGCATCGTGGTGGAGCGGCACAGGAACGAGGCGGTGCTGACAGCGACCATTCCTACGGGGCTGCTGCAACGGGCGATGAACCATCCGCAGGAGATGAAGGCGCTGCCTGTCCCGGAGGGAGGGAAGGCGCAGTGATCTTGTGACGCAAAAAGGATCGCGAATAAGGCGCGGCGCATCAGGGAAGTACGGGCAGGAAGCAGGAAACGAAAAGCGGTTAACGGGAAGCGTACAGCGCCAGGCTATTCGCGAAGAGCGGTTCGATTCCCGATGGATCCCCAACGATGTGGAGGAAAAATGCAGATGTTTACGGCGCGCAGGTATGCCGTTGTTATCGCAATGGCGGCAGCGGTGGCAACGGTGCCCTCGTTTGCGCAGAAGGTTCTGATCGGGCAGGCTGCCTTTACGGATTACACGACGGAGCATCCTGGGGTGCGCCGGCATCTGACGGTGGCGGACTTGCCGGCTCCCTATGCGACGAAGGGTGTGGACAACGGCGCGGAGATGGTGGAGCGGCCGAACGATGCGTGGCCGCAGGCGCCGGTGGGATTCAAGGTCGAGATGTACTACACGGGCCTCGATCAGCCGCGGCTGATCCGGACCGCGCCGAACGGCGATTTGTTTGTCGCGCTGAGCTATCAGAACAAGGTGATGGTGTTCCGCGGCGTGGGGGCGGATGGGAAGCCGAAGGAAGTTTCGACCTTTGCCGATGGGCTGAGCCAGCCGTTCGGGATTCAGTTCTATCCGGCCGGCGCGGATCCGAAGTGGGTGTATGTGGGGAACACCGACTCAGTCGTGCGGTTTCCGTATCACGTGGGGGACATGAAGGCGAGCGGGCCGGCGGAAAAGCTGACCGATCTGCCGGGCGGCGGGCGGCTGCGCGGGGGCGGGCACTGGACGCGCGACATCGCGTTCTCGAAGGATGGAAAGCGGATGTTCGTCTCAGTGGGATCGCATTCGAACGATGACGACTCGGACACGCACCCGGAGGAGTTCCATCGCGCCGATGTGCTGGAGTTCACGCCGGAAGGGAAGTTTGTGAAGGTGTACGCGTCGGGGATTCGGAATTGCGTGGGGGAGACGATTAATCCGACGACGGGCGAGCTGTGGTGCTCGACGAACGAGCGTGACATGCTGGGCGACAACCTGGTGCCGGACTACATCACGCATGTGCAGGAGGGCGGGTTCTACGGGTGGCCGTGGTACTACATGAGCGCGAATGGCGGGGTGCAGGATCCGCGGCAGGAAGGGAAGCATCCGGAGCTGAAGGGGAAGGTGATCACGCCGGATGTGCTGGTGAATCCGCACTTCGCTTCGCTCGAGATGCTGTTCTACGAGGGCTCGCAGTTTCCGGCCGAGTATAAGGGCGACGGGTTTGCGGCGGAGCATGGATCGTGGAACCGGGAAGCGCGCTCGGGGTACGAAGTGATTCGGGTGCCGATGAAGGACGGGCACGCAACCGGTGAGTACGAAGACTTCCTGACGGGATTTGTGCGGCCGGACGGGAAGGTGTGGGGACGGCCGGTGGGCGTGACGGTGGCCAGCGACGGTTCCCTGTTCGTTACTGATGACGGGTCTGGTTCGATCTGGCATGTGATTTACACGGGCAAATGAAAAGGAAAGCAGCGGTATCGTAGGCTGGACCGGTGCAGGGCGAAACGCTGCAAACTTTTCGGGTGATCGTAAGCCTGATGCTCCGCGTGGTGCTGGTGGGGATTGCGGTGCCGGTTCTGCTGCGGCATTTTCCCGATTACAAGCTGCCCTATCGATACACCACGGAGTGGACGGTGGTGGTGCTGTGCGATGTGCTGGCGGTGGCGGCTCCGCTGCTGCAGGTGCGGAAGCTGACGCTGCTGGCCGGAGCGGCGGCCATTGGATCGCACTACTACTACCAGCATTTCGTGCCGAGCTGGGATTTGGCATACATGCTGGTGGCGATCGTGTTTGTGCTGCTGCCGACGAGCGGCCGGGATAAGGCCGCGAAGGAAAGGCGGAGGGTGCGGTGAGAAAAGCAGGGAGCAGGTTACGGGTTACAGGTTACAGGGAGCTGCAAGCAGGAAGTTGAAGCCTTGCGATAGTCTGGTGGCTGTGAGTTCCCCATTACGCAGCGTTCTTTTTTGCGCCGTATTCCTGGTGACGGGATCGGTGTTGGCACAGCAGTCGACGCCGAATGCGTCCGATCAGAATCAGACTTCGGCACCTTCAACAACGCAGTCGGCACCATCGACGACGCAGGCATTGCCGGACGCGCCTGGAGCGCAAGAGCAGCCAGGACCGCAGCCGACAGGGGCGACGGTGCTGTTCGACACGAGCATGGGGCAGATGACGTGCAAGCTGTTCGACAAGCAGGCGCCGGTGGCGGTGGCGAATTTTGTTGGTCTGGCGACGGGGACGAAGGAGTTCACCGATCCGGCGACGAAGCAGAAGGCGAAGCGGCCGTTCTACGACGGGACGACTTTCCATCGGGTGATTCCGGGATTCATGATTCAGGGCGGCGATCCGCTGGGGACGGGGATGGGCGATCCGGGGTACTCGTTCAATGATGAATTTGACCCGGCGCTGAACTTCGACGTGCCGGGGCGGCTGGCGATGGCGAACTCGGGGCCGAACACGAACGGGTCGCAGTTTTTCATTACGGAAGTGGCGGCGGATTTTCTGAATCAGAAGTATGTGATCTTCGGTCAATGCGACGATCACAGCGTGAGCTTGGTGAAGGCGATCGCGCGTGTGAATCGCGACAGCAACGATAAGCCGCTGGATGCGGTGACGCTGAAGAAGGTGACGGTGATTCCGGCCGGGCAATCGGTGCCGGCAGCGCCGGCGGGTGTCCAGGCCACGCCGCAGTAGGTTTCCAGGTTTTGAAAATCCCACGAAACAAGAGAAGGAGTTGTTATGTCGCGACCGTCAGGAACGTATGCAGTGATGAAGACCAGCGAGGGGACAATTGTGGCCCGGTTGTTTGAGACGGAAGCGCCGAAGACGGTAGCGAATTTTATTGAGCTGGCCGAGGGGAAGCGGGAGTGGACGCATCCGGTGTCGCGCGCGAAGAGCTCGGACAAACTGTACGACGGGACGATTTTTCATCGGGTCATTCCGGACTTCATGATCCAGGGCGGCGATCCAGCGGGGACCGGGATGGGCGGGCCGGGGTACAAGTTTGAGGACGAGACGAAGGGCTCGCCGCACCGGTTCGACAAGAAAGGCAAACTGGCGATGGCGAATGCGGGGCCGAACACAAATGGCTCGCAGTTCTTTGTCACCGTGGCTGCTACAGAATGGCTGACGGGCAAGCACACCATATTCGGCGAGGTGGTGGAGGGGCAGGAGATCGCGGACAAGATTTCCAAGGTGTCGGCGCGGTCGGACAAGCCGGTGAAGCCGGTGGTGCTGGAGTCGGTGACGATTGAGCGGGTGTAGCTTTCGTTCCAGTTCGCTTTTCGTTGCGCGTGTCCATGCAGCACGCGAGTTGAAGGCGGGGTTGGGGAAGTGGTTTTTTCCCGAAACGACATTGGACGGTACTTTGGGGCAAGCTGAACAAAGAATTGGGTTGCGGTTCGAGCGGGAAAAGAGTCCGCTGCTTGCTGTGGGGTGAACCTGGCCTCCGCTGATCGGGTTGTGTGTGGGGACGGTTTTTCCCGAAACGACATTAGACGGTACTTTGGGCAAGCTCAACAAAGAATTGGGTTGCAGTTCGAGCGGAAAAGGAGTCCGCTGCTTGCTGTGGGGTGAACCTGGCCGTCGCACGTCGGGTTGTGTGGGGGGACGAGCTTTTCCCGAAACGACATTAGACGGTACTTTGGGGCGAGCTGAACAAAGAATTGGGTTGCGGTTCGAGCGGGAAAAGAGTCCGCTGCTTGCTGTGGGGTGAACCTGGCCGTCGCTGATCGGTGGGCGGTTTTTCTTTTCGGGCTGGCGCGGAGAGCCTCCGCTGGGATGGCAGAGAGCCTCCGCTTGGGATGACAGAGAGCCCCCTCGAGATGGCAGGCTCGGCTGTGGATGGCAGGCTCGGCTTGGGATGACAGAGAACCTCTGCTGGGGATGACGGAGAGCCTCGCTGGGAATGAGAGAGAGCCTCCGCTGGGGATGACGGAGAGCCTCCGCTCAGGACATCGAGCGGGTGTAGACGATCCCACAAAGTGGGGATGACCCAGGGTGAAATTTTGGTGGCGCGGTAAAGCAAGCGCGGTTATCTTTGCGTGCATGAACCGCTCCCATCTGTTGCCCTGGGTTTTCTGCCTCGCTGTGTTTTCGGTTTCGGCCTCGGCACAGAAGTACATCCCAAAGAAGATTACGTTCTCCGGCACGACGGCGAATCCGGCGGAGCTGCTGGCCGTGTCGGGGCTGAAGCCCGGCGACCCGCTCGATCAGGCGGCGATTCAGGCTGCGGCACAGAAGCTGATCGACACGGGTCTGTTCAGCGACGTGCGGTTCTCGTTTGACGGAGTCGCGCTGAATTACGCGCTGCAGCCGGCGGCGGCGATGGAGCCTGTTTCCTACGCGAATTTTCCGTGGTGGGATGATGCGGCACTGAACGCTGCGGTCGCGGCGAAGGTGCCGCTGTTCCATGGGTCGGTGCCGCCGGAGAGTGGCATGCAGCAGCAGGTGGCGGCCGCACTGACAGCGCTGCTGGCAGAAAAGGGCGTGCAGGCGACGGTGACGGCGCTTCCCGCGAAAGATGCGGCCATGAAGGACGCGGGCGTGCAGTTCCACATCGATGCGCCACCCGTCGAGATCGGGACGGTAAGCTTCGCGGGCGTGAGCAGCGCCTGGACCGATCCAGTGGCGGCGATCGGCAAGGCCGCGGCGGGTCAGGATTTCGATCCGGCGACGGAGACGACGCTGGAAACCGCGCTGCGGGCGATCTATCACCGACAGGGATATCTGGATGTGGCGCTGACGAACTTTGCCCACGGGGAGCCGCAGCTATCCGAGGGAAAGGTGATGATCCCGGTGAGCGCAACGGTGGTGGAGGGAGCGCAGTACAGGCTGAAGGAGCTGCGGCTCTCCGGCGATGTGCTGATGAAGCCGGAGGATTTCGCGAAGACAGCAAAGCTTCACTATGGGGACATTGTCAATGAGGACCTGCTGCGCGGGACTCTGGCGGGGGTTGCGACTTCATACCGGGCGCAGGGATACCTGCGGGCGAAGATCGACGCGATCCCGACGAAGAACGAGAGTGCGCACACGGTGGATTATGCGGTCACGGTGGAACCAGGGCCGGTATTTCATATGGGTGTGCTGTCGCTGGTGAATTTGAACGATGCGCAGAAGGCGCAGGTGCTGCAGTACTGGCCGCTGAAGCAGGGCGATGTGTATGACGCGGTGCTGGTGCCGCAGTTCCTGCTGAAGTACAAGAACCAGCTGCACACGCTTGATGGATGGTCGGCGGGGTACAAGGAGTACGAGCACGAGGACACGCACGTTGTCGATCTGGCGGTGACGTTTACGCGGGGCGGGCCGCTGAACTAGATCTTCGGAGCCCGACTCGCTCAGGCTTTTCAGGAAAAAGCGGTTGAAACGGCGGGTCGGAAGACTTGGGCAGGGCAGTTCCCGAAATGGTCCAGGGAAGTTACCTTCGAGATGGGACGGGATCGATTGAGCTTGAAATCTGCGCGGTAAAGGATTGAGCTTCTTGCTGTGGGGTGAACCTGGCCTCTTGTTGGGGGGGTTCAGGCTCAGGCGAATAGCGGCCCTGCTGTGGGTTGAACCTGGCCGTCGCTACGGGGGACTTTGTTTCGCTGGTTGTGCGAAAATGCTCTGCTCGGGACGACAGAGTTGCTTGTTTCCCTGGAGAGGTGGAGTGGTCCCGACACTCTTACCTTACCTGATCTTTTTGCGGCGGATATATCCGGCTGTTGATTTCCAGGATTGCGGGAAGAAGCGAAAAGCCAGCCCTGTCTGCGCGGAGCAGACAGGGCTTTCTGCTTTGGGGCGGATTGTCGGTTAACGATCGTTCGGCGGGGTGGTGGAGGGCTGATGATCGCAGAAGGGGCGAGGGCTGGTCTGAGGCGGTGTTTTTTCCCAAAACGGAACAAGAAGGTACTTTGGGATGAGCGGAGAAAGGAATTGTGTTGAGGTTCGAGCGGACGTGGGGCAAGCTTCTTGCTGTGGGGTGAACCTGGCCGTCGCTACGGGGGGCTTTTTTTTGTTCGAGAGGCATTTTGTTTGTTCGAGAGGCATTCTGGATATTCGAGAGCATTCTGGATGTTCGAGAGGCATTCTGGATGTTCGAGAGGCATTCTGATTCTCCTTCTCGAAGTGACCTGCTCTTCGCCTTCATAATGACTCGGTGCAGCATCTGAAGGAAGGTTCTACGGATCTTTGGGTGCCGGTTTCCTGAAGTGAGGGGTGAGGACTGACGTTGCCCGGAAGTGAAAACCCCTGTCTGCTGGCGCAGGCAGGGGTTTTGTGTTGCGGTTGAATCGCCGGGTTAGAAGAACAGCTTGGCGGAGAACTGCAGCTGGCGCTCGCTGGCGAGAATGCCGCTGGTTCCGGTAGGCGTGCCGACAGGCGTGCTGGTGTAAGGCGCGACTTCCGGCGCGATGCAGCCGTTGAAGGTGCCGGAGGCGGCGGGGCAGGTGACGCCGTCCGCAGTCGCACCGGGCTTGATATAGAAGTAGCCGGTGCTGGAGACGCTGAGAATGTTGGGATGGTTCAGGAGGTTGAAGGCCTCTCCCATGACCTGGAAGTTGATCTTCTCGCGGATGGGGAAGGTGCGGGCGATGCGGAAATCGAGGTTGTTGAAACCAGGACCCTTGACGGAGTTGCGGCCGACGAAGGGGGCACGGCCAGGCGAGCCGAGACCGGAGCTGGAACTCATGGTTCCGCCCGTGAGGCCGCCATCGATGCCGCCGCTGGCGTTGGCACTCATGAAGGGTGTGATGGGAAATCCGCTGGCATCGGAAGTGATGCCGGAGAAGGACCAGCCATCGGCGATGTAACGGGCGACAGGGTTGGAGAGGTTATGGAAGAAGGGCGGAGCATAGACGACGCTGCCGGTGAAGTGCTGGCTCTGATTGAGATCGGAGAGGCCGTGCTCGCCCTTGATGTTGTAGGGATCGATGGGGAAGTCGGAGCCGAAGAAGGTTCCGAAGGCGCCGCCCACCTGGCCGAAGTCGGTGGCCTTGCTCCATGTGTAGTTGAGCAGCATCTCGAGGCCGTTGGAGAAGGGCCGCTTGACGCTGAAGACCATGGAGTTGTACCAGGAGCTGACGGCGCTGAAGCCGGTGTTGATGGAGGCATCGGCGGTGGTGATGCGCTGCGTATAGAAGGGCAGGGTGACGGTGCTGGTCTGCGTGCCGGAGCCGTTGTAGATGTTATAGGTCCGGGTGCCTGTGGCCGGAGCGACGTTGGTGTCGATGAAGGTGGGCAGGTGGAGCGCGCGGCTGCCGACGTAGCCAAGGGAGAGCGTCATCTTGCCGGGGACCTGCTGTTCGACGGTGAGGTTGCCTTCATGCGCAATGGGCGGCACGAAGTTGGGATCGAGGCCGTGGAAGCTGGAGACCAGGGCTGAACCGCCGGGGGTGACTTTGGAGGTTGCAGCACCGCTGAAGGCCGCGCCGAGCGGTGGTCCGGGTGGCGTGAAGAGGACGTTGGGAAACTCGGGCGCACCGGCGACGGCGGCACAGTTATTACTCGGGCAGTTGAAGTTGTAGTTGGTCTGGTAGACGCCGTTCTCCACACGCATGGCGTAGTAGGTGCTGCCCTGGGTAAGGGCGGCGAAGATGCCGTAACCGGCGCGGACGACGGTCTTGTTGGTGGGCGTCCACGCGATGCCGATGCGGGGGACGATGCGGTCGGTGGGAGTCTTCAGCTTCTGGGTGTAGTAGGTTGCCAGCGCCGATGAGGCGTTGGGATGGGTGGGATCGGGCGTGATCTGGAGATCGTAACGGGCGCCGAGGTTGAGGGTGAGATCGTTGCGGAGCTTCCACGTGTCTTCGAAGTAGAAGGCGGGCTCCTTCATCCAGAAGTCGTCTTTGCCGACGTGGGTGATGGGGTCATTGACCTGGGTAAAGGACGTGTAGTGGTAGCCGGGGCTGCCCGTGGTCGGAGTGACCTGGAAGATGTCCTGCGCCCAGGCCTGGAAGGCGGCGACGGGTGAGCCGGGATTGTAATTGTAGAGGCCGCCACCCTGGAACAGATTGATCATGACCTCGTGGACGAGGTTGGCTTCGCCGCCGGCTTTCCAGGAGTGGCGGCCCTGGGTGTGGGAGAAGATGTCGGTGATCTGCCAGCGATGCTCATCGGGTTCGGCGGCGCGGGGCAGGGCGTTGGGCATGCCGTACTCCTCGGCACCGCTAACGGTGACGTTGGGGCCGGGAGCGTTGACACCGGCGGTTTCCAGATCACGACCCCACTGGAAGAGGAGATTGTTGAGGGAGGTGGATGTGATGGTCGAGGTCCAGTCGGCAACGAAGATGCGCTCGTGGTAGTAGGCGTTGCCGTTCTCAGAGACGGAGTGGTTGGTGTAGCTGGGGGCCGACGAGTAGCCGTTGGGCAGGGTGAAGTTGCCGAAATCGAAGTCGGCGAAGACGTGATTCTTCTCGTTGATCTGGAAATCGAGGCGCGGGAAGACGATGTCGAGCTTGCCGGTGCGAGGAAAGACGCCGGAGAGGCTCTTGAGGAACGTGATGGCGGAGGTACACTGCGTTCCCGAAATGGAGGCAGGGCACTGGGTGGGGGTAATCACCGAGGTGTTGGTGGTAGTGCCGCTGGGGGTGAGCGAGATGTTGGCCGTGGAGGAGTAGGCGAGCGGAGCGACTTTGCGGAAGCCGTCGTAGGTAAGGAAGTAGAAGAACTTGTCCTTGATGAACGGACCGCCGAGGCTGCCGCCGAACTGCTGCTGCTGCTTGATGGCCTGGGTGAAGTTGCCGTGCGCCTTGCCGTAGGAGTCGAGCGCGTTGAGCGAGGGATAGCGCAGGTAGTAGAAGAGGTCGCCGTGGAGGGTGTTGCCGCCGGATTTGGTGATGGCGTTGACCTGACCGCCGGCGGCCTGGCCGAATTCGGCGCTGTAGGTGGCAGCGGCGACCTGAAATTCCTGAATGGAATCGAGGCTGTAGACGTAGGGCATGCCGGAGGCGCGGCCACGAGCCTCAGAGAAGAGGGCCTGGTCGTTGTTGGCGCCGTCGACGTAGTTGCTGTTGTAGAGACCGGAGATGCCATGGTAGCTGACGAGGCCGCTGGAGCCGTCGGCAGCGGTGTTGGGGGTGAGCAGGGCGAAGTTGCTCCAGTTGCGGCTGGCGATAGGGAGGTTGGAGATCATGGTCTCAGAGACCGACTGGGAGACCTCGGTCTTCTCGGTATCGATCAGAGGCGGCTGGCTGGTGACGAGGACCTGGGAGGAGACGCTGGCGGGGGGCAGAGTGGCGTCGACGGTGAGCGTCTGACCGACGGCGAGGATGAGGCCGGCTTTTTCCACAGTGGCGAAGCCGTTGGCCGAGACGCGAACGGTGTAATGGCCGGGCTGGAGGAAGGGCGCGACGTAGATGCCTTCGCCGTTGACGGGAATCGTGCGGGCGACACCATTATCTGTATCGGTGACGATTACAGATGCAGAGGCAATCACAGCCTGACTGTTGTCGGTGATGGTGCCGGTGATGGTGCCGGTGCCGGAAGACTGGGCTGCAGCGGAATTTGCAGCGATGAGGGTGACCAACAGAGCCAGCGCCAGGAACGATGCGGCGCGGCGAGCAGCGATGAAGGCGCGGGGGCAGGAGGAACGGAGTGCGAAGACACTAAAAGCGGCGTTTTCTCTGGTCATGGATGGCTGGCCTCGAAGAAAAAAACGTAATGGTTCCTGACAGCTTTGTCTGAAATTGCCGTCAGTATAGCCTGAATTTCTGAGGAAGCCAGAGAATATGTGGTGAATCGCCGGGGCAGCGTGCGGCGCCGGTTGCAACTGTAACAATCGGTTGCACGTGTTTTGTCCCGCTGGTTGCGGTGTGTGTGAACCGGCGCGAGTGCGCGGATGCGGAAAGCAGAGGATCGGAAGACGTACCGAGCACGCAGCAGGCGGCCAATGCAAGGAGAGTCTGAGGCGCGGGAGGGAGCGCCGTGCGGCTTCCTCGCTTTGGGAATGCGTGTGTTAGGGGTCACTAAAACAGGTGACCTTTGTCACGGATAGCGCCGGTGCGTGGAGCGTAGGTTCGGGAAAAGAGGAGAGAGAGGGCAACGGCCATGCCGGCTTCCAGGAAGCACATTCCGGAAAGGCTCGGGAAAACCACCTACCTCCATGCCGGGAAGCAGTTCCCGTTCAGAACGATCGTGGCGGCGGTTGATTTCAGCGAGGAGTCGTCCGCGGCTCTGCGGTGCGCGCAGGAACTGGCGCGGCTGCAGCACGCGATGCTGTTGCTGATTCATGTGATCGATCCGGTGGGGTATGCGTTCCCCGAAGGTGCGCCGCCGGCGGTGGACCATGACAAGGCCGCTAAGGCAGAACTGGCGCGGATCGAAGCGGAAGTGAAGAAGCAGGGGATCCCGGTGCACTCGCGGGTGGAGACGGGGATCGTGTGCGAGCGGATCCTGCTGTCGCTGCGCGACCACAAGGCGGCACTGCTGGTGCTGGGGACGAAAGCGGTTACCGGTGCAGGGCGCGCGGCTCTGGGTTTGGTGACGCGGCAACTGCTGGCGCACTCGCCGTGCCCGATTCTGGCTGTGGCGCCGGACGACCCGAAGAAACCGCGCAAATTCGGGCGCTGGCAAAACGTGCTGGCGGCGACGGATTTCTCCGCGGCGTCACTGAGCGCGCTGCACTACGCACAGCGGGTAGCGGGCGGACACCTGATCGTGCTGCACTCGGCGCGGTGCGGGCGGCATCTGGAATGCCCGAACTGCCTGGAGCGGCTGCGGTTCCTGGCGCCGTTCGATGAGGCGCACGGCTTGCCGGTGGATCATTCGGTGACGGGGGGCGATCCGGCGCGAATGATCGTGCAAATGGCGAAGAAGCTGCATCCTGATCTGATCGTGATGGGGGCGCCGTCAGCCGCGCACACCGAACACGATCTGGAGCACAGCACAGTGGCGCAGGTGATTGCGGCTGTGCCGATGCCGGTGCTGATTGTTCCGGAGGATCGGGAGCGGTATTCGGACGAGCTGATCGAGGAAGTGGCTACGGCTTAGAAGCAGCGTTCAGCGTTCAGCGTTCGGCGTTCAGCGTTCAGTTCATGCCGCGCCAGTTGTTGTGCCGGATATGGAACCCGGCCCGACTGTGAGACCCCGAACAAGTGGATCTTTGAGCGCTCTTAACTGAGTAACTTGCCGGGGTCGGTGTGGATGACGGTGATGCCCGATCCGGCGAGTTCCTTTTCCAGCGCCGCGGGCGTGCCGATGAGCGGCGGGAAGGTTCCCCAGTGAATGGGCAGGATGGTTTTTGCGCCGAGGTATTTTGCGGCGACTGCGGCGAGCCTCGGGCCCATGGTGTAGTGATCGCCGATGGGGAGCATGGCGAGGTCGGGGTGGTACAGCTCGCCGATGAGCTTCATGTCGGAAAAGACGCTGGTGTCGCCGGCGTGGTAGAGAGTGGGGCCGTTGTCGATGGCAATGATCATGCCGGTGGGCTCACCAGCGTAGATGGTCTTGCCTCCATCCTCGATGCTGGAGGAGTGGTGCGCCTCGGTGAGCGAGATGGTCACGTCGGCGTGCTTGTGCGAGCCGCCGATGTTCATGCCGATGCCCTGGTCGTCTTTGAGTCCCTTTGAGTGCAGCCAGCCGATGACCTCGACCATGCCGATGGCGACGGAGCCGTGCTTTTTTGCGACGGGGAGGGCGTCGGCGATGTGGTCCATATGTCCGTGCGTGACGAGCAGGAGATCGATCTTGTCGGGGAGTTTGTAGCCCTTTGGGTATTTGGGATTGTGCTCGATGAAAGGGTCGATGAGGATGGTGGTTCCCTTCGGGGTGACGATGAGGACGGTGGCGTGTCCGAGCCAGGTAATGGAAGTGCCTTTGAGGTCGGCCATGGGTGGTGAAATCCTCCGCGGAATATCGTCGCACTTTTCCCGTTGAGATGCGCGGGACCACGCGCGGGAAGGATCCTCGGCCTCAGAGGTGGATGGCGATGAGGAAGAGTGTCATTGCCGTGGTCAGAGCGGCGACACGGATGCGATGCATCGAGTCCCATTTGCTGTGTTCGCTCAGGGCCGCACTGGCGAGCGGCATCGGGAGAGAGTTTCGCCAAGCGATTATTGATGGGCACGAGGAAGAGCAGGGTGAGGACGATAACTGCAGCCCAGATGACTGCGGCCGCGCCGAGCAGGGGAAGTTGCGGCTGGTGGCGGAAGAGAAAGGCTTCGATGAGGAGAAGCAGGAAGCCGAGGCCGTACCAGAAGGGCATGGCGAAGCCGAGTTTTGCTGCGAACAGTCGGATGATGGCAAGGCGGGTGCCGTTGTCGAGTTTTTCGCAGAACCGGATTGATGAAGGCAGAGACGGAGAATTCAGTGCCGATCATGAGGCCGATGCAGAGGGTGGTAGCGATTCCGAGAAAAGTGGTCATTGTTCAACTCCTGAGGATGAGACGCCGCGAGGAGCTATACTGACTCAGATGTTCGTACTGACAAAGTTGTCAGTGTGAGGGCGGAATGCCGGTTTCAAAGAAGGAGATTTCTCCCTGCCCGATCGACGCGATGTTGTCGGTGATCGATGGGCGGTGGAAAGGGACGATTCTGTGGCGGCTCTCGAACGGGCCGATGCGGACGAGCGAGCTGCGACGAAGCATCCCGGAGATGACGGAGCGCATGCTGATCCGGCATCTGCAGGAGCTGGTGCGGGACGGGATTGTGGTGCGGAGGCAGGAGAGCAGCGTGCCGCCGTGCGTGCGCTATTCGATCTCGAAGTATGGCTGGACGCTGGTGCCGGTGCTGGAGGTGATCTGCGCGTGGGGACGGAATCATCTGCGCAGAGTGGGCGCGGTTTGCCGGATCGGCAATTAGCGGTCTCCCTGAGGTTCGCTGAAGTGCAGGCAAACAGCCGCAGGGGCTAAAGCCCGGGGTATTTAGTGCGATTTCGGCACGACTGAAGTCGCGCCCTGTTACAAAAGCAGTTCCTTAACCATTTCAACTTCACGGGCCAACATGAGCGCCTCGAGACTCTTGTTCGGAATTTTGTGCGGCGGGTGATCGCCAGGACCGCGTCTACGTTTCACGCAATCGAACTTCCGGATTGCCGGTAAACCAGCAGTTTTGACTCACCTTCGCATGATGGCCACGGCGCCATTTCGCGCCGCTCCTCATTGCTGTGACGGCCATCACAGACGAATCTCCCGCCGTCGAGGGATGCTCCTCCCCACTCCAGGACTCCTTAGTCGCACAAGACCGCACGGAGGTGACCCATGTTGGGTATCGTGCAAGGAATTCCGCTGACCTTTTCCGATGTTGAGCCGATAGAGAACAACCCCGAAACCCCGCAGACCCCGTCCCACGACTGCCTCTACGAATTCAGCCTCGGACATTGGATGGAGGTTTACCTGCTGGTTCAGGAAGAATGCCTGCTGGCGGAAATCGCGGATGGTGACGGCGCTGGCTGGTACCAGTTCCTCATCGAGGAACCCAATTCCAGAACAGACCTGCCGCAAAGACGGGCTGGCTGACCGCAGAGGTGGTTGTCTCTCAGGTCAGGCCGAGAATCGCAAGTTGAGAATCGTCGAGGACCATCAATCCTGAGAAGACGATGCGGTTTTCACTCTCGCGAAACTCGTTGAGCAAATGGGCTGCTCCCTGAAAAACTGGCAAAAATCGTGCGTTTTTGTGCGGCCAATGTGGCAGTGCTGGCGATCCCGGCAATTGAAGAATCAATGAGTCGCTTGTTTTTCTATGACGCCTTTAATCGTGCCCTGTTACAAAAGCAGCAAGTGATTTCGTCAACGAACTTCCGGGACAAACATTAGCGGACTGTTGCGGTCTGAAGCACGGCAGGCAGGGTGCCGGCCCAGGCGTGGATGGAGGTCCAGTCGCGGGCGTCGCTGGCGGGCATTTTACGCAGCGGCGGGATGAGGCTGAAGGGCAAGCCAAGCCTGTCAGGGTCGAAGCGTCCGCCGACCACCTGCTGTGCGACGGGCGCGAACCACGGGAATTTCGCGAGTTCCTTCTTCATTTGCTTTTCGGCTTCGGCGAATTCCTTTGCGTCGGCGTGAAGGGGACCGAGGATAAAGATGCCGACCGGACGCCGGAGGAGTTCATCACGGTGTCTGGAGAGGAAGCGGCGGGCGTCCTTGTGCAGACGCATCATGTAGAGGGCACACCCGATGACGATGGCGTCGTAGCGTTCGAGGCTGCCAACTTCGGAGATGGGCTGTGCATTGACGGCGAGGCCTTGTTTGAGGAGGTCATCGGCGATGGTGTGGGCGACTTCCTCAGTGGATCCGTAGCGAGTGGCCCAGGTAACGAGGACAGTGGCTGGCATGGCAACCTCGGGCGAGCGGTGAAGCTGCGCAGAGAGGGAGAGAGGGTGCACACCGCTCGACGGATGAAGGATGTCACTGGCGGGGGAGGCTGTCAGTGCGCGGGGTCACAAGAGCGTCGGGGTCAGGAGCGTCGGGGGTCAGGAGATTCCGGCAGCGTCCAGATATTCGGTGTATTGCCGGTCGGTGCCGAGGATGTGATCGAAGAGCCAGTCCTTGAGGTAGTTGACGACCTCGAGGGAATGGAGGAATCGGCGGATTTTCCCGAGGTGCAGGGGAATCGCCCGCGACCCGGTTGACGGGGAGCACCAGCCGGGAGTAGCTTTCCTCCATGGGCGAAGAAAAGGCGAATACGGTGGAAGTCGGCACGTTGTTCCCCATTTTTGGGCAGGGTCCGGTGGGCATTGCGCGGCTGGCGACCGAGGGCGAGCAGGCAGGAGAGGGGCATCTGGTTGAGTTTCGAACGATGCCGACGCGCTCGGTGCTGAACCGGGTGGATTCGAAACGAGTGCAGTGGATGACCTGGAGCATCAATCCGTACCGCGGCTGCGAGTTCGGGTGCCGGTACTGCTACGCGCGATACACGCACGAGTTCCTCGACAAGCCCGATCCGGAGCTGTTTGAGCGGGAGATCTACATCAAGCAGAATGCGGCGTGGCTGCTGCGGCAGGAACTGAGGCAGGTGCGGCCGGACGAGTACATTGCGCTGGGGACGGCCACCGATCCGTACCAGCCAATCGAGCGGACAGCGCGGGTGACGCGGAGCCTGCTGGAGGTTTTCGCTGAACAGGAAGGGCTGCGGCTGGGGATCGTGACGAAGTCGACGCTGGTGGAGCGCGATATCGACCTGCTGACGAAGATCGCCAGCCGAAACCGGCTTTCGGTGGCGCTGACGATCACGACGCCGGACGCGCAGCTGGCGCGGATTCTGGAGCCGCGGGCGCCGAGGCCGGATCTGCGGTTCAGGACGGTGGAGCGGTTGCGGGCGGCGGGGCTGAAGACGGGCGTTTTGTGTTCGCCGCTGATGCCGGGAATTACAGATACGCCGCGAGCGCTGGAGGCGATGGCGCGGCGGGTGAAGAAGGCGGGGGCAAGCTTCTTCGCGTCGCAGCCGTTGTTCCTGAAGCCGTGCTCGAAGCCGGTATTCATGCGATTCGTTCAGGAGCATTTTCCGGAGTTGGAGAAGGTGTATGCGGCGCGGTACGGGGAGCGGGCGTTCGTCTCAAAGGCGTATCAGGAGCGCGTTGCGGCGCTGGTGCGGGCAGTGGTGCGGAAGCACGGACTCCAGCAGCGGTTTGGGGACGAGGCCCTGGCGGGGAAAAAGCCGGTGTGGCCGGTGCAGGCGGAGCTGTGGCCTGGAGCCGCGAAACTGGCGCGAACGGCGTGATTCATGGGCAATTTTGTTGCGGCGAGACGTGGCGTTGCGTATAGTGCGAGAAAGCCTGAGAGCTAACAGAAGAGGGGAGTTTGTGCAATGCCGGGAGAAGCAGCTGCGGTTATCGGGAAGTCTGTCCAGATTCGCGGAGAAGTGAAAGGCAACGAGGACCTGGTGGTTGAAGGCCTGGTGGAGGGCACGGTCACGCTGACCGAGCACCGGCTGACGATTGGTGCGAATGCGAAGGTGACGGCCAATGTGACGGCTCGCGATGTCGTCGTGCAGGGGTCGCTGCAGGGCGACATTCATGCACAGGGCCGCGTGGAACTGCGCGCGGGGAGCCGGGTGAATGGAGATATTCGCGCGGCGCGTCTGTCAGTGGAAGACAACGCGATCTTCTCCGGCAAAGTGGAGCTGGATGGATCGACCGAAGGCGGGAAGGGCGCGGCGGCTGCGCATCCTCCGGCGAGCGCGCCGAGCGCGCAGCCGCCAAACCAGGCGTTTGGCACTAACTAGGGAGTAGCCAATAGCCAATAGCAAGCCAACAGAGAACAGAAAGAGCACGGCCCCGGATCGAAGTCGATCGCGGGGCCGTTGTATTTCGTGACGAGGAATTATTCGGCAATGTGGACGGTGGTGTGGAGAGCCGTGTCGTGGGAGGAGGAGCCGGCGAGGATTTCGTAGTCGCCGGGAGCGAGCACGAACTTGTCTTTGCCGACGTCGAAGATGGAGAGGTAGAGCGGATCGAGTTTGAGGGTGACGGTCTTCGATTCGCCTGCAGCGAGGGTGACGCGATCCCAGGCGACGAGGCGCTTGAAGGCGGACTCGCCGGTTGAGGCGGGCAGAACCGCGTAGACCTGGGCGACTTCGGTTCCGGCGCGGCTGCCGCTGTTACGCACGGTGAAGGTGACCTCGTGCTGCGATGCCTTCAGGTCGGAGAACTCATACGTGGTGTAGGAGAGTCCGAAGCCGAAGGGGAAGAGCGGTTGCTCCTGCTTCGACTCGAACCATTTGTAACCGACACGGACACCTTCTGTGGCGGGCGCGTCGAAGAGGGGCAGTTCGCCGGGACGGTGATGGCCGGCGCCGGGATTCTTGATCAGGTCCATACCGGCGACCTGCGGATGCGGCAGCTGCGCGTCGGTCTTCGGAAACGTGATGGCGAGGCGGGCGGAGGGATCGACATCGCCAAAGAGGATGTTGGCGAGCGATTGCGCGCCGCCGATGCCGGGGTACCAGGCTTCGATGACACCCTGCACGTGATCGATCCACGGCATTGCGACGGGTCCGCCGCTTTCAATGACGACGATGGTGTGTGGATTGGCGGCGGCAACGGCATCGACGAGTCCGTCCTGATTGTCAGGCAGAGAGATGGTGGCGGCGTCCATCCCTTCGCTCAGGGGCTGGTTGACGAAGACGATGGCGATCTGCGCGGCGGCAGCGAGCTTTGCGGCGGCGGCGTTATCGGTGCCGGGATCGAATTCAACTTTGGCGTTCGGGGCGTGTTTGCGGATTTCTTTCAGAGGCGACGAGGGGAAGTAGATGGCCTCGCCCCATTGCGAAACGCCGGGGCGCGGGTTGGCGGCGTTTCCGCCGGGGGCGTCGACCTGGGCCGAGCCGCCGCCGGAGAGGACGCCCACGTCGGCGTGCGAGCCGATGATGGCGATGGACTGGACGGAGGAGGGGTTGAGCGGCAGGATGTCGCCGGCGTTCTTGAGCAGGACGAGGCTCTCGTCAGCGATGTGCTCGGCATCGTCGCGGCCACGGAAGGGATCGACGACCTGGGTGACGGGCGGGTTGTCGATGACACCGTTCGCGAACATGCTGCGCAGGACGCGATGAACCATGTCATCGAGGCGCGACATAGGAACCTGGTTGCTCTGGACGGCCTGCTTCAGCGGATCGCCGAAGTAGCGGGAGCCGGGTTCTTCCTGATCCAGGCCGGAGAGCGCGGCGTGGACGGTGGAGTGCGTGCCGCCCCAGTCGGAGAGGACGAAGCCTTTAAAGTCGAAGTCCTTTTTGAGGACCTGATTGAGGAGGTAGTCGTTCTCGCAGGCCCAGTCGGTTGGGGAGTTCGGGGTGACGGTGACGCGGTTGTAGGAGCACATGACGCCGGCCGGATTTGCGAGGCCGATGGCGATCTGAAAGGCGAGGAGGTCGCTTTCGCGTGCGGCTCGCTGATCGATCGAGACGTTGACGGTGGTGCGGCCGGTTTCCTGGTCATTGAAGGCGTAGTGCTTGATGTCGCCCATAACCTGGTTGGCCTGGACGCCGCGGGCGAGTTCGCCGACCATGGTGCCGGCGAGAACCGGATCTTCACCGGCATATTCGAAGTTACGGCCGTTGCGCGGATCGCGGGCAATGTCGACACCGCCGCCGATGGACATGTTGTAGCCGGTGTCGCGCAGCTCGCGGCCGATGACGGACCCGTAAAGGAAGAGCGCATCTTTATCCCAGCTGTTGGCTGCACCAAGGACGGAGGGCAACAGCGTGGCGTAGTGGCTGCCCTGCGCGGCGAGGCGAACGCCGACGGCGGAATCCGCCATGTTGATGCCGGGGATGCCGAGGCGCGGGACGCCCTGCACATAACCGGCGCCGCCAAGAGAGCCTTTGGGAATCTCAGCGCCTTCGCGGAGGCCGTTCCAGCCGGTGCCGTGGACGAAATTCATCTTCTCGTCGAGGGTCATTTGTTTGATGACAAGGTCGGCGCGCTGATCGGGCGAGAGCGATTTGTCCATCCAGGGCCGGTTGTCGGCTTTGGGAGCGGGTGAATTCTGGGCGAAGGCAGAAGACGCGACGAGCAAAACCGCGGCGGAGGCACAGCGCAGCAGGCGCTGCGTGAAAACAGAAAGCTGCATAGTCACCTCGAACCGACCAATGCTAAAGCGGAGGTTCGACGGTCGTCAAGGTAAAACGTTTAACTCAATGGTGCAGGCATCTGCGCAATGCGAGATCGGCCGGGGGCTGTCCCTCGACGAAGTTTAAGGACGCTCCGATTCAGCCTTCGAGAACCATCCCTAAGGGGCTAAAGCCCATTTTCCGCCGATCTTTACGGCAAGGCTGAGCAGCTTGCGGAAAAACTCACGGCCTCGAACCACAGAGTTTTTCCGTAAGGAGTGAGGCCGTGCCCTTCAACGCCGCAGCTTAAGCAGAGCTTCCTTGAACTACATCAGCTTGTTGGCCAGGTAGACGTAGGTTTCGGCCCAGGAGTGAGCCGTTTCCTTCAGGTCCGCACCGGCGCCATGGCCGCCTTCGGTGATTTCGTCGTAGAGGAAGGGCTCGTGGTATTCCTCCATTTTGGCGGCGAACTTGCGGGCGTGCTGCGGGCCGACGCGATCGTCGCGCGTGGTGGTGAAGATGAAGGGCTCGGGGTATTTCACATCCGGCTTGAGCTGGTTGTAGGGCGAGATGTTCTCGAGGAAAGCGCGCTCCGCTGGAACGCTGACCGATCCGTACTCGCCTACCCAGCTGGCTCCGGCGGCTATGTGCTCGTAGCGGAGCATGTCGAGAAGGGGAACCTGGATCACGATGGCGTTGTACAAGCCGGGGTGCTGCGTCATTTCCACGCCCATCAGGAGGCCGCCGTTGGAGCCGCCGATGATGCCGAGGTGGCGCGGCGAGGTGACTTTGCGCGCGATGAGATCTTCAGCGACGGCCGCGAAGTCGTCATAGATGCGCTGGCGCTGCGTCTTGAGGCCGGCTTCGTGCCACGCGGGGCCAAACTCGCCGCCGCCGCGAATGTTGGCAAGGACGTAGACGCCGCCTTTTTCAAGCCACAGCTTGCCCATCGTCCCGCTGTAACGCGGCGTCTGGGAGAGCTCGAAGCCGCCGTAGGCGTTGAGCAGCGTGGGATTCTGCCCGTTCAGCTGCATGTCTTTGCTGTGAACGAGGAAGTAGGGGACTTTGGTGCCGTCCTTCGAGGTGGCGAAGCGCTGCTCGACGGTGTCCTGCGAGGCGTCGAAGAGCGGGGGCTGGGAACGCGAAACCTTGAGCTGGCCGGTGGCGGCATCGCCCTGGAGCAGCGAGGGCGGCGTGAGAAAGCCCTGGGAGCTGAGGAAGAAGGTCTCGTTTACGTCGCTGGCAGTGTCGATCGTGATGGTGCTGTTGTCAGGAACGTCGAGCGGCCTGATCGACCAGCCATTGTCGCCGGAAGGAGTGTAAACGTAAGCGCGGCCCAGCACGTGCTTGAGTGTGGTGACAATCAGGAGCGAGTGCGTGGTGGCGCTGCCGCTCAGGAACTCGTCGGCGGTGGGAGCGAAAACAATCGCGGGCTTGAGATGGGCCGGGTCACGGAGTGCATCGGTGAGGCGCACGGAAAGCAGGGATCCCTGGATGAACTTCGGGCCGCCGGGGGTGGGAGTCCAGTCCTCATGAATCTGGATGAGCAGCCGGCCGGCGAGAAGTCCGGCGGGCTCGGCTTTGAGCGGGATGGCGAGCTGCTTCAGGCCGTCAGGGGTCTGGATCCAGCGGCGTGACTCAAAGAAGCTGACGGTGCGGCTGAAGACGGTGAGGCGATCGCCCTGGGCGTCGTGGAGAACGTAGGCGCGGGCGAAGATGTCGGTGGGCTCGCCGCGAAAGACTTCCTTCGCGCTGTCGAGGGGCGTACCGCGCTTCCACTCTTTGACAACGAAGGGGTAGCCGGACTGAGTCATGGTGCCGGCGCCCCAGTCGCGACCGATGAGGATCGTGTCCTTATCCAGCCAGGCGATCTGCTGCTTGCTGTGCGGCGACACGAAGCCGGCCGTGACGAACTGGTTCTGTTTGAGGTTGAACTCGCGCGCTGTAGCTGCGTCTTCGCCGCCGACGGAGAGATTGAAAATACAATACTCATCGCCCGGATAGAGGCAGTCGTCACCGTGAAAGACCCAGCTGGTGTTCTCCTGCTTGCCGAGCGCGTCGACATCGAGGACGGTTTGCCAGTGCGGGTCCGGAGTCGAGTAATCGCCCATGGTGGTTTTGCGGAGGAGTCCCCGGATGTTCTTCTGGTCATTCCAGAGGTTGTAGACCTGGTCGCCGCGGAGATCGGGGAGCGGAAGGCGGTTCGGGTCCTCGACGATTTTGAGAGCGTCTTCGTTGTAACTGGCAAAGCGCGGATCGGCTTCCATGACTTTGGCGGTGCGCGCATCTTCGGTTTTGACCCAGTCCATGGCGCGCGGGCTGTTCACGTCCTCGAGCCAGATGTATTTGTCCGCCGGATCGTCAGACGCGGTCTGCGTATGGGCGGAGAGGGCGGTAAAGGCGAGGCAGGCGAGGGCAAGGCAAGCGGCAGAAAAGGCGCGGCCATTGGGCATCCGAAAATCTCCTGGGAGACGGTGCCTGCCATTCTAAACAGCGGCGCCGCAAAAGACGAAGGCGCCCCGAGCAAAGGAGCGCCTTCTGTGACGAATGACGGTTGAAGTGGGGCCGACGCGCCCCCGGACCGATCAGAAGCGGAATTCAGGGCCGAGTGTGACGCGGAGGTTATTGTAAGTGCCGTTGTTCAGATAGACCTCGTCGCCAGCTTCAAGACGGATACCGAGAGGTCCGACATAGCCTTCGAGTCCGCCGCCGGGGTAGAGGGCGATGTGAGTGCCGGGTCCACCGACACCAGCAACAGAGTTGGTGAAGGTGGATTGGGAGACGACGTTGCTGTTATTGGTGGTGCTGAAGTTGATGAAGCCCACCTTGCCGGTGATGAAAGCGCGCAGCGGTCCGGTGCCGGCATAGAACACGGGGCCGAAGAGGCCGGTGAGAGGACGGACGCCGGTTTTGACGAAGGTGGTGGTGACGGTGGTCCCGGAGCCGGTGGTCTGCTCAGTTGTGAAGTTGCGGGCGAAGTCGTAGTTCATTTCCGCCTCGAGCGCCATCGAGTGGAAGCGGTAGGCGGCGCGTCCGCCAGCACCGACGAAGTTCATATTCTGGCCGCCGGGGCTGAAGCGGAAGTAGTCCGCGTAGACACCGACTTCTCCGTGTGTTGCGCCGGAGCTTTCCTGAGCCGCCAGCCATGACGGCAGCGCCACGAAGAGGCCCATCCCAATCAGAAAGGCGATGCGCTTCATTGTTGTTGTACTCCCTGAGAGATTTGTCGTTCGAAGAACTGCGCGGGATCTGGAAGAGTGCGTCCGCTTATCCGATTTCGATGCGGGCCGGCGTTGGGGTGTTGACTCGCGCGTTAATGGCGTCGCGCCAAACACTGCCAACAGGGAATGGCTGGATTCACAGGGCGAAGGAGGGGAATTTGTGCAGATTATTGCTGGACAAAGAATTCGGTCATGGAGGGGGCATTGGCGGCGGTGCCGGGCGGATTGGGCAGGCTCAGGGCTTCCATGACGGTGCGGAGCATGCTCTCGTGCTGGTACAGCGTTGTTGAGGCTTGAGTGTAGCCGGACTTGACGTTGGGGCCCCACAAGACAGGGGAGACATGGCCCCCGCCGTTCGTTATGTCGGTATCGAGGGCTTCGTCGAAGTCAACGATGAGCAGGCCGTCGCCGCCGGACTGAAAGGCGGCGTTCGCAGAAAGCGCGGCGACGATGTTGGTTTGAAGCCAGGTGTCGGCCTGTTGGGGTGTGCCGTCGTGCGCGTCGTCGTCGACGTTCGGCACGATGAAGGAGAAGTCGGGCAGGGCGTTGTTGGCGAGGTCGGTGGCGAACTGCGAGAAGGGCCAGAGGACCTGGTTTGCGACCTGCTGATTGCTCGCGACGTCGGAAAGCATGGCGAAGGGATTGTGGCGGATGAGGTAGAGGCCGGTGTTGCCGCCCGTGTATCCCTGCGTGATGCCCTCGGCGTAGACGCGGAAGGTGACACCGGCGGAGAGCATGCGGCGGGCGATGTTGTCGACGTTAAAGACCTGGGTGGAGTTGTCGTCGGTAGTGAGGAGCTGGCCTGTGGTCAGCATGAAGTAGTTGCCGATGGAGGGATGTGAATCGGCGTAGTAGTTGGTGGCGAGCGCGCCGTGGGCGATGAGGGCGTTGAGATTCGGCCAGACGGTCGTGGCGCCGACCACGGTGGAGTAGCTCTGGTTCTCTTCCATGACGAGAACGATGTGGTGGCTTTGCGGGACGGTGGGCGGTGGAGGTGGAGTGGTCTGCACGGTGACGGAAGCCGAGCCGGATTTCGAGGGGTCCTGAGTGCTGGTTGCCGTGATGGTGGCGGTGAGGGCAGAGGATGGCGCCGTGTAGATGCCGGCGGACGAGATGCTGCCACCGCCGGTGACGGACCAGGTGACGGCGGAGCTGAAGCTACCTGTGCCCTGGACGTTGGCGGAGCACTGGGAGGTGGCGCCGGTTGCGATGGTGGACGGCGAGCAGGTGGGCGCGACGGAGGAGATGGTGGGGGAGGTAGCTTGCGGCGGTGCGGCGCCAGCGGAGCCTCCGCAGGCAACCACACACGAGAGAAGCGCACACGAGAAAACCAGGCCGGCCAGCGAAGTACAGAGGGTGCGAGTCTTCAAGGGAGTTCCACGGCTGGTGCTAGGAGACGCCGCCGGCGGATGAAGTTGCCTCCGATGGGGAGAGAAAAAGGTAACTGGCCGAGAGGTAGAGGTTAATCGTGGCGGAGGGCGACCATGGGGTCGACACGTGAGGCACGGAGGGCGGGGACGATGGAGGCGGCGAGGGCCACGACGGTCAGAGTGACGGCAGCGATGGTGAAGGTGGAGGGGTCGTGGACCTGGATGCCGAAGACGAGGCTGGAGAGGACGCGACCGAGGGCGAGGGCTCCAACGAGGCCGACGCCAACGCCGATGGCCGCGACGATGAGGCCTTCGGTGACGACGAGGCGCAGGACATGCGGGCGAGTTGCGCCGAGCGCCATGCGGACGCCGATCTCGCTGGTGCGCTGGCTGACGGAGTACGCGAGCACGCCATAGATGCCGATGGAGGCGATGAGAAGCGCGAGGGCGGCGAAGACGCCGAGGAGGACGCTGTTGAGGCGCGGCTGCGAGGCGCTGTTCGAGAGCCACTCGTCTTCGGTGCGGATGTTGGCGAGAGCCAGCTGTGGGTCCAGTTCACGAACTTTTTGCCG
This sequence comes from uncultured Acidobacteriaceae bacterium, assembly GCA_963819725.1. Lineage (GTDB taxonomy): Bacteria > Acidobacteriota > Terriglobia > Terriglobales > Acidobacteriaceae > Palsa-343. The sequence continues at coordinate 102,160 of CAWFXK010000011.1, forward strand.
GACGGCGGGGAGCAGGGAATCGGGCGAGGCGCTGGTCCGGACGACGACGTCCATGAGGCCGGCGACGCGAGCGGCGATGGGGTAGTAGAGCTGCGGCGATTCCTGATTGAGGGCAGTATCGCGGACGTCGCCGACGACGCCGATGACGGTGAAGGCGAGCTTGGGCACGGCGGAGGGATGGAGGACGCGACCGAGGGGGTCGAGATCGCCCCAGAATTCTTTGGCGGTGGACTGGCTGACGATGAGGACGCCGGCGGTGGTGGAGTTATCCGCGTCGGTGAAGTCGCGGCCGTGGAGGAGCGGGATGTTCATGGTTGCGAAATAACCAGGGCTAACGTCGCGCCAGTCGATGGGGACGAGCGTCGAGGGTGGAAGGACGGACGCGCCGGTGGTGAACATGGGATGCGTGGTGTAGTTGCCAACGCCGAAGGGGATGCCGCTGGAGACGGCTGCGCGGCGGACTCCGGGGATGGCGTTGAGGCGATCGAGGAGAGCTCGATAAAGCTGGGCTGCGCCGCCGCCGGTGAGGGGATACTTCGCGGGAGGCGGACCGAGCTGAAAGGTGAGCAGGCCATGGGGCTGAAAGCCGAGCTGCACTCGCTCAAGGTTGGCGAGCGTCTGCAGGAGGAGGCCGGCGCCGATGAGCAGGATGGTGGCGAGCGCCAGCTCAACAGCGGCGAGTCCATTGCGGAGACGCGCGCCGGCTGAGCCGGCGAGGCCGCGTCCACTTTGGCGAAGGACCTGGCTGAGGTCGCTGCGGGAGCCGCGCAGAGCGGGCACCAGGCCGAAGAGGAATCCGGTGAACAGGGTGAGGCCGACGGCGAACCAGGTAACGTTGGCGTCCATGGTGATGGCGGGGACAGGCAGCGTGCCAGGCGGGAGGATGTGGTTGAGCACGCGGAGCGCGCCGACGGCAGCGAGCAGTCCAATGAGGCCGCCGCCACAACAGAGCGCGATGCTTTCGATGAGCAACTGGCGGACGAGGCGACGGCGCGTGGCGCCCATGGCGGTGCGCATGGCCATTTCGCTTTGGCGCGCCGCGGCGCGAGCCAGCAGCAGGTTGGCGATGTTGGCGCAGGCAATGAGCAGGACAAGCAGAACGGAACTCATGAGGACGAGCAGGCCGGTTTCGAGCGAAGAGCTGACGAAGGTGTCCTGCATGGAGATGAGGCGAATGCCCCAGTCGCGAATCTCGGGGTGGACCTGGCCGTTGTGGACGGAGATGGCGTTCATTTCGGCCTGCGCCTGCGCGAGGGAGACACCCGGTTTGAGGCGGCCGAAGGTCCTGTTGATGTGGTTGAGGCGGATCTCATTGGGAGGATCGATGATGAGCGGGGTGTAGATGTCGCCGCCGCTGAGGAGATTGAGCGCGGCGGGCGCGATGCCGACGACGGTGGTGGCCTGTCCGTTAAGGCTGAGGGTGCGGCCAATGATGGAGGAATCGGATCCGAAGCGGCGCTTCCAGAGACCTTCGCTGAGCATAGCGACGGGCGCGGCGCCGGGCTTCTCCTCGTTGTCGTTGAAGTCGCGGCCGGCGAGGGGCTGGAGACCGAGAACGCGGGTGAGCGCGGGGCTGATGGGATTGCCGGTGAGCTGTTCGGGGTCGCCCGAGCCGGTGAGAGTGTAGGTGGCGAAGCTCATGGCGCCCAGTTGTTCGAAGGAGTGGTTCTGGTCGCGCCAGTCGATGAAGTTGAGCACGGAGGAGCCGAAGGTGGGCAGGTGCAGCTTGTCGTTTTTCTCCGCGACCTGGACGAGGGTGGAGGGATCTTTGAAGGGAAGCGGGCGGACCAGGACCGCATCGACAATGCTGAAGATGGTGATGTTAGCACCGATGGCCAGGGCGATGGTGAGAACGACGGCTGCTGTGAAGAGCGGTGCTTTGCGCAGGATGCGGAGGGCGAATCGGGCGTCGTTCATGGAAGTGCGGTCTCCGTGAAGATGAAGACTACAAAGGTAGCGCGGTTGTGGGCGGCTGTGCGGATCTTGTGATGAAGCGAGTCTGTCAACAGGCGAATGGACCGTTTGGCGATGGCGCGGTAGATAATCCTGGCAGGCCGGTTGAAAGGCACGAGGGAAGGACGGATGAGCGAGGTTCTGGTCACAGGGGGTTCCGGGTTTATCGGGAGCCATTGCATTTTGCAACTGCTCGCCGGCGGGCACACGGTGCGGACGACGGTTCGTTCGCTGGAGCGCGAGGCCGGGGTGCGGGCGATGCTGAAGGTGGGCGGAGCGGAGTCAGGGGATCGGCTGACGTTCTACGCTGCCGATCTGCTGAAGGACGAGGGATGGGCGGCGGCGATGAAGGGTTGCGAGTATGTGCTGCACGTGGCGTCGCCGTTTCCGGCGCGGGTGCCGGACGATGAAAACGAGATTATCCGGCCGGCCGTGGAGGGGACGACGCGGGTGATGCGGGCAGCGCGGGATGCGGATGTGAGCCGCCTGGTGCTGACCTCGTCATTTGCGGCGATTGGGTACGGGCACAAGCAGCAGGAGAAGCCCTTCACCGAGGCGAGCTGGACGAACCTGAAGGGCAAAGATGTGCTGCCGTATGTGAAGTCGAAGACGCTGGCCGAGCATGAGGCGTGGAACTTCATGGGGCGGGAGCGCGGCGGGCTGGAGTTGGCGGTGGTGAACCCGGTGGCGGTGTTTGGACCGGTGCTGGGGCCGGATGTGTCGACGTCGATCCTGATTGTGCAGCGGCTGCTGGAGGGTGCGGTGCCGGGGTGTCCGAAGATCTGGTTTGGTGCAGTCGACGTGCGCGACGTGGCTGATCTGCACATTCGCGCGATGATGCATCCGGAGGCGAAGGGGGACCGGTTCCTCGCGGTGGCAGGGGACTTTCTGGCGTTCCGGGAGATCGCGGCGATCCTGAAGAGCCGGATGGGGGGGTGGGGGAAGAAGGTGCCGACCATGCAGCTGCCGAACTGGATCGTGCGCCTGGTGGCGATGCGCGATCCGGCGGCGAAACAGATTGTGCCGGAGCTGGGCAAGCGGAAGAACGCGACCAGCGAGCATGCGCAGAAGCTGCTGGGGTGGAAGCCGCGGTCGCGGGAGGACGCCATTGTGGCGACGGCGGAGAGCCTGGTGGCGCTGGGGCTGGTGGGGAAGAGCAGGGAATAGCCAATCGCCAATAGGCAACGGAGATTGTTACGAATGAAGGTCATCATCACGGGCGCTACGGGGATGGTGGGGGAAGGCGTGATGCTGGAGTGCGTCGAGAACACGGCGGTGAGCGAGATCCTGCTGGTGAGCCGGAAATCGTACGGAGCGTTGCCGCCGAAGGTGAAGGAACTGATCGTGCCGGATTTTATGCAGGTGGAGAATGTGGCGCGGCAACTCGCGGGGTACGATGCGTGTTTCTTCTGCGCCGGAGTGAGTTCAGTGGGCAAGAGCGAGGCGGTGTATACGCGGATCACCTACGACACGACGCTGCATTTTGCCGAGACGCTGGTGAAGGTGAATCCCGGGATGGTGTTCGTCTATGTGTCGGGGGCGGGGACCGATTCAACCGAGAAGGGCAGGCTTATGTGGGCGCGCGTGAAGGGGCGGACAGAGAACGCGCTGACCCGGGTGGGGTTTCGCGCAGAGTATAACTTCCGGCCGGGGTTCATGAAGGCGATGCCGGGGCAGAAGAATCTGCCTGGGTCTTACCGCGCGTTCGCATGGCTTTATCCGGTGCTGCGGGTCGTGGCAGCGAATTACGCGAGCACACTTCAGGGCGTGGGGCGGGCGATGATCCGGTGCGCGGAGGAGGGATACCCGAAGACGGTGCTGGAGGTGAGGGACATCAACAAGGCGGGGAACAGGGAATAGCCTCTCCAGCGGATAGCGGATAGCGGATAGCGGATAGCGGATAGCCGGGTGTCGGGTAAGGACACCCGGTCTCTTTTTGCTCACTTCGCTGCTGCTGCGGCTGCCTGCTGGTATTCCTCGTAGGGGCCTTTGAAGTCCTCGATCACGCCTTTGTCGAAGTGCCAGATGCGGGTGGCGACTTCATCGATTAAGTCGTGATCGTGGGTGACGAGCAGGACGGTGCCCTCGTAGCGCTGCAGCGCGATGTTGAGCGCGTTGATGGCTTCGAGGTCGAGGTGGTTGGTGGGCTCGTCGAGGATGAGCAGGTTGGGTCTTTGCAGCATGAGCTTGCAGAAGATGAGGCGCGCAGTTTCGCCGCCGGAGAGCGCGGCGGTGGGCTTGAGGCCTTCTTCGCCGCGGAAGAGCATCTGGCCGAGGATGCCGCGGATATCTTCAGTGGTGGCCTTGTCGTCGAACTGGCGGAGCCAGTCGAGGATGGTGATGCCGGTCTCGATGACGCCAGTGGTGTCCTGGGGGAAGTAGCCGATCTGGACTTCGTGGCCCCACCTCACGTTGCCGGCATCGAGGACGAAGTCTTTTTCGGCGTGGTTGGGCTGGTTCGCCAGCAGCGATTTGAGCATGGTGGTCTTGCCCTGGGCGTTGCGTCCCATGAGGCCGATCTTCTCGCCGCGCATAATGCCGGCGCTGAAGTCATCGATGACCGTCAGGTCGCCATAGGTCTTGCGCAGGCCTTCGATTTCCGCGACGTATTTGCCGGAGGGGCGGTTCTGATCGAAGCGGATGTAGGGGCGCGCGATGTTGGAGCGGGCGAGTTCCGTAGTTTGTAACCGTTCCACTTCCTTTTTACGGCTGGTGACCTGCGAGGATCGCGTGCCGGCGGAGAAGCGCGCTATGAATTCGTTGAGTTGGGCGATCTTTTTCTCGCGCTGCGCGTTTTCCGATTCGAGGCGCGAACGGATCTGGGTCTTGGCGAGGACCATGTCGTCGTAGCCGCCGGTGTAAGTGATGATGGTCTGGTAATCGATGTCGGCGATGTGGGTGCAGACCGAGTTGAGGAAGTGGCGGTCGTGGGAGATGGTGATCAGGGTTCCTTCGAATCGGGAGAGGAAATCCTGGAGCCAGTGGATGGAGTCGAGGTCGAGGTAGTTGGTGGGCTCGTCGAGGAGCAGGGCCTGGGGCTTGCCGAAGAGGGCCTGGGCGAGCAGGACGCGGACCTTCTGGCCGCCCTGAAGCTCGGACATTTTGCGCTCGTGGAGCTCGTCGGCAATGTCGAGACCCTGGAGGAGGATCGCGGCGTCGGATTCAGCGGTGTAGCCGTCTTCTTCGCCGACCACTCCTTCGAGTTCGGCGAGGCGCATGCCGTCGTCGTCGGTGAGTTCGGACTTCTCGTAGATCTTGTCGCGTTCGGCAAGGGCGGCCCAGAGGCCTTTGTTGCCCATGACGACCGTGTCGATGACACGGAAGGCGTCGAAGGCGTACTGATCCTGCTGGAGGACGGAGAGTTTTCTGGGCCGGACGACGTTGCCCTTCTGGGGGTCGAGGTCGCCGGAGAGAATCTTCATGAACGTGGATTTGCCGGCGCCGTTGGGGCCGGTGAGGCCGTAGCGGCGGCCGTTACTGAATGTGGTGCTGACCTCTTCGAACAGAACTTTGGCGCCGTAGCGCATGGTGATATTGCTAACGGAAATCATGCAACTCTCAATGGATCTGGGATGCTTCTATTTTAATCGAGGGGACTGGCCGGGACTGGCCGTCCAGGCGGGCGGCGCTTCGCGCCAAAACCCGGGGCGATCACGCTGATGGGGAAGATTTTCGCGAGGTTACGAAATTCTGTCCGGTAACCGAAACGCTACTGGTTCGGCAAGTCCTGAAGAATCTGTTGGTTGCTGTGTGATAAACGATGGAACGGGGCGTGCTGTACGGAGAGCAAGGATTTTTGTCTTCGGAGGCAACGCAAATGGATGACTCCCCCAATTCTGAGACCACAGTGGTGAAATTTGTGGCTCCGCTGATCGCGGCGGTGGTGGTGGCGGTTGGCGGCGTGGGCTACGCGGTGCACGAGCATCACGCGGCGCAACAGGCGGCGGCGCAGAGCCAGCAGGCCGGCGCGGAACTGGCGCAGACGCGCAACCAGCTGAACGATCTGACGGCGAAGGTGAGCGAACTGACCACGCGAGCCGAAGAACAACAGGCGCCTCAGCCGGTGGCTGCAGCGGCGACTCCATCCGCGGCACCGACGGCAAGGAGCGCCTATTCCGGAAAGCCGAGGGCGAGCCATGCGGCGGACCGGCGGTTGACGAAGATGCAGGCGCAGCTGGATGCGCAGGGCAAGGCGATCGAGGAGACGCGGGGCGATCTTGTGAGCGCGAAGACGGAACTGACGGGGTCGATTGCGAAGACGCATGATGAGCTGGTGGTGCTGGAGAAGAAGGGCGAGCGCAGCTACTTCGAGTTTGACCTGCAGAAGTCGAAACAGTTCGCGCATGAGGGGCCGCTGGGCGTGAGCCTGCGCAAGGCGAACGTGAAGCATCAGTACGCCGACCTGGAGCTGATGGTGGAGGATCGGGACCTGTCGCAGAAGCACGTGAATCTGAATCAGCCGGTGATGTTCTACCAGGCGGACACCGAACAGCCGCTCCAGGTGGTGGTGAACGACATCACGAAGGATCACATTCACGGCTACGTGAGCGCGCCGAAGTACAGGAAGTCGGAGCTGGCGTCGATGTCGGATGCAGCGTCGAATGGCGCGAACGCGCAGGCGGATCCGGATGGGATCGTCGGGGATGCACCGACGGCGCCCAGAAAGAAGTTGACGGTGCCGCAGCAGTAGGGCTGCGAGAGCCTACGTCGGTTCGGTGGGTTCGCCGAAGCAGATGCGGTTGCCATCGGGGTCGTAAACCTCGAATTCCTTCATGCCATAAGGTGCGATGGTGGGCGCGCGATGGATGATGCCGCGGGCGTGGAACTCCGCGTAGAGGCCGTCGAGATCCTCGACATGAATGTAGAACGAGGTGGGGCCGAAGGCCGCGTCACGCGGGCCAATGCCGATGCGGATTTCGTCGCGGCCGATCATGGCGAAGGTCGGCGGGTCCTGCCAGAGAAATTTGATCTCAAAGCGAAGGTTGTCGCGGTACCACTCGGCGAGGGCCTGGACGTCGCGGGCGCGCAGGCCGGGGTTGGCGTAACGCAGGCGGGGCATGGGGAAACCATCATAGCGCCGGTTTTCCCGGGCTTCGGCGAATTTGTGACGGCGGTATGACGCCCTGCGAGTCCGTTATACTTTGCGTCGATGAAGATTCTGGTTTGCATCAAGCAGGTGCCGCAGAAGGATGCGCTGTTGCGGTTGAATCCCGAGGGGACGTGGATTCGCGACGACGTCTCATGGGAGACCAACGAGCCGGACGCCTACGCGCTGGAAGAGGCGCTGCGGCAGAAGGAAAAGCATGGCGGAGAGGTGGTAGCGATCACGGCGGGGCCAGCGCGCGCGGGACAAGTGCTGCGCGAGGCGCTGGCGAAGGGCGCGGATCGGGCGATTTATCTGGAAGACGACCGGTTTGCGCAGATGGACGCGGCGAACACGGCGCGGGCGATTGCTGCTGCAATTGAGGGAGAGAATTTCGATCTGATCGTGACGGGGTTGCAGTCAGATGACTTTGGCGCGGCGCAGACGGGCGTGCTGCTGGCGGAGATCCTGGGGATTCCGCACGCGACGATCATTATCGGGATTGAGAAGACGGACGCGGGGCTGAAGCTGAAGCGCGAGCTGGAGGCGGGACATTATCAGCACATCGAGATGACGATGCCGGCGGTGCTGACGATCCAGAGCGGGATCAACAAGCTCCGTTACGCGACGCTGATCGGGATCAAGCAGGCCAAGACGAAGCCGCTGCGCAAGGTGGCGTGGGCGGAGGTCGAGGGCAAGCTGTCAAAGCATGTGCAGAAGATCGAGAAGCTGTACGTGCCGGGGAGCCAGAAGAAGACGCGGAAGATCGAGGCTCCGGCGGGCGAGGCGGCGAAGCAGGTGGTGGAGTATCTGAAGAACGAGGCCCGCGTGCTGTAAAGGCAGGCACCAGGCAAAAGGGAACAGGCAACAGGCAACAGTGTGTACGGCGACGTGCGCAGGCGGTGGTGAGTTTGGTAAGCTGACGTTTTCCGGTTGCGCGATCCTGATCGACCTGGTTTTTCGACAGCACTCTGAAGGAGAGAGAAGCGACGATGGCGAATATGAGCATCCCCGACGTGGAACGGACCCTGAGCCCGGCGCAGGTGGCTGCGCTGGATAAGCGGCGGCAGTGGGGGCTGGTGTTCCAGGTGATCGCGGGGCAGTTCGGATTTTTCGCGGTGCTGCTGCTGTTGTGGACGGGGCAGGACCTGACCGAGGCGCCGGGCTGGGTCCATCCGATGTTCTACTTCAACGTGCTGACGGGCGTGGCGTGCGTGGTGTTTGCCATCTACGGAACGTATCTGCGGCGCGGCCGGGTACACGAGTATTGAGAGACAGGGAATAGCCAGTAGCCAATAGGGAATAGAGAGGATGAAGGGGAGCTGCGGCTCCCCTGACGTGTGTATGGCGGACATGATTCTTGTTGTTGCGGAGCAGCGGGAAGGCAGGCTGAACAGGGTTTCGTTTGAGACGATCGCGGCGGCGCAGGCGATTGCGAAGGAAACGGGCTGGACGGTGGAGGTGGTGCTGCCGGGCGGAGGGATCGCGGCTCTCGCGCAGGAACTGGCGGGCAAATCGGTTGCGAAGGTTTATGCGCTGGAGGCGGAGGCGATCAGGGCCTATACGTCGGACGCATATGTGCATGCGCTGAAGGCGTTCATCGGCGAGAAGCAGCCGAAGCTGGTGCTGTTTCCGCACACCTATCAGGTGCGGGATTTTGCGCCGCGGCTGGCGCTGGCGCTGGATCGGACGCTGATCTCGGACGCGACGGGGTATAAGGTGGCGGGCGGCGCAGTGCAGTTCACGCGGCAGATGTTCCAGGGAAAATTTGCGGCCGATGTGTCGTTCGGCGGAGATGCGCCGTGGATGGCGACGATCCAGATCGGAGCGTTTCGGGGGGATCAGGCGGAGGCGGGGTCGGCGCCGATCGAAAATGTAACGGCGGCGGTGGCAGATTCGCCCGCGCGTGTAACGCCGCATGAGGTGTTCCAGGAAGCGAAGCAGACGGTCGATCTGTCGCAGGCGGAGGTGATTGTCGCGGTGGGGCGCGGGATCAAGGAGCAGAAGAACATGGTGCTGGCCGAGAACCTGGCAGCGGCGCTCGGCGGCGAGGTGGCGGCATCGCGGCCGATCTGCGACAACGGATGGCTGCCTCTGGAGCGGCAGATTGGGTCGTCGGGCCAGACGGTGGCGCCGAAGCTGTACATCGCGCTGGGGGTGAGCGGGGCGATCCAGCACATTGTGGGGATGAAGGGGTCGCGGACGATTGTGGCGATCAATAAGGATCCCGAGGCGCCGATTTTTGAGATTGCGGATGTGGCGGTGGTGGGGGATTTGTTCCAGGTGGTGCCTGCTCTGACGGAAGAGATCAAGAAGGCCAAGGGCTAGCCGGACGGGCGGGCGCCGCCTTCGGCGGCCAACGATCGGTCGATTCAACAGGGATGACCGGTGCTATACTCGGCCAACTCTTCCGTTCCCTATGCTGAAAACCCAGGCTGTACGCAAACCCGAGAATCCGGGGTTGGCCGTGGTGCCTCCTCCGACGGAGGATGAGCGCCAGGCTGCCATTGGCCGGTCGGCGCTGCGGAAGGCGAGCTTGCGGCTGTTGCCGCTGATTGGGGTGGGGTACTGCATTGCTTACATGGATCGCGTGAATGTGAGCTTTGCGGCGTTGCAGATGAATCGGCAGCTGAATTTTTCTGCGACGGTGTTTGGGTTGGGGGCGGGGCTGTTTTTTCTGAGCTACGCGGCGTGCGAGATTCCCTCGAACCTGCTGCTGGTGCGGTTTGGGGCGCGGCGGTGGCTGGCACGGATCATGGTCACGTGGGGCCTGCTGTCGATGGGGATGATCCTGGTGCGAACGCCGGTGGAGTTTTACGTGATGCGGCTGCTGCTGGGTGCGGCGGAGGCGGGTTTTTTCCCGGGCGTAATTTTTTATCTGATGCAATGGTTCCCGGCGAGCCAGCGAGCGCGAGCGGTGAGCCGTTTTTATATTGCGGCGCCGCTGAGCTCGACGGTGATGGGGGTTGTGGCGGGATGGTTGATGCATCAGGATGGGCGGATGCACCTGGCGGGTTGGCAGTGGCTGCTGCTGGCGGAAGGATTGCCGGCGGTAATGATGAGCGCGGTGTTTCTGCTCGGGCTGCCGGATAGTCCTGAAACGGCCAGGTGGCTGACGGATGCGGAGCGGGAATGGATCCTCCGCAAGCTAAGGGAGGAGTCGGAGGCACACGGGAAGCGGCATGGGCTGGCGGATGCGTTCAGCGACGGGCGCGTGTGGCTACTGGGAGGGTTTTACTTCTGCGTGTTGTTGGCGTGGTATGCGTATGCGTTTTCGGCTCCGGCGCTGGTGCAACAAGTGACGAGATTGAGCACGGCGGCGGTGGGGTTCATTATTGCGGGGCTGGGTGTAGTGGGCGCGCTGGCGATGCTGGGGAACGGATGGGATTCGGATCGAAGAGGCGAGCGGTTCTGGCACATTGTGACGCCGCTGCTGCTGATGGCTGCCGGGTATGTGGCGGTGGGATTGTCCGTGTCGCCGCTGATTGTGCTGCCGGCGCTGGTGCTGGTGATCGGGGGCACCATGGCGACGCAGGGGCCGGTGTGGACGATTCCGGCTGAGTTTCTGCAGGGGAAGTCGGCGGCGGCGGGAGTAGCGACGATCAACATGATCGGGATTCTGGGCGGGTTTGTGGGGCCGTACTGGATGGGCGTGTCGAAGGACGCGACGGGTACGCTGCAGCGCGGGTTGCTGACGATTGCGGCTCCAGTGCTGCTGGCGGTGGGGCTGATAGTGATCCTTTGGCGGAAGTGGCCACTGGGAAGCGCGGCACTGCGGGCTGATTTGGGGTGAGTGGGTTGCGCTGTCTCGTGCTTCTCCCATAGAAATGAGGGTCCGGTATTCACGCGCACGCGCGGGTGCATCTGAGACTCTGGTTCTTATGATTCATTTTCGGAAACCGGTAGAGGGTATGGAGCGGCCGCGGATGGAGGCGGACGTGGTGATCGTGGGCGGCGGCCCGTCGGGGATGGCGTGCGCGCTGCGGCTGGCGCAGCTGATCGATGCGCACAATGCTTCGGGCGTCGATGAGCCCTTGTCGAAGGAAAACATTTATGTGCTGGAGAAGTCGCGCGAGGTGGGGCAGCACTGTTTGTCGGGGGCGCTGCTGGATCCGCGGGCGATGCAGGAACTGCTGCCGGGATTCGAGAAGGAAGCACCGCTGGATGCCGAGGTGACGAAGGAGTCAGTATATTTTTTGACGCGCAAGGGGGAGCACAAATTTCCGATTGTGCCGCCGCCGTTGCGGGATCACGGGAACTACGTCATCTCGCTGAACAAGTTTGTGAAGTGGATGGGGCAGAAGGTGGAGGAGGCCGGGATCACGGTCTTCACCGGGTTCGCAGCGTCGGAGGTTTTGTGGGCGGATGACAGTCGTGACGCGGAGACGGCGCGGGTGACGGGTGTGCTGACCGATGACAAGGGCGTCGATAAGGAAGGACGGCCGAAGGGGAATTTCGAGCCGGGATACGAATTGCGGGCGAAGATCACGATCCTGGCAGAAGGGACGCGCGGGAACTGCGCGAAGGAAGTGATTGGGCGGCTGGGCCTGGAAGATCCGGAACACGCTCAGACGTATGGCGTGGGGATTAAGGAGTTGTGGGAGATTCCAGCGGGGCGGGTGGCGAAGGGCGAGGTCCTTTACACGCTGGGGTATCCGCTGACGAGTCGCGAGTATGGCGGGGCGTGGGTGTACGGCATCACGGACACCCTGGTGAGCGTGGGGTATGTGACGGGCCTGGATTATGAGGATCCGCGGATCGATCCGCATCACGTCTTCCAGAGTTTTAAGGAGCACCGTTTTGCGCGGCGGATTCTGGAGGGCGGGAAGATGATCCGGTACGGCGCGAAGAGCCTGCCGTATGGCGGATGGCTGACGATGCCGCGGATCTACGGGAATGGATGGATGCTGCTGGGGGATTCGGCGAGCTTTTTGAATTCGCAGCGGCTGAAGGGGATTCACCTGGCGATGAAGAGCGGGATGCTCGCCGGCGAGGCGGCGTTCGATGCGCTGGTGAGCGGCGACAGCTCGGCGGATACGCTGAGCGAGTACAAAGCGGCGGTGGATGGGAGCTGGATTCGCGAGGAACTTTGGCGGGTGAGGAATTTTCACCAGGGATTCGAGCGCGGGATGCTGGAAGGGATGGTGAAGGCGGGGATCCAGCAGGTGATGCGGGGCGGGAATCTGGGGCCGGATGCGAAGAATCATGCGGGATATACGCGGATGCGGCGGCTGGAGGGGTTGGGGCCGGCAAAGGCGAATCGGGCGGCCGAGATTGGAAACGCGAAGGGCGATGGCAAGCTGACCTTCGACCGGCTGACGGATGTGTTTCACTCGGGCACGCGGCACGACGAGGACCAGCCGGTTCACCTGGTGGTCGCCGATCTGAACATCTGCAGCGAGCGGTGCACGCAGGAGTTTGGGAACCCATGCCAGTATTTCTGCCCGGCGGCGGTGTACGAGATGGTGGACGCGTCGGACACGGGTTTGGGTGCGTCCGACAACGACCCTGGGCGCGTCTGACAAGCCGTCGGACAATGTCGGACACGGAGGAAAGAAGGAGCTGAAGATTAACTTCACGAACTGCGTCCACTGCAAGACGTGCGACATTATGGACCCCTATCAGATCATCACGTGGGTTCCTCCGGAGGGCGGAGGCGGGCCGAACTACGATGGGATGTGACGGGGACGGAATGTAGCGAGGCGTGGTTTTTTTGGGGCTGCGATTCCCAGGACGGGCGTAGATGGAATCAGAATTTGGCCAGAAGCGTTAGTAGATCAGATGGCTCTTGCTCCTGAGGAAACGCTCCTGAGGAACGGCGCTGCGGGCTCGAAAGCGGCTCGCGGCAAAAAAGGAGACGGGTTCGTATGAGTGAAGGGGTCCTGCGGTGCCCGCGATGCACCGGATCGGACGATCTGCGCCAGTCGCGCCGGCGGTGGTTCGACGTATTTTCGCGTCTGTTGGGATTGAAGGCGTACCGGTGTCGCACGTGCCGTGACGCGATTTTATTCCTGGAAGTCGCTGCGAGAGGACTGCCGATGAGCCACAGGACGATCGGGAGGGCTGAAGCTGACGCTCGCGGGGTGCATCGAATAGAGTAGAAGCTCATGGCGAGCGCGCTCGATTCCATCCAGAGCACCGCGGAGGGCAAGGCCGAGCGGCTGATCGACAAGCACGGGCGGGCGATCACCGACCTGCGCGTCTCGATCACGGATCGCTGCAACTACAAGTGCGTCTATTGCCGGACGGGCAACGACGGCGCGGCGTATGCGGAGCTGCCGATCGCGGACTATCTGCGCATCGCGCAGGTGTTCGTGGGGCTGGGGATTGAGAAGATCCGGCTGACGGGCGGCGAGCCGCTGCTGCGCCGGGGGCTGCTGGAGATGGTCCGGGAGCTGAGCCGGCTGCGCACACTGGATGGGGCACCGCTGGACCTGGCGCTGACCACGAACGGGCATCTGCTGGATGAGATGGCGCAACCGCTGCGCGATGCCGGGCTGAGCCGGATCACGGTGAGCATGGACGCGGTGGATGCGGAGAAGTTTGCGCGCATCACGCGGGTGTCGGGGAGCTATGAGAAGGTGCTGGCTGGGGTTCGCGCGGCGAAGCGGGCGGGTCTGGCGCCGGTGAAGGTGAACTGCGTGCTGCTGCGCGGGTTCAATGAGGATCAGATTGCCCGGTTCGCGCAGTTCTCGCGCGAAGAGGGCGTGATCGTGCGGTTCATCGAGTTCATGCCGCTGGAAGAAGATCGGCTGTGGACGCCGGAGTCGGTGGTTTCGCTGAAGGAGATTGTGACGGCGCTGGGGACCTTTCGGCCGCTGGTGCGGATGGCTCCGAACGCGGCGAGCGAGACGGCGGTGCGGTACACGTTCGACGATGGCGTTGGGGAGATCGGGATTATCGCGCCGGTGACGCAGGCGTTTTGCGGGCACTGCAGCCGGGTGCGGCTGACGTCGGACGGGAAGATTCGGACGTGCCTGTTTTCGCAGAGCGATCACGATTTGTACGGCGTAATGCAGCGCGGCGGCAGCGACGACGAGATGGTGGAGTTCATCCGGCAGACGATCGAGAAGAAGGAAGCGCGGCACCACATCGGGGAGCCGGAGTTCCTGAAGCCTTCGCGCAGCATGGTGCATATCGGGGGATGAACGACGGGAAGGTCGGACAACCCCAGGGAAAGCCAGTAGGGAATAGAAAGAGCTGCGTTTGCGCGCCACGAGAGCGCATCGGTGGGCGAGGAGTACGTTCGGTCCCTATAATGGACGGCGAAACATGCCATCCAAAAAAGCAGCGTTCAGCGTTCAGCGTTCAGCGTTCAGAAATACAATTCTCAGCTTTACCGTTCCTTCCATTCGTGCTGATTGGCGCATTGAGTGCGCTCAATGCGCGGCCGGCGGCGGAAAATTCCAATCCAGCGGAAGCGGCGCGGCTGAACAGCATTGGCGTGGCGCTGATGAACCAGCAGCTGACGGAAAAGGCGGAGGCGGAGCTGGAGCAGGCGCATGCGGCCGATCCGAAGTCGGCGATTCCGGTGCTGAATCAGGGGATCGCGCTGCTGTACATGCAGAAGCTGCCGGAGGCGGAGGCGGCGCTGCGACAGGCGGGGAGGATAGCGTCGGACAATCCGCGGGCCTGGTACAACCTGGGGCTGACGGAGATGGACGAGGCGAATCAGAAGGGCGCGATCGAGGACATGCGTCGCGTGCTGGCCATCGATCCTAAAGACGCCGATGCTCATTACTTTGTCGGATCGCTCGACATGAGCCTGGGCGAGGTGAACGCGGCGATTGGGGAATATGAGGCGGCGCTGAAGCTGAATCCGCTGCACTGCTCGGCGGAGTTTGGGCTGGCGCGGGCGCTGCAGAGGGCGGGGCGGGTAGACGAGGCGCACGAGCATCTGAAAACGTTCCAGCATTTCACGCAGGCGAAGATTGCCTCGCCGCTGAGCGTGGGGTACGGGGAGCGCGGGCACTACTCGACGATGGAGGAGATGCCGCTGCCGGTGCAGGGGGCCGGGGCGATGATCCCGGTGAAGTTTGAGGCGTGGACGGCAGAGGCAGGGCACGCGCGAGAGCAGCCGCGGGCTGTCGCAGACCGGCGGCGGGGCCTGCGTCATCGATCTGTTTGGGCCGGGTTCGCAGGATCTGGTGGCGATGGGGGATGGGAGCCATGCAATTCAGCCTTATCGGAATCTGAAGAACGGGAAATTCGAGCTGGTTCCTCCCAGCCAGATGGGCCTGAATGAGACGGGGCAGGCGCGCGCGTGCGCGGTGGGGGATTTCGATAACGATGGGCTGCCGGATTTGGCGGTGGCGCTCAGCGATCGCGTGATTCTGTTATCGCAACCTGGGGAGCGGGAAGTTTGAGGATGTGACGGCGAAGGTTGGGATCAACAACTGAACAAGCCGCACGGGCTGACATTTGTGGATTTCGATCACGATGGGGATCTGGATCTGTTGGTGACGGGGGCGGCGGAGAAGGGCAAGGGCGGTCCCAATGTGCTGTGGCGGAACAATGGCAACTCGACGTTCACGGAGTGGACGGGACCGACGGGACTGGCCGGGCGGGGCAGCACGACGCAGGCGATTTTGTCGGACATCAATAACGACCGGGCTGTGGACCTGGTGGTGACGGGGGAGGAGGAGCACCGACGATCTATCTCAACCAGCGCGAGGGCGCATTCAAGGCCGTGCCGTCTGTATAGCGATGCGGATCTACCGGCGACGCGAGGTGTTGCGGTTTTCGACTTCAACAAAGACGGGTGGATGGATGTCGCGGTGACCCACGCGGGCACGCCGGGGTTGACATTGTGGCGGAACGTTGAACGGGGAGAAGTTTGAGCGGGTGGCTCTGCCTTTGCCGGCAGGAGTGACCGGTGCGTGGGGGGTGACGCCGATTGATTTCGACAACGATGGTTGGATCGATCTGGCGGCTGTGCTGGAGACGGCGCATGGGACCGAAGTGCACGTGTTTCGCAATTTGGGGCCGAGAGGGATTTGAGGACGTCAGTGCCGCGCTGGGGCTGGACGAGGTTGAAACTGGAGCAGCCGCGTTCGGTGATTGCGATCGGACGTGGATGGCGACGGAGCAGCGGATCTGATTGTGACGCAGGCCGTACGGGCCGCCGGTGGTACTCCGGAACGTGGGCGGGAATAAGAATCATTCGCTGCGGATTGCGCTGACTGGCCTCGCGGACAACAAGACGGCGATCGGGACGAAGGTGGAGGTTTTGGCCGGCGGGATGTGGCAGAAGTTCGAGGTTGCGGGGGCTTCGGGATATCTGAGCCAGGGATCGACGGAGATTGCTGCGGGGCTGGGGCAGGCGACGAAGGCCGATGTGGTGCGGCTGCTGTGGCCGACCGGGGTTCCGCAGGATGAGATCGACATCGACGCCAGCAAGCTGCCGCATGGGGAGCTGGCGCTGAAGGAGCTGGATCGGCGGGGCAGCTCGTGTCCGACGCTGTTTGCCTGGGACGGGAAGAAGTACCAGTTCGTGTCCGACGTGATTGGCGCGGCGGTGGTGGGGCACTGGGTTTCGCCGGTGGCGACCAACCAGAACGATCCGGACGAGTGGATCAAGGTGGATGGCGACAAGCTGCGGGCGCGGAACGGGTTGCTGAGCCTGCGGTTCGGCGAGCCGATGGAGGAGGTCAACTACATCGACCAGCTGCGGCTGGTGGCGGTGGATCATCCGGCGGGGACGGAGGTGTATCCGGACGAGCGATTCCTGAGCGAGCGGCCGTTTGCGTCGGGGAAGACGGTGGCCGTGTCGGACGCGCGGCCGGTGGCGGGCGCGTGGGATGACAGGGGACGCGATGTGCGGGGACTTCTGTCCGACAAAGATCACCGCTATGTGCGGGACTTTACGAATCTGAGCTACGCGGGGTTTGCGAATCTGCACACGCTGACGCTGGATGTGGGCGCGTGGTCGCCGGACAGGCCGCTGCGGCTGCTGCTGGATGGGTATATCGAGTACTTCAGCGCGAGCTCCATGTACGCGGCGTGGCAGGCCGGGATGCAGCCGATTCCGCCGCGGGTGGATGTGCAGATGTCCGACGGCAGCTGGAAACGGGTGATCCGCGACATGGGATTCCCGGCGGGGCTGCCGCGGACCATCGTGGTGGATCTGACGGGCAAGCTGCCGGTGGGGGCGCGGAAGATTCGGATCACGACGAATCTGCAGATTTATTGGGACCGGATTCGGGTGGATAACGGACGGGACGTTGCGTCGGACGTGCGTCAGACAAACGTCCCGCTCGCGATGGCGCATCTGGCGTTCCGTGGCTATCCGAAGCAAGTCGAAGGCGCGACGCCGGGCGATTTGACGTACGACTACAGCCGGATCAGCGCGACGGGGCCGTTCCTGTGGGCGCGCGGCGTCTACACGCGCTATGGCGACGTGACGCCGCTGTTGGAACACGTCGACAACCGATACGTGATCTTCGGGACGGGCGAAGAGATCGACGCGGAGTTCAGCGCAGCAGGATTGCCGGCGCTGCCGGCAGGCTGGACGCGGGACTACTTCTTCTACGCCAACGGCTTTGTGAAGGACATGGACTACTGGGAGGAGGCTCCGTTCACGGTAGGCCCGATGCCGTTCCACGCCATGAGCCGATATCCGTATCCGGCGAACGAACATTATCCACAGGCGCCGGGGGCGGATCGCTACTGGCTGGATTGGAACACACGGTATGAGTCGGGGAATCGGCGGCAGCGGTGGGAGTTTGATTATCGTTCGGCACGTGAAGTGCCGAACGACAGCCGGTAGCCGGTAGCCGGTAGCCAATGGCCAATAGCGAATAGCGAATAGCCAGGGCTCAGAAGCCGGAACGCCGCACCCGTGCTGCTGGATCTGCAGGGCCGGCCTGACTCTCCTTAGCATCGAGGGGAGCGGCGCAGGTTGTTTCTGTCTAGCGAACTTCGATTGCGATGAGAATGATCAGTGCGAGTACATTCTGTGCCAGCAAGGCCATGGTGAGCCGGATGCGATCGAGGAACGGATAACCGGGAGCGCCTTCGGCGATTCTCACGCTGAGGCGCCGGTATAACGCGTACCAGGCATAGGCCAGAACGATTCCAAGCAGATCAATCGCCACAAGCCATTCGGGCGGGACGGGCAAATCGGTGGAGACAATGCCGCCAGGATGATGCCGGCTGGATACCAGTCCGATGACCCAGGGAGAGATCACCAAGGCAGCAGATTCAATTAAGGCAAGAGACATGTAAATCCGGGCGTGGCCTTCGAACTGACCGTGCCAGGGGCCGGAATCGGACGCAGCGGTCGTCATTGTTGTTGTGGTCACAGACAATGGGATGCGAATTTGGCGTGAAAAGTCGTTGCACGAAGGGGGGTTACCGAAGAGCTATCGGTCCCGGTAGCTGCGCTGGTACGTGCGGGTGATGCGGTCGTGCCAGCCGAGCGAATCTTCGTCGAAGACGGCCCACAGGAAACCGAGCCCGAGGGGCAGGGCAGAGAGAAGCAGAGCGGCAATGCGGCCGCGGAGGACGGAGCGGGAAGGATGGTCGTCATCGAAGGTGCAAAGGGCAATTTTGGCATAGCGCATGCCCGGAGTGGCGTCGGTGAGACTGAAGAACAGTACTTGATAGAGAAGGCCCATGGCAAAAAGGATGGCGCCGGCGCCGATGACGGCGATGCGGCCGTGGGGCAGGTGGGTGCTGGAGAGAGCGAAGACCAGCCAGAAGAGCAGGAAGGCGCACAGGGCGAGGGCGCAATCCACCAGGGCCGCCATGGCGCGGTCTTCGAGGGGTGCGACGTGCAGCGTGGGGCCGTCGGAGAGAGGCGAGGATGCGCGGGGCTCGCGGCCAGGGGCCTCCGAATCCAGGTGAATGGAGTGCCAGGTGGGCGCAGCCTGCGGTTGCGGTCCCTGGCCGGGCGAGGCGGACTCGGGTTCTGCTGCCCGAAGCGAGGGACCTTGCCCAGGTGAGTGTGCCATGGGCTCCTGGCCGGGGACAACCGAAGAAGACGGAACCGAATCGAGGAGGGGACCCTCGGCGAGGCGGGGGCGGGCCTTGCGCGGAGCGACGAGTTCGCGGGGCGTGGTAAGCAAGGTAGCGGGCAGCAGCCGCGAGGGTTCAACGACAGCGTCTTCGAGGGGATCGGCGAGCCAGGACTCCGGGATGAGGGAGTGGACGGTTGCGTGGGCTTCAGGCGGGGTGAAGCGAGGGGTCGGCAGGGAATCGATGCTGACGGAATAGCGCAGGAGTTCAGGCTGATACGGCTCGGGCGCTGGTGCGGGTTGGGGTGTTGCAGGTTCTGGAGAAATGGAGAGTTGTTGTGGCTCGGTTTCGTCTTTGGGCAGAGCGCTGGCGGCTGCGACGAGAGAATCGACGGTGGATTTGGCGGCAGCCTGGGCGGCAAGCACTTCGCGCCAGGAAGGAAGCCGGGCGTAGCGTTCGGCGACGCGAGCGGCGATGGCATCGGACGAGAAGGCCTCTTCCATGCCGGGCAGGGCAGGCTGATGGGCGGGAGTGCGGGGGCTGCGGCTGCGGTGGGCGCGGACGCGAGCCGCAATTTCGTCTTTCCAGGCGGGGATGGGCGCGCCGGGATTCTCGCGCGCCGGGAGGTGCGAGTCTGGATTGGTGGGGGAGCTGCTCACGGATGCCTCATTCCTATTCTGCACGCATTTTGGGACGAAACTCTGTTGATGAAAGCGCGTCTGTGAGGGATTGAGGCAAGGGATGGAAAGAAAAGGCGAGATTGCGAAGGGTGGCGAACGGCCAGCGGCGATGGATGCGTGGAGTCCATGGGTTGAACAGGGGCCGGTCCTCCCATGAGTCGTACTGCGTTAATCTTTCCGCGCCGGCGTTGTCCGGTTGGTGTGGCGCGGAGGTGATGCAACGTCTGGCAAACTGAAGTCCCGTAAAGAATGCGATGCTGAAGGCCGTCGAGCCCGATGCGCGCGGGAACGCCGGCATTCCGCTTTGCTATGCTGGAGTTGCCGCGCGCGATGAGAACCCGTCTGTTTTGGTGTATCACGCTGTTTCTGCTGTTGCAGCCACGGCCTGGGGCGCAGACGGTTACCACCCAGCTTCCCCCTGCGGGCACACCGCAAGCCCCGACTCCTCAAGCTTCCACCAGCACGGCCGATTTGCCGGACGAGCCCAGCCTGCAAAGCCAGTTACCCGAGGCGCACGTGGTCCCGCAGCCGCAGACGGGGGTTCCGGTGAAGCTGGTGGCGCGCACGCAGTCGCGTGAGGGGCTGAAGAACGGCAACCTGTATACGCTGGCCGGCGATGTGGTGATTTACTACCGCAACTACATCGTGCATGCGGACCGGGCCACTTATAACGATGGCACGGGGGAGATCGACGCTGAGGGGCATCTGATGGTCGACGGCGGCCCCGACGATGAGCACTTTGTAGCGGATCACGGCACTATCAACGCGAATGCGGACACCGGGGATTTTTTCGATGTGGTGGGCACACTGGGCGTAGAGCGGACTCCGCGGGGGCGGATGGTGTTCACGGCGCCGAATCCGTTTGCGCTGACCGGCCGCGAGGTGCAGCAGATCGGGCAGGGTCGCTACCGTGTGATCCATGGCTCGATGACGTCGTGCCGGCTGCCGAAGCCGGACTGGCGGATTTTGTCGCACGACATCGAACTGAACAACGGCGTGGCGAGAACGAGCAATGGGCTCTTCGAGTTCTTTCATGTACCGCTGATGTACCTGCCCTACGCGACGCATGCGGTGAGTGAGGCGCGGGTGTCGGGTTTTTCAATTCCCTACATCGGAAACAACACGACCAAGGGCTTCATGGTGGGCGAGGCGGTGTATGTGACGCTGGGGCGGAGCGCCGATTTTACGGTGGCGTCGCAGTGGTGGTCGAAGCGCGGCTTCGCGCCCAGCGGAATCTTTCGGTACCGCGGTCCGGGGGCGGACTTCGGCACGTTCCGCGTGCACAGTCTGCTGGACGAAGGAGTGTGGGAGAAGAACGGGCAGCGGGGACAGAATCAGGGCGGCATCGACGTGGGCGGGGACGGCCGCTACGACTTTTCTTCGCACACTACCGGGGTGATCGACGCGGAGTATCTAAGCTCCTACATTTACCGGCTGGTATTCGAAGAGGATTATGCGCTCGCCATCAACTCCGAGGTGAAGTCGCAGATGTTCGTAACGCATGAGTCGCGCGATGTGTGGGCAAGCCTGCGCTTCAGCCGGTACCAGGATTTTCAGAGCGCCAGCCTGCCGGGCGACGAGGTGAGAATCCTGCACTTGCCGACGATCGAGGTGGAGGCGGCAGACCGGCGGCTGGGCGGCGCGATGAGTGTCTCGCCGGTATGGTGGGGCTTCAGCGGGTCCGCGGGGGAGGTGTCGCGCTTCGATTATCCGAATTTCAGGACCTCGGCGGGGGTGCAGCGCGTGGATCTCTACCCGCGTGTATCGATGCCGCTGCACTTTGAGGGATGGACCTTGCGGCCGAATGCGGCGGTGCGCGGGACGTGGTACGGAAAGAGCCAGTTCCCGGCGGATCTGGAGCAGCTTCCGGTGGTACGGAGCGCGGGGCTGCCGCGGACCGACATCGAAGCGGGGTTCGATCTGCGGCCGCCGGTGCTGGAGCGGGATTTTTCAGCGCCGTGGCTGGTGCGGCTGCTGGGCGGCGACATGCGGCACACCATCGAGCCGGCTGTGGGCTATCGATACGTGACGGGGATCAACAATTTCCAGCAGGTTCTGCGCTTCGACGATATGGACGTGGCCAGCAACACGAATGAGCTGCAGTACGGGCTGACGCAGAGGTTGTTTTT
Source organism: uncultured Acidobacteriaceae bacterium (assembly GCA_963819725.1). Classification (GTDB taxonomy): domain Bacteria; phylum Acidobacteriota; class Terriglobia; order Terriglobales; family Acidobacteriaceae; genus Palsa-343. The sequence goes on from CAWFXK010000011.1 coordinate 123,963, forward strand.
GCGGCACCTGCCTCCGCACCCGTGCAGGGGCGATGAGGCGCCCCCACCCCAGGGCGACAACAACGGGCGCGCTGGGGAGCCCGGTTTGGTGCCGGATGCAATGTGCGGCGGCGGGACGCGGGACTGGATCAGCTGGCGGGTGGCGCAGAAACATTATTTCGAGCCGGATTTCGATCACGCCATCACGCCTGGAACGCCGAATCCGCTGACCACGACGCTGGATTTCACGGGCATCGATTTTCTGACCGAGGCGCGGCACAATAGTCCGGTGATCTCGCGGCTGCGTATGCGGACGACGGGCGCCACCGACGTGGAGTGGGATCTGGATTACGACGCGAAGGAGGGGAAGATCACGTCGAGTAATATCTTCGCGGGCTATCAGCATGGCTTCTACCGTTTCCAGTTCGGCGATTCGTACGTCAACGTGCCGCTGGGTACGACTCCGCTGACGACGGCGAAGATGCCGCCGGGACCTCCCAATGCTGCCAACCCGTTCAACCAGATTCATGTGTCAGCGGTGTATGGTGCGGCAAACAAGCTGGGGGCGAGTGCGGGCATAAGCGCGGCCTACGATCTGGTTCACCAGCAGCTGCAGTATGGCGCGCTGCAGACGCAGTACAACTGGAACTGCTGCGGGGTGGATTTCCAGTACCGGCGATTCTCACTGGGTTCGATTCGCGACGACACGGAATACTTCTACAGCGTGAACTTTGCGGGGTTCGCGAACGTGGGAGATTTGACGCACCGGATCAGCGTGTTCTGAGAAGAACAGGCACCAGGCAACAGGGAATAGGGAATAGCAGGAGAGAGCAGGAGCGGGCGGCGCCCGAAGAGGGCGGGCGCGGCTGGCGCACCGACCTGAACTGCGATAATGGAAGAGCAATCCTGGCTCTTTGGCCGAAGAAGGCGGTTTCCTTGTTCAGACGGTTTTTCTCTGCAGGCTGCGCGGTGCTCGTGATCGCGGCGGCCTGTTCTGCTCAGCAGACATCCAGCACGGCGGGAGCTCCGCCAACCCAGGCATCAGGCGCGGCTTCGGTTCCGGCGAATCCGGATCCGGCAGCGCTCTCGGCGCTCGATCGCAAGGTCGAGGTCATGATCCGCGCCGAACTGAGCGTGCCGCCGCAATATGAAATTGCGATCGGGCCGCGCGAGAAGAGCGATGTGAATGGATTTGACAGCATCGCGGTGACATTTTCGCTGCCGAATGAGCCGCAGAGGAAGCAGACCGTGGACTTCCTGCTGTCGAAGGACTCGAATACCCTGGCACGACTCTCGAAGTGGGACATCGGGAGCGATCCGGTGTCGATGCTGCCCACCGAAGGCCGCCCAGTGCGAGGAAACCCCGATGCGAAGGTCACGATTGTGAACTTCGACGATCTGGAGTGCCCCTTCTGCGCGGCGATGAATGCGGAATTCTTTCCCGCGACCCTGGAGCACTACAAGGGACTGGTGAAGTTCGTCTATCTGGATTACCCGCTGGTGGAGATTCACCCCTGGGCGATGCATGCGGCGGTTGACGCAAACTGTCTGGCGGCGCTGAATCCGGCGGCGTACTGGAATTACGTGGACTATCTGCACACGCATGGGCAGGATGTGACGGGGCCGGATCGGGATCTGGCGAAGTCGACGGCGATGCTGGACAAGCTGGCAAACCAGGAAGGCGCGCGCGATCAGGTGGACGCGGGGAAGCTGGATGCCTGCGTGGCGAAACAGGACGACACGAAGATCATGGCGGAAATGCGCGCGGCCGATAAGGCGGGCGTGAACGCTACGCCGACCTTCTTTGTGAGCGGCGAACGGTGGGCCGGCCAGCTGGACGAGCGGCAGCTGTGGATCATGATCGATCGGGCGCTGAAGGAGAAGGGGATTCAACCTCCGCCTGCGGAAGCGCCGGCAACGCACGCGCAGACCGCAACGCCGGCGAAATGAGTCTATGCAGAGTGAGGGGACCACATTTATTCTGAAGCGTACGCGCCGCCCCCCGATTTGCGGCGCCGCAGCAGGGAGAACTGTTTGACCTCGCAATCGGATGCTTCCAGCGCGTGGGGCGCTGATTTTTCCAACCGCAAATTGATGTTCGCGGGGCTGGCGGTCGCGCTGATGTTGTGTGCCGGCTGTCAGAAGTCGCACGACGCCAATACGGTCGCCACGGTCAATGGCAAGCCGATCCTTCGCTCCGACGTGGAGACGCTCTTCCAGAACAATCTGGGCGACTCGCACCAGACGCCGTCGGCGATCCAGGCGAAGATCATGCGCCTGAACATTGTGCGCCAGCTGATCGATGAGGAGATCGTGATGCAGCGGGCGGCGAAGCAGAATCTGGTGGCGACCGACGAGGAAGTTTCGGACCGGCTGAACGAGATCAAGGCGCCGTTCACCCAGGAGGAGTTTCAGAAGCGTCTGGATTCGCAGCATATGACGCTGGACGATCTGAAGCGGGAGATCCGGCGGAATCGCACCGAAGAGAAGCTGTTCAACAAGGAGATCACGTCGAGGATCAACATCACCGACGCGGACATCGCGGCCTACTACAACGAGCACAAGGCGGACTTCAATCTGATCGAGCCGAACTACCATTTGGCGCAGATCATCGTGACCGCCGCACCGGTGCCGCCGCAGCAGGTGGGCAATCTGCAGAACAGCAAGGCGATGAACGAGGCGGAGGCAAAGCGGAAAATCGAGGTGCTGTACAACAAGCTGGAGAGCGGCGACGACTTCGCGGCGCTGGCGATGAATTACTCCGAGAATCCGAACACGGCCGGCAATGGCGGCGATATGGGGTTTGTGTCGGAATCGCAGCTGAAGTCCGATGCGGAGGTCTACGGGGCGATCTCGAAGCTGAAGCCGGGGCAGATTACGGATATTCTGCCCATCTATGCGAATCCAGGTTCGAAGCAGGCTGCGGGTTACGCGGTCTACAAGCTGATCGACCGCGAGGTAGCGGGGCAGCGCCAGCTGAACGATCCGCGGGTGCAGCAGGCGATCCGGCAGCAGTTGCGCGACAGCCGCGATCAGCTGCTGAAGAACGCGTTTCTGGAGATGCTGCGCAACCAGGCGCGGGTGGAGAACTACTACGCTGAGGAAGTGTTCCGCAACGGAGCGCAGTGAAACAGGGTACAGGGTGCGGGTTGCAGGTTACGGACATCCGGCCTGCCGCAGGTCAATCCAGGCCCATCGCGTTGGAGATCCTTTGCAACGACTGAAACGTCGCCATATTTCCGATGCCTTCCTATAGTCTGCAGGGAGCATGTTTGCTTTCGCAGTTTTTGCGCGCTGCGGCGGTGGCCGGCTGCCTGACCGGAGCGGCTTTCCTTTTGCTCCAAGCCGCTCCTGCGGCCAGCCCGATTCGCTTCGAGCTGAAGAAGATCCCCTTCACGCTGGAGAACGACGAGACGCCGGGCAAGAATGCGCCGGAGAGCATGACGGGCGGTGTCGCCGTTTTCGATTACAACGGCGACGGCAGGCCGGACATTTATTTCGTCAACGGAGCGAACATCGCCACGCTGAAGAAGGACGATCCGAAGTATCGGAATCGGCTGTTCCGCAACAACGGCGATGGAACTTTTACCGACGTGACGGATGCCGCAGGCGTGGCGGGGACTGGCTACGACATCGGCGTGGCCGTGGGGGATTACGACAACGACGGCTGCCCGGATATTTTTGTCGCGGGCGTCTACCGGAACACGCTCTACCACAACAACTGCAACGGGACATTTACTGACGTGACCGAAAAGGCGGGGTTGGGGGACTCGAAGGATCCGCAATATGGGCCACTGTGGGCCGAAGGCGCGGCCTGGGTGGACGTGAACAACGATGGGCGTCTGGATTTGTTCATCCTGGATTACATGCAGTGGACCTATGGCGCCGAGCCGATTTGCCGGGTGGGCGATGTCGGCGACTACTGCCATCCGCGGTATTACAAGGGCCAACCGAACCGGCTGCTGCTGAACAACGGAGACGGGATGTTCAGGGATGTATCGAAGGAGTGGGGGATTCGCGAGCACGTGGGCAAGGGCATGGGCGTGGGTGTTGCCGACTATGACCTCGACGGCAAGCAGGATCTGTTCGTGACTAACGACGCCGAATACAACTTTCTGTTCCACAACCTCGGAAACAAGTTCGAAGAGGTGGCGTTCGACGCGGGAGTGACGCTGCCGGAGGACGGGCAGTTCATCTCAGGGATGGGGCTCGATTTCCGGGACTTTAACAATGATGGATACCCGGACATTGTGTTCGTGGCGCTGAACAAGCAGACCTTTCCGCTGTTCGAGAATACCGGCAAGGGAGAATTTCGCGAGGTGACGACGCCGAGTGGAATGCGCGACCTGAGCCTGGGGATGGGCGGCTATGGGCCGGCGCTGTACGACTTCGACAACGATGGTTGGAAGGACCTGTTTGTCACGCGCGGGCATGTGGAGTCACTGCCGCTGCCTGGTGTTGCGATCGCGCAACACAACACGGTGTTCAGGAATCAGGGACGGAGTGGGAAGTGGGCGGCGCTGACCGAGGAGGCGGGACTGGATGCGTCAGCGCCGGCGCGGCATCGTGGATGCGGTTTGGGCGATTTCGACGGTGACGGGCGCGTGGATGTGGTGGTATCGGCGCTGTCGGCGCCTGCGGAGATCTGGATGAACCGCAGCGAGCACGCCGGGCATTGGCTGGACATCGCGCTGCGAGGAACGCGCAGCAACCGCGACGGAATCGGGGCGCGGATCAAGGTGGTGAGTGCGACGGTGGGCGCGCAATACAACCACATGACGACGAGCGTGTGCTATGCCAGCTCGAGCGACGGGCCGGTGCACTTTGGGCTGGGACCGGACGCGAAGGCCGACACGGTAGAGATCCACTGGCCGTCGGGCGCGGTGCAGACGCTGCGCGATGTGGCAGGGGACCAGGTGCTGAAAGTGACGGAGCCGGACGCCGGCGATCGGAAAACAACGAAGGCTCTTCCTGGACATTGAAAATGCCCGCACCGCCTGACGCTTTGGGGGCAGATGCGGAGGGTCGGGACAATCTGAAGCGTCGCGCGCAACTGCTAATCTAACGAACTGTCCCACTCAGCAATTTCATCCCCCACCCTCGGTGCGCATCCGTCGCTCTCTTTGACGATTTTTTGGGGATTCAGGGACCCTCGCGAAGGGCGGGGAGATTACTGCACCACAGGGAACTGATCCTTGGCGGAACTGCATTACGACGAGGCCAACTGGACGCCGAGCCATAACCCGTGGCTGGTGGCGCTCACGGTCACGCTGGCGACCTTCATGGAGGTGCTGGACACCTCCATCGCCAACGTAGCCCTGCCGCACATGGCAGGAACGCTGGGCGCGAGCCAGGAAGAGGCGACATGGGTGCTGACCAGCTATCTGGTTTCGAGCGCCGTGATCCTGCCCATCTCCGGCTGGTTGATGGCGCGCATGGGCCGCAAGCGCTTCTACATGACCTGCGTGGTGCTGTTTACGGTTTGCTCGATGCTGTGCGGTCTCGCCCCATCGCTGCCTCTGCTGGTTTTTTTCCGCGTGCTGCAGGGCGTGGGGGGCGGCGGGCTGGCTCCGAGCGAGCAGGCGATCCTCGCCGATACGTTTCCGGTGAGCAAGCGCGGGCAGGCCTTCGCGGTGTATGGGATGGCGGTGGTGGTGGCGCCGGCCATCGGGCCGACGCTGGGCGGATGGATCACCGACAATTTCAACTGGCACTGGATTTTCTTCATCAATCTGCCGGTGGGGCTGCTCTCGCTGTTCCTGACCCAGCGCATGGTGGAGGACCCGCCGTATCTGAAAGAAGAGCAGAAAACGACCGGGCGCGTCGATTTCATGGGGCTGGGCCTGATCTCGATTGGCGTCGGCTGCCTCGAGTTTGTGCTGGACAAGGGCCAGGAGAAGGACTGGTTCGGCGACTCGACGATTACGACGTTTGCGATTATCGCCGCGTGCACGCTGATTTTCTTCGTCTGGTGGGAGTGGCAGCATGAGGATCCGATTGTCGACATCCGTCTGCTGAAGAATCGCAATTTCGGCACGGCGGTTTTCCTGCAATTTGTGCTGGGCATGGTGCTCTTTGGGACGACGGTGCTGATTCCGCAGTTCCTGCAGGTGTTGCTGGGGTACACCGCCGAGCGCGCCGGCATGGTGTTGTCGCCGGGCGCACTGGTGCTGATGCTGACCATGCCGATTGCCGGACGGCTGGTCAGCTCGGGGAAGCTGGACCCTCGACTGCTGGTGGCGATTGGCTATGCGATTACGGCCGCGGGATTGTTCAATCTCACCCGGCTGGATCTGGGCGTGTCGTTTGCGCAAATCACGCTGTGGCGCGCCTACCAGGTGATGGGGCTCTCGTTCGTGTTCATTCCGATCAGCACGCTGAACTACCTCGGCGTTCCGCGCAACAAGAACAATCAGATTTCGAGCTTCTCAAATTTCGCGCGCAACATCGGTGGATCGGTGGGCACCGCGTTGCTGACGACGTTCCTGCAGCGCACGCAGCAGACGCATATCGCCAACCTGAGCGCGCACGCGGTGGCGGGCAGCGTACAGTACTCGCGTTTTGTGGAAATGACACAGCAGGCGATGATGCGGCTGGGACAGAGCGCAAATGCCGCCGCGCAGTTCGCGCGGGGCGACGCATGGCAGACGCTGAACCGGCAGGCGCAGATGCTGAGCTACCAGAACGCCTTCTGGGGACTGAGCCTGATTATCGCGTGCCTGATCCCACTGCCTTTCATCATGCGGCGTCCGCCACGCAGGCAGGCGGCGCCGGAAGAGATAGCAGGCCATTAACGAGCGTTGAAAATCCTTGTGGCAGCGTCCTGGGCCGCATATTCTTGAGGCATCAGCGATGGACTTTGAAAATCTTCGGACCTTTCTGGAAGTCAGCCGTCTGAAAAGTTTTTCGCGCGCGGCCCAGAAACTGCTTCGCACGCAACCGGCAATTTCGGCGCAGATTCGCACGCTGGAGCAGGAAGTGGGGGCGCGCCTGTTTGACCGCGACGGTGGAAAAGTGACGTTTACCGCGGCTGGACGCCTGTTCGAGCCATTCGCGGAGTACTGTGTTGAGCGGCAGAAGCACATCCTGCTGGCCCTTGCGGAACAGGAGCGCTCGCCGCGCGGGGAACTGGCGATCAGCGCCAACGAGGCCACGCACCTGTATGTGCTGCCGCAGGTGTTCGCGCAATTTCGGCGGCAGTATCCGCGCGTGATGCTGAGCGTGGTGCGCGCGGAGCGGCTGCGCACGCTGGAAAGCGTGATCAACCGGGAAGTGGATTTCGGCGTGGTTTCGATGCCGGTGCGCGACACACGGCTGGCGGTGGAATTGATCCATCGGGACGAGCTGGCGCTGGTCACGCCGCAGGGGCACGCGCTGGCCGGACGCAGTGCAGTGCGGCTGCAGGAGGCGGTGCGGTATCCGATGTTGCTGCCCGCGCACGGCCGGCGCAGGGAGCAGCTGGATGAGCTATTCCGCGTGAACGAGATTGTGCCGCGCGTGGCGATGGAAGTGGAGTCGAGCGAGATGCTCAAGCGGTATATCGGCGTGGGGCTGGGCCTGGGTTTTCTGCCGCGCACGAATGTGGTGGAGGAAGAACGGACAGGCGTGCTGCACGCACTGGCGCTGGAAGGCGTGCGCCTGGCGAGGGATTTGGCGCTGGTTTACCGGAAGGATCGCCAGCTCTCGAAGGCGGCGCAGGAATTTCTGGCAATCGCGACCCAGCCGGTGCGAAAACGCGACTCGGAAACCGGACACGTGCGGGCGCGCGGTACCGTATGATTGAAAGCGGTGTTAATTCCTTTTCATCGGCGTATGCATCGGGCATTTCTGTGTTAAGTTTCAGCGGGGACACGGTTTTTGAGCAGAGTGCGTGCGCCGGGATTTCAAAAGATTCGGAGGAGTTGAGAATTGGGAAAAGGCATGGTCCCAAGGCGGCTGTTCTTCACCAAAGGAGTGGGGAAACACAAGGAGCGGCTGACCTCATTTGAGCTGGCATTGCGGGATGCCGGCATTGCAGCGCAGAATCTGGTGCGCGTTTCGTCCATCTTTCCTCCGCAGGCGAAGCTGATCGGACGCAAAGAGGGGCTGAAATACCTCAGTCCGGGCGAGGTTGTGTTCGCTGTGGTCGCGGAGAACTCCACACGGGAGCCGCACCGGCTGGTGGCGTCCAGCATTGGCGTTGCGATTCCGAGTGATCGTAACACTTACGGTTACTTAAGCGAGCATCACAGCTTCGGCGAGACTGAAGATCAGGCCGGAGAATACGCCGAAGAGCTGGCGGCGGAGATGCTGGCGACTACGCTGGACGTGGATTTCGATCCGGACAAAAGCTGGGACGAGAAGAAAGAGATTTACCGCATTTCGAATAAGATTGTGCGCACCGCGAACGTGACGCAGTCGGCCATTGGCGACAAGCGAGGCCTGTGGACGACGACAATTGCGGCGGCGATTCTGATTTTTGAGTAGATTGCGGCGGGAATGAGGCAGGGCGTGGGCCAACGGCCTGCGCCTTTTGCTTGTTACCGCGTAATGTGTAACCAAAGAAGATACAAATATGGCGGACAAAGCAAAATTTCGCGTTGGGCTGGTGCAGATGAGCTGCGGACCGGATCCGGACGCCAATCTGGAGAAGGCCGCGGATCGCGTGCGGGAGGCAGCGCGGCAGGGCGCCGACGTAGTCTGCCTGCCGGAGCTGTTTCGTGCGCAGTATTTTTGCCAGCGCGAGGACGTCGCTCTGTTCGATCTGGCGGAGCCGATTCCGGGGCCGAGCACGGAGAAGCTGCGCGCAATCGCGCGTGAAGAGAAGGTTGTGATTGTGGCGTCACTCTTTGAGCGGCGCGCGCCGGGCCTCTATCACAATACGGCGGCGATCATCGAAAATGACGGAACGATTGCGGGACTCTATCGCAAAATGCACATCCCGGACGATCCGCTCTACTACGAGAAGTTCTATTTCACGCCGGGTGACCTGGGGTTTCGCGCGTTCGATACGTCGGCGGGAAAGATTGGGACGCTGGTGTGCTGGGATCAGTGGTATCCGGAGGGGGCGCGCATCACGGCGCTGCAGGGAGCCAATGTGCTGTTCTATCCGACGGCCATTGGCTGGCATCCGCACGAGCAGGAGGAGTATGGGACGGCGCAGTACGATGCCTGGCAGACGATCCAGCGTGCGCATGCGATCGCGAACGGCGTGTTTGTGGCCGCAGTCAATCGCGTTGGCCTGGAGCATGGCGATGTGCGCGGGAATCGGGTCGAAGGGCCGGGGCTCGCGTTCTGGGGAGGATCGTTTCTGGCCGATCCGTTTGGACGGGTGATCGCAAAGGCGGCGCATGATCGCGAAGAGATTCTGATGGGCGAGATCGATCTCGCCGCGATCGAAGATACGCGGCGCAACTGGCCGTTCCTGCGGGACCGGCGCATCGATGCATACGCGCCTATCGTCAGCCGCTTTCTGGATGACGACAAGAAATGACTGAAGTGGCGATGTCGGAGATGGAGCGGGGAGTGGACCAGCAGCCAATGATGACGCCGCGCGCGCTGGGCTATCGGATGCCGGCGGAGTGGGAGCCGCACGAGGCAACGTGGCTCGCCTGGCCGCACAATCCTGAGGACTGGCCGGGGAAGTTCCAGCCGATTCCGTGGGTGTATGCGGAGATCGTTGGGCATCTGGCGCGTGTGGAGGACGTCCACATCCTGGTCGATGACGCTGCGACCGAGAAGCGCGCGCGGGGCGTCCTGAAGAAGACGGGCGCCAATCTGAGGCGGCGTGCACTTTCATTTGTGGCCGACGGATCGCGGGTGGACGCGGGATTCAGGGCCGATTTTTGTGTGCAAGGACCTGCGGGTGGAACCGAAGAGCGGGGATGCGGACCTGACGCCCACGCGCATCGGATCTGCACCGGTGGCTGTTACAAATTGGAAGTTCAATGCCTGGGCGAAGTATCCGGACTGGCACCTTGATGACCAGATTCCCGGCCGGGTTGCCGAATTGCTGGGCCTGCCGCAGTGGGAACCGAGCATCGAGACGGCGGCCGGGCCGAATCGCGTAGTCCTGGAGGGTGGTTCCATCGACGTGAACGGCGCGGGGACGCTGATCACAACCGAAGAGTGCCTGCTGAGCGAGGTGCAGCAGCGGAATCCTGGTGTGAGCCGCGAGCAACTGGAAAGAGCGCTGCACGATTATCTGGGAATCGACCAGGTGTTGTGGATGAATCGTGGCATCGCAGGCGACGACACCCACGGACACGTCGACGACATCACCCGATTCGTCGGGCCGAACACAATTGTCACCGTGACTGAGCCAAATAGGGACGATGAGAATCATCTTCCCCTGCAGGAAAACCTGGACCGGCTAAAATCGGCGCGAAATCTGGACGGAAACCGTTCGAAATCATCGAACTTCCGATGCCGCCGCCGATCGTCTTTCCAGGGACAGCGTCTTCCGGCCAGCTACGCGAATTTCTACATTGCGAACGATCTGGTGTTGGTCCCGATCTTTAATCGTGCGATGGACCGCCAGGCGCTGAACATCCTGGCGGAGGCTTTCCCGACGCGCGAAGTGGTGGGCATCTACTGCGGCGATCTGATCTGGGGGCTGGGTACGTTGCACTGCATGACGCAACAGCAGCCGAAGGCCGATGCACCGTGACCGCGGACGAAACGTTGATGCGCGCTGCTCTGGAAGAGGCGAGGGCCGCGGCGGAAGCAGGAGAAGTGCCCATCGGCGCAGTGGCTGTGATCGGAGGAGAAGTGGTCGCGCGGGGGCAGAACCGCGTCCTGCGCGATGTGGACCCGACGGCGCACGCCGAGATCGTCGCGATGCGAGCAGCAGCAAAGGCGATCGCAAATTATCGGCTGGTCGATTGCGAACTGTTCGTGACGCTGGAGCCGTGCGCGATGTGCGCGGGAGCAATGATTCACGCGCGGCTGGGGCGGCTGGTGTACGGTGCGGCCGATCCGAAAGCGGGCGCTGCTGGTTCGGTGCTCGAGGTCCTGAACCACCCGAGACTCAACCACCAGATGCTCGTGACGGCAGGCGTTCTCGAGCAGGAGTGCGGAGAACTGCTGCGGGAGTTCTTCCGCGAACGGCGCTGAGCGGCGCGTGCCCTACACTGGGAATCATATGGCTCTGCCAATCAGGATGATCGTCGTCGATATCGACGGTACGCTGCTGTCTTCTCCAGGAGCAGCGGTGAGTTTGCGCAACTGCCGGGCGTTGCGAGAGGCAGAGTCGGCCGGGATCGAAATCGCGATCGCCACCGGGCGGCGCCAGACTTATGCCGTGCCACTGATCGAGCCGGCAGGTCTGAAGCCGGAGACAGTCTTCATCACATCGAACGGCACCGTAACGCGCACCATGGCGGGTGCGCGGATCGATCGCTTCCTGCTGCCGGTGGAGACGGCGCTGGCGTTGTGTCCGGCGCTGCGGCCATTCGGAACAACGGTGTTTACTTTCGATCACGATGGGCCAGGCGAGTTGGTTCTGGAATCGGTAGAACCACTGGAGGGGCGCGTCTCGATGTGGGTCGAGGCGAATCGTGCCTCAATTCGCGAAGTGCGGCCGCTGGAGAGGGCCTTCGATCATGGAGAAGCGCCGGTTCAGGGGATGGTGTGCGGAGCGGTCGAAGACATGCGGCGCGCCGAGGGGTGGCTGGTGGAGAGCGATCTCGCGGCGTCCATCGAAATCCATCGCACGGAGTACGCCTCACGCGACCTGACCATTCTCGACGTCCTGCCGCCGGGCTGCTCGAAGGGAGCGGCGCTGCGGCGGCTGGCAAAGCAGCGGGGTCTGGCTGCGGAAGAAGTGATGGCGATCGGCGACAACTGGAACGATCTGGAGATGCTGGAATTTGCAGGCCGGCCGGTGGTCGTGGTGAACGGCGCTCCGGATCTGGTGGATCTGGCGCGGCAGCGAAAGTGGGAGATCGCTCCGGCGAGTGACCAGGATGGCGTGGCGCAGGTGATCGAAAGGCTGCTCGCGGCCGACAAGTCCATCGAGGTCTCAGGGCCGATTGTAAATACCACATCCGTAACCGCTTATCCTCCGGGCGGAGAGTGAACGGATTGCGCAGTTTGTGCGTCTCAGGATGGTAGAGTAAAGAGGAATGCGCCGTTTCGGCAAAGTGGTGTGGTGCGTCTGGCTGGCTGCTTGTTTTGCGGCGACGGCGGCGCACGCCGCTGAGCACGTGACGCTGAAGAATGGCTTCGATCTCATCTGCGACCATCGCGTCGCCGATGGCGCGAAGGTTCGGCTCTACATGGATGGGGCCGGATCGAGCTACCTGGAAGTGAACGCGTCGGACATCGTCGCGGCCGAGCAAGTTGATCTTCCCAAGCCCGCCGCGGCGGCCGCAAAACCGGCACCCGTACCGGCGGTTCCGGAGAAGCTGACGGAAGCCGATCTGCAACCGCTGCTGACGAAGGCAGGCACGGCGTACAACGTGGACGCCGATCTGCTGGCGAGCGTGGTGCGCGCGGAAAGCGCCGGCCATGCGCGCGCCGTCAGCCGGGCCGGAGCGCAGGGGCTGATGCAGCTGATGCCGGGCACCGCTTCGGACCTGGGCGTGGCCGACAGCTTTGCGCCGAACCAGAACATTCAGGGCGGGTCCGCGTATCTGGACTCGCTGCTGAAACGCTACAAGGACAATCTGCAGCTGGCGCTGGCCGCCTACAATGCGGGGCCGGCAGCGGTGGATCGCTGGCACGGCATCCCGCCGTATCGCGAGACGCGGCTGTATGTGGCGCGCGTGATTCGCGAATACAACCGCCGGTATCTCCTGCGGCACCCGGCCGAATTGCGGGCCGCGGCGCGGTGACGCCGAGTCACCCGTTCACCTTCCTGGAGTCCTGATTTGAAATCGAACCGAACCCGGCTGGTTGCGCTCGCGATCGTGCTGGCGCTGGCCGTGCGTGATCTGGCATGAGCGCCATCGGATCCATTTCGACTGGCACGTGTTCGGTCAGCAGTTGCGCATGGCGGACTGGCGCAGGATCGTCATTGCGCTGGGATGCATCTACCTGGGCTATCTGGTGCGGTCGATCCGCTGGGTTTGGCTGATCCGGCACAAGAAGAAGATGCCGCTGCTGTCGCTGCTCGGGACGCAGGTGATGGGTTTCACCGCGGTGGCGCTGATCGGGCGTGTGGCGGATCTGGTGCGGCCGTATCTGGTCGCGAAGAAGACGGGGCTGCCGCTGAGCGAGCAGATCGCGGTGTATGTCGTCGAGCGGCTCTTCGACGCGGGATCGATGGCGCTGATCACCTCGTCGGTCATTCTGCTGGCGCCGCCCGGCGCGCTGCCCCATCCGGAGATTTTGCGAAGGGCGGCGTTCTGGGGGCTGCTGCTGACGGTGGGGGGCTCGCTGTTTCTGCTGGCGGTGCGTTTGTGGGGCGACGCGGTGGCGAAGCTCTCCAACCGGATGTTCAGCCTGTTCTCGAAGCGCGCGGGCCAGGCAATTGAAGACAAGATTCAGGCCTTTCACTCCGGGCTCGATACGATCCGGTCGCTGGGCGATTTCGCGGTGGTGGCCGGGTCCTCGCTGGGGATGTGGATGCTGATCGCGCTGTCGTATCTGGAGACGATGCTGGCCTTTGTGGCGAGTCCCGAGCTGGCGGCGATGACCCCGGCGAAGGCGGTGCTGATGATGGTGGTCAGCGGGCGGTGCAGCATGATCCAGCTGCCGGTGCTGGGCTGGTTCACGCAGATCGGGCTGGTGGCCGGGGCGATCTCGAAGTTCTTCGGCGTGGCTCCGGAGGCGGCGATGGGCTGCGCGGCGACTCTGCTGCTGATCACGTTCCTGGGCATCGTGCCGGTGGGGCTGATCTGGTCGCGGTTCGAGCACATCTCGCTCAGGCAGGCGACCGAGGAAAGCGAGCATGCCGGCGAGGAGATGGTGCATCATCACGGCTCGGTCGGCGAGGAAGCGGCACGCTGATGGTTGGCCGACCCAATGGCTAAACTCGGGACCGGGGCAGGCATGCATTCAACGGGGCGCGGCGTGAGGTGCGCATGGCGCAGGTTGCGATTCTAGGCGTGGGAGCTATCGGCGGGGCGATCGCCGGACTGCTGGAGATGGCCGGCGGACATGAGATCATGCTGTGCACGCGGAGGCCGCTCGAGCAGCTGACGGTCACGATGCCGTCCGGGTTGGTGCGCGTTAGAGCGCGCAACGTCACGGCTCCGGAAAACGCTGAACCCGTGGAATGGGTGATCGTAGCGACCAAAGCCTACGATGCCGAGAGCGCCAGCCGGTGGTTCCCGGCTGTCTGCGCAGGGGGCGGCGCAACCGTGGCCGTGCTGCAAAACGGAGTCGAGCATCGCGAGCGATTTGCGCCTTACATGGAGCAGGAGCGGATTTTGCCCGTGGTGATCGACTGCCCCGCAGAGCGACGGGCTGACGGCCAGGTGCATGTGCGGGGAGCGGCCAGCATGCGCGTGGAAGACACGGCGCTGAGTCGCGCGTTTGCTGCGCTCTTCGCAGGCAGCCCGGTGAAGATAGAACGGGTCGCCGACTTCATTACCGCGGCGTGGTGGAAGCTGTGCCTGAACTCGGTGGGCGCGTTGAACGCGCTCACGCTGAAGCCGGCGGGCCTCCTGCGCGACGAGGCCATGGGCAGGCTGGCCGTGGCCATGGTGACAGAGTGCGTGGCTGTGGGCCGCGCAGAGGGAGCGCAGTTAAGCGACTCGCTGGGCGATGAAGTTCTGGCGCACTACCGCGCGCAGCCGCCCGACGCCGTCAATTCGCTTTTGGCCGATCGCCTCGCGGGACGCCGGATGGAGATTGACGCCCGCAACGGTGTGATTGTGCGCAGGGGAGAAAAGCACGGCATCCCCACGCCTTTGAACCGTATGGCGGTGACGCTGCTCAACGCACAACAGGTCTAATCAGGCCTCGCCGCTTTTCCAGCGGCGGTGGCTGCATATCCGTCAGGCGGCTTTCCTGCGCCGTGTGCTCTTCGCCTTCTTTGCTGGGTGCTCGTGTTCGGCGAGGCTTTTGCGGAGCGCGTCCATGATGTTGATGACTTTTCCTTTTGCGTGCCGCCGGTTCGGGCTCGGGCAGCGGCTTGCCTTTTCGTTTTGCGTTGACGAGCTTGACGACGGCGGCTTCGTAATCGTCTTTGTATGCGGAGAGGTCGAATTTGGACGTGCTGGCCTCGATGAGCTGTTTGGCGAGGGAGACTTCCTGGGAGGTGACCGTCGGCTCCTTGATGTCGCCGAGGACGGACTTCGCGTCGCGTAGTTCTTCCTGATAGCGAAGCTGGTAGAGCATGAGGCCCTTTTGTTTGGGGTCGGGCGGGGCGGCGAGGGCGACAAGATGCTCGCGGCCGCTGAAGGCGATTTCGCCGATGCCGCAGGTGCCGGTGTCGTCAAGCGCCTTGCGCATGATGGCCAGGGCTTTCGCCTGGGCCTGGTCTTTTGGCGCGACGAAGTACGGGCGATCGAAGAGGGCTTCGGGGAAGTTCTTCGGCTTTGACGAACTGCTGGATCTGCATGGTGGTTGCGGTGGGCAGGCGGAGGGCTTTGAGGTCGTCGGGGTCGATCTCGATGTATTTGTTTTTGGCGTACTCGAAGCCCTTGACGATGTCGGACTGCTCGACCTCGCCGGACTCATCGATGTTGCGATGATGAACGCGCTGGTGGGTGCGGCGATCGATGAGGTGAAATTCGACGGAGCGGCCGGGGTTGGTGGCGGGGAAGATGCGGACGGCGATGGAGACCAGGGAAATCTGGATGGAACCGGACCAGGTAGGGCGCGCGGGCATGGTAGCTCCTTGCAATGACCTACGAAACTACGATGCGCGAACGAGCTGGAGGGAGGACTGAGGTCAGGTTCCCGTCTCGGGATATAACTTGCCGGTCATAGGGCGCGGCGGACGGCGCGGCGGACGCTGTCGGTGGCAACGCCGTAGACCGCATGTGTGACCCACTCGCTGATGCGCTCCTGGGTGGGCTGGCGGCTGGGAGGGGCAGTAAGGCCGAGCTTCGGCAGGATGGACTCGTGGGTGATGCGGTTGAGGGTGATGCCGAAGGCAGCGCCGCGCCAGGCTCCGAGGGACGGCTCCATTTCGACGAGCGCTCCGTAGACAGCTCCGGCGACGGCGCCGAAGATCCAGTGAATGCCCTGGAGGGCGAGCTCGCGCTCCTGTTCGGGGAGGCGGTGGCCGGCGACGTTTTCGGCAAGGACGACGGGCGGGGGCGTCTGGCCCTGAGTGCGGGGCGGGAAGATTTGTTCGGCGACGATTTTGGCGCCCGCGCCGGCAAGGCCGCCGACGAGGCCGGCGAGAAGGCCTTTAGCGATGCTGCGTTTGCGTGGGGTCGTGCTCATAGGGTATGAGATGCGTCGCGATCAGGTACAGGGTACAGGGCGCAGGGTACAGGACACAATTAGTGCGCTGCTAGAATCGAGACAGACCGATGAAATGTCCTTATTGCGGGTTTGGCCAGGACCGCGTGATCGATTCGCGGGAGAGCAGGGAAGCCGACTCGATCCGCAGGCGGCGTGAGTGCGAGAAATGTAACCGCCGCTTTACGACCTACGAACGCATCGACGAAATCCCCTACATGGTGGCCAAGAAGGACGGGCGGCGAGAGAAGTTTGAGCGCCGCAAGGTGCTGGAAGGGCTGATGCGCGCCTGCCAGAAGCGGCCGGTCTCGGCCCCGAAGCTGGAGGAGCTGGTCGATGAGGTGGAGGCGTTCGTGACCGAGTCGACGGACCGGGAGCGGACAACGGCGGAGATTGGCGAGCTGATCATGGATCGGCTGAAGGGGCTGGACACGGTGTCGTATATCCGGTTCGCCAGCGTCTATCGGGACTTCAAGGATGTGCGGGAGTTCAAGGAAGAGCTGGAACAGCTGCTGACGCACCATGGGGAGAAGCACGGGAAGAAGAAGTAGGTGGAGCCGGGAGCATCGAGCGAAGGAGAGTGGTGGGGAAGACACATACAGTCACGCTGATTCCGGGCGATGGCATTGGGCCGGAAGTGACCGATGCAGTTGTGCGGATTCTGGAAGCAACCGAGGTGAAGTTCGCCTGGGAGAAGTTTGCGGCTGGGGCGAGCGCGTTTGAGAAGCACGGTGAATACATCCCGAAGGATCTGTACGCGTCGATCGAGCGGAACCGGGTGGCGCTGAAGGGGCCGGTGACGACGCCGATCGGCGGAGGATTCGCGTCGATCAACGTGACGCTGCGCAAGAAGTTTGAGCTGTACGCGAATTTCCGGCCGATCAAGAATCTGCCGGGCCTTGAGACGCGGTATCCGGGCGTGGACCTGATCATCATTCGCGAGAACACCGAGGGTGAGTACGTCGGGCTGGAGCACGAGGTGGTGCCGGGCGTGGTCGAGTCGCTGAAGGTGATTACGGAGAAGGGCTCGACGCGGATTGCGAAGTTCGCGTTCGAGTACGCGGCGAAGCATGGGCGGCGGAAGATTCATGCGATCCACAAAGCGAACATCATGAAGATGTCCGATGGCCTGTTTTTGCGCTGCGCGCGCGATGTGTCGAAGGGATTTCCGGACATCGTGTACGGCGAGCACATCATCGACAACACATGCATGCAGCTGGTGATGAATCCCTACCAGTACGACACGCTGCTGCTGGAGAACCTGTACGGCGATATCGTGAGCGACTTGTGTGCGGCGTTTGTGGGCGGGCTGGGGCTGGTGCCGGGCGCGAACATCGGCGCGGACGCGGCGATTTTTGAGGCTGTGCACGGGTCGGCTCCGGACATTGCGGGCAAGGACATTGCGAATCCGACGGCGCTGCTGCAGTCGGCGATCCTGATGCTGCACCACCTGGACGAGGCGGCGGCTGCTGAGAAGTTGATGGCGGCGCTGGAGAAGGTCTACACGGAGAAGAAGACGCTGACGCGCGATGTGGGCGGGACGGCTGGGACCCGGGCGTTTGCGGATGCTCTGATTGAGAAGCTGGGGTGAACGAGTGTTCAGCGTTCAGCGATCAGCGTTCAGAAAACAACGGGCGCTCAGGTTCGGCGTTGGGAAAATCACAAAGGGCACTGAGGGAAATGCGCATGAAAAGCGGACGGTTGGTCATTGCAGCAACGTGCTTGGCGGTGCTGGCGGTAGGCGGATGTAAGAAGCAGAGCGCGAGCAGCGAGCCGGCGCAGCAGTTCGCGACGATTGACTGGTCGACGGCGGGAGCGATCGAGGGCACCGTGCACTACGCCGGGACGGCGCCGAAGCCTGTGGCGATCGACATGAACCAGGATCCGGCGTGCACGCTGGGTCCGCCGCTCACCAGTGAGCAGTATGTGGTGAGCAATGGCGGTGGGTTTGCAAACGTCTTTATCGATATAAAGGACGGGCTGGGGAACAGAGTGTACGCGGCGCCGACAGAGCCGGTGGCCATCGACCAGAAGGGCTGCCGGTATGTGCCGCATGTGGTCGGCGTGATGGCCGGGCAACCGGTGCGGTTCACGAACAGCGATCCGACGATGCACAACGTGCACATGGTGCCGGCGGTGGCGGGCAACCAGGAGATGGATATCTCGCAGCCACCGGCGGGTGGGCCGACGACGCCCCAGGACGAGCGGAGGTTTGCGAAACCGGAGCTGATGATGCCGGTGCGCTGCAACAACCATCCGTGGATGCAGGCGTTCATCAATGTGTCGGCGAATCCGTTCTTCGCGGTGTCGGATGTTTCGGGGCGGTACATGATCAAGGGAGTGCCGCCGGGGACGTACACGATTTTGGCCGACCAGGAAGTGGCTGGGGAGAAGACGGCTACGGTGACGGTGCCGGCGAAGGGGACTGTCACGGTGGACTTCAGCTACTAGAGCACCGGGCTCAGGGATGCGGAATGAATGATTCCCGTCGGCTACATGGCGAAGCGAATCTCCGGACGCCCTGAATTTCTAAAGGCGTCGACGGTCAATGACATTTATTCAGTGAGCGGCTGCGTTAGTGAAGACTTCGCAGATTTCGTCAACTACTGGAAACACAACGGATATTGGTTCTTCGATCAGCCTGAAATCATTTCCGATCTCGCAAAAGAAAACAACATCGACTTGAGCGGCACAAAGCTCTTTTTCTATGAAGTGTACGAGCAGGAGCTCGCGAGCGATGGCTGGCGGGCGTTCGGGCCGTGGGAGGGTCGGCCAGAGGTCAACGTGAGTTCTCCTTCCAAGACGATCCTCGAAGGCTTCGATGTTGTGACTTTTTGGCCGGAAAACTCTTCACAGCCTTGTTGTTCGCCTCTTTCCTGTAATTCCATGGCTGAAGAGATTCCAACCAACAGCCATTGTCTGTTGAGTTCGCTCGACGAGGCTAAAGAGCGGCTGGAGGCTGGAGCGTTCGCGGAAGGGGAGCCGGGACCGCATCGGATTCTTGCGGTCTATTCCGTGGACGAGCCGTGGCCACCAGTGGGTCCTGAGCTATCGACGGGCCGGGGCTGAAGCCCTCTTTTTGGGGCATCTTTATTCCACGGCCTGAAGGCCGTGGCTTTTACCGACGCGCTGTGCGCGTCAGCCCCAATAGTCATCCGGCAGGTTCACGACAATCGGCTCGGGTGTGCTGCGGACGACGATCCAGCGGAACGGCTTTTCCTCGGACAGATTGATTTCCATGTGCGGCGTGAAGGCTGGCACATGGAGGAAGTCGCCGGCGCCAACCCGAGTCTCGGATTCGCCGCGCTCGCCCCAGCGGATGCGCGACTCGCCTTCGAGAACATAGACGATGGTTTCCTGTTCGCCGTGGTGGTGGATGCCGGTGCGCGCGGCGGGCTCGACGAGGAAGGTCCCGCCCCAGAGGCTCGTGGTGATGCCGTGGTCACGCGAGATCGCGGCTAGGCGCAGCGAGCCTGGGGTCTGCGCGGTGCTGGGGTCGAAAGCGTCAGGGTGGACAACAGAGAGCGGAAGATATTCGGACAAGGTTTGCTCCTCGTTTATTCGAGATGAGGCGATGACGGAGGGAGATTCAGCGGATCCAGCAGGATCGCGCTCCGCGCGATGCCCACCCTGTTCGCCAAGAGCGAGCGAACAGAATGGGGCACCCTGATTCTCGGGCAATTGCGGAGGTTACGTTCGAGGGGCCGAGCCTGATTCCGGCGATGCGGACGCGCGGCGAGCCGGTTAAACTAACGATACGTCCAACAGCACGGCGGTGTTTTGCGACGCGCAGCCCACGGTGTTTCTGAAGAAGGTTGAGATGCGGCAGAAGATTGGAATTTTGGGCGCGACCGGGATGGTCGGCCAGCGGTTTATTCAGCTCCTCGAAAATCATCCGTGGTTTGAAGTCGCATGGCTCGCGGCGAGCGACCGGTCGAGTGGGAAGCCATACGGCGAGGCGGTGCGGTGGAAGCTGGACACGCCGCTGCCGGAGCGGATTGCATGCGATGCCGGTTTCGCCGGCGACGCCGGCGGGCGCGCCGAAGGTGATCTTCGCCGCGCTGGACGCCGATATTGCGCGCGAACTGGAGCCGCAGTTTGCCGCCGCCGGGTGCGCGGTGATCTCGAACTCGAGCGCTTTTCGCATGGAGCCGTCGGTGCCGCTGGTGATCCCGGAGGTCAACGGAGATCATCTGGCGCTGCTCGAGAACCAGAGCTGGCGGAGGAAGTCCGGCGGGTACATCGTGACGAATCCGAACTGCTCTGCGATTGGGCTGGTGATGGCGCTGAAGCCGATCGTGGATCGGTTCGGCATCGAGGCGATCTTTGTGAGCACGATGCAGGCGGTGAGTGGCGCGGGTTATCCAGGCGTGGCTTCGCTGGACATCCTGGGCAACGTCGTGCCGTACATCAAAAACGAAGAAGAAAAGATGGAGCAGGAGACGCTGAAGCTGCTGGGGCGGCTGAACGGGCGCGTGGTGGAGCCGCTGGCGGCGAAGATGACCGCGCACTGCAATCGCGTGGCGGTGGAAGACGGGCACACCGAGAGCGTGAGCATCAAGCTGGGACAGAACGCAACGCGCGAGGAGCTGATTGCCGCGTGGGCGGAGTTTGCTCCGCTGAAGGGGAGAGATTTGCCGACGGCTCCGGAGCAGCCGGTGGAGTTTGTTGCGGCGGAGGATCGGCCGCAGCCGCGGCTGGACAAAATGCGCGGTGCGGGCATGGCGGCGACGGTAGGACGTGTGCGGCCGTGCGGGCTGCTGGACTGGAAGTTCACGGTGCTGTCGCATAACACGATTCGCGGGGCGGCGGGAGCGGCACTGCTGAACGCGGAGCTGCTGGTGTCGCTGGGCAAACTCGATCCGGTGGCTGTTCCGGCATGAACCGCGTCGTAGTGATGAAGTTCGGCGGAACCTCCGTCGAGGACGCGGCTGCGATCCGGCGGACCGTGGGGATTGTGGCCGGTCGCGTGGCGAAGGGATTGCAGCCGGTCGTTGTGGTGAGCGCGCTGGCGAAGGTCACCGATCTGCTGCTCTCGGCGGCGGCCACGGCGGCCAAAGGGGATCGCGCGAGCGCTCTGGCCATCACGGAGCGCCTGCGCATCCGGCACGCCGATACGGCGACGCAGCTGGCGATGGGGGCGAAGCTCCGCGAAGATCCGCTGGCGGCGACCCATCAGGACGAGGCACTATCGGCGACGCATGCGTGGATGGACGCCGAGTTCGATGGCCTCGACGAAGTGCTGCGCGGCCTGGCGGTGGTCGGCGAGCTGACGCCGCGCATCGGTGACATGATCGTGTCGTACGGGGAGCGGCTCTCGAGCAAGATGATCACGGAGGCCTTCGTTCGCAGCGGCGTCAACGCGGTGCATGTGGACGCGCGGCAGTCGATCGTGACGGATGCGCAGTACGGCAAGGCGATCCCCCTGGATTCGCTGATCGAGCAGCGGCTGAAGCAGAACGTGGTTCCGCTGTTTGCGGAAGGCCGTGTGCCGGTGATGGGCGGCTTTATCGGGTCGACAGAGCAGGGCGTGACGACGACGCTGGGCCGCGGCGGTTCGGACTTTACGGCGGCGCTGGTGGGCGGCGGCATCGATGCCGGGCGCAATCGAAATCTGGACCGACGTGAACGGCATCATGACGGCCGATCCGCGGGTCTGCCCGGACGCGCTGCGCGTGAAGACGATCAGCTTTGAAGAGGCGGCCGAGCTGGCCTATTTCGGCGCGAAGGTGCTGCACCCGGCGACGATTCTTCCGGCGGTGAGGAAAAATATCCCGGTGTTCGTGTTGAACTCGAGGAATCCAGAGAACGGCGGCACGAAGATCACGGCGCTGCCGGCGCATTGCCGGAGCCCGTTCAAGTCGATTGCGGCGAAGAAGCGGCTGACGATCATGGATATTGTTGCCAGCCGCATGCTGCTGTCGCACGGCTATCTGCGCGCAATCTTCGAGGTCTTCGACAAGCACAAGTGCCCGGTGGATATGGTTTCGACTTCGGAGGTGAGCGTGTCGCTGAGCCTCGACTCGAATGAGAAGCTGCCGGCGATTGCGGCGGACCTGAGCAAGCTGGCCGATGTGAAGTACGAGGGGCGCAAGGCGCTCATCTGCATGGTGGGCGAAGATATCCGCGGCCAGAACGGGATTGCCGCGCGCGTCTTCCAGACCATACGGCATGTGAACCTGAGGATGATTTCGCAGGGGGCGTCGGAAATCAACATGAGCTTCATGGTGGAAGAGGATGATGCGGATGAGGCGGTGCGCTCGCTGCACGCGGAGTTCTTCGCCGATCCGGATCCGGCGGTCTTCGATCTGGAAACGGCGCGGCAACCGGCGGCACGGTAGCGGGACGGGTCTTCGAGAGGGAAAATCGATGCTCTTCATGGTCCTGGGGCGCGGGAAGACGGGCAGCCTGGTCGCGAAGTTGGCGAGCGAGCGCGGCCACGGTGTGCGCGTTGTCGGCGAGGAGGAGAACAGGAACGCAGCGGCGCTGACGGCTCCAGTGCTGGCCGGGTTCGATGCGATCATCGACTTCACCACGCCGGAAGCGGCCGTGCAGAACATGCGCGCGTGCCTCGCGACTGGGGCTCGGATGGTCGTCGGAACGACGGGGTGGTATCGGAATCTGGATGACATGAAGGCGCTGGCCAGCGCCGGGGCGGGGCGTTGCTCTACAGCTCGAATTTCTCTGTTGGCGTGCAGGCACTGTTCAAAGTTGCGCGCGATCTGGCCGGCGTAGCGCACGGCTACCGGTTCAGCATCACGGAAACGCATCACGCGACCAAGAAAGACGCGCCTTCCGGCACGGCGCTGTCGCTGAAGAGGATCATCGAGGGTGCGAGCCCTGGAACCACCGTTGAGATTGCGTCGAAGCGCGAGGGCGACGTGGTGGGAATCCACGAGGTCGAGGCGCGGTCGGACAACGACGTGATCACGCTGCAGCACGAGGCGCATTCGCGGCGTGGGTTTGCGGAGGGGGCGGTGCGGGCTGCGGAGTGGATCGCGGGGAAGACGGGATGCTGGGATTTCGAGGAGATTGTCGGTGAGCTATAAACCGGTTAGCTGAAGTCCGGTCGGCTAAGGTCCGGTTAGCTGAAAACCGGTCAGCGGAAAGCCTGTCAGCGAAAGAACCCGCGGTGCCAATGTCAAGCGCGTCAGACGCTGTCCGACGTTGTCGGACGCGGGCGGACCGGCTTCGCGGGATTGCCGGCGCAGACCATCATCGATGGCAGATCCTTCAGGACGACGCTGCAGGCGCCGACTACCGCGCCGCGTCCGACCGTGACGCCGGGGCCGACGAAGACCCGGGTCGCCAGCCACACTTCCGGCTCGATCGCAACGAAGCTGCCCACCATATCGAAGGTCGGCTTCGCGTAGTCGTGGTACGCCGACGCCAGGTAGCAGTGTTGCGAAACGCAGGCGTTGTCGCCGATGCGGATTTCGCCCAGCGTATATAAGGTTGCGTAGTCGCCGATCCAGGAATAATCGCCGATGGTGAGTTTCCAGGGATAGGTAATCTCGGCGGTGGGGCGAATGATGACGCCGCGTCCGATTTTTGCTCCGAAGAGGCGCAGCAGAAAACTGCGCCATCCATACATGAACTGCGGCGACCAGCGAAACGCTGTCGCCTGGACGATCCACCAGAGCTGCACGAACCAGGCAGGGCGACCGCGAAAATTGTGAGGCAGGCGAAAGCTCTTCAGATCCTGAACGGGTCTCTCCATCGTGTGAAGTGTAGAGCATTCGCCGCGGTGTAGACTCGTCTGTTATGAACCTGCAAGGCTGCGGAACCGCACTGGTCACGCCGTTTCGCGCGGACCTCAGCATCGATGAGCGGGCGCTGTACGACCTGGCCCGCTGGCAGGTGGAGAGCGGGATCGGCTGGCTGGTCGCCTGCGGGACCACGGCTGAAACCCCCACCCTGGACGAAGGCGAATGGCTGCAGGTGATCCGCATCGTTGCGGACGCGGCGCAGGGGCGCGTGCCGGTGTGGGCGGGCTGCTCGCACAACTCAACGAAGGAGGCGGTGGCGCGTGCGCAAACCGCGTCGCAGATTCCAGGCGTGACTGCGATCCTGAGCGCGAATCCCTGGTACAACAAGCCGACGCAGGAAGGCCAGTTTCAGCACTTCAGAGCCGTTGCGCAGGCGGTGAAGCTGCCCATCGTGCTCTACAACATTCCCGGGCGGTCGGCGGCGAATCTGGAGCCGGCGACGGTGCTGCGGCTGATGGAGGCGGCGCCGAACATCGAGGCAGTGAAGGAGTCGAGCGGCAATCTCGTGCAGATCACCGAGCTGATTACCCAGGCGCCGGCGGAGTTTCGCGTTTTCTCCGGCGACGACGGCATGACGCTGGGCGTGATCGGTGTGGGCGGCGCGGGGCTGGTCTCGGTGATGTCGAACATCATTCCGGCAGAAATGGCGGAGATGGTGAAGGCGGCGCTCGGGAATGAGTGGTCTGTGGCGCGGCGCATCAATAAGAAGTATTTCCGCCTGATGCAGGGGCTGTTCAAGGAAACCAGTCCCGGGCCGGCGAAGGCGATCCTGGCGATGATGGGCAAGCTGGAAGAGCATTATCGGCTGCCGATGGTGCCGGTATCCGCAGCGACGCGCGCCCTGCTCGAGCGAATGGCCGGGGAACTGGGGCTACTGCACGGACAGAAGCCCGAGGGCGACCAGCGCGTGTCCTAGAACAGAGCTCAGGTCACAGGGCTTAGGGCACAAGGCGCAGAGCGGAAGCCCGGAGCGTTTGACGCTGGAACGAATTCCTGCTTTGCTGGCGAAGTGCATCCCCTTCGGCTGATTCTCGGCATCGCGTGCATCGTGTCGGTGCTGCTGGACGCGTTCGAAACGGTAATTCTGCCGCGGCGCGCCACCGGGCGTTTCCGGCTGACAAAGGTGTTTTACGTCGTCACGTGGAGACCGTGGCGATGGGCGGCCAGGCGGGTGCGGCATCCGCGCAAGCGCGAAACGATGCTCAGCTTCTACGGGCCGCTCTCCCTGGTGTTTCTGATTGCGAGCTGGGCGGCGGCAATGATGCTGGGGTTCGCGCTTCTCTACTCCGCGTTTCCGCAGCCTTTTGTCGATCCCAATGGGGGCGGGCACCGCTTTATCACGGATCTTTACGTCAGCGGTACGACGATTTTCACCCTGGGGCTGGGCGACGTGGTTCCTCACAGCCTGTATATTCGTTGCCTTGTTGTTCTGGAGTCCGGGCTCGGGTTGGGTTTTGTGGCGCTGGTGATCGGCTACTTTCCCGTTCTGTACGGAGCCTTCTCGCGGCGAGAGGTGAACATCGCGCTGCTGGACGCGCGCGCCGGGTCGCCGCCCACGGCTTTCGAGCTGATCAAGCGGCATTCCTTCGAAGGCGGGGGCGCGGCCCTGGTGCTGCTGCTGGAGGAGTGGGAGCGCTGGTCAGCGGAGCTTCTGGAGAGCCACATCTCTTATCCGTTACTGTGCCTTTTTCGCTCGCAGCACACCAGCCAGAGCTGGCTGAGCGCGCTGACGGCCATTCTGGATACGTGCGCGCTGCTGATTGCCGGCGTGCAGGAGCAAAGCGCGCGCCAGGCTCAGCTGACCTTTGCCATGGCGCGCCATGCGCTGGTGGATCTGTCGCAGATTCTCTCGGCGAAGCCGTTGGGGCACCCAGACGATCGATTGGCGCCGGAGAGATATCGTTTGATTTACGACAAGCTGTGTGCGATGGGGGTGCGCGTGTGCGGCGATGAGCAGAGCGCCGCGCGACTGAACGAACTGCGGCAACTCTACGAGGGCTATGCCGAGGCGCTGAGCCGCTATCTGGAGATGCCTCTGCCGCCCTTCTTCATCGACCACCCGAAGAAGGACAACTGGATGACGGTGGCGCGGGTGCGAGCGGAGGCGGAGGCGGGGAATCAGGCGGCGGCTTCGGTATTGTTGCACGACGAGGAACATTTGTTCTGAGTCTGAGAGTGCAACAAACCGAGGACGAGATCCTCGCGGCGGCGACCGGAAGGACGGGAAAGTCCTCAATAAAACGGTTGATTTGCGCCCGCGCGCCATAACGAAGGTTACGTAACTTCATGGACAACAGTCTGTGGAAGCCGGGCACGGCCCCTGTGGGCGGGGTATTTTGCCCCAAGTGGTTTCAGTTTCCTGAGTTTGACGCATATAACTGCTGCCGCAACCGAGGTCCTCTTCTGCCGGATACTACGACGTGCGGCCTGCAGGCGGTTGACGGATGCGAACTCAGAGGATCGGAATTAACTGATCAGTAGTCATTTGTGCGGACTGTTAAGGTGAGCGCTCTGGATGGTTCGGTAGCCACGAACCCGGTGTTCCCGGCCAGTATGGGGACGCTGGACTACTACTACCCGCCCCCGGCTACGGCGCAATTCAGCCTGGGCGTACAGGAGGAACTGGCCCCGTCGATCGTAGCCCTGGTGCAGTACGTTGGATCGAGCGGCTGGAATCAGAACAATCAGCGGGCCATAAATACGCTGCCGCTCAGCGATCTGACCCACCGGCAGGCGGTGACGGGGGGAGCGAACGCCAACCTTTATCGCCAGTATCCCGGATTCGCCGGCATTACGCAGGACGAGAATGCCAGCAACAACAACTACAACAGCCTGCAGGCCGCATTGCGCATGGATAAGAAGCATGGCCTCACGGCGCAGCTCGCCTACACCTATGCGCATCAGATCGATGAGCAAACCGACGATCTGACCGGCGCATCGAACCCCTTCAACCTGAAGTATGACCGCGGCAACGGTGGGTACGATCGGCGGCACAACTTCGAAGCCAACTACGTTTACAACATCCCATTCTTCAATCAGGCAGACCGCATGATGACGCGGAGCCTGCTGGGTGGGTGGGTGTTCTCGGGCGTAACGACCTTCGAGACCGGCTTGCCGGCGAACGTGACCTACGGAACCGACACACTGGGCCTGGGCGGCGGCACGACGAACCGTCCGAACCTGGTAGGTAAAGTGACAGGACCGAAGACGCAGAAGGCGTGGTTCAACACCACTGCGTTTGCGGCGCCCACCGCTCCGTGGAACGGCGGCGCGAACAACGGCTTTGGCAACGCCGGCAGAAATGCCGTCCGCGGACCAGGGCTGGCCAACTGGAACCTCAGCCTGTTCAAGTCCTTTGCTCTGACCCAGAGCGAGGGGACACGGATTGAGTTCCGCGCCGAGTCGTACAACACCTTCAACCATACGCAGTTCAGCGGTCTGGATCTTGGCTTTACCGATGGGAACTTCGGCCAGGTCACCAGCGCTAACGACCCGCGTGTTCTGCAGTTTGGAGCGAAGTTCCTGTTCTGAACTGATTTGCAGTTCCTTTCACAGACGCAGTGGAGAGCCTGGCTCCACTGCGTCTTTCTTTTGCGGCCAGGATGCGAATCCGGCGGTTGGGTCGCAGTGGTCTAATGATGTTCTGAGGGCTCCGTTTGACGATGTTGCCGGGTTCGCGATGGAAGCTGGTGCTGGCGGCAGCGATCTGCGTGGGCGGTTGCACGGCGCTGGCGCAGACGCGTGAACCCCAGGAACCGGGAGCAGCAAAGCAGGCGGTGGCGCTCGATCAGCAGGGGCGCTATGCGGACGCTGCGGAGGCCTGGCGCGCCGCTACGGAGCGCAACCCGAGCGATGCCATGGCCTGGGCGAGCCTGGGGCTGGACCTGGCGCGGCAGAGCCGCTATCCGGACGCCGTGTCCGCTTACGAAAAAGCGCTGAAGCTGAACCCGCACATTCCTGGCCTGCAGCTGAACCTTGGACTCGCGCTCTTCAAGCAGGGCAAGCTCGATGAAGCGATCCCGCCGCTGAAACGGGCGCTCGCGGCATTGCCGGGCAATACGCAGGCCAGCATCCTGCTGGGCATGAGCTATTACGGAATCGGGCACTACGCACAGGCCATCCCGTTTCTGCGCGCGGCGATCGGCAAATCGCCGCAGAACGTGGAGATTCGCGGCGTGCTGGCGCAGAGCTGCCTCTACGCGAAGCAATACGACTGCGTTCTGGACGAGTACAAGCAGATTCTCCTCGTCAATCCCGACTCCGCGCAGGCGCACATGCTGGCCGGCGAAGCGCTGGATGGGATGAATGAGACGGAAAAGGCCATCGCTGAATTTCAGGCGGCGGAGAAAGTGGCTCCCACGGAGCCGAACGTGCATTTTGGGCTGGGTTATCTGTTCTGGAAGCAGCATCGGTATCAGGAGGCGGCCGAAGAGTTCAGGAAAGAGATCGAGAACGAGCCGATGCATGCGCCGGCGCTCGCCTATCTCGGCGACACGGAGATGAAACTGGAGCATCCGGCCGAGGCCGAAGCGATTCTGCGCCGAGCCGTGCACCAGGCAGGAGCAACCCCTCTGGCGTGGCTCGATCTGGGGATCGTGTTGGCCGCCGAGGGTAAAAACGAAGAGGCGGCCGCGGATTTTCGCCTGGCGATCCAGCTCGATCCGAACGCAGTGGACGCGCACTGGCGGCTGGCGCGGCTGGATCAGGCGACCGGAAAGACCGAAGAGGCCCGGGCGGAGTTCGCGAAGGCCCGTGCGCTGCACGAAAGGCAAGACAAAGGCCTGGTGCAGCAGCTGACGCCACCGGCCTCTGCTGCGACGCAGAAAAATCCGTGATTACCGGCGAGCGATGAACGTCACCTGCGGGATGCGGAACCAGATCGAGTCGCCCTCGATCTGGATGCTGAGCAGATTCCGCAAATCCGGCGCCGCGCCGGTGAACAGACTCCGCAGTTCGGCGACTCGATCGGGAGGCGTCTTCGAGCGGCGCACCCAGTCGTCAAAGTCCATGCCGCGCGGGCTCTCGCTGTAGTGGTCGGTCACTTCATGCTCGACTTTCAGGCCGGCGTCGGCGAGAAACTTCCTCCACAGGCTCAGGCGGTAGCTGCGGACGTGCGACGCATCCCGCGTCTTCTCGATGTGCTGGTAGAGCGCATCGAGCGCCCCGTCTTCCGGGCCGTAGTTGTCCACCACGACGACCTTGCCGCCGAGCCGGACGACCCGCGCCATCTCGCGAACGGCGGTTGCGTTGTCGGCAAAGTGATGCGAAGCGAGGCGCACGGTCGCGATGTCCAACTCGCCATCGGAAAAAGGAAGCCTCTCTGCCGGGCCCTGCCGCGTGACGACGTTGGTGAGACCGCGATCCGCGGCGTTCTTCGCGGTTTCGGCGAGCATGGCGTCGGTCAGGTCATAGGCGACGACCTTCCGCACGTGCGGTGCGAAGGCCAGGGCGGTGTGGCCAGCGCCGGTGGCGATGTCCAGAACCATGTCTGTCGCCAGCGGAGCGGCGAGGGCAACCAGGGCCGCCAGCGCCGTGCGGTCGCCATGCCCCGTGCTGGTGGAGTAAGCCGCGGCCGTTGCGCCGAACTGCTGCTGCACCTTCTGGTGGACGGACGGTTCGCTCGGGTTCGCTGTCATAACCCCATGCTGGAAGGGCGTGCCCAGCCCTGTCAAACAGCAGCCGCGGCCGCCTGAGCTTCGCCGCGCGATCCCGCTTTGTGACAGGGATCACAGGCGATCGTATGGCCTGTCGAATTCAATCTTTAGGTGGAGGCTTCGCCCCTGGGCGAGCGATAGTCTCAGCTGTTCCCCAGAGAAATGGAGTGGAGGTGGGCGGCGACTGGAAAGATCAGTTTGCGGACGCACCGGATGTTCTGAAGCGCACGCCGGAGGACCGGACCGTGGTGTGGGCGGGCCCTGTTCCGATCGGCAGCGATGCGTTCGTCACCATGGCGGGGCCGTGTTCGGTGGAAACCGAGCGCCAGCTGATGGAGACCGCGGTGCGGGTTGCGGCCGCAGGCGCCCGGGTGCTGCGCGGCGGAGCGTTCAAGCCGCGGACCTCGCCCTACGCGTTCCAGGGGCTGGGCCTTGAAGGGCTGAAGCTGCTGGCCCGCGCGCGCGAGGCAACCGGCCTGGTGGTCGTCACCGAGGTGATGTCGGCGACTGATGCGCCGATGGTCGCCGAGTATGCCGACATTCTGCAGATCGGCTCGCGGAGCATGGAGAACTACGCTCTGCTGGAAGCGGCTGCGAAGACCGGCCGGCCCATTCTGCTGAAGCGGGGCATGGTGGCCACCGTTGCCGATCTGCTGTGCTCGGCGCAGTGCATCGTCAGCCATGGCAATCCCCACGTGATTCTGTGCGAGCGCGGTATCCGCACCTTCGAGACGGCGACGCGCAACACCTTCGACATCTCCGCGATTGTCGTACTGAAGGAAATTTGTCGCCTGCCGGTGATCGCCGACCCCAGCCACGCGGCAGGGCGCAGGTCTCTTGTTCCAGTGCTGGCGCGGACCGCGGTAGCAGCCGGCGCCGACGGCCTCATCGTCGAGGTGCATCCGGACCCGGACCATGCGTGGAGCGACGGGGAGCAGTCGCTCACCTTCACCGAATTCGGCACGATGATGGCCGACCTTGCCCCCTGGTGCGAGCTGCGTTCCTGCTGTGATTACGCGCTGGAGACGGTTGCGTGAAATGGCGCGCAACAGCGACGGTCGCGGCATGCGGGTGGTTGCTGGTCGCGCTCGCGTATGGATTTCCTTCGCGGCAGCGCCCACCAGCAAACGGTAAAGAACAGAGACGGACAGAAATGCCTCCCGTAATCCTCACGGCGGCGCCGGTCTATCAGTCTCTGGCTGCGCTGCACGGGCGGGAACGTTTCCCCAGAGGCGCGCAGCTGATGATTCTGCGTTCCGGCGAGTCGCGGCCGTTGGTTCCTGGTTTTGCTGCCAGCGCCGACGCCAGCATCTCCTTCGACGCGAAGACCGTGCTCTTTGCGGGAAAGAAAGATGCGTCCGATCCGTGGCAGATCTGGCGGATTGCGGTGGAGGGCGGCACACCGCAGTTGGTGTTGGCCGGTAAGACGGACTTGATCCGCCCGCTATGGATGCCGGAGGATCGGATGGTCTACGCTCGGCGCGATTCGCATGGCTTTGCGCTTGAGACTGTGGGGCTGGATGGCTCGGCGACGCTGCGGCTGAGTTATCTGCCCGGCAATTTCATTCCCGACGATGTGCTGCTCGATGGGCGCGTGCTGTTTGAGTCGAATTTCCCGCTGGGTGCGGACGCGACCCTCCAACCCATGGCGCGGAGCACGGGATCCCAGGCGGAGATGTTCCTGGTGTACGCGGATGGCAGCGGCGTGGAGAGCGTGCGCTGCGACCATCCAGACGGACTGAAGACTGAAGGCCGGGAGCACGGACGAGAGATCGGTGTCGGCTCCCGCGTTGCCGGTACGGGCGACATTGTCTTTACGCAGCGGAGACGTCTGGCAAGGTTCACCTCGGCATCAGCCGATGAGGCTCCGGTTGCGGCTCCGCCAGAGGAGTACGCAGGCGATGTCGCGGAGTTGCCGGACGGCCGCTGGATCTTGTCCGCGCGCAGACCGGACCAGAGGCACTTCGCGATGGCGGTGTGGACGCCGGGTACCCCCGCGCTGACAGAGATCGCGCAGGATGCGGAAAGGGATCTGGTTGAGCCGGCGGTGGTCGCGCCTCGTGCGGTTCCAAACCGGCATCCGTCGGCACTGCATGACTGGAGCTACGGCAATCTGCTTGCGCTGGATGCGCGGCGGTCGCGTGGCGGAATCCTGACCATGGTCCCGGCGCTGTTGCGTGCGGAGACGATGGGCGAGGATGGGCGTCCGGTCTCGCTGGGCACCGCTCCTGTGGAGAAGGATGGATCGTTCTTTGTCCAGGCAACAGGCGATCGGCCGCTGCGTTTCATCCTGCTGGATGCGGCGGGCCATCCGCTGCAGGCGGAGCACGGCTGGTTCTGGGTGAGGCGCGGCGAGCAGCGCATCTGCGTGGGCTGCCACACCGGGCCGGAGCGCGCGCCGGAGAACCGCGTGCCGCTCGTTCTGCTGCATACCACCACGCCGGCAGATTTGACGGGCGAAGCTGCCGCTGCGACGACGGGAGGCCACTGAAATGCAACTGCGACTGTTGCTTATTGTGGGATTGGCCTCGACGGCTCTGGCACAGGGCACCGCTCCCACCTCGCCGCAATCGCGCGCCGCGCAAACGACCGGAGTGAAGGCGGCGATTCGCTTCGAAGATGCCACGGCGAAGGCGGGCATCGATGCCACGGACAGCTTTGGATCGGGGCAGTTGGGATCTCTGCTCGAAGGCACGGGCGCGGGCTGCGTCTGGTTCGACTACAACAATGACGGCCTGCCCGACCTGTATGTGCTGAGCGGCCGGACGCTGCCGCCATCGATGACACCGCACCCTCTGCCTTCTGTGCCGAGCCCGCCGCCGCAGAATCATCTGTATCGGAACAACGGCAACGGCACCTTTACCGACGTGACGGAGAAGGCCGGCCTCAATCCGGACCTGTATTCGATTGCCGTGACGGCGGCGGACTACGACAACGACGGCTACGAAGATTTGCTGGTGACCGGATACGGCCGGGTGATTCTGTATCACAACAACGGCAACGGTACCTTCACCGATGTGACGGAGAAATCCGGACTCAAAGTCGATGGGTGGTCGATCAGTTCGACCTGGCTCGATTACGATCGCGACGGCTGCGTGGATCTATTTGTTGGACGCTATGTAAAGTTCGACCCGAACTACCACAACTACTATGCCGCCGATAACTACCCTGGTCCACTCGACTATGAGGGCGAGACGAACAAGCTATTCCACAATAACTGCGACGGCACCTTCACCGACGTGACGGAGAAGTCAGGGATTGGCGCCTCGATCGGTCGCACCATGGGCGTGACTGCGGCCGACTTCGACGGAGATGGCTGGCCGGATATCTATGTCGCCAACGATCGCACCGAGAATTTTCTTTTTCGCAACAAACATGACGGAACGTTTGAGGAGATCGCCAGCGACGCCGGTGTTGCCTACGGACAGAACGGCGAGGCCACCTCATCGATGGGCCCGGTCTTTGCGGATATCACAGGCAGCGGCCGGCTGGACCTTTGGGTGAGCGACGCGCACTATAACCGCCTGATGAAGAACAACGGCAAGGGCGGCTTCGACGACATCGGCATCGCGTCGGGCCTCTCGCAGGCGAATGCGCAGTATGTGAGCTGGGGATCGGGTGTCTACGATTTCGACAACGACGGCTGGCTCGACATCATGGTCTTCCACGGCGGCCTGATTCACCTGATCCCGCAGGAGCACTCCGTCTTTCACGCGCTGGGCCAGGGCCGATTTGAAGATGTGTCGGAGACGGCCGGTTCGGTCGTGAACACGCGTACCGTGGCTCGCGGAGCCTGCTTCGCCGATTACAACAACGACGGCAAAGTCGATGCCTATGTCGTGAACCTCGGCGCGCGCGGCGCTTTGTTGCACAACGTATCGACTGGAACGGGGCACTGGGTCGCCATCCAGCTCAAAGGCGCCCGCACAGAGAAGAACAAAACGGGAAGCAATCGCGACGGCATCGGTGCTCGCATCGAGGTGTGGGCGGGCGGAAGAAAGCAGGTCGCGGAGCGTGTGGCGTCGTCCGGGTATCTTTCGCAGGATGACGCGCGGCTGCACTTCGGGCTTGGAGCCGCGAGCAAGGTTGACAAGGTTGTCGTGCACTGGCCGAGCGGACGCGAGCAGACCCTGGAGAATCAGGCAGCCGATCATGTGCTCACCGTGGAGGAGCCACAATGAGACGGCTCGCCATGGCGGCGTTCGTGGGGATATTTGTGGTCCTGCTCTGGCAGGCCGGGACAGCCCCGGTCGCCGCGCAGCCGGATCCCACCCCGGAGGAGCGCTACGCATCGCCTCTGGAATTGCTAATGTCGCCGGACGGCGCGCGCCTGTATGTCTTGTGCCAGGGCGCGGACGAGATACGCGTTCTGAACGCTTTCACGGGGCGAACTTTGCAGATCATTCCTGTCGGGCACGTACCGCGCGGCTTCTCCTTGTCGCCGGATGGCCGGCGCCTGTTCGTGACGAATTCCTGGGACGATACCGTCACCGTCATTGATACAAATGCTGCATCCGTGATCGCCACCTGGTCCGCGGGATACGAGCCCTCCAGCGTCGTGGAGGATCGAGCAGGCAAACGGCTCTTTGTAGCGGACCGCGTCGGCAACAACATTACCGTACTCGACGCCGCGACGGGGGCAGAGCAGGAGACGCTGGAGGCGGGGCGCGGAGCCAGCTATCTGGCCATGAGCGCCGACGGCAGACGGTTGTATGCCACCCACGTCTATCCCAATCCCACACCGCATCGCACGCCACCGAAGTCGGAGATCACGGTCATCGATCCGCAGCGAGCGCAGGTGATCGATCGCATCTCGCTGCTCTACGTCGCGGGGATGTTTCATGTAGCGCTCTCGCAGGATGGACGGCTCGGAGTTGTCGGGCAACTGCATCCGAAGAACCTGGTGCCGCTCGCGCATGTCGAGCATGGCTGGGCCTTCGTCGACACGCTGACCGTCTTCGGCGCCGATGTCGGAAAGCCGGTCGAAGTGCCGCTCGATGAGCTGGAACGTTACTACGCACGGCCTTTTGGCGTGGCCATTGCGCCAGACAAGTCACGGATCTACGTCAGCCATGGCGGCTCAGGTTGCGTATCAGTCATCGATGTGCGACGCATGCTCGCTTACATTCATGCGCACCCGCAGCCTTTCGCCGAGGACCTGTCGGCCAGCGCGCATTATGTGGTGGCGCGGATCCCGGTTGGTAAGAATCCCCGCGGCATCCTGCTGAGCCGCGATGGCACGCGGCTGTATGTCGCGAATCGCCTCGATGACTCGATCAGCCTCATCGACACACGAACGCTGCGCGTGACGCAGACCCTCCAGCTGGCTGGACCCGGGAAAGTCTCGCCGCTGCGCCGTGGCGAGCAGACTTTCTACGAGGCACATGCCTTCCAGGGTGAGTTCGGCTGCGCCAACTGCCACATCGATTCCACCTTCGACGGCCTGCAATGGGATCTGGAGCCCGACGGTTTCGGGAAAGACATCGTCGACAACCGGCTGCTCGAAGACCTGCGCGGCACGGAACCGTTCAAGTGGAATGGCGGGAATCCAACGATTGCGCAGGAGTGCGGCTTTCGTACAGAGATGTATTTCTGGCGCTCCCAGAACTACGACGATCTGCGCCTGGCCGATCTGGTGCTTTACATCCGGCATCTGCCGCTGCGGCCGAATCGCTGGCGCGCGGCGGACGGCAGGCTGACACCGGCGCAGGAGCGCGGTCGCGTCCTCTTTTACCGAACCGTCGACAAGCTGGGACAGCCGATCCCGCAAACCAACCAGTGCGCCTATTGCCACAGCGGACCGAAGGGGACGAGTCAGAAATCGTTCGACGTCGGCACCGGCAAACCGACCGACAACAGCGGCCTCTTCGATACGCCGCAGCTAATGAACATCGCGCTGACCGCGCCCTACCTGCACGACGGGTCGGCGCAGACGCTGGAAGAAATCTGGACGGTTTATAACCCGCACGATCGGCACGGCCGCACCAACGATCTGACCAAGGACGAACTCAACGATTTGATTGAGTATCTGAGGACGCGATGAAACAGGCGATTGGCATTGCAGTGGTTTTGGCGGTTGCAGGCACAGCCGGGCTCGGCGGACAAAGCAAAGCCCGGCCGGTACGACCTGTCCACGCCATCGCGCAGGTGGCGTCGATTCCGGCGATGCCACGATTCCGCTTCGAAAACTTCACCACGGCAAACGGCCTGCCCGACGATCACGTGTATTCGGTTCTGGTGGATGGCGATCGCGTCTGGGTCGGCACCGACAACGGGCTCGCCGAGTACGAGAACGGCCAATGGAAGGTGTACACGCCCGCGGACGGGCTCGCGCACCGTGCTGTGCTTTCGCTCGCGCTCGATAAGCGCTCCGGCGCGGTGTGGGCTGGAACGATGGGCGGGCTGAGCCGAATCTCCGCAGGGCGGATCGATACGTACACGCAGCTGAATTCCGGGCTGAGCAACGACGTGGTCTACGGCGTTTCGGTGGAAGGTGAGCACGTGTGGGTTGCGACGGCAGCGGGCGCATGCATGCTGAACACGCGGACGGGCGAGTGGTCCCTCTACAACGAGCGCAACACGCCGATGATCGAGATCTGGGTCTACGGCGTGTCTGCGGCGCCGGACAAGGTTTACTACGCGGTGTGGGGCAGCGGGCTGCTCGAGTACAACCAGAAGACCCAGGCGTGGGATAAGTACGAAGACCCCGACGGCGAAACCGAAATGGTGGTGCTGAAGGATCAGGGCCTGATCCACGAGATCACGAGCTCGGTCAGTTATGTCGATGGCGTGGTGTGGGTGGCGACCTACTTCGGCGACAGCCACTACGACGGCCGCTATTGGCATAACTTCCTGACCAAAGACAGCGGCCTGCCGAGTAACTTCACGAATTACGTGAAGGGCGTGGACAGAAATCGCGCCTGGTTCGGTACCGACAGGGGCCTGGCCTACTACGACGGGACAAACTGGGCGGTCTATCGGCCGTCGCTCACCACCGGCAAGCCTGAGATGACCGTGCGCGACGCGGCAGGCAACGTCACCGAGATTCCGGTAACGACGGCACCCGCGCATAACTACGTTCTCGGGGTCGATTTTCAGGGTCGCGATATCTGGGTCGCGACCGCGAAGGGCTTAAGTCACGGGATTTATCAACCATAGGAGCTACTTATGAGTGCAATTGCGGAGTTACTGGCAGGCCTGGCGCACGCGCCCATTCAAAAACGCGCGATTACAAACTACGGTGTCCTGAACGAGGCGTATGCCTATGCGAAGCCCAGCTCGTTCTCCCGCGGCATGCGCATCGATCTGAACGGGCTGACCATCCTGCTGATCTCGGGCACGGCCAGCATCGACGAAAGCGGCAGGAGCGTACACATCGGCGATCTGCGCGCGCAGTGCCGGCGCACCTTCGCGAATATTACGGGGCTGCTCGAGAGCGAGGGCTGCACCTGGAAGGATATCGTGCGCACCAGCTGCTATCTGCGCGATATCGATCGCGATTACGAAGCGTTCAACGAAGAGCGGACGGCGTTCTTCAAAGCGCAGGGGCTCGACCCGCTGCCGGCGTCGACGGGCATTCAGGCCAAGCTGTGCCGGCCCGAGCTGCTGGTAGAGATCGAAGCCATCGCGATGTTCCTCACGCCGAAGAAAGAGGAGTAGCCGCCATGAAGTGCGGAAGGGGCTGGACGTGCGGGCTCGCGTCCGCCGCTGCGCTCGTACTGGCGGCGGCGGTTGGGGTAGCGCAAACCGCGGAGGGACCGGGCGCGAAAACGCCGGGACCGGGCTGCTCGTGCGGGGCTCATCCGCCGGGTCCGCCTCCCGATCGCACCGTGGAGCCCTACGCGGGAACGCCGAAGGACCTGGAGCCGTACGAGAAGTTTGCCGAGCCGTACTTCCGCAACTACACGACGCCGAACATCTATCCTGGCGCCGCGCGCGATGTCCCTGAACCCACAGACGTCAGCGAAGTGCGAATCGGATTCCTCGGGCCGATCGAGAAACAGGCTGACCAGGTCTTCGGCCTGCGCATGCTCCACGGTGCGCAGCTGGCCATCGACGAGGCCAACACGCGCGGCGGTTACGGTGGCAAGCCCTTCCGGCTAATGATCCATGACGACTACAACAACTGGCAGCGCGGCGCGGAGTACGGCGAGCGCCCGACGAAGTCCGCCATCTGGGGCTCGCCCTCGGATGAAGCCGTCAAGATGATCTACGACGATCACGACTGGGCGATCTTCGGATCGATCAGTTCCGAGTCGACGCACATTATCCTGCGCGTAGCCTTAAAAGCGGAAATCCCCATCGTCAACTCCGCATCGACCGATCCCACGATCCCCGAGACCTATATTCCCTGGTACTTCACCGTCATTCAGGACGATCGTGTGCAGTGCTACACCCTGGCGCGGCGGATCTACACCGAGCTGGGCCTGAAACGCGCGGCCCTGCTGCGCGTGAACAACCGCTATGGGCGCATGGGTGTGGGCAAGTTTCGCGACGCGTCGCGGCGGCTGGGGCATCCGGTCGTGATCGAGCAGAAGTATCTGCCCGGCGAAATAGATTTTCATCGTGCGCTGCGCATCATTCGCGATTCGCGGGCCGATGCCATCGTGCTGTGGGCCAACGAGGCAGAGTCCGCCGAAATCCTGAAAGAGATGCACGAACTGGGCATGCAGCAACACGTCTTCGGAAGCTATCGCTCGCTCGGCGACGAGTTGCTGGCCAAGGCCGGCCCGGCGGCGGAGGGATTCGAGGCGGTGTATCCCTACGATCCGACGCGGAGCGATCCGAAGTGGCTCGGTTTCAATGAACGGTACGAGGCGCAGTATCACGAGAAAACTGAGCAGTTCGCCGCGCTGGCCTACGACGCGATGAATATTCTGCTGAAGGCGATTTGCGAGGCGGGGCTGAATCGCGCTCGCATCCAGGACGCGTTGTATCAGGTGTACCAATACGACGGCGTGACCGGACCCATGGTGTTCGACCCTCTGAACAAGAACGTGAGCCCGATGGTTCTGGGCACGGTGCATGACGGGAAGATCACCTATCGGGTCGAGCCGATGGGTAGCAGTCAGCAGTCAGCGGTCAGCGATCAGCAGAAGAGTGCTGCACCGGCACCCTACGCGCGCGTCGGCGAAGACGGTGTGAGCTACCTCGGCCCGCACGAAGCCGACATCCCCAGAGGCGAGGCAAAGATCGTGCTCTTCGGTCCGCACGCAACCGAGGTCGCCGCGAGCGCCGAAGTGCGAAGTGTCCTGGCCACAAGCACAAAGATCGTCGGCGTGATTCCGGTGGAAAGCTCGCAGAACTGGGGCAAGGCTTCTACCGAACTGGTCCACGCGCTGATGGACGACCATGCCCTGGCCATCGTGGCGCTCGATCGCGACTGCGCGCACCTGGCCGAGCAGCTTTCGCTGAAGGTGTTTGTCCCGGTGGTGGCCCTGGCCGACGATCATGTGTTGACCTCGACCAACGTGCCGTGGATCTTTCGTCTGCCGGCAAAGACGTCGCCCGCCGAAGCGGTGCGGCTGCTGGCGGATGCGGCGCAGAAGAGCGGCGACAATCCTGAAAAGCTGCGGGCGGTGCTGGCTTCAGGAACGATGCTGGCGGGGGTACGGTTCGACGCAGACGGGCGAGCCGGTGAACTGAGAGCGCTCAGGCAGTGACAAGGCTGGGGCGGGTCACCGGCGAAACCTTCGCCTTCGCTTTGACCTTCTCGGTTCCCAGCGTGACCAGCTTCCAGGCCGACCGATCGCGCATCAGCCGCGAGACGAGCGCCGTGTGCATGGCGTGTCCGGCGCGCTCGGCGACAACGTGGCCGAGGATGTGGTGGCCGGCCAGAGCGAGATCGCCGATGAGGTCAAGCACCTTGTGCCGCACGAATTCATCGTGGAAGCGCAGATCGCCGTTCAGCACACCCTGGCGGCTTAGCACGATCACGCTTTCTTCACTCGCTCCACGGATCAGGCCCATATCGCGCAGCTTCTTCTCGTCCTCCCGCCAGCCAAAGGTGCGGGCCGGTGCAATCTCGCGCTCGTAGGCGCCGGTGGCCAGGTCCACCGTGTATCCCTGGCAGCCGATCGGGGCAGGGAAGTCGATCTTGTAGGAGACGGAGTAGCCGTCGCCGGGGTAGACTCCGATGAATTTGTCGCCGTCGCGGACTTCCACACTTTTCAGAATGCGCAGGTATTCGCGACGCCGGCGCTGGCTCTTCAATCCAACTTCGCGGAACGCCTCTGTGTAAGGCAGGGCGCTGCCGTCGAGGATCGGAAGCTCAAGATTGTCCAGCTCCACCAGAACGTTATCGACACCCGCTCCCAGAAGTGCGGAAAGCAGATGTTCGGTCGTGGAGATGAGCACGCCCTGCCGCATCAGGCTGGTGGCGTAGCTGACCTTGGCGACGTTGCGGCCGGTGGCCGGGATTTCAAAATTGTCCAGATCTGTCCGACGGAAGATCACGCCCGCACCGGCAAGCGCGGGGAGCAGGCGCATGCGAACCGGAGCACCGCTGTGAAGGCCAACGCCGGCGAACTCGATCGGGGAGGAAATTGTGTTTTCCAGGTGCGATGATTCAGCCAAGCGT
Organism: uncultured Acidobacteriaceae bacterium; assembly: GCA_963819725.1. Taxonomy (GTDB): domain Bacteria; phylum Acidobacteriota; class Terriglobia; order Terriglobales; family Acidobacteriaceae; genus Palsa-343. The sequence goes on from CAWFXK010000011.1 coordinate 164,285, forward strand.
TTTCCTCAATGAAGACATAGACTACAACCGGAAATGAAAAGTTGTAGTGTGGCAAAATCGCCACACCATGGGTGCCGAAAGTCACATTACCAGGAAAGATTATCCCTATGGCAACTTCAAGTAAAAAAGATACTTATACCAACAATTTGCTGCAGAAGTCGGTCGTCGAGGCCGAATCAAGGTTGATGCTTCGGATACGCCAGCTTGTCGAAATCGAATCCCCCAGCGACGACAAGCCGAGCGTCGACCGGTGCGTCGAAGCCGTCGCCGAACTGGCAGCCGAACTCGGCGCGAGGGTGCGGCGGCATCGACAGCGCGCCTTCGGCGATGTGCTGGAGGTGCGCTTCGAACCCAGCCTGAGAGGGAAGAAAAGTCAGGCGCCCGTCATGCTGCTCGGGCATCTTGATACGGTCTGGCCCCTGGGAACACTATCGGGCATGCCTTTCCGGATCGCGAAGGGACGGGCGTGGGGTCCCGGCGTGCTCGACATGAAGGCCGGGATCGTGATGGGGCTGACCGCGATCGAAGCTCTGTGCGCGACCGACACACTGGAGCGGCCGGCTGTTTTTTTGCTGAATGGTGACGAAGAAGTAGGCAGTACCGTCTCAAGGCCCATAACGGAGAAGCTGGCTCGCCAGTGTGTGGCGGTTTTTGTGCTGGAGCCGGCGCAGGGACTCAACGGCGCCTACAAAACAGCACGCAAAGGCGTGGGCGACTACACGCTGCGCGTGAAAGGCGTGGCGGCGCACGCCGGAGTGGATTTCCAGAAGGGGCACAGCGCCATTCACGAGCTGGCCTGGCAGCTGGAGAAGGTGCGTGGGTTTACTGAACAGGATCGCGGGCTGACGGTGAACGCCGGGGTGATCCGGGGAGGGACGAGGACGAACGTGATTGCAGCCGACGCGGAGGCGGAGATCGACGTGCGCATTGCCCGCGCAAAAGACGCCGCACGGATCGACCGCCGGTTTCACTCTCTGCGCGTTCGCGACCGCTCCTGCGTCCTGCAGGTGGAGGGCGGAATGAATCGCCCGCCGATGGAAAGGAGCCGCGGCACGGTCGCACTTTTCGAGCGCGCCGCGACATTGGCCAGGGAAATAGGGTTCTCACTGACGGAAGCCGCCACCGGCGGTGGTTCCGACGGTAACTTCACGGCTGCGCTGGGTGTGCCCACGCTGGACGGAATGGGTGCAGTCGGCGAAGGGGCTCATGCATCTCATGAATCGGTACTGCTGAACCAGTTGCTGCCGCGGACGGCACTGCTGGCGGAGATGATTCGAACCACCTGAGGGGGATTCCGATGCTGAAGCTGATGGAGATCGCGCTGCTGGCGGTGACGATTCTGATCGTCCTGGGGCTGGTGATGGCGGGCCAGCCGGAAGCGCCGCCGGTCTCGGATCACGCCATCGGCGCGCGCGATGTCGACGACGAGGCTTCACAGCAGCAGAAAGCCAGCTAGGGGACGAGCCGGCAGCCGGCAGCCGGCAGCTGTTCCCGATGGATGAAGGGAACTGAACCGTACTTCCGCGAAACGGGTCTGCCGAAGCGGGTCTGCCTGGACGGCCAGTCCTCAGGGGACAACAACCTGGGGGACGACTCCAGAGCGAAGCCGTTGCTCGACACCTTCCATCATGCTGGCGACCAGAGCCAGCGGCAATCCCACAACATTGAAATAGCAGCCGTGGATGCGCGGGATCCAGCGCGCGGCGCGTCCCTGGATCGCGTAGGCCCCGGCCTTGCCCTGCGGCTCGCCCGTGGCGATGTACTCGGCCAGTTCGTCGTCGGTCGGCGTCAGCATCGTCACCCAGGTCACCTCCGCCGCGACCTCGGTGATGGTGTCGGTCGGGGTGGGAGCGAGGATCGCAACGCCGGTGATGACCTTGTGCGTCGCGCCGCCGAGCAGGCGCAGCATGCGGGCCGCGTCGGCATCGTCTTCGGGCTTGGCGAGGATCTCGCCGTTGGGGGCAACGACGGTCGTATCCGCGCCGAGAATCAACATTGATTCCTCGTGCCGGCTCCGCATCGCGGCGAATTCCTCCGAAGCGGCGACCGCCTCCGCTTTTTCGCGCGCCAGACGCATCACGTAGCCGATGGGCGTCTCGCCTGGGCGCAGGTCTTCAGACACATCGGCCGCCAGAATCTCGAAAGTGTATCCCGCCTGGGCGAGCAAATCGCGACGCCGTGGCGATGCGGAGGCAAGCACCAGCATGGGGAGATTATTGCAGAGGGAAATGAGTTTCGAATTACTGGGCTGCACTCTCCAACCTTGATAGATTCCTAACCATGGCTGGTTCCGATTCTGGAAAGCTGAGAAAGATCAGGCTGGTCACGGATGGTGCCTGCATCGGAAACCCCGGACCCGGAGGATGGGCATGCATTCTCCGCTATGAGTCTCATCAAAAAGTGCAAGTGGGGGGCGAAATCGAGACGACTAACAACCGGATGGAACTGCAAGCAGCAATCGAGGGCTTGAAGGCACTCCGTGTTTCTTGTGCTGTCACTTTGATTTCGGATAGCCGCTATTTACTCAATGGCATCAGTACCTGGCGCCATGCCTGGCGCCAGGCCGGGTGGGTTCGGAGTCGAAAGAAAACAGAAGAGCCGATACCCAACGCCGATTTGTGGAAGATTCTCGATGAACTGGCGGAGAGACACGTCATTGTGTGCGAATGGGTCCGGGGTCACTCCGGGCATCCGGACAATGAGCGCTGCGACGGTCTTGCGATGGAAGAAGCCGAGAAGCAGGCGCGAAATTTAGTCGATGATCTTCCTTGTTGGACGCGATCGAAGAGTAACTCTACCGCCCATTGAGTCCCTGGCGATTGCGCCGATTTCACAGGGTGTTTCCCAGGCGATCGCTACGAGTGCTCCGGGCTCGACCCCGGCTCGGGGAAATCCGAGTCGCTGTCCTTGATCTCCTCGTCGACTTCGCGGTGAGGCAGCTGATTCGCCATACGGTTCTGCGATTCTCCGGGGTGGGAGGTCTCTGACGGATTGTCCTCGATCGCGCCTTTGTTCACATCCGCATCTTTGCCTGTCATGGTCCCTCCCTGGGATTCAGCCGCATCGTTCCTCGAATGGATGCGCGGCTGGCGCCCCGACGATGCTTCCGCTCCGTCAAGTACCGTCTTCGTCGACCTGTTATTTTGGACCGGATGGGTTTGCGATTCAACTCCGTCGATCTGCTCGCGGTGGCCCTCGCGGAAGCGCGCAAAGGGCGCGACGAAGGGGGAATCCCCATCGGCGCGGCCATCTTTACCCGCGACGGCCGCCTGCTCGGCTCCGGCCGCAACCGGCGCGTGCAGCATGGCGACCCCTCCGCGCATGGCGAGACCGACGCCTTTCGCAATGCCGGACGCCAGCGCAGTTACCGCGATCTGATCATGGTCACTACGCTCGCGCCCTGCTGGTACTGCACCGGGTTGATCCGTCAGTTTGGATTCCGTACGGTGATCGTCGGCGAGAGCCGCACGTTTCACGGAGGGGTGGACTCGCTGCGCCAACTGGGCGTGGAGGTCATCGACCTCGACTCACAGGAGTGCGTCGATCTGATGAGCGCCTTTATCCACGAGCATCCGGATATCTGGAACGAGGACATCGGGGAAGACTAGTACGTGCGCCGCGTTGGTTAGGCAATGAGCCGGATGACTCAGGCGGCCGGCTTCTTCTTCGAAATGTCGCACAGCATGTCGGAGTGGATGTTCAGCCCGATGTTGGTCATGTTGTAGACGTGCTCGCTCGCCACCAGCCACACAATCTCGCAGATCTGCCGCTCCGTATAGTGGCGCTTCAGGCGCGCGAATCCCTCCGCATCGACGCGCTTGTTCCGTGTCAGCTCGGTCACATAGTCGAGGGCGGCGCGCTCCGCTTCGGTGAACAACGGGTTGGTGCGGTACTCCTCGAGCGCGTCAAACTTCGCCTGATTCATCCCTGCCTGAACGGTGAAAGCACGGCCGATGTCGATGCAGAACAGGCAGACGTTGATGTGCGCAACCTGCTCCCGGATCAGCATCACGGTCTCGCGCGGGAGCGTGAGCTTTTTGTCGAGGCTGCCGATTTTGCCCACGAACTGGCCGAAGCCCAGCGGCATGCGCGCCACAAATACTTTAAGCGGCGTCATCACTTTGCCGAACTGACGCCGCGACAGGGCATAGATCAGCTTCAGCATCAGTCCCTTCGGTCTTTCGATCGGCGCGAGCAGCGGTTCGTCAAAACCGGCCACGGTCAGATCGGGTTGTCTCATCTGTACAGGCATGGGGAATCCTCCTGTGTTCCTGGAATTCTCGTCATAACGCTGACGAATGCGGGCGCCACGGGTGTGACAGCCCGCGTGCCGGCAGCGGCGTTGAGCGCCCTGGGCGCGGGCTTCAGCCACCACGACACCACCAGAAACACCACGAAGAACCGATGGTCCGGCCCAGCGGGCGGGGCCATCGCCGACGATCAGGTGAGACGCCACGGCTCCCGAATAGGTGAAGAACATGCCCGCGTACGCCCATTCCCTCACGCGCGGGAAGCGGGGAACCAGGATCGCGACGGCGCCCGCCAGCTTCCATATTCCCAGAATCGTCAGAAAGTGTCCCGGATAGCCGAGATGGTCCATGATGGCGCGAACATACTGAATACGGAGAAGATCCCAGATTCCTCCCATCGCCATCTCGAGGACGACCAACAGGGTCGTCACCCAGTAGACGATCAGGCGCGATCGGGAAGCAGTATCGGTGGGCATGAGGCTCCTTGTCACAACCGGCAAATCCGGTTCGTCATTACCATGACGAAAGAACGCAGGAGAATGTGACAGATGGATGAGCGCGATTTTCTGACGGAGCAATTCGAGGAGAACCGGGGACATCTGCGCGGCGTGGCCTACCGCATGCTCGGCTCGCTGAGCGACGCCGACGATGCGGTCCAGGAGTCCTGGCTGCGCCTGAGCCGCACCAGCGCCGACGGCATCGACAACCTCGGCGGCTGGCTCACTACAGTCGTGGCGCGCGTCTGCCTCGACATGCTGCGCTCACGCCAGGCAAAGCGCGAAGAGCCGCTGGAGCCGCCAGGCTGGAGGTCAGGCGCCCTCAACTCCGCGCGCGAAGACCGATCCGGAGACGGAGACGATGCTGGCCGATTCGGTCGGACTGGCGTTGCTCGTCGTCCTCGATCGCCTCGATCCCGCCGAGCGCCTGGCCTTCGTCCTGCACGACATGTTCGATCTGCCCTTCGACGAGATCGCGGGAATCGTCGGGCGATCCGAGGCGGCCGCACGGCAGCTGGCCAGTCGTGCGCGACGGCGCGTGCGCGGAGTCGATCTCACAGCCGGCGACACTTTTGGCCAACAGCGCCGTATGGTCGACGCGTTCCTCAGTGCGGTTCGCGCCGGCGATGTTCCTCGCCTCGTCGCTCTGCTCGATCCTGGATTCACCGTTCGCGCCGACAAGGTTGCTGCTCCCGCTGGTGTCCCCCTGAGCATTCAGGGCACGGAAGCCTGGGCGAAGGTGGCTGTGGAGGCAGCGCGCGGCGCAAGATTCGCCCGCATTGCCCTCGTGGATGGCAACGTTGGCATTGTGGTCGCGCCGAAGGGTCGCCTCTTCCGCGTGCTGCGCTTCACCCTGGCCGGCGACAAGATCGCCGGGCTTGAGATCCTTGGCGAACCGGAACGCCTGCGCCAGCTCGATCTGGCCGTGCTCGAGGACTGAGCCGCCGCCAAGGGTGCAGCGTGGACACGTTACGTCCGGTAACTCGTGCGTTTTCCTCAGGAAACGTGCGGTTTAACAAAGCGCTCTCTTGCTCGCAGTGATGATTGTCACCGACAATCGTCCCGATCGGACTGCATTCTGTTCTGTACCCCGCTTGGTTGCCGGGGTTTGTCACGCCGGTGGCCATTGCAAAAAGGTCGCCTCCGCCCGTATCCGCTGCACGATCCGCTGCAGCCCGGGTGGGCCTGGGAACCGGAACCTCGCGACTGTCCGATGGCAGTCAGGGAGAACACAATGCCCCTCTATGCTGAACGCCCGCCTCTGCCTTCCGACGACAAGCGATGGAGAATCGTCAACGGCACGATGCGCAAGCATGGCTACTCGCGCAATGCGTTGATCGAAACCCTTCATACCGTACAGTCTTCCTTCGGATTTCTCGACACGCCTGCCATCAAATTTGTTGCGCAGTCGCTGCGGGTTCCCCTCAGCCAGGCCTATGGAGTGGTCACCTTCTACCACTTCTTCAGCCTCAAGCCGCCCGGCAAACACACCTGCACGGTCTGCACGGGAACCGCCTGCTACATCAAAGGCGCCGAAAAGCTGGTGGCGGAAGCGGAGAAGCGGCTGCAGATTCACACCGGCCAGACCACAGCGGACGACGAGGTTTCGCTGGGCACGGTCCGGTGCGTCGGCGACTGCGGGCGAGCGCCGGTCGTGCTGTTCGACGGCGAGCTCTCGGCGCAGATGGACGGGCAGCGACTCACCGCTCAGCTGGATGCATGGAGGAATCAATGAATACGGAAGAACTCCAGCAGATTGCCGCCGGCGTGGCCGAGGAAAAAGAGAAATACGATTTCGAAGTCGACGTCTGCATGGGCACCAGCTGTCTTTCCCAGCACAGCGACCGCATCCGCGACGCCCTTGCGAAGGAAGCCGAGGCCTGCGGCAAAAAGTGTCACGTGCGCCGCACCGGCTGCATGGGGCCCTGCGCGGCCGGACCCATGGTGGTGGTCGAGCCGGCGGGCACACGCTATGGCCACGTCCATGAAAGCGACGCGAAGGAGATGATCGAGTCGCTGGGCGGCGAGCCTGTGGCGCGCCTCGACCCCAATCTCGGCAGCTACTTTGAAGGACAGCATTTCGTCGTCCTGGAGAATGTCGGGCACATCGATCCGGAGAAGGTCGACGACTACATCGCGTGCGGCGGGTACGAAGCGCTGCTGAAGGCGCTGACCGAGATGACGCCGCAAACGGTCATCGAGCAGATCGCGAAGAGTGGCCTGCGCGGGCGCGGAGGAGGCGGCTATCCCACCGGCCTTAAGTGGGACACGGTCGCTAAAGTCAAAGGCGCGCAGAAATACGTCATCTGCAACGGCGACGAGGGCGACCCCGGCGCGTTCATGGATCGCAGTGTGCTCGAGAGTGATCCGCAGCGTGTGATCGAAGGCATGGCTATCGCGGCCTACGCCATCGGCGCGAGCAAAGGCTACATCTACGTCCGCGCGGAATATCCGCTGGCGGTGCAGCGCCTCACCGTTGCCCTGCGCGAAGCGCGCCGTCGCGGATTCCTCGGGAATGCGATCTGCGAGACGCAGTTCAGCTTCGATATCGATATCCGTCTCGGCGCCGGAGCCTTCGTCTGCGGCGAAGAGACGGCGCTCATTGCCTCGATCGAAGGCAAGCGCGGAACTCCGCGCCCGCGTCCACCCTATCCGGCGGTCTCCGGCCTGTGGGGCGATCCAACCCTGATCAACAACGTCGAGACCTTCGCCAACGTGGCGCCCATCATCCGCAAGGGCGGTGAGTGGTTCTTGTCAATGGGCACAGCGCGCAGCAAGGGCACCAAGGTCTTCGCACTCACCGGCAAGATCAAGCGCACCGGCCTGGTTGAAGTGCCCATGGGAATGACGCTCCGCCAGATCATCTTCAGCATCGGCGGCGGCGTTCCAGACGGCAGAAAATTCAAGGCAGTACAGACTGGCGGACCCTCGGGCGGCTGCTTGCCCGAGGAACACCTCGACTTGTCCATCAGCTACGACGCTCTCATCAGCGCCGGTTCCATGATGGGTTCGGGCGGCATGATCGTCATGGACGACACCTCGTGCATGGTCTCAGTCGCCCGCTTCTTTATGGAGTTCTGCATGACCGAGTCCTGCGGCAAATGCGTTCCCTGCCGCGCCGGAACCGTCCAGATGTTCGAACTGCTGACAAAGATCTGCAAAGGCGAGGCCACGCATCGCGATCTCGACCAGCTGACCGAACTGTGCGAGGTCGTTGGCGCGACCAGTCTGTGCGGACTGGGCCAGACCGCGCCGAACCCTGTGCTCAGCACGCTGCGCTACTTCAAACACGAGTACCTGGCGCACATCGAGGAGAAGCGATGTCCGGCGGGCGTCTGCGAGTGCAGTCCTGTTGCGGTGGAGGTACACGCATGAGCGCGGAACCGAATGTTCGCACCCTTACCATCAACGGCGAGGAGATCAGCGCCCGCTCCGACCAGACCATCCTCGATGCGGCGCGCGAGCACAACGTCGATATTCCCACCCTCTGCCATCTGGACGGGCTCTCCGAAGTGGGCGCGTGCCGCCTCTGTCTCGTGGAAGTGAAGGGCGCACGCCGCCTTCTGCCCGCGTGCGTCACGCAGGTTGCGGAGGGCATGGAGGTCACGACCCACAATCCGAAGATCGACCGCTACCGCACCATGATTCTGGAAATGTTCTTCGCCGAACGCAATCACGTCTGCTCGGTGTGTGTCGCCAACGGCAACTGCGAGTTGCAGAGCCTCGCCCTCAAACTCGGCATGACCCACGTCGAGATTCCTTACCAGTATCCGCAGCTGCCCGTCGATGCCTCCCACCCGCGCTTCACCGTGGACCACAACCGCTGCGTGCTCTGCACTCGCTGCGTGCGCGTCTGCTCCGAAGTCGAAGGCGCGAATACCTGGGGCGTGATGGGTCGCGGCGGCCAGTCGATGGTGATTACCGATCTCATGGAACCCTGGGGAGATTCGGAAACCTGCACCAGCTGCGGCAAATGCGTGCAGGTCTGCCCCACCGGCGCTCTCTTTGAGAAGACCAGCGTCGGCAGCAAAGCGCGCAAGCACCCCGAGTTCCTGCCGTATCTGCAGATCATGCGCGAGGGAGAGAAGCCATGAGCGAACTGATAACACTCGCCACCGTCTGGCTCGATGGCTGCTCCGGCTGCCACATGTCGCTGCTCGATATGGATGAGCGCCTCATCGAGCTGAGCAGCCAGTTCCGCCTGGTCTACAGCCCGCTGGTCGATCGCAAGACGTTTCCCGACCGCGTCGACGTCACGCTGGTCGAGGGTGCGGTCGCCAGCGAGGACGATCTGAAGAAGATCCGCAAGATCCGCGAGCACACCCGCGTGCTGGTTTCGCTCGGCGACTGCGCGCTCACCGGCAACGTCTCCGCCATGCGCAACAGCTGCGGGGTGCAGCCGGTGATGCTGCGGGTCTACGACCAGAATGCCGATCTGCAGAAGCAGGTACCCACCGTCGGCGTGCCGGCGCTGCTCGATCGCGTACGCCCGGTGCACGAGGTTGTGCCCGTCGACGTCTTCGTTCCCGGCTGCCCGCCTTCGGCGGACACCATTTTCCAGGTGCTGTCAGAGCTGCTGGCAGGCCAGGTTCCTTCGCTGGGCGGAGTCGCCCACTTCGGCTGATCGGAAAAGGAAAGCAGGAGATTCATGCCCCGTACCATCGTCATCGATCCCGTCACACGTCTGGAAGGTCACGGCAAGATCACCCTGCAGCTGGACGAAGCCGGCATCGTGCAGGACGCGACCTTTCACGTGACCCAGCTGCGCGGCTTCGAGAAGTTCACCGAGGGGCGCCCCTTCTACGAGATGCCGAACATCACGGCACGCATCTGTGGCATCTGCCCGGTCAGCCATCTCGTCGCGTCGTCGAAAGCCTGCGACGCCATCCTCGCGGTAAAGATTCCGCCCGTCGCCGCCGACCTGCGCCGCATCCTGAATCTCGCGCAGCTTGTCCAGTCCCACGCGCTCAGTTTCTTCTACTTGTCCTCCCCCGATCTGCTCCTCGGCATGGATGCGCCGCCTGAAGAGCGCAGCATTCTTCACGTTGCGCATACGCATCCCACGATCGGCGCCGACGGCATTGCGCTGCGCTCGTTCGGCCAGAAGATCATTGAATTGCTCGCCGGCCGACGCATTCATCCTGGCTGGACCGTTCCTGGAGGCGTCAACGAGCCGCTGAGCGCGGAGAAGCGCGGCCAGATGCTCGCGATGATCCCCGCCGCGAAAGCGGCGATCCAGCGCACGCTGGGCTGGTTCAAAGGAGCAACCGAAAAATTCACTGCCGAAATCGGCGTCTTTGCCAATTTCCCCACGCTGTTCATGGGCCTCGTCAACGAACAGGGCCTGGCCGACTACTATGACGGCACGCTGCGCGTCATTGACTCGGAAGGCAACATCATCGCCGGCGACCTTAACCCGGCCCACTACGCTGAGTACATTGGCGAAGCCGTCGAGCCGTACAGCTACATGAAGTTTCCCTACTACAAACCGCTCGGCTACCCGGGCGGAACCTATCGCGTGGGGCCGCTGGCGCGCCTGAACCTCGCCGACCACTGCGATACGCCTCTGGCCGACGTGGAATGGCGTGAATTCCGCGCCATGTCACCCAAGCCGCTGCTCAGCTCCTTCTACTACCACCACGCGCGGCTGGTGGAAATGCTGCACGCGACCGAGAAGATTGAAGCGCTCCTCGCCGACCAGAAGATCCTCGACAAGCATGTGCGCGCCACGGCGTCGGTCAACAACCTCGAGGGTGTCGGTGTGGCCGAAGCGCCCCGCGGCACGCTGATCCACCACTACAAGGTCGACGAGAACGGCCTTATCGTCTGGGCCAACCTCATCATCGCCACCGGCCACAACAACGCCGCCATGAACCGCGGCATTCTGCAAACCGCTCGCCACTATGTGCAGGGCGACCACATCGCCGAAGGCATGCTGAATCGTGTCGAAGCCGTGGTCCGCACTTTCGATCCCTGCCTCAGCTGTTCCACGCACGCCATGGGAAGCATGCCGCTCTCCGTCGAGCTGCGCGCTCCCGATGGCTCCCTGGTCAGGGAAATCCGCCGAGGCTGACGATGAATCCGAGCCTGGCCCACTCGTCCTCGCCTCCCGCACTGCTGCTGGCCTGCGGCAACTCGCTTCGCCAGGACGATGGCGTCGGCCTGCGCATCGCCGAAGCGGCCGAGCATCTTTTCCCCGCCTCGCGCCTCCGCATCGTCGCTGCCCAGCAGTTCACGCCGGAGATGGCAGCGGATCTGGCCGCCGCGGACCTGGTCATCTTTGTGGATGCGTCGGCCACCGACGAGCCCGGCGCAATCCGCGTCGTGCCGGTCGCCGCCCAGGACGATGCCCCGGACACGCATCGCCTCGATCCGCCGGCGCTGCTCGCCATGGCCCAGACCTTCTGCGGCCACGCTCCGGCGCGCGCCTTTGCGCTCACCATCGGTGCCAGCCACTTCGACTACGGCGAGGATCTCTCCGGACCGCTCCGCCAGGCCGTTCCCCGCGCCCTCCGCCTGCTCACCAGCCTGGTCACGGCTTTCTCCGCCAAAGCGTAGGTCCCTGCCGAGCGGCCGCAACCGGTTCCCGATAACCGCGTGATGATTAGCACTGACAGGGGGGCCGCCAGGGACTATCCTTGCGCCGATCAGAGGCGCGTGCCATGAATGCTATCGTCTATCGCCACTTTGGTTCCCCTGACGTTCTCCACTGCGAGGAAACCGCGAAGCCAGCTCCGCGTGACGGCCAGGTCCTCATCCGAGTTCGCGCCGTCGGTCTCAATCCGCTCGACTGGAAGCTGATGAAAGGCAAGCCCTGGTTCCTGCGCCTCATCATGGGCCTGCACAAACCCAAACACCCGGGCGTGGACCTCGCTGGTGAAGTGGAATCGATCGGCAGTGGCGTGACCCAATTCAAACCGGGCAACGCGGTCTTCGGCGCCTGTCGTGGCGCGCTCGCCGACTTTGTCTGCGCACCCGCATCGTCGCTCGTCATCAAGCCGGACAATGTCAGCTTCGAGCAGGCCGCCTCGGCTCCCATTGCTGCCTTCACTGCCCTCCAGGGACTGCGCGATAAGGCCCGCATCCAGCCAGGCCAAACCGTCCTCATCAACGGTGCAGCCGGGGGCGTCGGCACCTTCGCGGTACAGCTCGCGAAACATTTCGGCGCGCAAGTCACGGGCGTCTGCAGCACGCGCAACGTCGAGCTGGTTCGCTCCATCGGTGCGGAACGCGTCATCGACTACACGCAACAAGGCCTCGCCGAAGATGACCAGCGCTATGACGTCATCCTCGAGTGCGTGGGAAATCTCACCCTGCCCCACGTGCGGCACATGCTGAAGCCGAGGGGCACCTGCGTATTTATCGGAGCGAAGCCGGACGCGAGCCTCATGACGATTCTCGCCAGCATGTTCAGGATGTTCGTGCTCGGCCCCTTCAGGAAGCAGAGAACCCTCACCTTCATGGCGAAACGGAACCCGAGCGACCTGCGGTTCATCGCCGAGCTCCTGCAATCGGGCGCCGTGAAGCCGGTGATCGACCGCTGCTACTCGATGGGCGAAGTCCCCGAAGCCATGAAGTATCTCGAAACCGGACACGTGCGCGGCAAGCTCGTCGTCCGCATCGGATAGTTCAACCTGCTTCGGTTCGACCCCCGCGCGCCGCCACCCTAAGGCGTCCGCAGTCTCCAGTGAGGCTTCTCCTCCGCCTTCACGACCGGGAGAAACGCCACACGATCCTCTTTGCAGATCGCCCGAATCGCGGGCCTCGCCGTCATCGGTCCTGAGGGCAGCCCACCGCCGGGCGCGATCCACTGGCCCACCATCATGAACCGCCGCAAGCCCGGCAACGTGTTCGGTAACGGCCGGAAGCTGCCGCCCGGCGTCAGGAACCAGCCTTCCATGCTGCCCTTCCAGTTGCCGGTGTAGCGCATCACCGTGGCCGGCGTCGCCACGTCGACCGTCTCAATCGCCCCGCGAACGGCGGGGATCTTCCGCTCCAGAGCAGAAATAATCGCATCGGCAACGCGCTGCTTCTCCGCGCGATACCGTTCGGGATCGTCCTTGTACAGATCGGCCCAGTACCGGAAATTCCGCGTCATCAGCATGCTGGTAATGGCGGTCTTTCCCAGCGGAGCGAACGTGGGATCGAAGTGGAAGATGCGGAACCCAACCTGCTTCACTTCAGTCTCAGGATCGACGCGAATGGGCGCGTCGAGAATCCGGCTCACCGACCGCGGCAGTTCCGACAAATCCATTCCGACGCCGAGGGAGACCTGCAGATACGAAGGAAACGTCTGCATCGTTTCATAATTCCGGTCGATCGCCGAGTTCATGTAGCGCCCGCCCAGCAACTCGTAGATCGTAGCGTGGCCGTCGGCGGCCGAGATCACCCAGTCCGCTGCGATCGTTTCTCCGCTGGCCAGCTGCACTCCGACAGCAGTGCCGTTCTCCACCAGGATGCGTTCCACCTTCGCGCCGCACCGCACGTGTCCGCCCAGGCTCGTCAGCTTTTTTTCGATCAGATGGATCAGCGCCTGCGCGCCGCCGATCGAGTAGCCTCCGTCGCCCGCGTTCATCCACGCCAGCGAGAAGACCAGCGCGATCGCCGACATCTGTCCCATCTCTCCTTCACCAAAGAAACTCCGCAGCAGCGGATGGGTAAACCGCTGGCTGTATTCATGCCCGCTCATTTTCATCAGCCGGAGCAGCGGAGGCATCATGGGGATATTGCGCAGATACGCGGGCCCGTTCATCAGCCAGCTTTTGCCCGGCGTCGGCACCCGGAATTTGCTGAACGCGCGAATGTCGCGCGCGAGTGAGTGAATCGCCTTCGCGTCCTGCGGCGCGCGCTCCAGCAGTTCTTTCTCCAGCTGATTTACGTTCGTTGAGATGGGCAGGCTTTGGCCGTGCTCATCTTCCATCCGCACAAACTCGACCGGATCCATAAACTGCAGCTGGTCGATGTCGCAAACCTCGCGCCACATGCGATTGAAGTCGCTGCCCGGTTTCGAGCCGACCAGCCAGTGCAGGCATGTCTCGAACGTATATCCGTGCCGGTGCCAGCTCATCGCCAGCCCTCCGGTCATCGTGTGCATCTCGAGCACTTCGGCCTGGTATCCACTGCGCTGCGCATAAACCGCGGCACACAATCCGGCGATTCCGCCGCCAACGATGACGATCCTCCGGCCATTCTGATTCATGGTGTATCTCCTGCCATACAGTTCAGTGCGCCGCCACCGGCGCGTGCGACTCGCGGCGCAACACGACGCCCGTGACGATCAGCGCCAGTCCCACCGCGCCGTACATGTAATGAGGCCAGATGACGGTGCGCAGCATGATGCACTCCACCGTCAGCCATCCCAGCAGTACGCATCCCTGGAGAATGGCCCACAGCCCGTCATGCCGCCAGTGCGCGAGCACGAGCCACAAAACCCACAGCGCCAGCACTCCGTTCGCAGTCAGCAGGACGATGCCGGGAATGAGCCAGGAGTGAAACGGCGTGTGATCGAGCACGCTCAGCGGCATCATGCCCCACGGATTTCCGTGGGCGTCGAGAATCAGCACAGCCCCGCCGTACAGCGCGCTCGCTGACAAAAACACCAAAGCGATTACCGCCAGCACGCGAACGAAGACCATGGAGACCTCCTGAGGGGGAGGATCAGTCCCTGCACCCGCGTGCAGAATCCGGTGAAGCAGGGGCTACCCGCGCGTGCGTGTTCAGGTCGGTGCCGGTCTGCCCTTCGCCACGAAGTATAGCCGCGGAGCGGCGGAGAGTCTGTGACGGAAGACACAAGCCTGTCAGACCTCAGTTCGCCTGAGAACTGCAGCAACTGCGACATTCCGCACTTACTGTAACCATTGGCGGTCTGCCGCCTTGCAGCGCTCCCGATTCTGAGGGACAACCACGGGACTCTTCCGGGCCTCTAACGACGTGGCAAGCAGTACCCGCGCTATCCAGGCAAGTCTGCCCGGGTCCATTCTTCACAACAGCGTTCGACCGGAGGTTTCCAGTGAAACGGAGCGCCAAGCTCGTCGTGTCCCTCTGCGCGCTAATCGGAATTACCAGTTACTCCAGCGCCTCGGCCAGTGCACAAACTGCGTCCGCCCGCAATGTCGTCGCGTACGTGTATGTCGCTAACTCCGCAGGAGGCAACACGACTGAGATTTCGGCGTTCGCGGCGGATAACGCCGGAAGACTTCGGCCGGTCCCGGGCTCTCCTTTCATGGAGAACGTCGGCTATATGGTGGTGAATGGAACCTACCTCATGGCCGCGTCCGGAACCAACATCAACGCCTACAGGATCGCAAATAACGGCTCGCTGACTTACGCGGTATCCACCGACTACCAGCAAGTTCAGCCGGGATGCGGCGGGGCAAACCAGCTTGCCTTCGATCACACCGGGCAGTCGCTGTATGTTACGGAATACAACGCCGACTGTTCCAACAATGGACTCACCGACTGGGCCGTGGAGAATGCAACGGGAGGGCCGAATTATCTCGGGCTCACCGATACGGGGAACTGGAATACAAATACCCCTTCCTTTATCGGCAACAACCAGTACGCGTACACCGCTTACAACGACAGCTGCATGTACTACAGCATGAACGGATTTCAGCGCGGGTCCAATGGCATGCTGACGGAGTTCGGCCCGGCTATGAATAAGCCGACGCCTCCCTCCGGAGTCAGTGCCTATATCCCCTATCTCGGGGCTGCGGATCCGGCCAACCATGTGGCCTTTGCCGAAATCCCGGCGAACCCGCCCGGGTGCGCATCCGGCTCGGTGCAGCTCGCCACCTACACCGTCAACAGCGACGGCTCCCTCACCACCGACCAGCACTTACGCGAATATGCCGGCAACCTCGATTCAGAGCGTCTACGACATGAAAATGGCGCCGTCCGGGAGGCTGCTTGCTGTGGCCGGGCAGGAAGGTCTGCAGGTGTTCCACTTCAACGGCGCCGCACCCATCACGGCCTATACCGGTCTGTTGACGAGCGATCCGATCAGCGAGATGTTCTGGGACAACGACAACCATCTGTACGCGATCACCGGCGTCTTCAACAGCAGCCTCAACTACCTGCACGTTTTCACCGTCACTCCGACGGGCTACCGCGAGGCGCCAGGCTCTCCATACACCATCACCGGCCCTCGCTACGTCATCGTTCAGCCGCGGCCCCGCTATCAGCGTTACCAGCCAAACCCATAGCGGCCGCCTGCAACACAAGGCCGGTGGCCTGAAGAAGCGGCCGCCCTACCAGGACTGCCGCAGATTCTGCGGCTGCGTCGTGTCCGGCTGCGGCGAACCCTGCGGCGGCTGACCCTGGTCCGGAGGTGGCGCCTCACCGTGTGGCGGCGTGTAATGCGGACGATCCCGTAGTTTGAAGTCGTCGCGGATCACGTAGAAATTCTGCTCCGGCAGATCGGCTTCGAGCAGCGCGCCTTCGCCGGTGTAGTAAAGCTCAACCGTGAACCCGTTCTGGTCGCTCACCACCGCGCTGGTGTGGTGCGCGTCCACCGGCTGACCGTGGAACGTGCCGCGCACATCCGGTTGCGCACTGTACTGCGCAGGCAGCAGCAGGCCATTCTGCTTGGGGATCACAATCCATGTCGTGGGCGGATGCTCGAGCGCGAAATGCGCCATCGCGACGTAGGCAGCCGGGTCCAGATCGGGCAGCAGCGCCGTGTGCTGGTGGCGGTCGAAGGTGTTCGTCGTGTTCTTGCCGCCGGCCGTGATGCTCACCTGGAACTGCCGCCCTGACGGGTCGGAGTTGAGACTGAACGTGACCTGCGATCCGTTGACCGTGCCCGTAAGCTCGTCGCGGACGACGTTCAGCCCGCTGTCGAGCCGATTCTCGTTGGTGAACGTGTAGGTGAACTTCGGCATTTTCAGGTCTCCGTGCGAGCTGATTTGGTATCCGCCGGAGACCGCCGTGACGGTGCAGTCCGCCGACCCCACATTCTTTCCGTCATTCGCCTGCACGATGCTGAAGTGAGCCTGGTCCGCGGGAACCGCAGGCGCCTGTGCAAATACGGCTCCCGCAAAAAACGCCGGAACCAGTGCAGAAAAAAGGGTCAACCGCATGGTTATGACATACCTTCCTGTCCATTTAGACCCAAATTTCCGCCAAAGGATGCGGTGCTCGGACCGACCCGTCCCGGCACGCGGCTCCTCTACCGAAACAGGCTCAGATCGATCGAGTTCGCCATGGCGTCGTACCCCGCATCCTTCGGATGCAGATGATCCCCGCTGTCGTACGCCGGCGCAAACACGAGCGGGTTCGCGGGATCGCGCGTGGCCTTGTCAAAATCGACCACCCCGTCGAAAACCCCGCTGGTGAGGATCCACTGATTCACGGCTTCGCGGATCTGTTCGCCTTGTTCTGAAAAGTACCCCGCACCTTTGTACGGAGTCAGCGTGGCGCCGAAGACCTTGATGCCATGCTCATGCGCGCGCGCAACCAGCTGAGCCAGCCCCTGCTCCAGGTCCTGGGCCGTCAAGTGATAATTCGGTCGGTTCGGCTCGTGCAGGGTTCCGATGTCGTTGATGCTTTCCAGCACGATCACGTACCGCACGCCCGCCTGCGCCAGCACATCGCGATCGAAACGCGCCAGCGCGTTCTGCCCGACGCAGTGGATCAGCACGCAGTTGCCGCCAATGCCTTCGTTCAGCACCGCCAGGTCGGCGGTCGCGGGATTGCTGTGCAGCCGTGACGCCATGTAGTCCGGCCAGCGATGATTCAGATTGTCGGTGGCGTAGGCGCCGTCGGTGATCGAATCGCCGAAGGCAACTACGGCTCCGGCGTGCGGATCCGCCGGCTCGACGTCTACACCCTTCACGAAATACCACGAGGGCACCGTTGCGGCGCCCGTCAGAGACGGCGCGCTGACCACGTTGCTGCCCGCCTGGATGTAGTTGATCTGGTTCGCGCCCGAATGCACCGACACACTGCTGATCTGCTGCAGCGGCAGGAAGAGGCTGATCGCCAGGTCGGTAAACGCGGGGGTTGCCATCTGCACCGGGTCGCTGACGACCTCGGCGCCCGGCGGAATGACGATGGAAGCCTGACCCCCAAAGGTCAGCGCGTGCATCGATTCAGGCTGAATCGCGGATTCTCCCGCGCTGAGCGCGATGTTGGCCGCATCGATGTGGAGTGGCTCGGTGCCGAACTCATTCGTGAAGCGGACGCGCAGAGCCTTGCCAGGGATAGAAGTGTGGACGATTTCGCGCAACGTGGAATCGACCAGGGTCGGAATCGTGTGCCAGGGATCGCCGTCAAAGGCCGAAGTGGCCCACGTGCCGACCCATCGTGCCGGTGCGGGCGCGGTGGACCGCTGCGCCTGGCCGGCCGCCGTCAACGACCAGCCGATCAGAATCGCGATGGCGAGCAGAGAGAAGCGAACGAGCGGCAGCAGCGCAGAGCGCAAACGGAGCATCAGCAGAGTCCTCCACCAGGGAATACGGATCGGGAATGCGGATCGGGAATGCGAACCGCGGGAACCGATCCATCATAAAGCTCTGCTGCGGACACAAAATGCCCTTTCCTCTGCGGGAAGCAAAAGAAAGGGTATCGGAAGCCAGGGTTCTCAAATCCGGTTCAGAAACCAGTTTGACTACTTCTTCGCCTGCGCGAAGCGCTTGTTGATCTCGTCCCAGTTGACCGTGTTCCACCACGCCGCCAGATATTCCGGCCGCCGGTTCTGGTACTTCAGGTAGTAGGCGTGCTCCCACACGTCGTTGCCGAGGATCGGATAGAACCCCTGCGAAAGCGGGCTGTCCTGATTGGCCGTGGTGATGATCTTCAGCTTACCGTCCCAGATCAGCCAGCCCCAGCCGGAGCCGAACTGCTTCGCCGTGGTTTCGTTGAACTGCTTCTTGAAGTCCTCGAACCCGCCGAAATCTGTTTTGATCTGCTCCGCGATAGCACCCGTGGGCTCGCCCCCGCCATTCGGCTTCATGATCGCCCAGAACATGCTGTGATTCACGTGCCCGCCGCCGTTGTTGCGTACGGTAGCGCGTACATCTTCCGGCACGCTGTTCAGATTGCGCAGCAGGTCCTCGGCCGAGTGTTTGCCCAGGTCGGGATGCTTCTCGATGGCCCCGTTGAGATTGGTGACGTAGGCCTGGTGGTGTTTGTCGTGGTGCAGGTGCATCGTCTGCTCGTCGATGTGCGGTTCCAGCGCCTTGTAGTCGTAGGGAAGAGGTGGAACTTCGTGTGCCAAAGCATTCCTCCTTGTGAGGTGGGAGTGGTGAAATGTCCGAGGGGGTTGCGCGGGCGTCTCACTGGGTTGGCCCGCGCCGGTCTGCGCCCCCCGATGATACTGGATGCGCGACTTGTGCTGCAGGGTTCAGGCCCTGCCAGGCGATTTGACCGCGACGCTTTAGTGGAATTGCGGATTTACCCCGACCCTCCGTTAAATTGAGAAGAGGATCCTTACCGATCCTGTAGCATCTTCGGGGTGAGCTGGGAGCATCTGTTTCCTGACGAGCCCCGGCTCCTCTGCATCCGATAAGAAGAACTCACCTCAAGTTGGCTCCATTTTCCATCACGCGACGAGAGCTGCTGAAGCGAGCCGGGGCCGCCGGTGCACTGGCTCTCGGACCTTCCGTCCTCGCACAGAACCAGGCGCAGGCGCCGAAGGTGAAGGCAGGCCAGGAGCCCCAGTCCGAGTCCCAGGCGGCCCAGCAGTATCCTCACCCTCCCGGCGTCTTCATCAATCGCCCGCTCACCCAGGTCACCACCGCGGCCGAAACGCTGCTCGACGATCTCGAAGGCCGCGCCTGCGATTTCTTCTACAACGAAGCCAGCCCGCGCACCGGCCTGGTGCGCGATCGCGCCCCGGCCACCGGACTTTCCGTCAGCCGCGTTTCCAGCATCGCCGCCACCGGCTTTGGACTGACCGCGCTCTGCATCGCGCACAAGCGCAACTATCTCCGCCCCTACGACTGCGAACAGCGCGTGGAGAAGACGCTCGCCTTCCTGCTCGAAGACTGCCCCCACGAACACGGCTTTCTCTATCACTTCATCGATATCGAGAGCGGCCAGCGCATGTTCGGCAGCGAGCTCTCCTCCATTGACACCGCGCTGCTGCTGTGCGGCGTGCTCACCTGCCGCCAGTACTTCGCCGGCAATCCGCGCATCGAAGGACTGGCCACCACCTTTTACCGCCGCATCGACTGGGAGTGGATGCTCAACGGCGGCCAGACGCTTTCCATGGGATGGCTCCCCGATCAGGGCTTTCTCAAGCATCGCTGGGATATCTACTCCGAGCTGCTCACCATGTACCTGCTCGCCATTGGCTCGCCCACCCACACCATTCCTGCCGCCGACTGGAACGATCTGCAGCGCCCCGTCGTCCAGTTCGGCGGTGTCGACTACATCAGCGGCGTCGCACCCCTGTTCATCCACCAGTACGCGCATGCCTGGTGCGATTTGCGCAACGTAGCCGACCTCCACGCCAACTACTTCACTAACTCCATCGCAGCTACGCGCGCGCACCAGATCTGGTGCCTCACCGAAAGCCGCAGGTTTCCCTGGTTCGATCAGAATCTCTGGGGCATCACCGCGTCCGATTCCCGCGAAGGCTATCGCGTCTGGGGCGGACCGCCGGCCATGGGCCCGCTCGACGGCACGCTCGTCCCCTGCGCTACCGGTGGATCGCTCGTCTTCCTGCCCGCCGAATGTTCCCACGTCCTGCTCAGCATGCGCGACCAGTTCAAGGACAAGGTCTACACGCGCTACGGCTTCGTCGACTCCTTCCAGCCCAAGGCGAACTGGTTCGCGCCCGACATTCTCGGCATCGACCAGGGCATCACCATGCTGATGGCCGAAAACCTGCGCTCCGGTTTCGTGTGGCAATACTTCATGAAGAACCGCGAAATCGGCCACGCCATGAGCCAGGTCCAGTTCCATCCCGATCAGGATTCGCAGATGCAGCTGCTGTGAAAGCCAATATGGCTATAATGGCCATGTGGGGTCACCAGCATGCGCAGCGTAAATATTGCCGAACTGAAGAACCGGCTAAGCACCTATATACGGTTTGCCCGCAACGGCGAAGAGGTTGTCATCCGCGATCGCAACCTGCCCGTAGCTAAAATCGTCCCCTTCGATGCCGGCAACGCCAGCGACCTGGAACTCCGCCTGGTAGCCGAAGGCAAGATGAAGCTGCCGGAAAAGCCGCTGACAAAGAAGCGGCTCGACGAGATTCTGAAGTTGCGGATCCCGACTCCGCGAGGCAAGCGTCTCAGCCAGGTAGTGACCGAGGAACGGGAAGAAGGGTGGTAGTCTCTCCCGCCGCCTTCTGGGATGCGAGTGCTCTGGCGCCTCTCTGTATGCGTGAGCCATCCACGCAAAGGGCCCGCATCTTTTTTCGCCAGTATCCAGCCGTGGTGTGGTGGGCTACCGATGTTGAACTCTACAGCGCTATCGCCCGGTCTTTGCGGTTCGGCTCCATTGACGCAAGTGAGGCAGACAGCGCGACTGCCGCGCTCGACAGAATCAGATTCAACTGGCGCGAGATTGTGCCTGGCGATGACGTGCGGAATATGGCCCGAGACCTGCTCGATCGCTATCCCCTTAAGGCCGCCGACGCGCTGCAATTGGCCGCCGCCCTTACCTGGTGCGACAATCGCCCATCTGGCCGCACCTTCCTCTGCGGGGACAAGCGGCTCGCTGAGGCAGCACAGGCAGTGGGCTTCGCCGTCATTCTGCTGTAAGTCCCCTGACCGGCGAACGGAACCTGGAACCGAACCCTCACCTCTGGTATCTAAATTCATGAAGCGATAACACCGGCCCTGGAATGACACGGAGAGAATGGCTGACGGAATGACAATCGATTCACGCTACAAATGGCTCGACGGCCAGGGCCCTGCCTTCGGCGCGCCAGGTCTCCAGCCACGCTGGACCTCCAGCGCCAAAGATGCCGTCGGCACCGCCTACGCCGCTTCCAGCAAAATCTGGTTCACCGTCTCGCATGGCATCCTCAACGAGATTTACTGCCCCACCATCGACCGCCCGCAGATTCGCGACATGCAGTTCCTCATCACCGATGGCGAGACCTTCTTTCACGAAGAGCGCCGCGATCTGCTGCACGAGTTCGAGTACATCGACTCCGATGCGCTCGCCGTTCGCGTTCGCAATCGCGACCGCGAAGGCCGCTACTGCCTCACCCGCGAGATCATCAGCGACCCACACTACCCGGTGGTTCTTGTCCACGTCCTGATCGACGGCGACGAGCAACTGCTCTCCCGTCTGCAGGTCTACGCTTTGCTCGCGCCGCACCTGGAAGGCGGAGGTATGGGCAATTCCGCCCGCGTGCTCGAAATCGCCGGCCATCGCGTGGCGGTTGCGTGGAAAGAAGGCATGTCGCTCGCCATGGGCTGCATCGGCGGCTTCAGCCGCGTCAGTTGCGGCTACGTGGGTACCAGCGATGGCTGGCAGGACCTCAAAGGCAACTTCAAAATGGACTGGGAATTCGGCTCCGCGCTCGACGGCAACATCGCCATCATGGGCCAGGTTCCCCTCACGCGCCTCCGCGACTTTACCATCGCCATCGGCTTCGGCGAAGGCCACCACGCCGCGCTCGCCGCCACCATGGGCTCGCTCGCCGTCCCTTTCGAGCGCCACCTCTCGCGCTTTATCGAGCAATGGCATCGCGCCGCCACGCCCCGGCACATGGCGCGTCACTCCGGCGACAACGGCCGCCTGCTGCAGATCAGCCACAACGTCGTGCTCTCGCATGAAGACAAGACCTTCGCCGGAGCCTTTATCGCGTCCGCCTCCATTCCGTGGGGCTACGCCAAAGGCGACGACGACCTGGGCGGCTACCACCTGGTGTGGACGCGCGATATGGTGCAGACCGCAACCGCACTCATGGCCTGTGGCCGTACTGAGACCGCGTTGCGCGCCCTCGTCTATCTCGCCTGCACGCAGAAGCCCGACGGTGGCTTCTCGCAAAATTTCTGGGTCAATGGCGAGCCCTACTGGACCGGCATCCAGCTGGACGAAGTCGCTTTCCCCATCATGCTCGCATGGCGGCTCTGGAAGCTCGATGCTCTCGGCAACTTCGATGTCTTCCCCTTTGTCGAAAAGGCCGCCGGATTCCTGGTCCGCTACGCGCCGGTCACGCAGCAGGAGCGCTGGGAAGAATCCGCCGGTTACTCACCCTCCACGCTGGCCGCCGTCATCTCCGCGCTCATCTGCGCGGCCGATATGGCCCACGTTCGCGATTCCCCGGAGCTGGGCCACTTCCTCGAACAGCATGCCGACTGGATCGAGAGCCATCTGGAAGACTGGACCGTCACAAACAACGGCGTACTGCACCCTGAAATCAAGCGCCACTACATGCGCATCCGCCCGCCCGAATGCGGCGATCCTTACGCGCACGAGGAGTGCGGCCGGGAGATCCTTCACATCAACAACATCCCTCCCGGCGAAAAAGCCGAGTTCGAGGCGCGCGAAATCATCGACGCCGGTTTTCTTGAGCTGGTGCGTTATGGGGTTCGCGCGCCCCACGACCCGCTCATCGTCGACTCCCTCAAAGTCGTCGACCACGTGCTCAAAGTCGACACTCCTCAGGGCCCCTGCTGGAAGCGCTACAACCACGATGGCTACGGCCAGCGCGACGACGGCGGACCCTTCATCGGCTGGGGCAAAGGCCGCGCATGGCCGCTCCTCACCGGTGAGCGCGCACACTACGAGCTCGCCACCGGCCGCGACGTCGGCGACTTGATCCGTACCATCGAGCAATTCGCTTCCAGCGGCGGCATGCTGCCCGAGCAGATCTGGGACGAGCCGGATCGCGACGGCCTCGTCTTCGGCGGTCCGGCCGGCTCCGCGATGCCCCTCGTCTGGGCCCACTCGGAATATCTCAAGCTCCTGCGCTCCTCGCACGACAAGCAGGTCGTCGATCGCATCCCCGTCGTCGAAAATCGCTACGCGCAGGGTAACCATCCGCCCAACCACATCGAAGTCTTCAAAGTGCTGCGCCGCCAGATTCGCCAGATCCCCGCCGGCAAATGCCTGCGCATCACCTCGGCCTCGCGTTTCCAGGTCACCTGGTCCGCCGACAGCTGGAAGACCAGCAGCGTCCTCGACAGCACGCAGGTGGGTTATGCCGGCTCGTATGCCGACCTGCCAACCAGCGCCGGGCAGTCGGGCGCGCTTTCTTTTACCCTCTTCTGGCCCGACGAAAATCGCTGGGAAGGCCGCAATTTCGAGGTTGCAATCGAGTCCTGAGACCCGCGACAGGTTTGCGTCATCTCAACCTTGAGAGAGAGAATCAGGATTGACCGTCCGTGAGTCCTGCAACAATCCCACGCTGCAATTCCCTGAGGAGAAGCGAGGAGTATGAACGAGCTCGATCAGTTGTCGATTAATGCCCTGCGGTTTCTTGCTGTTGACGCCGTCGAAAAGGCGAACAGCGGCCATCCCGGAGCTCCGCTGGGCGATGCACCCATCGCCTACCTCCTCTTCCACAAGTACATGCGTCACAACCCGAGGCACTCGAAGTGGTCCAACCGCGATCGCTTCGTGCTCTCCAACGGACACGCCTCCGCCCTCCTCTATGGCGTCCTCCACCTCACTGGATACGACCTCTCGATCGACGATCTGAAGCAGTTCCGACAGTGGGGCTCGAAGACTCCTGGGCATCCTGAATACGGCGACACCGACGGCGTCGAAGTCACCACCGGTCCTCTTGGCCAGGGCTTTGCGATGGCCGTGGGCATGGCGATGGCGGAGAAACATCTGGCCGCCCTCTACAATCGTCCCGGCTTCGATGTCGTCGATCACTACACCTACGGCCTTTGTGGCGACGGCGATCTGATGGAAGGCGTCTCCCATGAGGCAGCATCACTGGCGGGCACGCTGGGATTGGGCAAGCTGGTTTTTCTCTATGACGACAACCTCATCTCGCTCGACGGCCCCACGGAGCTTTCCTTCACCGAGGACGTCCTCAAGCGCTTCGAGGCCTATCACTGGCACGTGCAGATCGTCGAAGACGGCAATGACCTCGAGGGAATCTCCAAAGCTATCGAAGCCGCCAAGGCCGTCAAGGACAAGCCCTCACTCATCGCGGTGCGCACCGTCATCGGCTATGGCAGCCCCAAAGCCGGCACCAGCAAGGCTCACGGCGAGGCGCTCGGCGCAGAAGCCGTGAAGCAGACGAAGAAGAACCTCGGCTGGCCCGAAGACAAAACCTTCTACGTGCCCGAAGACGCCGCGACGAACTGGCTGCAGGCCGTCGACAAAGGCGCGAAAGAGGAATCTGACTGGAACGCCCTGTTCGCGAGCTACAGAAAACAATTTCCCGATCTCGCCGCTGAATTCGAGCGCGTCCAGGAAGGCCGCCTCAGGGATGGATGGGAGCAAAGCCTGCCGCAGTTCCCCCCCGACGGCAAACCCGTAGCCACGCGCACCGCCGGCAACACCGTCATGAATGCCTTCGTGAAATCCGTGCCCGAACTGATCGGCGGCGCTGCGGACCTCTCCACCTCGACCAAGACGGTCATCAAGGACAGCAAGAACTTCCACCTCGACCCCACCGGCGAAAACATCTACTTCGGCGTCCGCGAATTCGGCATGTGTGCTGCCGTGAACGGCATGGCCGCGCATGGCGGCGTCATTCCCTACGGCTCCACCTTCTTCACCTTCTCCGACTACGCCAAGCCGGCCATTCGCCTCGCTGCGCTCATGCAGATCCATTCGATCTTCGTCTTCACCCACGACTCCATCGGCCTCGGCGAAGATGGCCCCACGCACCAACCCGTCGAGCAACTCACCATGCTGCGTGCCGTTCCGCACCTCACCGATTTTCGTCCCGCCGACGCCAACGAAACGTCGGCCGCATGGGGACTGGCGCTCGAGCGCAAGGGGCCATCGTTCATGGCGTTCTCGCGCCAGGATCTTCCCATCCTCGACCCCGTGAAACACCGCGTCTTTGAAGGGGTTCGTCGCGGAGCCTACATCGTGGAGCAGGGAAGTGACTCGCCCGACCTTCTCATCGTCGGCACCGGAGCGGAGCTGTGGCCGGCCCTGCGCGCAGCCGAGCAGCTGAAGAAAGACGGCATCGTTGCCCGCGTCGTCTCCATGCCCAGCTTCCGCCTCTTCGAGGAGCAGTCCGACAGCTACAAGGCCTCCACCTTTCCCGATCACCTGCCGAAATTAGCCATCGAGGCGGGCTCCACTCTTTGCTGGTGGAAATACGTCGGCCGCGATGGCGATGTCATCGGCCTCGACCGCTTCGGCGCCTCCGCCCCGGGCGTCACCGCGCTCGAGAAACTCGGCTTCGGAACCGACAACGTCGTCGCCCGCGCGAAGGCGCTGGTCGAGCGTGTACGCCGGGCCGAACCGGCACTGGCGGGGAAATAACATGAAACTGGCACTTGCAGCCGATCACGCGGGCTACGCGCTCAAGGAAGAAGTTCGCGGTTATCTCGAGCGCCTTGGTCACGAGGTCATCGACCTGGGCGCCTTCAACGCCGAGCCCTCCGACTATCCGGACTTCGCCGAGGCCGTGGCCCGCACGCTGGAGACGGGCCGCGCCGAGCGAGGCATCCTCATTTGCGGCAGCGGCGTCGGCGTCTGCGTTGCCGCCAATAAAATGCCCGGCATCCGCGCCTGCATGTGCCACGACCACTACTCCGCACACCAGGGCGTCGAGCACGACGATATGAACGTCCTCGTCCTCGGCGCGCGCATCATCGGCCAGGAACTCGCCTTCGACCTGGTCGCCGCTTTTCTCCAGGCGAAATTCCAGTCCCAGGTCGAGCGCTACGTGCGCCGGCTGAATAAAGTGAAGGCTATCGAAGCGCGTAACATGCCGGAAACAGCAAGATCGTAGAATTGCCCGGCAACGGGCCCCAGGCTTCTGAAACTCCGCAAGACCGCACTTCAACTGGAGATGCCATGGACGGCATCAGCACCATTTTGTGGGATGTAGGCGGCGTGCTGCTCACCAACGGCTTCGATCGCCAGCAGCGCGATGCTGTCGTCGCCCGCTTTGCGCTGGACTCCGCCGACTTCGAGCGCCGTCACGCCGAGCTCGATCAGGCCTGGGAGAAGGATGAGATCGGCGTCGACGAATATCTGCGCCGTACCGTCTTCTTTCAGCCGCGCAGCTTCACACCCGCCGATTTCGTCGATGCCATGCGCGCTCAGTCCGCGCTGCTCCCCGACAGCGGCATCGGAATCCTTCGTCAGCTTGCTGCATCCGAACAATATGTGCTGGCCACCGTCAACAATGAGTGCCGCGCCCTGAACGAATTCCGCCTGAAGAAATTCGATCTCCTCGACGATTTCGACGCCTTTTTCAGTTCCTGCTATCTCGGGGTCCGCAAACCGGATCGAAAAATCTTCCAGATTGCACTGGATGTCCTCGAGCGCGATCCAGAGCATGCCATCTTCATTGACGATCGGCCCGAGAATGTCGCTGCGGCAGCTTCGCTCGGCATTCACGGGATTCGTTACCAGGGTTCAAAACAACTAACCGCCGAACTGGAGCAGCTGGGAATTTCACTTTCGCAGGATCGATTTCCCAGACTGACGGCGCAGGCTTAAAAAGTCATTGCAAAAAAAATCGTAGGGAATCGCAGGAGGAAGCACATGGAACTCGGAATCATCGGGCTGGGAAGAATGGGCGGCAACATGGCGGAGCGCCTCCGCCTCGGCGGTCACAAAGTCGTCGGCTTCGATTTCAGCGCGGAAGCGGTCAAGCGTCTCAACGATGCCGGATCGAAAGGCGTTTCCACCCTCGAAGATCTGGTGAAGAACCTCTCCGCGCCGCGCGCCATCTGGATCATGGTCCCTCAGGGCAAGCCCGTCGACGACACCATCGCGAAGCTCAAGCCCCTGCTGCAAAAGGGCGATACCTTCATCGACGGCGGCAACTCGAATTACCAGGACAGCCAGCGCCGTTACCGTGAGCTGAAGCCCGAAGGCTTCAACTTCGTCGACGTCGGCACCTCCGGCGGCGTCTGGGGCCTGAAAGAGGGCTACAGCATGATGATCGGCGGCGACGACGACGTGGTCGAGCGCCTCTATCCGATCTTCGAAACCCTCGCGCCCGCCAAAGACAAAGGCTGGGGCCACGTCGGTCCCGCCGGCTCCGGCCACTTCGTCAAGATGATTCACAACGGCATTGAGTACGGCATGATGCAGGCCTTTGCCGAAGGCTTCGCCATCATGGAGAAGAAGGAAGAGATGAACCTCAACCTGCCTCAGATCGCACAGATCTGGCGCTACGGCAGCGTGATTCGCTCCTGGCTGCTCGATCTCACCGCCGATGCCCTCTCGCGAAATCCGGAACTGAAGGGCCTGGAGCCGTACGTCGAAGACTCCGGCGAAGGCCGCTGGACCGTTTTCGAAGCCATCAATCTGAACGTCGCCGCGCCCGTCATCACCGAATCGCTGCTGCGCAGAATCCGCAGCCGCGAGGAATACAACTTCACCGACCGCATGCTCGCTATCATGCGCAATGAGTTTGGCGGTCATGCCGTGAAAACCGAGAAGGACGCAGCCGCATAGCAGCGGCCGGGCGCGAGATGCGCCGCTCATCGCCGAAAGGGGCACATCGATGGCAACCACCGAAGTCAGAGTTTCGCCCGAGGACGTCAGGCAGGCCGCGTCCCAGGTACACGAGCGTATCCCCGAGCCCAGCGTCGCGGTCATCTTCGGCGCGTCCGGCGATCTGACCAAACGCAAACTGCTGCCCGCCCTCTTTCATCTGGAGCAGGCCGGCCTGCTGCCCGAACAGTTTCGCATCGTCGGCGTCGCGCGCCGCAACCTCGGCAGCAGCTTCGCCGAAGACATGCGCCAGGGCATTGTCGAATTCGGCGGCGTCGATAAAAACGACGGCAAGATCGACGAATTCGTGAAGAAGATCGGCTACCACGCCATGGATTTCGATAACGACAAGGGCTACGCCGCGCTGAAGGAACTGCTGAGCCAGTACGATCGCGACTACGAAACACGCGGCAATCGCCTCTTCTATCTCGCCACCGCGCCCGACTATTTCGCCGACATCGTGCACCGCCTCGGCTCGCACGGCATGGCGAAGCCGGAAGTCGGCACCGTCCGCATCATCATCGAGAAGCCCTTCGGCCACGACCTTGAGAGCGCCAAAGAGCTGAACGACGACGTCAACACCGTCTTCGGTGAGAACCAGATCTTCCGCATCGATCACTACCTTGGCAAGGAGACCGTGCAGAACGTGCTGGTCTTCCGCTTCGCCAACGGCATTTTCGAGCCCATCTGGAACCGCAACTTCATCGACCACGTGCAGATCACCGCCGCGGAAAGCATTGGAATCGAAGGCCGCGGCCCCTTCTATGAGAAGGCCGGCGCCCTGCGCGACGTCATGCAGAACCACATCATGGAGCTGCTCTCCTTCGTCACCATGGAGCCTCCGGCGAGCTTCGCTGCCGAGGCCGTGCGCCGCGAAAAAATCAAGCTGTGGACCTCCATCAAACCCCTCAACATCTTCGACTGCGTGCGCGGCCAGTACGGACCCGGCATTGTCGACAACCAAATGGTCAAGGGCTATCGCGAAGAGGACCGAGTCGATCCGCACTCCCAAACCGAAACCTATGCCGCCGTGCGCCTCGAGATCGACAACTGGCGCTGGGCCGGCGTCCCCTTCTACATGCGCGCCGGTAAACGTCTTGCGAAGCGCGTCACCGAGATCACCATCCAGTTCAAGCAACCGCCAATGTTACTTTTTGGCACGCATATGCACGGCCCCTGTACCGACATCCAGCCCAACATGATCACCATGCGCATCCAGCCCGACGAAGGCATCTCGCTCCGCTTCGGCGCCAAAGTCCCGGGTCCGCAAATGGCCGTCTGTCCGGTTGTCATGGACTTCAATTACGCGCAGGCTTTCGGCTCCTCCTCCGCCAACGGCTACGAGCGCCTGCTGCTCGATGCCATGCTCGGCGACGCCACGCTCTTCGCGCACCGCGATGGCGTGGAAACCACCTGGGCTCTCTACACGCCGGTCATCGACGCCTGGGCGAAGAAGTACCCGCAAACCTTCCCCAACTACGCGGCCGGTACATGGGGTCCGGAATGTGGCGACGAACTCATCGGCCGCGACGGCCATGTCTGGCACAGCGTGCAGGTGCCGCCGAAGCCCTGACCTCCGCCTTTCGTGATCCCACTGGCGGCGATAGAATGCCGCTTTGCATTCAGCACCATTCCACCGCCCGTCAGGAACCATGGCCAGGAAGATTCACGTCGACTACCGCGTCTTTCAGCAGCAGGACGCGCTTTCCCGCGCCACTGCGGAGCATTTCGTCCAGGGCATCCAGTCCGCCGTTGCCGCACGCGGCGTCGCGCGCATCGCCATCTCCGGCGGAGGCAGCCCCAAACCCGTCTTCTCCCTGCTCGCCGATCCGAATGCCGCCGTACCGCGCCGCTATCCCCTGGGATCGCCTCTGGATCTTCTGGGTCGACGAGCGCTGCGTCCCCCCGGACCATCCCGACAGCAACTACGGTGTGGCACGCGACCTTTTGCTGAGCTAAGGTGCCTTTGCCGCCGGATCACGTCATCCGCATCGAAGGCGAGCTCGATCCCGAAGAAGCCGCCGCTCGCTACGAATCCGCCATCCGCGGCCACTACCGTCTCGAAGGCGCTCAGGGCCCTGTCTTCGACGTGATTCAGCTCGGCATGGGCGACGACGGTCACTGCGCCTCGCTCTTTCCGCACACCGCCGCGCTGCACGAAATGATCCGCCTCGCGGTCGCCAATCATGTCCCACAGCAAAAGCAGAGCTGGCGCGTGACGCTCACGTGGCCGGTTATCAACGCAGCCCGCGACGTCTTCTTTCTCATCGATGGTCCTGCCAAAGCCGATCCGCTCGGGCGCGTCCTCCAGGGTCCTTACGATCCTGAGACCCTCCCTTCACAACTCATCCAGCCGCAAAATGGGCGGCTGCTGTTCCTGCTCGACTCCGCGGCCGCGGCCCATCTGCCTACCCCAGGCGCGAACGGCGCCGGAAGTTTGGAGATTGCCAGATGATTCTCGCCGGTGACGTCGGCGGCACCAAGGTTCACCTCGCGTTGTATGCGTTCGAGCACCGCGAGCTGGTTCACGTTCGCGATGAGCGCTACCCCGCCAACGAGTACAGCGGGCTTCAGGAAATCGTGACCCGCTTCCTCACCGAAAGCTCCAACCCCGAAATCACCGCGGCCTGCTTCGGTGTTCCCGGTCCAGTGCGCGGCGGCCGTCTGCGGCTCACCAATCTTCCCTGGGTGCTCGACGCGCGCGAGCTGTCTGCCGGCCTCAACATCACGCACCTCTTCCTCATCAACGACCTCGTAGCCAACGGCTACGGCATCCCGGAACTCACGGCCGAACAGATTTTCACCCTCAATCATGGCGATCCGGGCGCAGTAGGGAATCGCGCCCTGGTTTCAGCCGGCACCGGCCTCGGCGAAGGTGTCCTCGTTTGGAACGGCAAGAACCACGTGCCCATGGCCTCCGAAGGCGGACACTCCGACTTCGCTGCGCGCAATCAGCTGGAGATGGAGCTGCTCACCTGGCTCATGCGAAAACTCAACGGCCGGGTCAGCTACGAGCGCGTCATTTCAGGACCCGGGCTCACGAACATCTACACCTTCCTGCGTGATGAAAAAGGGAATGGAAGAGCCGCCCTGGCTGAAGCAGCGCATGCTGACGGAAGACCCCAATGCCGTCATCGGAGAAGCTGGAGAAGCCGGCACGAGCGAACTCTGTTCAAAGGCCCTGGAGATGTTTGTCGCATCGTACGGATCGGAAGCCGGCAACATGGTGCTCACGGTTCTGGCCACCGGCGGCATGTATCTCGGCGGGGGCATCGCGCCAAAAATCCTGAAGACCATGCAAAGCGGCGTCTTCATGAAGGCCTTCATCGATAAAGGCCGTCTCAGCGAGCTGCTCACCTCCACGCCGGTGCACATCATCCTCGAAAGCCGCGCCGCGCTCATGGGCGCAGCTGCCTATGCCGAAGCCCGCGCAGCCGAAATCAGCGGCAAATCGGAGCGCGCCGCCTCGCGGTAATCCAGGCAGAAACCGGAGACCACCATCGAGTCGGCTGCGCTCCATATTCTGCCCATCGTCTTCCTGGCCACGCTCATCCGCTCCGCCTTCGGATTCGGCGAAGCGCTTATTGCTGTGCCGCTGCTGGCGTTGTTCCTCCCCCTGCAGGTGGCCGCGCCGCTGGCCGTGCTGCTCTCCATCACCATTGCCGGCGTGGTCGTCGCGCAGGACTGGCGTGAGGTCCATTTCCGCAGCGCGGGCGGTCTGCTGCTGGCCACGCTGCCCGGACTCCCCTGCGGCCTGCTGCTCCTCGTCAGTCATCATCAGACCATCGTCAAAGTCGCGCTGGGCGCGCTCATCCTCGCCTTCGCGGTCTTCTCTCTTTTCGGCCGCGCACCGCATCTCGAGCACGATCGCGGCGCATGGCTGCTGGCCTGCGGTTTCTCTGCAGGTGTGCTGGGCGGAGCCTACGGGATGAACGGCCCGCCGCTGGTTGTTTACGCCACCATGCGCCGCTGGACCGCCCCCCATTTTCGCGCCACCCTGCAAGCCTACTTTTTGCCCGCCAGCCTCCTTGCTATGACCGGATACTGGCTCGCCGGCCTCTGGATCCCCGAAGTCACACGCGACTACCTGCTCTCATTGCCCGTTATGTTGCCCGCCGTCTTTCTCGGCCGGGTCATCAACCGGCGCCTCCATGGCCACCTCTTCCTCCGTTTGATTTATGCCGGTCTTGCCTGTATCGGCATTCTCCTCCTCATCGAAGCCGTTCGCGCGGCGCGATAATTCGGTGACAAACGATCCGGTGACCCCGTGCTATTTTTAGAACTGCCGCCAATCGATCCCGGCGCGCGCCAACTTTCCATCGCGAGGCGGTTCGAATCCATGACCCTGAAACGCCTGTTCATTGCAGCCTTCACGCTTTTTGCTGTGCTCCTCCTGCCGCGCCCCGCGCTGGCCCATGCGCATCTCGTCTCCAGCTCGCCCGCGGCCAATTCCACCGTACAGGGTCCTGACGTCGCCATCGACCTCAAATTCAACTCCCGAGTGGCAACGAAGGGGTCCATGATCTCCGTCGTGCCCGCCGGCGGCCAGCCGCAGCGCCTCTCGCTCGACAGCCAAAGCAACGAGACGAATCTCGACGCTCGCGCGCACCTCAAGCCTGGCAGCTACACCCTCCGCTGGCAGGCTCTTTCCACCGATGGCCACATCACCCGCGGCGAAATTCCATTCACCGTCCGTTAGCGCCCCTTGATCTGGTTCGTTCGCGACTTCGACTTACTCTCCCTCCTCCTGCGGGCCGTGTCGTTCTCCTTCGAGGCCCTCGCATTCGGTGGAGTTTTCTTCCTGCTCTTTGCCGCTCGTCCCGTACAACTCGCTGCTGACGCACGGCGCCACCTGCGCCGCATGGCCGCTCGCTTTGCGCTGGCTCTGGTCCTGACGCAGATCGCTCTTCTCGCCACAACCTCGTCGGAACTGATGGCCAGCGCCGGCGTCGGCCTGCGCGACATCGCCTCAGAACCCTTCTTCCTCGCCGGAACCGATTTTCGCCTGCGCCGCTCTCACATTGTTTTTCCTTCTGCGATCACGGCGCGCCTGATGCCGTCCATCATCGCTGTTCTCGTCGCGCTGGCCGCATCGGTCGCCCTCAGCCACGCCGCCTCGCGCATGGATCACCGACCGCTCCTGCTCGTCCTCACCGCGCTCCATCATCTCGGCATGGCCGCCTGGATCGGCGCTTTGCCGTTTCTTCTTCATCGCTCTCAAGCTATCCTCCGATCCTGAAGTTTCGCGCCGTATGGGCCGCCGCTTTTCCACCATGGCCATCGTCAGCGTCACCGCGCTGATCCTCGCCGGCGTCGGTCTCTCCTGGTTCTACGCCGGATCGTGGCAGGGCATGTACGGAACCTCGTACGGGCTGCTGCTCTCCGCAAAAATTGTCCTCACCGCGCTGATCCTCACCCTCGGCGCGGGCAACTTCCTCGCGCTGCGCCGCGTAAACACTGACCCCGCACCGCTGCTCTTCCGCCTGCGCCGCTTCGGCGAAACCGAGATCGGCCTTGGCTTCACCGTGATACTCGCCGCTGCCTCGCTCACCGCGCAGTCTCCCTCCGTCGACGAAACGCCGCAGGATACCCTCACCGCCCATCAGATCGTCGAGCGCATGGAATGGCGCTGGCCCAGCTTCCATACGCCCGCTTTCTCGCAACTCGCACCGCCCACTCCGCTCAGTGTCGCGGTGCGCGAAGCCACATACACCGGCGGCAGCGCCAGCGACGCCAACGACCGCGCCTGGTCGGAGTACAACCACCACTGGGCCGGGCTCATCGTGCTCGTCGCCGGCCTCCTCGCCCTCGTGTCCCGCCTGCCGCGCCAGAAGCTGGGCGCGCTACTGGCCACTGCTGTTCCTCGCTCTTTCGGTTTTCATCCTCATGCGCGCCGACCCCGAATGCTGGCCCCTCGGCCCGCGCCCCTTCTGGGCCAGCTTCACCGCGCCCGACGTCCTCGAGCATCGCCTCTACGCGGCGATCATCGCCGTCTTCGCGATTTTCGAAACTGGCGGTCCAGACCGGCCGCCTCCGCTCGTCCCCCGCCCGATACTGTCTTCCCCATCGCTCTGCGCCGTCGGCGGTGCGCTCCTCCTCACCCACACCCACGCCCTCGGCGAAGGCACCGACGAAGTCTTCGCGGAACTCAGCCACACCCCCATGGCCATCCTCGGCGCTGTCGCCGGATGGGGCCGTTGGCTCGAACTCCGCCTCGACGATTCCACCACCGCCGAGCCCCCTCCCGCGAGCGCCGCATTGCCGCGTGGGTCTGGCCCATCTGCCTCATGCTCGTCGGCATCTTGCTGTTGAACTACCGCGAATCCTGATGCGCGAAGCGAGCCCGCCCGGCCAGGCCCGAACCAGCCTGGGTACTCATCCCGACCCCTCGCCTCTTCGATAATGAAAACGTGAGCATCCCCCCAACAGCGCACAAGGCGAAAAAAGCGGAGCAGACCAACTCCACCCTCGGCAACTCCAGACTGATCCGCGAATACCTCGCCTACCTGCGCGTCGAAAAAGGCCTGCGCCCGCTCTCCTGCGAAGCGTACGAGTGCGATCTTCTGCAGTTCGCCGAATTCCTCGAGAGCGACTCCGCCACTCTCCTCGCCGCCACGCAACAGCACATCGCCGGATTCCTCGGGCACCTCGCGAAGCACAGCGTCGAGTCGCGCTCCGCCGGGCGCAAGCTCTCCTGCCTGCGCGGATTCTTCCGCTGGCTCCTCCTCGACAAGCGCATCCGCCGCGATCCCACCCTCCACCTCGAATCCCCCTCCACCTGGAAAGTTCTGCCCAAATCGCTCGCTATCGCCGAAGTCGACGCCATGATGGAGCGCGCCGCCCTCGCCGCCGATCATCCCCAGGCCGACGCCATCGCCGTGCGCGACCACGCCATCCTCGAGCTGCTCTACGCCGCCGGTCTCCGCGTCTCCGAGTTGACCGGCCTCAGCGTTGCCGACCTCTCGCTCGACGCCGGCCGCGCCCTGGTCCGCGGCAAAGGCGACAAGGAGCGCATCGTCCCCCTCGGCCGCGCCTCGATCGAAGCGCTCGAACAATACCTGAAGCACGCCCGCCCCGCCCTCGAGAAGAAATCCTCCGGCCGCCTCTTCCTCTCCTCCCGCGGCGTGCCCCTCAGCCGCGCCTGGGTCTGGCATCTTGTCAAAACAACGAGCAAACCGCCAGCCCGCACATGCTCCGCCACAGCTGCGCCACGCACATGGTCGAGCGCGGCGCCGACCTCCGCACCGTCCAGACCCTCCTCGGCCACGCCGACATCGCCACCACGCAGGTCTACACGCATCTTGCCCTCGGCCGCCTCAAAGCCGTGCACCGCGAGCATCACCCGCGCGCAAAGCGAGTCACGCCATGACCGCTCCCAGGACGAACCCGAAGCCAGCCCCCAAACCCGCCA
The DNA here is from genome assembly GCA_963819725.1 of uncultured Acidobacteriaceae bacterium. Lineage (GTDB taxonomy): Bacteria > Acidobacteriota > Terriglobia > Terriglobales > Acidobacteriaceae > Palsa-343. The sequence goes on from CAWFXK010000011.1 coordinate 200,002, forward strand.
TCGTCCGCCACGTCGACAACTTTCTCGCCATGCTCGCCCACGAACGCAACGCGAGCCCCCACACCGCCCGCGCCTACGACCGCGAGCTCCACAACTTCGCCAACTTCGTCGTCGAAAAGCTCGGCGCCGCCTTTACTCCGAAGCGCATCGAGCACCAGCACATCCGCGCCTACCTCGCCGACCTCTACAGCCGCGGCCTCTCCAAAGCCTCCGTCGCCCGCGCGCTCGCCGCCATCCGCTCCTGGTTCAAGTGGCTCGCCCGCCAGGGCCTCGTCGAGCAGAGCCCCGCCGCCCTGGTCGCCACACCGAAGCTCCCGAAGCATCTGCCCCGCGTCCCCACCATCGAAGAGATGAATCGCGTAGTCGAAAACTCCGCCGATGACGCCGCCGCCTGGCCCGAGCGCGACCGCGTGATTTTCGAATTGCTGTACGGCTGCGGCATCCGCAACGCCGAACTCGTCGGCATCGACCTCGCCGACATCCACTGGGCCAACGAAGCCATCCTCGTCCGCGGCAAAGGCCGCAAGGAGCGCTACGTCCCCCTCGGCGACGCTGCAGCCCAGGCCCTGCGCGCCTACCTGCCCCTGCGCGAACAAAAACTCGCCGCCGCCCACAAATCGTCACCGTCACTGTTACTCAATCTGCGCCTCCGCGGCAACGCCCGCCTCACCACCCGCAGCGTCGGCCGCATCGTCAAGCACATCGCCCTCGCCCACGGCCTGCCCGCCGACGTCCACCCGCACACCCTGCGCCACGCCTTCGGCACCCACATGCTCGAAGAGGGCGCCGACCTGCGCGCCATCCAGGAACTGCTCGGCCACGAGCGCCTGTCGACGACGCAGCGCTACACGCAACTCACCGTCGGCCAGGTCGCCGAGGTCTACGACCGCACCCACCCAAGAGCAAAGTAAGGCACCGAAGAGCAGGCGAATAGAAGACGAAAGTGGCAGTAATCGCCGCGGTTCCTCTGTCACTTTTCATTTTTCTCCCCATTTTCGGTGCGATATTCTTTGTTTCCCTATGGCTTCAACCGTCTGGAAGGGCTACATCTCGTTCGGTCTCATCTCGGTGCCGATCCGTCTCTTCGTCGCGGCGCGCGAAAACCACATCAGCTTCAATCAGATTCATCAGGTGTGCGGCTCGCGCATCAAGCAGCAGACGTTCTGCCCCACCTGCGACCGCGTCGTCGAGCGCAGCGAACTCGTCAAAGGCTATCCCACCGACAAGGAAAACTACGTCATCGTCTCCAGCGAAGAGATGAAGTCCCTCGAGGCGCAGTCTTCCGAGACCATGGAGATCCTGCAGTTCGTCAACCTGCCCGACGTCGATCCGCTCTACTACCAGACCTCCTACTTCGCCGTCGCCGAAGATCCCGGCCGCAAAGCCTATTCGCTCATCCACAAAGGCATGCAGGATCTCAAGCTCGGCGCCATCGCCAAAATCACCCTCCACCAGCGCGAGCAGATCGTCATGATCCGCCCCTTCGAGAAGGGCCTCGTCCTCCACACGCTCTACTACCCCGAGGAGATTCGCGCCGTCGCCGAGTACGACAACCAGCCCGAAGTCGAAACGCAGAAGGCCGAGGTTGCGCTCGCCGAGCAGTTCATGAAGCAGCTCACCGCCGAATTCAATCCTGAGAAGCTCAAGGACGAGTACACCAGCCGTGTCGAGCAGCTCATCGAGAGCAAGCAGGGCCAGGCGGAAGCGCCAGGCAAACTGCCGAAGAAGAAGCTCGCCCCGGTCATCGACCTCATGGAAGCGCTGCGCAAGAGCATGGGCCAGCCCTCTCCCGCTTCTCCCGCTCCCAAACCGGAAAAAGACGAGAAGAAGCCGTCGCAGCGCGTGACAGCGAAAAAGAAGAAGGCTGCGAGTTAAGAAATTCGGCTCTAGCCCCTGAGGGATGATTTGCGAATCTTCCTGAAGGCGCAGAATCCTCGCGGCATTATTGCGTCAGCGCAATGGCGATCGCCGTCGCCACCTCCATCGCGTCCCGCCCCCGCACCACGATCCTCTTGGTGCGCGCAGTTTCCCCGCTCGCAATCTCAATCGCCGAGCGCGTCACGCCCAGCAACTCCGCCAGAAACTCGATCAGCGCCGCGTTCGCGCGTCCCTCCACCGGCGGAGCCTGCAGCGCAATCTTCACCGCCGCATCTTGCCGTAACCCATCACCCCCACCATCGCGGTACGGCTCGCGCGCGGCGCCACCCGCACCAGAAAACTCGCTCCATTTTGCGTCTCCCGCACCGGCACCCGCATCGTCATGGTGTCGACCGCGCCCCGAACACCGCCGTCCCGATCCTCACCAGTGTCGAGCCTTCCTCAATCGCAATCTCGAAATCCCCCGACATCCCCATCGACAGCTCACGAAAATCCAGGCGCTGGTGCTCATGCCCCAGCGATTCCCGCAGCCCGCGCAGCCGTCGAAAGCATTCCCGCGCCGTCTCCGGATTCTCATCCAGCGGCGCGATCGTCATCAGCCCGCGCATCGCCAGGTGCGGCAGCTCCGGCAATCGTTCCAGCAACGAGCGCAGCTCGGAATCCTCCGGCGCAAGCCCCGTCTTGTTCGGCTCATCGCTCAGCTTGATCTCTACCAGCACTGGCAGCCTCTTTCCCAGCCTCCCCGCAGCATCGTTCAGCCGTTCCGCCAGCCGCAGCGAATCCACGCTGTCCACGCCGTCAAAAATCTCCGCCGCCTTCGCTGTCTTGTTCGACTGCAGATGCCCGATCAGGTGAGCCTCGGCGTGCGCAACCCCCAACTCAGCCAGCCGCTCGCGTTTGGCTTCAAATTCCTGCACGCGGTTCTCGCCGAACAACGTCAGCCCCGCACGCATCGCCTCGGCCACCGCCTCCGCCGGATGCATTTTCGAGACGCCCATCAGTCGCACGTCCTCGCGCGCACGGCCCGCGCGACGGCACGCCGCCGTAATCTTCTGCTCCACCATCTCCAGCCTTTCCCGCAAGCCGCCCACGTTTCCATGGTAGGCGACCCACAGCTCCGGCAGATGGAAATGCCCGCAGTAACCCGCCTCGATGAAAAATCCTTCAGCTTCCGGCAACTCTGCACCTGACCCAGGGCATCCTGGCTCACAGCGATTTAACCGCAGCAGGCCAGGATGTTGAGAATGCGCTCGGTCGTTCTGATCCACGGTTGGCTCCAGGGCAATGGGCGGCAGCAGCCCTGCGAGATGCTCGCCATACGCGATGTCCCCGCCATCCCGGGTCCCGCTGTCTATTCTCGCTGCAGCGTGATCGACGCTCCCCTGGACCTGCCTGACGGTGACTACACCGTCACCTTCGACAGTTACATCGTCCCCGCCAGAAAACAAGCGGGTCTGTGGATTCCTGACGGAGCTACCGCCGCCCTCGCTCCCCATGGAGAGAATTCCGATCCCTCCCAGCCCTCCTTCAGTATTGCGGAAGCCGCCGAGATTATGTCGGTTCTCAGGAATCGCGTCGCCTGACCGGGCGCGGCCCACCCGCTGCCTTGTGCCGATCCTCAGCCACCCTCTGCCCAATAACCTACGGCGCGGCACCATCCTGCAGCAGCCCGTTCATCTGCTCAATCAGCGCATCGCGCAGGCTGCGCAGTTGCCCCACCTGAGCCGTCACGTCGGCTCCTGTCGCCGAGGGCTCCCAGGCCGAGGCCACATCGGCCAGCGCATGCATTTCCTGGTGCAGCTGTTCGATCCGCTGAAACGCGGCGCTGCTTCCCATTGGATTCCTGCGTTCGCTCTCCAGCCAGCGCCCCAGGCGGCTACGGTGCGGATCGAGCGTCGGCGGCAACCGGCGTGTGCCGAGCAGAAAGCCTTCCAGGGCTGCAACCCAAGCCCGATGTGCCACCGCGGCGTGCATCACACTCCGTTTGCGCGGCGCCACCGACGCCACGTTCACCCACATCGGGTCAGGATTCCACACCTTCGACCACGCCGGTAAATCCTCCGCGGGCATCGGGAACGCGATTCCATTCCCCTGTCCGTAAACGCAGCCCAGCTGCAGCAGCAACCGCCCGTGATCCGCCGTTTCCACGCCCTCGGCAATGGCCATCCGGTCGAAGGCCGTCGCCAGCCCCAGAACCCCTTCCAGAATGCTCAGGTCCTCCGGATCGTCCAGCACATCGCGCACAAAGCTGCGGTCGATCTTCAGCGTGTTCACCGGCAGCCGCTTAAAGTACGTCAGCGACGAATAGCCCGTGCCGAAGTCGTCGAGCGCAATCGATACCCCCAGATCGCGGCACGCCGCCAGCACCCCGGAAACCTGCGCAACATCCCGCAGCGCGCTGGTCTCCAGCACCTCCAGCTCCAGCCGCGAGGGGGAAATCTCCGGATGTGCGGCGAGCAGCGTGCGCAGCCGTTCGGTGAAATCCGGCTGCTGCAGATGATGCGCGGCGATGTTCACGCTCACCGGAATCTTCAGCCCGGCGGCGGTCCACCGCTCCAGCTGCGTCAGCGCGTGGTCGATCACCCACTCGCCAATGCGATCGATGAGCGGATGATTTTCGATCACCGGCAAAAACTCCCCGGGCAGCAACCTCCCGCGCGTCGGATGATTCCAGCGGATCAAAGCCTCTGCGCCTGTCAGCGCGCCGCTGCCCATGTGTACGAGAGGCTGATAGTGCAGAACAAACTCGTCGGCCAGCAGACCCCGCCGGATCTGTTCCAGATCCTCATGAAACGTCCGGACACTGATGTCGTGCGTCGGATCGAACACCTGATACCGGTTCTTGCCCGCCAGCTTCGACTGATACATCGCCTGCCCAGCCTGTCGCAGCAGCTGCTCCGCGTCGATCTCCTCGGCCTGCGGATAAAACACCACCCCCAGGCTTGCCGACACCTGCACGCTGTTTTCGCCGCACATCTCCGGCTGCGAAGCGCAGGCCAGCAGGCTCTCCAGAATGGGCTTTGCCGCGCCGGCACTGGACAGGTCCTGAAGAACGGCGGCAAATTCATCGCCCCCGATGCGCGCCATCGTGTCCGTCTCCGGCAAAACCTGTCTCATGCGCCGCGCCACACCCATCAGCAGCTGGTCCCCGGCATCCTGGCCATAGCTTTCGTTCACCGTCCGAAAACCGTCCAGATCGATGCACGCCACCGCCAGCATTTGCCCGCGCTGCCGCGCCTGGGCCATCGCCTGCTGCAGCCGATCCGTCAGCAGCGCGCGATTCGGCAGATTCGTCAGCGCATCGAAGTGCGCCATCCGCTCCAGCTGCCCCGCCTGCTCCTTCGTCTCCGAGATGTCGGAAAACTGCGCCACGTAATGCTGCACTTTCGACGTGCGATCGTACACCGCGTTGATCGTCAGCGACTCCGGATAGATCCTCCCCTCCTTCGCCTTGTTCCACACCTCGCCCGACCACCGCCCCTTCTCCGTCAGCGACCGCCACATGTCGGCGTAAAACTCCTCGCTCTGCCGCCCCGATTTCAGCAGCCGCGGATTGCGCCCCAGTACTTCCGTCCGGCTGTAGCCGGTGATTCGCGTGAACATCTCGTTCACGTCCAGAATCGCTCCCTGCGGATCGCAGATCAGGATCGCTTCCCGTGCATTCGTGAAAACGCTGGCCGCCAGCTGCAGCTGCTCCTTGTCGTTCTTCGCCTGTGTGATGTCCTCGGTGAAGATCAGAATTCCGCCGACGGTGCCCGCCGCGGTTCGCCACGGGTGCATCTCCCAGCGCAGCCATTGCACCGAGAAGTTGTCGCGCACCCAGCGATCCTCGTCGCAGTACAAATCTTCGCCGGCCATCGCCCGCCGGTGCAAAGCCTTCCACCGTTCCGGAATCTCCGGGAAGACGTCATATTGGCAGCGGCCAATGACTTGCGCGTTCCCCATCCCGCGGTCCTCCAGCCATCGCCGGCTGACCGCCAGATATCGCATTTCGGCATCGAACATCGCGATCCCTGCCGGGGCATGCTCGATAAACAACCGGAAAATCTCGCTGCTCTCCCCCTGTTTGAGCCACGCATCGATCGGCTCGGTGATCTCCGGACAAATCCCGAACATCCCCACCACCCTGCCGTCCTCGCTCTTCAGCGGATACTTCCGGTTGTCGATCCACCGATGCGATCCGTCGGCCACCTCCACACGCTGCACCTCATGCGTGCTTCGCCCTTCTGCCAGAACCTCCTCGTCTCTCCGGAAAAGCGTGTCCGCCAGCGGCTCGGGATAAACGTCATAGGGCGTCTTCCCCGCGAAATCGATGCCCGCTCCCGGATCCTCCGACAGCGCTGCCATCGCTCGTGTCCCATGCACGTACACCTGATCTTCGTTCTTCAGGTACATGGCATCGTCCGTGTGATCCATCAGCGCGCGAAAACTGTTCGCGATCGATTCCAGCGCCGGACTCACGGCAGCGCAGCGATTCCTCAGCAGCAGATCGAGGATCGCCTCCCCACCCGTCTCCCGTCTCTTCGTGAAGTCCGCCCGGACCGCCCGAATTCTCCCGTCCGCGTGCCGGATGCGCAGGCTCACGCAACCGCACGGCTCCGATAGGTCGCGCGAAAAAAGTCCCGCCAGCTGTTCCTTGTCTTCGCTGTGAATCCGATCCTGCAGCCGAATCCGGGAACTTAGCCAATCCTCGGCCGCGAATCCCGTCAGCTCTTTCAGGGAGGCGTCCGCCCTGAGAAGCACAGGCGGATCGGTCAGCGCAAATCGCATCGTCCCCATGGCTCTCGTGGCCCGCCGCTCTTCCCCAGCCCGCCTGCCTGGAGAATACCTTTCAAAGATAGCCCACCGTCAAGAGATATGTAACTGTCAGGTTCAAATACAAAACTGCGGGTAACTGCCCCTTCGTTCCCAGTTATTTACCGCGGTTTCGCTATGCGGGACGTAAGCGGCGCCCACTCTTCGCATGCTGTCCAAACCGGACGCGCCTGTTGCCTGCCTCGTCACATCGCCGCGCCCAAACCATCGTTTTTCAAGCAATTGCAATCCTGCATCAGAGATACTGATAAAGGGCCCGCATCCGCCATGACAACACCCGCTGCAATCACGGTTACAAAAGTCGACAGGGTACCGAGAGGAGCACAGTACCGTTGATGTCTCTCGCAACCAGGCCCGTCGTCCGCTTCACCCTGCCCGAACTCCGCGCCGCCGCCCTTTCCCCGGCTCCCAAAATCGCCGTCTTCGACTGCGATGGAACCCTCTGGGACGGCGATGCCGGCCTCGGCTTCATGAACTGGTCCATCGAGGCCGGCGTCCTCTCCCGCGAAGCCAGCGGCTGGATCGACGCCCGCCACCGCCTCTATCGCCACGGAGAAGTCTCTGAGCTGCAGATCTGCGGCGAGATGGTCCAGATCTATGCCGGCCTCCGCGAAGACGAGCTCCGCCGCGCCGCCGCCCGCTACTTCTCCATCCACGTCGAAGCGCAGATCTTCCCCGAAATGCAAACCCTCGTCGCCGACCTCCGTGCCGCCGGCGCCGATATCTGGGCCGTCAGCTCCACCAACAACTGGGTCATCGAAGAAGGCGTCCGCCGCTTCGGCATCCCCACCAACCGCGTCCTTGCCGCCTCCGTCGAGGTTCGCGACGGCCTCATCACCTCCGGCCTCATCGAGGTTCCCACGGACGAAGCCAAAGTTACGGCCCTCGAACGCGCCGGCATCCCCCACCCCGATCAGGTCTACGGCAATTCCATCCACGATGCAGCCATGCTCCAGATCGCGCAGCGCGCCTTCCCCATCAACCCCACGCCCGCACTCGCCGAAATCTCCGCTCAGCACGGCTGGAGCGTCTACTACCCCGACGCCGTCCTCGCCGACCACACCAAATAGAGCGACCATGCGCATCGTGTCGCTGCAGCCGAGCATCACCATCATCCTCGACCGCCTCGGCTGCCTGGATTCTCCCGGCACGGTCCAGCTCATCGCCTGCACCCGCTACTGCCTCGCCGCCGTCCCCACCCTGCGTGACCGCCAGCTCGTCGCCGTCCACGACTCCTGGTCCACCACCGCGGACGAAATCCTCGCCCTCCGCCCCGACCTCGTCATCGCCTCGGTCCCTTACAGGAACGAATCCCTCGCCGCCATCCTCAAAGCCGGCTGTCCCGTCCTCGCGCTCGCCCCGCACTCCCTCGCCGACATCGCGCAGGACATCCGCCTCATCGCCGCCGTTGCCGGCGCGTCCCAGCGGGGCGAACAACTCGTCGCCGAAATGACCGATGCCGTCACCCAAATGCGCCGCGATACCGCCCACCTGCCCGACCGCCCCCGCGTCTACTGCGAGGAGTGGGGCAAGCCCCTGATTCACTCCCAGCTCTGGGTCCGCGAACTGGTCGAAGCTGCCGGTGGCATCTTCCTCGGCGAGCCCGGCGCCATCACCACGCCCGAAGCCGTCGCCCAGTCCGATCCCGACGTCATCCTGGCTGCCTGGTGCGGTGCCGGCGACCGCGTGCCGCTGGAAAAACTCGCCGCCCGCCCCGGTTGGCACCGCCTTCGCGCTGTTCGCGAAGGCCGCCTCTACTGCATTCCCGACGAGCTCCTCAACACCCCCGCTCCCACCCTCATCGAAGGCCTGCGCGCCATCGCCTCCGCCCTCCACCCTGATGTTTGCGGTACTTCCAGCGCCATTCGCGGGCTGAAACAGCATCCAACCGTCCCTGCCGGCGTCTAAACTCTGGAACAGAATGGCAGATGCGGCCCAAATCGGCAGGGAACCGAAGGCCCTCCGCTTCGTCGCCGCCGCGCTCATCCTCCGCGGTGACGAGGTCCTCGTCTGCCAGCGCAAAGCCGGCTCCCCCATGGGCCTCAAGTGGGAGTTCCCCGGCGGCAAAATCGAGCCCGGCGAGTCGGCCGAGCAGGCCCTCCGCCGGGAACTCGAGGAAGAGCTGGGCATCCACGCCACCGTCGGCACCCGCATCGCTCATCTCCGCCACACCTACCGCACCGGAGGCGCCGTCGATCTGCAGTTCTTCGCCGTCCACAGCTTCACCGGCGAGATAACGAACCACATCTTCGAAGACGTCCGCTGGACCTCCCTCCGCACCCTCCCCGACTACGACTTTTTAGCCGCCGACCGCGACCTCATTCGCGACCTCGCCGCCGGCAAGCTCCTCTAGCGTTTACATAGCCGCAAGACCGAGGGCTTCTCTGACGGTTGGCCGTTACCCATTTGGGTCAGCGTGTGCAAAATTGGCCAGTTTTTTGGGGACAACACCGGTAAAAGACTGGAATGCCAGATGTCGATTTTTCTCTCAATTTCGTATGCCCCACATGCAAAGCTCGACCTGAGGGAAAAGTGTGTCCTGAACAGTGGCGCCCCTCTCTTTACATCTCATGGTGAACGCTGGGATATCGCCGACGATTACCAGCACAGCGCAGCTTTCCGCAAAGGCAGCCCGCTGTCCATTTTCACTTCATGGGAATCAATACGCAGTACGGGGGAGCGTGGAGACTTCCTCCGCCGTGCGGACCGTGGGAACCGCCTTCTCGCGCTCCGTGACTAGAAGCACAGAGCGCACTAACAGGACATTCACCCGCGCAGAATACCTTCGCCGGGTACTGACTTAGCCCCCCGCCACATGCCGATTGCCTGAGAGTACCCAATTGCCCGCCGTGTATCGGAGGGCTCAGTATTTCCTTGTCTGTTGGAAGAGAATAGGAACTCAAGCCGGTCGCGGAGATCATTATGTCCCCAGCACCAGAATCTTCTCGCCCCCAGGTGCCACATGCCCTCGTCCCATCCCGAGCCCACAGCCCTTCACTCCCCTTCCGAGAACTGCACACGAATTAACAAGCTTGGCTACATCATCGGCAAACACATGGATCTTTATGGCGAACACATGGAGTTAGTCTCAGATCCATTTGTGGAAGGTGACTGCGTGGCCGTCCAGGCCATCAGCAGCAATAATCCAACCGTACGGACGATCAATCTTCCCGTATCTCTTCTCGCCGGTTGGGAGGACTTGTTTCAGGAACTTGCAGATCACCCTGCCGGGGACCCCTCTGCAAAGACTCCTGGCGCTGCGGGACGAAGTTAGGCCCTGGCTCTAAGTTCTTTTCCGTATCGTCGCACCCCCGAATCTATCCCGAAATTCGCTCTCCCCCTTCGGTCCGCCCCCGATTCCCCATCGGTGCCATTGAGACTTCCTCCAACTGGCCTCACGATTCCCGCATGCGAGTGAACCTCAGCACCCGGCCCTCCCGCCCCGCCGCTCCCCCGATCGGAACCATCCCGCTCACGCTCACCATTCGCCCATCCTGCGGACTTCCCGGAGACTATGAGTGCGCAACGGACAGCGCGACCCTGCTCCGCCTGCTGCGACGGCAGACCGATCTGCCCGGTTACGTTCTCGAGGGTTTCGAAACCAGCCTGCGCCTCCCGGTCGGTGCGCGGCTATTGGGTGTCGAGCTGAGTGAGAGCGTCCTCACCGACATCGGCTACTTCATCGATTAGGGCTCCGACCGGATGATTCGGGGCCTTTCGCGAAGCGGTCCCGCGTGAGCGGGACGACGGTAGAAGCCCTGGCCTTCAGGCCAGGGACAGGCAATTCGAAATCGCCCGCCCTTTAGGCCAGGAAAACTTCATGGGGCCACGGTACCAGCCGGAGCCCCGCCCCATTCTCATCGCGCCCGAGGGCGTTTTGACGCGCACTGCGAAACGTTCGTGGCGCCATGGGGTAAGCGAGTCGCGGCAGCCCGTTCTCCTTTCACAGCGTAGACTTGGGGGGCATGAAAAACCCGCACGTGGGCCAGCGAGTTTGGGCTGAGAAACTGATCGGAACATTCGTCATTCTGGCCATAGACGAAGACCGTATCACTGCGGACATTCAATCGACGACCGGCCTGGACTTGATCGAGAGAGACGTACCGCTGCGCCTGCTCCATGCATTAGGCGGGGACGCCAGCCCAACATCCAGAGATTGATTTTGTCGCCTCACCGACCGGCCCCCCAGCTCCCAGCTCCAGGCTCCCAGCCCCCAGCCCCCAGCCCCCAGCTCCCAGCTTCCGCCTTCCTGCTTTCTGCTCAAAAACTGTCAACCCCCGCGCCTCTTCACCAAAGGGCAAATATCCCCGGACGTAAGGTATACTGATTAGGCCGTGACAGGCAGATCGATACCTTGCATCCGGGCTGTGTCATCTGAGGTAACGGCATGGCCCTTTGGTTTTACGGTTTAGTAATGTTAACGTGCGGTTTTGCGCCGACGAAAATCGAGAACGTACGACCGTCCATTTTTGAATCCTTTCGCCCCACAACTTTAATCCCCGATATGTTTAGATCGGTTAGTAGTGTCGTCGCCATAGGGTTGAGATCAGGATTGGCGGAAATTTCCATCCCCTCGGCGGTCTTTCCAAACGGTTCAGTCATTCCCATCTCAGGGATTTCCGCCCCAAGCCCTTCGAGTGCATCCTTTACTTCACCGGCATATTCTTCCGCCTCAGCATTCTGGTTCAGATATGAAATATTGATGACCAGATTCCAGAGGGGTAAATTCAAGAACTTGCCTTTGGCTCTTGGGTTGAACGAAAGAAGTAACTTTCTCAATCTATCCTTTTGCTCTGGAGTCACAGTTCTCCAAGAGAACTGCTGTTCAAGACTCAGTGTGCGCTGCGTTTCACTGGCAAGTCTTCTCTCCGTTGCGAGTAATTGGTCCTTCGTGCTCATTAGCTCTACAGCGAGAGCTTTAGCTTCTCGCCTGGCACCACTGGCATTTGCCTCCGCATCTGAGGCAGCTTGCGATGCGTTTTTGGCAGATCGCTGTGCGTCTTCAGCGTTGTCCTCGGCGCTGTTCACTGTAATCTCATCGAATCTTTGCAGGATACCATCTGCGCGTGACGCCAGTTCCTCAAATAACCCTTCGCCAAGTACGCCAAGAACGATCAATAACCAGCCACACTTGGCGATTCGATGGATCCATTTTCGCAACGCGTGGCGGGTTCTGACCGTCCCTGTCTCTGGATCAAAAAAGTGCCAGCGAATCGGTAATGGAATGTCTTCAGCCTCTTCGAGAATGACGCCGATTAAGACGAGGACGGTGCAGAATAACAACGCGTGGAAATACCCGTCGCGCAAGCTCTGGTCGCTCTTGCGGATCGCGTCGTCTAATACGCGCGTAGACACCGAAGACAGGGAAACAAGCATATTCACCGCGTTTCTTTGGACAATGCTGATCTTGGGGATAGTAGCGGTGTTGATCCCGCTTGCGGCAGTCATCACTCGGCTGCTCGGCAAGCACTGGTTCTAAAGAAAGTGCGATAATCCTAACAGGCGATTCTGTATGCGTCGAACAGCGAAGCTGACCAAAAAAGAAAAGCGCGCGGGCAAAAGAAAACTCCTGATTCCCTCTGAAGAAATTCAAGAGTTGATGCAGCCAATCACGCTGGAAGACTTCGAGGGAGCGGTGCGAAAGGCTATTCCGCCCTCGCCGTCACCTGATCGAGAAGAGAAACAAACATCGGCTCATTAGCCGCTCTGCGGTTGTAGCGAAAGCTGTATTCATTCAGATAGGTCTGCAAGATACTTCTTGCTGACCGCGTGGTAGACGCCGCCGATCCCGCGCTTTACCAGACTCCAGAATCCTTCAATCGTTTGCGTGTGGATGTCGCCCATCACGTAGATGCCAGCGCTGTGTTTGATGCGGCGGTGTTGGTACCCTTTCGCAGTCAGACCGTGGTACGGGGTGTAGTCGTCGGTGTAGACGATGGACGCGGGAAGAATCCTTTCCTGAGCGATCCCATGCAGTGTTTTGCGAGTCGTATCGTCGGCAACCATCGCGACCACGCGCCCCTTGCGCTCAACCATGCCGACTACGAGGGTCTTATTGCCCTTGCCGTGCGCAGAGCGCCCCTTGATGCCCTGTCCACGGCGGCGACCGCCAAACACGGATTCATCCATCTCTACTGTAGGCCCCTCCAATCTGATGTCTTCCGACATCAGGGTTCGGACCTGCTTGAAGATGCGCCACGCGGTTTTGTACGTGACGCCAGTTTCACGCTGAATCTGCTTTGCGGATATTCCGCAGCGGGTCGCAGACATCAGGTAGATCGCATAGAACCACAGCCGCAGCGAAGTACTGGACTTCTCGAAGATCGTTCCGGCCATGGGGGAGATATAGGTGCCGCAGTTGTCGCAGGCGTAAGCCTTTTTGCTGGCGATCCGATGGTGTAGGCGTTCCACGCGGCAGAATGAGCAGATGGCGCGTGCGCCGGGGTAGCGCTTCTCCATGAGCCAATCCAGGCAGGCGTCATTGTCGGGAAACAGCGCGTTGAAGTCGTTGATTGTAAAGCGACGTTCCGGCGGAATGGACTGGCGACTGTTCATGACAAGAACAGTTTCCCACAAATCATACCTTACGTCAAGGGATATTTGCCCACCAAAGTAACGGCCCCTGATTCCAAACCACTTCCACGCCAAAACCCCTGGGTAAAGTTGGCAGATCTGTTGGCTCAACTTGGTATCCTGATAATAGGGGGATAGAAAGAAAATCCGCCCCCCCAATCCGGTTCCGCAACGTCGCAAGGCCGCCCACAGGCGGCCTTTTCTGTTGGAGAAAGAAGCTTCACCATGCCTTTCGATCACCCGTCATACGCGTGCTTCGGTTCGTGACTTAGGTACCGGAAAGGAATGGCTCCCTCAAAAGTTGTCAAGTTTGTAAACATAGCCAGGTATTTCAAAACAAAGCACTTTGCAACTTGTGCCCCGTAGAAAGACGAACAGCCTCGACAAAATGGCGCACAAAACGCGAAACCACGGCCGGTTCACGCGAAGGCTGGCCGCTTCTATCGCTGACCGGCTCTTAGCCGACCGCTTCACCAGCCGAAAGTTGAAAGCAGGATTTTCGTGGGCCTCACACACCAGCTACAGGCTTCCGGCCACAAGCTACCGGCTGTCTTTCATCACCCTGCAACGCACCGTCGTTCACAATCACAATCACCTTCGTGCAGGCTTACGGTTACTGTTCTGTCCCCCCGGTTTGCCCCCTTCTTGGGATAGTGAACTCAGCCACCGCGAGCCTAGCCTTACACCATGAACTTCAAACCTGGACAAAAGGTCCGCATCAAGGGCAAGCACGTTGTCGGGACCGTCGAGAAGAAGCTCAGCTCCCTCGACGACGTTTACGTTATCGTCCTCGACCACGCCTCCGCGGTGGAGGAAAAGCTGGTTCGCGGTGCCGACCTCGAAATCATCGAAGCCGACAAGCAGAAGAGCGCCTAGCAAAACCGAGCCGCCCGTTCCTCCCCAGACAGGAACCGCGTCCGGGCTCAAACTCCGCGCCAACAAAAATGGGCGCCAAAGCGCCCATCCCTGTATTAGCCTACCGGCTACCGGCTGCTCTTCTACTTCAGGCTCTGCAACTTCTGCGTCGCAATCTGCGCCGCGTCGGACTGCTTGTCCTGGTCCTTGATCTCCGCGTAGAGCCGCCGCGCTTCCTGAGGCTGCGTGGTCTCGTAGAGCTGAGCCAGCTGCAGCTGCGCCTCAGCCTTCGGCACCGTCGACGTCGGATGCGCAATCACATCCTGGAACAGCGTCACCGCCTGCGAATTGCGGCCCGTCTGCTCGTACAGGTTCGCCAGCGCGATCTTCGCCAGCGCGGCCAGATTGCTGTTGCCGGCATGGGTCGCCTTTTCGAGGTCCGCTTCCGCCTGCGACGCCTGCCCCATGTCCAGCTCGGTGACGCCGGCGAAGTAGCGAGCCATCTGCCCAGCTGGCAGCCAGCCATACTGGTCCGCCGTCTGCCGGAACAGAGGGTACGCCGCCTTCGCCCGCTCCGCCGCGGTCGCATACGTCTTGAGCCCCGGCTCGGCCGGCTGATTCGGCTGGGTCAGCGGTGTCTCATAGATGTCCATCGCCTGCCCCAGCACCTGGTTCGCCGCCGCCTCGCGCTTCTGGTACACGATGATGCTCGCGACCACGATCGCCACCGCCAGCACCACGCCCACCGACCACGCAATCACGTTGCTGCGGTGCTCCCCGATCCATTCCAGGCCGGAGGTGGTTACGTTGACGAACTTGTCCTGTTTAAGAGCGTGACGGGTCTGTGTGTCCACCGGGTTTCCCGAGTTTCCTTTGGGCGGGAGTCGCGAACGCGCACCAAGGCGCACATTCGCACAAGATACTCCTCAGTTTAACACGCAGCCCGGAGCCTGGTGCTCGGAGCCCGGGTCCTTATGCGGCCCGCACCACGTCCTCGATCTCGCCCGTCTCCACCTTCTCCTGGCAAACGATGCAGTACGGCGTCCAGGGCAGCGCATCCAGCCGCTTTTCGCCGATCGGTTTGCCGCAGTGCAGACACTCCCCGAAGGTCCCCTCGCGGAGCCGCTCCAGAGCTACCCGGACCAGCGACAGCTGGCTGTGGCCCTCGGTCCCCTGAGAGAAGAGCAGCTCCTTCTGATACGACAACACCGCCTGATCGGCGACATCCAGTGTGTCCTCGGCGACCGTCCGGCGGCCCTCTTTCGCCGCGCTGATCATGGTGCGCTCCAGTTGCCGCTGTTGATGGCGAAGCCGCTCCTCGAATCGCCGCTGTTTGGGGGTTTGCAATGGAAGGGTCACGACGAAACTCCTCAGATAAGGGCTGGTCCCGGGTCCATATTTCGTTCAGTACCCTCGTTCAGGACATACATTGGACGCACAAACCCCCTGAAGATTTGTTTTTCTTTTTGCACTTTCCCATGGTTATTTTCTGATCAACTCCTCCCCCGGCGCGTTCGCTCTCCGGCACCCACATGACGCCGGTTTCTTATCCCGCGCTCAGCCGGATGCGCGCCACCCCAAAATGCTCTACGCTGAAAGAGCCATGTACGAAGATTTCCACACTACAGATCGCTGGACCGGCGAAGAGCTGCACTGCTGCTGGAAAGCCAACATTGTCGCTATCGCCACGCGCCACGCTGACGCGGTCGACATCCGCTTCGACGTCAACGGCCGAACGGTCTGGATTGCCCTGCCCTGCGTCGCCTGGGTGGAGAAGAAGAAGCGCACCGGCCACGTCATCACCGACTCCCTCGCCGCTCAGGCCGCCGGACGCTATCTGAAGAAGGCCATCGAGTCCGGCTACGACAACGGTCGCGAGATGTACACCATGACCATCGAGGAGGTCCTGCAGAACGTCGACGCGGTCCTCCACGAAGCCGGACACACGCGCAATCTCCCCTGGCTGGTTCCCCTGGACGACGCACAGCCCCAGGTGTGAGCGCTAAGCCCGGCCGGCCGCTGCCTCTTTCTGTCGCCGAGCCTTCGCTGCTGCCCGCAGCGCCTCGCGCCGCCGGGCCAGGATGGTTCCAGCGTTCGGCATTCCCATAACCACACTTTCGATATGCCCGAAGAGTTCCGGCTCGCCGGTCGCCTCGCGGATCTCCTGCAGAAACGGATGGACCTTACTGAAGGTAGCGATAATCTCCGTGTGCGCCGCCAGAAACGCCTCGCTGTCGATCGCGCCCGTCGTCACCAGCGATGCCGCCATGTCCCAGTAGCCCAGTACCATCCGAAACCACGCATTATGTTCGCCACGAATCTTCGCTTCCAGTTCCTCGAAGCTTTCCGGGTTGAATTCGCGCGTAAACCAGGCTCGCGCTTCGCGCAGGACCGGCTCCCGGCGCAGCTCGAAGAGCTTCAGGTTCAGCTGTGCGCTTTCAAACGGCGTCGGCACAATGCTGACGATCTTAGTCCAATCGATGGAACCCTCCGACCTCTTTTCCCTTTGCAAGGTCTTCACCGGATGGGACAATAATTTGTTCCCTTTGACCCACGGAGGCTCCCGCGATGGCCGCTACCGCAACCACCCAGGAACTCAAACGCCTCAGCGAAGGTCTGCACGCTCACCGCAACCTTTCTACCCCTCAGCTCGTGGAAACCGCCATCGCCCGAGGTGAAGGGCGCCTCGCCGCCAACGGTGCTCTGGTCGCGATGACGGGCGCCCGCACCGGGCGCTCTCCGCGTGACAAGTTCACCGTTGAGGATGACGAAACACGCTCGCGCCTGAACTGGGGCAAGGTCAACCAGCCGTTCCCGCCCGAGAAGTTCGAGGCCCTGCTGCAGCGGGTCGTCCGCCACATGGCCGAGCGCGACCTGTTCATCATGGATCTGGCCGCCGGCGCTGACCCCACATACCGGCTGCCCATCCAGGTCATCTGCGAGTACGCCTGGCACGCGCTCTTTGTGAAGCAGCTCTTCGTCCGCCCCGAACTCCACGAACTGGCGTCCCACAAACCGGAATTCATCGTCATCGCCGCTCCCGAATTTGAAGCCATCCCGGAGCGCGATGGGGTCCGCTCCTCCACCTTCATCCTCGCCGACTTTACCCGCAAAATCGTGCTCATCGGCGGCACAAAATATGCCGGCGAGATGAAGAAGTCCATCTTCGGCGTAATGAACTACCTCCTCCCACCGCGCAACGTCTTCCCCATGCACTGCTCGGCCAATACAGGAGCCGGCGGCGCCTCGGCTCTCTTCTTCGGCCTCTCCGGCACCGGCAAAACCACCCTCTCCGCCGACCCGGATCGACGCCTCATCGGCGACGACGAGCATGGCTGGAGCCCCGATGGCGTCTTCAACTTCGAAGGCGGCTGCTACGCCAAATGCGTCGACCTCACCCCGGAGAAAGAGCCGCAGATCTATAACGCCATTCGCTTCGGCTCGGTGCTTGAAAACGTCGTTCTCGACCCGCGTAACGGCGAGCCCGACTACTCCGACATCCGCTACACAGAAAATACCCGCGCCGCTTATCCCGTCGACTTCATCGCCAATGCCGTGATCCCCGGCGTCGGCGGCCATCCGCGCAACGTGCTCTTCCTCGCAGCGGACGCGTTCGGCGTCCTGCCCCCGATCGCGAAACTCACGCCCGATCAGGCCATGTACCACTTCCTCTCCGGCTATACAGCGAAACTCGCCGGCACCGAGGCGGGCCTCGGCAGCGAGCCGGTGCCTGAATTCTCCACCTGCTTCGGCTCCCCGTTCCTGCCGCTCGCTCCCAGTGTGTACGCCGAGATGCTGGGCCGCCGGCTACGCGAACACCACGCCCAGTGCTGGCTCGTGAACACGGGCTGGACGGGCGGCGCCTTCGGCGTCGGCAAGCGCATGAGCCTGCCCCACACGCGCGCGATTGTGCACGCTGCGCTCAACGGCGGCCTGGCGCATGCCGAATACGTCACCGAACCGGCTTTCGGCCTCAGCATTCCCACGGCCTGTCCCGGCGTTCCGTCGGAGCTGCTCAACCCCCGCAACGCGTGGGCGGACCAGCACGCGTACGACGCGCAGGCCCGACTCCTGGCTTCGAAGTTCGTCGAGAACTTCCGCAGATTCCACGTGCCCGATTCGGTTCGCCAGGCAGGACCCAGAGCAGTTTGAGGGAGCGGCGCCTTTCGGCGCGCAGAGTGCCACCTTCAGACGCGCCTCGTACTCTGCTTCAGTAACTTGACTCTTGACAACCGCAGACTTAGTCTCGAAATGGAGGCAGCGGCAGTTCCCCATTCCTCCGCTCGGTTGTCGTTGTCCAGGAGAACGGCCTTGCAAAACCACCCCTACATCTGGAATTACCTTCCCCTGCTGATGCAGATCGTGGTGGTAGGCGCCCTTTCCGGTGGAATGGTCGGCATGTCCTGGTTTATCGGCCGCCACCGCAACATTAAAGAAAAACTCGAAGCTTACGAATGCGGCATCCCCGCCGAAGGCGACGCGCGCGGCCGTTTCTCCGTGCGCTTCTATATGGTCGCGATGCTCTTCATCCTGTTCGATGTGGAAGCCGTTTTCATGCTTCCCTGGGCGGTCATTTACCGCCAGCTGCCAAAGATCACCCATTCGCAAATGTTCGGATTCTGGGAAATGCTGGTTTACCTCGGCTTCGTCGTCATCGGCATCTTCTATGTTTGGAAGAAAGGCATCCTCGACTGGGCCTCCGACAAGGCTGACCTCTAACACCAAACCCTCCAGCCCGCGGAAGGAGTCATGGGAGAAGCGCTGCTCAATCGACAGGCTGTGTTTGAAGCCCTCGCGCAGAATGTGGCCATCCAGGCCCTCCGCGCCGCGCACCCTGACGCCATCGCCAACGCGAAATTCGACCGCGGCGAGCTGACCCTGGTGATTGCCGCTGACCAGATCCGCGCCGCATGCCGCACTCTGCAGACCGCCGGTTACAACTTTCTTGAGGACGTCACCTGCGTGGACTGGTACCCGGCCGAGCCGCGCTTCCAGGTCACGTATCACATCCTGTCGCACCAGCTGAAGGAGCGGGTGCGGCTCCACGCCATGGTCGGATCTCTTGATCCATCGATTGGCAGCATCACGCCCGTCTGGCCCTCGGCCAATTACTACGAGCGCGAGGTTTGGGACCTGTTCGGCGTCCGCTTCCACGGTCATCCTGGCCTGCGCCGCATCATGCTGCCCGAAGAATGGGAAGGCCATCCGCTGCGCAAAGACTATCCCGTGGAGGGCTATCGCTGATGGCTGACCAGCTCGAAAACCCCCACGCCCCCGAAATTCCCGGCTTCGTCGAAACGGCGACGCTGGTCAAGCCGCGCCCGGAAGAAGGCTCGAAGGACCACACCATGGTCCTCAACATGGGACCGCAGCATCCTTCGACGCACGGCGTGCTCCGTGTCGTGCTGGAAATCGACGGCGAGACGGTTGTGAAGCTCGTTCCGGATATCGGCTATCTGCACACCGGCATCGAGAAAACGTGCGAGGCGAAATTCTGGCAGCAGGTGGTTCCGCTCACAGACCGCATCGACTACCTCTGCCCGATGACGAACAACCTGGCGTTCTGTCTGGCGGGCGAGAAGCTGCTGCAGCTGGAAATCCCGGAGCGAGCGCAGTGGATGCGCGTTCTGCTGAACGAGCTGACCCGCCTGAATTCGCATCTGGTGTGGCTGGGCACGCACGCCATGGACATCGGCGCGCTGACGGTTTTCCTGTATACCTTCCGCGAGCGCGAAGAGATTCTGCGCATCTTCGAGCATGTGTCCGGCCAGCGGATGATGACGTCGTACTTCCGCATCGGAGGCCTCGCGCTGGAGCCGCCGCTGGACTTTTTCGATTCGGTCCAGGCGCTGGTCAAGGTGCTGCCGGAGAAAATCGACGAATACGAAAACCTGCTCACCGGGAATCCCATCTTTATTAACCGGCTGAAGGGCGTTGGCTATCTGAGCCCTGACGACGCCATCGCCCTCGGAGTAACTGGCCCGCCGCTGCGCGCCTCCGGCGTGGACTGGGACCTGCGCCGCGACATGCCGTACACCGGCTACGAGAAGTTCAAGTTTGAAGTGCCCACCTCGACGGATGGCGATGTCTGGGCCCGCTACATCGTGCGTCTCCGCGAGATGCGCGAGTCCGTCAAGATCTGCCAGCAGGCGCTGGACGGCATGCCCGAAGGCCCCATCAAGGCCGACGCGCCGCACGTGGTGCTGCCCGACCGCGAAAAGATGAAGACGCAGATGGAAGCGCTCATCTACCACTTCAAAATCGTCACCGAAGGCTTCCAGGTTCCGGCCGGCGAGGTCTACCAGGCCGTCGAATCGCCACGCGGTGAGATGGGCTACTACGCGGTCAGCGACGGAACCGCCAAGCCGTACCGCGTTCACATGCGCAACCCGTCGTTCGCGACGCTGCAGGCGCTGGAAACCATGTGCGTCGGGCGGCTGATCGCCGACGTGGTCGCCGTGATCGGGTCGATTGATATTGTTCTGGGAGAAATCGACCGGTGACCGAAACTGCGACAGAGCAGAGGGTTCAGAGCTTGCTGTGCCAGGCGTTTGCCGCGCTCGTGCACGCCTATGCTGGTGTGGCCGCTCTTCATGACGGCAAAGAGGCGGTATTCGCAGAGACTGGCAGCGGCATTCGAGTTGATGTGGAAGGCGCGCAGTTGGAGCTCAGTTATGACCCACGAGCCGGGACCGGAGAATGGCACATCTGCAGTCACTCGGGTTTGAATCAACAAGGCCATTTCGAGCTGCAGTCCGATGGGACCATCGCCCTGGACGGGACTGTCATGGAGATGGATCACGCTGCCATCGATCTTTCTGTTCTTTTTAAGAAACTGTGGGGAGAGAAACGATGACCACTCTCTTCTCTCCCGCGCTCGCCGCACGCTTCGACAAGCTGTCACCCTCTACCCCGTGAAGCGCTCCGCCCTCGTCCCCATGCTCCTTTATGCCCAGGACGAAGTCGGTTACCTCTCCGACGCAGTCATCGCCGAGATCGCCGAGCGCATCGGTATCAGCGAGCTCGATGTTCGCAACGTGATCAGCTACTACTCGCTGCTCCGCACCAAACCCGCCGGCAAATATCACGTTCAGGTCTGCACCAATATCAGCTGCATGTTGCGCGGCGGCAACGAAATCCTCGACCATTGCAAGAAGAAGCTCGGCGTCGCCAACAAAGGCGTCACGTCCGACGGCCTCTTTTCTCTGGAAGAAGTCGAGTGCATCGGCGCCTGCTCCTGGGCCCCCGCGGCGCAGGTCAATTACGACTTCCACGAGAACCTGACGGCTGAGTCGATGGACAAGGTCCTCGACGACTACCGCGCTAAATCTAAAAGCGGGGCGGCCAAATAATGGCGACGCTCTCCACCCATCCCGACTGCGTCCCCATCGTCTCGTACCGCTTCGGCCAGGGCGCGACGGACATCGACCGCTACATCGAGCTGGGCGGCTACGAGTCCGCACGCAAAGCCCTCGCGCTCGGCCCCGAAGGCATCATCAACGAGATGAAAGCCTCGAACCTGCGCGGCCGCGGCGGCGCAGGCTTCCCCACCGGCCTCAAGTGGTCGTTCGTGCCCAAGCAATCCGCCAAACCCAAGTACGTCCTGGTCAACGGCGACGAGTCCGAGCCCGGTACCTGCAAGGACCGCCTGATCTTCGAGCACGACCCGCACTCCGTCATCGAAGGCACGATCATCGCCGGCCTCTCCGTCCAGGCCAAAATGGGATTCATCTATCTCCGGGGTGAGTATCGGTATCTGTTACAAATCATGGAGCGCGCTGTCGCTCAGGCCTACACCAAGGGCTTCCTCGGCAAGAACATCTTCGGCTCCGGCATCGACTTCGACATCGTCACCCAGACCGGCGCCGGCGCGTACGAAGTCGGCGAAGAATCCGCGCTCATGGAATCCCTGGAAGGGAAGCGTGGCATCCCGCGCATCCGCCCGCCGTTCCCGGCGGTCGTCGGGCTCTACGGCGGGCCGACCATCATTAACAACGCCGAGACCATCGCCACCGTTCCGCACATCTTCCGCATGGGCGCCGCCGACTACGCCAAACTCGGCACCGAGCGCAACGGCGGCACGCGCCTCTTTTGCCTCAGCGGCCACGTCGAACGCCCTGGCGTCTACGAACTGCCCATGGGCTACAACCTCAGGAAGATGATCTACGAGGTGGGCGGCGGCATCCCTAACGGCAAGAAGCTGAAGGCTGTCGTTCCTGGCGGGTCATCAACGCCCGCCCTTACCGCGGACGAAATCGACATCGGCATGGATTTCGATCAGGTTGGCAAAGCCGGCTCTATGCTTGGCTCAGGCGGCGTTGTCGTGCTTGACGAGACGGTCTGCATGGTCGAGTTCGCCCTCCGTACGATGAAGTTCTACGCGCACGAAAGCTGCGGCTGGTGCATCCCCTGCCGCGAAGGCACCGACTGGCTGAAAAAGTCGCTGACCCGCCTGCATGAAGGCGGCGCCGTCGACAAGGACATCGACAACATCCGCTACCTCGCCGAAAACATGCTGGGCCGCACCTTCTGCCCGCTCGGCGACGCGGCCGCCATGCCCACCATCGCCTTCGTCAAGAAATTTCGCAAGGAGTTTGAAGACCACCTCGACGGCAAAGGCTGCCCTTACCGCCACACCGCGGAACCCGAGCCCGCACTGGTCTGAAGGATATGAATGGCTGACGTTACCTTTACCGTCGACGGCAAGAAGCTCACCGCGCCCGCGGGCACGCTGCTCATTGAAGCCTGCCGCACGCACGGCATCGAGATTCCCGCCTTCTGCTACTACCCCGGACTCTCCCTCCAGGCCGCCTGCCGCATGTGCGTTGTCCGCCTCGAAAAAGTCCCCAAACTCCAGACCGCCTGCACCACGCCGGTCGCCGAAGGCATGGTCGTCACCACCGAGAGCCCCGAAATCGCCCAGGCCCGCAAGGCGATGATCGAACTGGTCCTCGGCAACCATCCGCTGGACTGCCCCGTCTGCGACGCCGGCGGCGAGTGCGAACTGCAGGACATGACCTTCAAGTACGGTCCCGGCGAATCCAAATTCGTCGAGATCAAGCAGCATCGCGAAGAGCAGCAGTGGTCGCCGGTCGTCTTCTTCGATCGCCCGCGCTGCATTCTCTGCTACCGCTGCGTCCGCGTCTGCGGCGAAGGCATGGACGTCTGGGCCCTGGGCATTCAGAACCGCGGCGCCGGCTCGGTCATCGCGCCCAACAAACAGGATCACCTCGAGTGCGAAGAGTGCGGCATGTGCATTGACATCTGTCCCGTCGGCGCGCTCACGTCGGGAGCCTATCGATACAAAACGCGCCCCTGGGAGATGTCCCACGTCGGCACCGTCTGCACTCACTGCGGCGACGGCTGCAAGACCACCCTCGGCGTTCGCCGCTCCGACGAGGGCATGGAGATCGTGCGCGGCGACAACCGCGACAAGTCCGGCATCAACGGCGACTTCTTATGTATCAAGGGCCGTTACGCATTCGACTTTGCGAATCGCGAGAACCGCCTCACCAAGCCGATGATCCGCAAGTCGAGCGGCCGCCTCGAAGAAGTCACCTGGGAAGAAGCCCTCGAGTTCGCCGGCAACAAGCTGTGCGAGATTCGCGACAGCAAAGGCGGGTCGGCCATCGGCGTCATCGGCTCGAACCGGACCACGAACGAAGAGTCCTATCTGCTGCAGAAGTTCGCGCGGACGATCCTCGGCACCAACAATATCGACCACCACCGCACCGCCGATTACCCGGCCTTCGCCGCGGCGATGAATGGCAAAGCAGAAGCCTCGCTCCGCGACATCGCCGCTGCCAAAGCCATTCTGCTCCTCGGCAACGATCCCACCGAGCAGCACCCCGGCCTCGCCTGGCAGATTCGCACCAACGTTCGCCTCAACCAGGCGCGCCTCTACGTCGCGAATCACAACCCCATTAAGCTGCGCCGTCAGGCCACCGCCTTCCTCGAAATCCCCGAAGATGGCTACGCCGGTCTTGTCTCGTGGCTCGCCGGCACCGCCGCTCCGCTCGACGACGACAAATCCGCCGTCGCCTTCCGCGACGCGCTCCGCAAAGAGGAGTCCCTCGTCATCGTCTTCGGCTCCGAGTTCCGCAGCCGCGACCTTGAGGCTCTCGTCGCCTGGGGCGCGACCCTGCCCAACGTCAAATTCGCCTGCCTCGGCGACTACGCCAACTCCCGCGGTGCGGCTGACATGGGCCTCTACCCCGACCTGCTGCCCGGCTACGTCCCAGTCACCGCCGCGGCTCACTTCTCCGCAGAGTATCCGAGCCTGCCCAAGGCGCCTGGCCTCAACCTGCTGCAGATGTTCGACGCCGCCGAAGCCGGCAGCCTGAGCGCCCTATATATAGTTGGCGCAAATCCGGTCGCCCGCTACGCCCGCCACAGCGACGCTCTCCACAGCACCTTCATCGTCGTGCAGGACATGTTCCTCACCGAAACGGCGCAGTTCGCCGACGTGATTCTGCCGGCTGCGAACCTCTACGAGAAGACCGGCACCGCGACCAACACCTTCGGCGACCTGCAGCTGGTGAAAAAAGCCGCGGACCGGGCCGGCGTTCGCACCGACTTCGAGCTCATCGTTCGCATCGCCGCTGCTATGGGCGCCGACGTCAAAAAGCTCGTCCCCTTCAGCACCGGCACCGTTCGCGCCGACATGGGCCAGGCCCGCGGCGCGCAATCCGGCGAAGCCGACCGTCACGGCGTCTGGCTCGCCGCGCATCATCTGGAGCCCAAACTCAGTCCGTTCGACCCGTTCGCCATCTTCGACGAGATCCAGCGTCTCGTGCCGTCCTACGACGTTCCGCGTCTCGATTTGCTCGCCGGCAACGATCAGCACGTCAAACCAGCGCTCGTCCAGATCGAAGGCATCGCGGCGCGCCCCGACCTCGTCCTGCCCTCCAACGACACGCTCTTCACCTCCGGATCGCTCGGCTTCTACAGCAAGACCCTGCACTCCGTTCTCGAATCCCGCAACCCCGTCGACACAGCAGCGGATTAAGAAAAGACCCAATGGACACAAGCCTGATTCCGTTTCTGCTGTTCAACCTCGCCAAGGTCATCGTGGTGGTTGTGATTTTCCTCATGTGCGTGGCCTATACCGTGCTGCTGGAGCGCAAGCTGGTCGGCCGCATTCAGAATCGCTGGGGACCGAGCCGCGTCGGTCCCTTCGGTCTCCTCCAGCCACTGGTCGATGGCGCAAAGCTGTTTCTGAAAGAGGATTTGATTCCCGAGGCGGTCTACCGTCCTCTGTACATCCTCGCGCCCATGATCGCGCTTTCGTGCGCGCTGCTGTCGATCTCGGTTATCCCCTTCGGCGCGGA
The DNA here is from genome assembly GCA_963819725.1 of uncultured Acidobacteriaceae bacterium. Classification (GTDB taxonomy): domain Bacteria; phylum Acidobacteriota; class Terriglobia; order Terriglobales; family Acidobacteriaceae; genus Palsa-343. The sequence goes on from CAWFXK010000011.1 coordinate 225,453, forward strand.
CATCCGCTGGCACGGCATGCAGTTTTTCCAGATTTCCGACAACAACATCGGCCTGCTGATCCTGCTCGGCATCACCTCGGTCGGTGTCTACGGCATTGCTCTCTCCGGCTGGTCGTCGAACAACAAATACTCGCTGCTCGGCGCATTGCGAGCTTCGGCGCAGGTCATCAGCTACGAACTCGCGCTTGGCCTTTCGCTGGTCGGCGTTGTGTTGCGCGCCGGATCGCTGCGCCTTCGCGACATCGTCGGCATCCAGGCTCCGCACGGGCTCCTCTCCTGGAACTTCTTTGGTGGATTCCAGTTCGTCGCCTTCTTCATTTATCTGATGGCGGCGTATGCGGAGACGAACCGTTCTCCCTTCGACCTTCCCGAAGCCGAGTCCGAGCTGACCGCGGGCTACCACACCGAATACAGTTCGATGAAGTTCGCCATGTTCTTCATGGCTGAGTACGGCAACATGATCACCGTCGGCTGCGTCGCCACCCTGCTCTTCTTCGGCGGATGGACGAGCCCCTTCGGCAACTTCTTCCACTTCGGCACCGGACCTGTTGCCACAGCGTTCTTCTCCGTCTTCTGGTTCGTCGCCAAGGTTTTCGGCTTTCTCTTTCTATACATCTGGGTGCGTGGCACGCTGCCGCGCTTCCGCTATGACCAGCTCATGGGCTTTGGGTGGAAATTCCTCGTGCCCGTGGCGGTCGCCAACATTGTTGTCACCAGCTTCTGCATAGGGCTCTGGTTGCCCGTGCAGTAATACAATCCTGGTTTCGGACCGGCTACGCTGTACCCGCAGATTGCGGCATGTTAAAAGACCATGCATCTGGCTCTCTTCATCTTCTTTGCGGTGCTGTGTGTGGCGGGGGCGCTGAACCTCCTGCTCCAGCGCCACCCCATCAACAGCGCGCTGTCGCTCATCGTCGTGATGAGTTCGCTCGCTGTCCTTTACCTTCTCCTCGGCGCAGAATTCCTTGCCGCCGCGCAGGTCATCGTCTACTCCGGCGCGATCATGGTGCTGTTCACCTTCGTGATCATGCTGCTCAACGCGGGCAAAGAAGAGCGCACCCATGGCAGCAAACTCGCCTACATCGCAGGGTTCCCCGGCGCGGCGGCGCTGCTCGGATTGCTGGCTTTTGTCTTCATCTCGCGACGCAGCGACTTCGGCCAGGCCCGCATCGGCGAATATCTGGCCACCACCAGCGACCTCAGCCGCGTGCTCTTCAAGGACCTGCTCCTGCCCTTTGAGGTGACGTCGGTCCTCATCCTCATCGCTATCCTCGGCGCGGTCGCGCTCGCCAGAAAGGAACACTGAGCCGTGGTTCCAATCGCGTACTACCTCGTTCTCAGTGCGGTCCTCTTCTCCATTGGCGTGGCGGCTTTTCTCATCAAGCGCAACATCATTACCGTCTTCATGTCGATCGAGCTCATGCTCAACGCCGTCAACCTGGCCTTCATCGCTTTCTCGCGCCAGTGGAGCCAGATCACCGGCCATCTCCAGGTCAACGGCCAGATCTTCGTCTTCTTCGTCATGGTGGTCGCCGCCGCTGAAGCCGCCGTTGGCCTCGCCATCATCATCGCTGTCTTTCGCGCCCGCAACACTCTTAACGTCGATTCCATCGACCTGATGAAACTATGAATCCCGACCTTCACCTCTGGCTCATCCCGCTCGTCCCCCTCGCCGGATTTCTGGTGAACGGTCTCCTCGGCCGCAAATTGCCGAAGGCGGTGGTCACCACCATTGCGCTCATCGCATCGGTGATCCCGGCCATTCAGGTCGCAGTCATTGTTACAAAATTTGGTTCGCTTACTCTGCCGCACGTCGAGAACCTCGGTACCTGGATCGCCTCCGGCTCCTTCCATGCCGACTTCACATTCCAGCTCGACCAGCTCACGCTCGTGATGCTCTGTATCGTCACCGGCGTCGGGTTTCTGATCCACGTCTACTCGGTCGGCTACATGGCCGAAGAGGAAGGCTACTGGCGATTCTTCGCCTACATGAACCTTTTCCTCTTCTTCATGCTCACCCTCGTCCTCGCCGAAAACTTCCTGCTCATGTTCGTCGGATGGGAAGGCGTGGGCCTCGCCTCGTATCTGCTCATCGGCTTCTACTTCACGCGCGACTCCGCCGCCAACGCCGGCAAAAAAGCCTTCATCGTCAACCGCATCGGCGACTTCGGTTTCCTGCTCGCGATGTTCCTGCTGATCGCGCACTTCGGCTCGCTCAGCTTCAGTGACGTCTTCAGCCAAATTGGCGCGCATCCCGAATGGCAAAGCGGATTCCTCACCGCCATCGCGCTCTTCCTCGTCCTCGGCGCTACCGGCAAGTCGGCGCAGATCCCGCTTTACGTCTGGCTGCCGGACGCGATGGAAGGCCCGACGCCCGTCTCAGCGCTGATTCACGCCGCCACCATGGTCACCGCCGGCGTCTACATGGTCGCGCGCACCCACGTCATCTTCGATCGCTCGCCGCTCGCGCTCGCCATCGTCGCCACCATCGGCGTCGGTACAGCATTCTTCGCGGCGACCATCGGCATCCTCCAGACCGACATCAAGCGCGTCCTCGCCTACTCCACCATCTCGCAGCTCGGCTACATGTTCCTCGGCTGCGGTGTCGCGGCGTATTCCGCCGGCATCTTCCATCTCGTCACGCACGCCTTCTTTAAGGCGCTGCTTTTCCTCGCCGCCGGCTCGGTCATCCACGCGCTCTCCGGCGAGCAGGATATGCGCGCCATGGGCGGCCTCCGCACCAGAATCCCGATCACCTTCTGGACCATGACCGCTGCGGTGCTCGCCATCTCCGGCGTGCCTCCGTTCGCCGGCTTCGTCAGCAAGGACGAGATCCTCTACCAGGCCTTCCTCTCGCCCAACGGCGGCAAAATCTTCTGGGCTGTCGGACTCCTGACCGCGGGACTCACCTCCTTCTATATGTTCCGGCTCTGGTACATGACCTTCTTCGGCGAGCGCCGCACGCCGATCCATGAAGACGATCTGGCCCCAGTCCACGCCCGCTCCGACACGAAGCTCACTCTCGAAGCGGAGCCGCACGCGCACCCGGTCCACGAAAGCCCCTGGGTCATGCTCGCGCCCCTCGTCATCCTCGCCATCCTGTCCGTCATCGGCGGCTTCATGGGATGGCCCGAAGCGCCTGGGCGGAAGCAACTGGTTCGCCCGTTTCCTCGAGCCCGTCGTTAATACGGCCAATCCGGCGTCCGCGGCTGCGGGCAATAATCACCTCGAATTGCTCCTTGCTCTCGCTTCGACAGCCGTCGCCTTCCTCGGCTGGCTCTTCGCCCACATCCTCTACTACGCGAAGCCCGGACTCCCGGCGCGCATGGCCGAGAACCTCCGCGCCGTCTACTCGCTGGTCAAAAACAAGTACTGGGTCGACGAGATCTACTCGGCCCTCATCGTCACCCCTGTCCTCTTCATCGCCCGCTGGCTCCTGGGCGTTCTCATCGACCGCGTCGTGATCGATGGCGGCACACTCACCGCCGGCTCCAGCGCGCAGGGCCTCGGCGCTCTGGTCGCCCGCATTCAGTCCGGCAATATCCGCTCCTACGCGGGGTGGCTGGCCCTCTTCGCTGCCGCTCCTGCTCGCCATCTCGTACTTCGGATGGACCACCCACTTCTATCCTGCGATGAAGGACGAAAGACTCGACCGTGCTGACTAACCACATTCTGACACTGATCACGTTCGTTCCCATCGCGGGCGCGATCGTCGTCGCGTTTCTGCCCCGCAAAGGCCGCCTCCTGCCGGCCTTCACCCTCCTCGTCACGCTCGTCACTTTCGTCCTCTCCCTTCATCTGCCCGCGCACTTCGACTACTCCAGCCACAGCTTCCAGTTCGAAGAAAACCAGCCATGGATCACGGCACCCGCGATCCGCTATCACCTCGGCGTCGACGGCCTCTCGCTCTGGCTCGTTCTTCTCGCTACCTTTCTCGCTCCCATCGGTGTTCTCGTTTCGTGGCGCGCGATCCAGAACCGCACCAAAGAGTTCTATTTCCTCTTCCTGATCCAGCAGACCGCGATGATCGGCGTCTTCACCGCGCTCGACCTCTTCCTCTATTACGGGTTCTGGGAACTTTCCCTCGTTCCCATGGCCATCCTCATCGCGCTCTTCGGCCCGAATCGCGGACGCCAGGCCGCCATCAAATTCTTCCTCTACACCTTCATCCCGTCGGCGCTCTTCCTTGTGGCAATCCTTTATCTCTACGCTAAAGCCGGCACTTTCGATTTCGTCCAGCTCCAGAGCCGTCCTCGCCTCCGGCTCCCTTGGTTTCACGCCCCAGGCCCTCTTCTGGCTCTCGCTGGCCTTCCTCGTCGCCTTCGCCGTCAAGGTACCGGTCTTCCCGCTTCACGGATGGCTCGCCGACGTCATTCAGGAAGCGCCCACCGCGATGGCCATGGTGGTCGCCGGCAAGCTCGGCCTCTACTCCATCTTCCGCTTCAATCTCGGCCTCTTCCCTGAACAGGCCCGCGCCATCGCGCCTCTCATGATCGTCCTCGCCGTCGTTGGCGTTCTCTACGGCGCGCTCGTCGCCCTGGCGCAAACCGACATGAAGCGACTCGTCGCCTACTCCATCCTCGGCAACCTCAGCTTCTGCACTCTCGGCATCTTCTGCTTCGCCCTGGCGGGATTGAATGGCGCTGTCTATCAGACCCTGAACGAAGGACTCACCGGCGGCGCGCTGCTCGTGCTGGTCAGCATTCTCTACGAGCGCTACGGCACATACGACATGACCCTCTATGGCGGACTCGCCAGCCGCCTGCCCTGGCTCGCGACCCTCTTCGTGATCACCTCGCTCGCCCTCATCGGCCTGCCGCTGTTCAACGGCTTCGTCGGGGAGTTCCTTGTGCTCAGCGGCTCCTTCACGTCGCATCCGCGCTGGGTCGGCGTCGCCACGATCGGCGTCATTCTCAGCGCCTCGTACATGCTCTGGATGATCCAGCGTATCTTCTACGGCAGGGAGTCCTCGCTCGTCGTCCATCGCCCGGCGTCCGATCTCGATTTCCGCGAGCACGTGACGCTCTGGCCCATGACCATCCTGATGCTCGCGATGGGTGTGCTCTCGCCTTACTGGATCAAAGCCATTGAGCCGGCGATGACGCCGCTCTCCGGCGCGACGCCCGCCGTCAGCACGCCTGTCAGCCCTGTCGCCAGCGCCACGCAACTTACGCCGGCAGGTGCGCAGTGAACGACTTTACGCGTATCGCCCCTGAAGTCCTCTTCACCCTCGGCGGCGTCATCATCATGCTCGCCGACGCGATGATGCCCAAAGGCTCCAGCCGCAAATCCCTCGGCTGGCTCGCTGTCCTCGCGACCCTCGCTGCTCTGGCCACCAGCTTCTGGCAAGCGCAGCTTCCCGCCGGCACCGCCTATTATGGTGTCGTTCGGACCGACGCTTTCAGCGTCTTCTTCCACGTCCTCATCGCCGGCATCGTGCTCGCCACGCTGCTGATCATTCTCGACGCGGTCACGCCGGAAACCGAAGGCCTCGGCGAACTCTTCGCCCTCATCCAGTTCGGCGCCGTCGGCATGATGCTCATGTCCTCCGCCGTCGAGCTCCTGCTCGTCTTCATCGCGCTGGAAATCTCCTCGATCTCGACCTACATCATGGCGGGCTACCGACGCAAAACCGGCAAGAGCCCCGAGTCGGCCCTCAAGTATTTCCTCCTCGGCTCCTTCGCCACCTCATTCTTCCTTTACGGCATCGCGCTCATTTTCGGAGCCACCGGCAGCACGCGTATCGACGACATCGCCGCCGCGGTTGGCAAAGCCGTAGCCGGCGGGCCCATCAGCCCGCTCCTCACCATCGGCCTCGCCATGATCATCGTTGGCCTCGGCTTCAAGGTCTCCGCCGCGCCCTTCCATGTCTGGACCCCCGACGTCTACGAAGGCGCTCCGTCACCCGTCGTCGCGCTCATGTCCACCGGCCCCAAGGCCGCCGCGTTTGCTGTGCTCCTCCGCATCGCTTACGGAGCGCTCCCGGCTCTCCACGCGCACTGGGTGCCCATCCTCTGGTGGCTCGCGGTCCTCTCCATGACCATTGGGAATCTTGGCGCCCTCCGCCAGCGCAATGTTAAGCGGATGCTCGCCTATTCCTCGATCGCGCACGCCGGCTACATCCTTGTTGCCTTCACCGCGCTCTCGCCCGAAGGAATCGCCGCCGCCAGCTTCTACGCCGTCTCCTACGCGGCCATGAATGTCGGCATCTTCGCCATCATCAGTCACACCGGCGGCTACGACGACCACCTTACCCTCATTGACGACTACCGCGGCCTCGCGTACGCCTCGCCCCTCCTTGCCGGAGCCATGGCCTTCTTCCTCATCTCCCTCATCGGCATCCCCTTCACCGGCGGATTCTTCGGCAAGTTTTACGTCTTCTCCGCCGCTCTTCACTCCGGGATGATCTGGCTCACGATCATCGGCCTCATCAACAGCGGCATCGCCGCGTACTACTACCTCCGTGTTGTCGCCTCAATCTACTCGCAACCTTCCGGCGCCTCACCCATCATGGCAGTCTCGCGTCCCTCGTTCCCGCTTCTCCTCGCGGTCTTCCTCACGGCCGCCACGACGCTGATCCTCGGCATCGTCCCCGGCAACGTGTTGTCCGCCGCGCGCGCCGCCGCCCAGACCTACACTGCCGCTCCCGCAAATTCCGGACTGCCGCCCACCACCGCCTCTCGCTAGCCTGGCCGGGGACGAATCGCGCGTCACTGCGGAGGCCTTGCTAACATCCGCGTTCCGCAACGCCAATTTCAGCTCTCTTCGTTCTATCGGAATCCAATCCTGTGCCGGGTTACAGGCGGAAGCGCCTTCATTTCCTTCATCTCATAGGCAAGACGCCCAAGATCCTCTGCGAGAATCTCAATCACGGAAATGGAACGTTCCTGGCCCCGTTCCAGTTTCTCGATGCGGGCTGCGATGTTCTTATTGCGCGCCACGATTTCGCGAAGCCGCACAAAAGCGCGCATGATCAGAATGTTCATTTGCACGGCGCGTTCGCTGTTCAGCACAGAAGCCAGCATGGCCACACCGAGTTCCGTGAAAGCAAAGGGCGGCGTCCGCCGGCCACCTCGACCGCCTTTTGCTATTGCATTTTGCAAGAGCAAAGAATCCGCTTCATCCCCGGAAAGCGCGAACATGAAATCCGAAGGGAAACGGCCCCGATTACGCCGAACGGCGAGGTTCAAATTCCCTGTCGTTACCTCATACAGAGCCGCCAGATCGCTGTCGAGCATCACCTTCTGGTCTCGAACCACATAGATCAGGCTCTCCAGCGGACGAGACCTGGAGAGATATGCTGGTTTTCTGCCTGCTTTCGTCATTCTGACAAATGTGAAGGATCGTGGCCCGGGGGTCAACAAAGAGAGCCCGGGTTTCTTCACGTAAGTAACCCAATCAGGCTAAGCGTAGTTTTATCGGCATCGTTCCTGGGAAGATTGTCGGCTCACCGCTTCTTCATCCTCACCGATTCCCAGCTCCCATCCGAGCTCCAGCCGCCATCCACGGTCAGCGTCGCGCCGTTCACAAACCCGCTCTCCTGCTCATCGGCCAGAAACGCGATTGCCCGCGCCGCATCCTGCGGCGTCGCAAACCGCCCCATGGGCACCCGTTGCGTGATGTCGGCATCCGTGTAGCTTCCGCCCTTCTGGTCTGCAACGTCCATCTCCGTCTTCACCCATCCTGGACACACCGCGTTCACCCGCACGCCGCGCCCACCCCACTCCGCCGCCAGCGTCCGCGTGAGCCCAATCAGGCCGTGTTTCGACGCGTTGTAGGCGGCGCGATCCGCCACCGCCACCAGCCCCGCAATCGACGCCACATTCACAATCGATCCGCTCCGCGCCTCCAGCATCTTCCGCCCAAACACCCGCGCCAGCAGAAACGGCGCCACCAAATTCACCTCCATCATTCGTCGATATTCCGCTGCGGTCGTCTCCTCTGCCGCGCGAATCAGGCTGATCCCGGCATTGTTCACCAGCACATCCACGCGTCCAAACCGCTCCAGCACCTTACGCGCGAACTCCTCAACAACCTTTTCGTCCGTGATGTCTCCCGCAAATCCGAACGCATCCGCATCGCGCGCTTCGATCGCCGCCACCGTCGCCTCAGGCTCTCGCAAATCGATAATCGCAATCCGATATCCGCGCTCGGCCAGCAACTCCGCCGTCTGCCGCCCGATCCCCTGTGCCCCACCCGTGACCACTGCCACTCGCTCACTCATCATGCTCGGCGCCTCCTGCGCTCCTTAGCCACCCAGCTTACCAACCCACTCTCGCGGCCGTTATCCTGAAGGAGCCCCAGGCAAAGTACCGAACGCCCAACAAGGAGCGTCCATCCATGGAAATCATTCGCAGCGGCTCCCAGGCCTCGCGCCCCGGTCCCGCCGATTACTTCACCGGATCGGTGCGCGTCGATCCTCTCTTTGACGCGCCCAATCCCGCACGCGTGGTCGGCGCTCACGTCACCTTCGAGTCCGGAGCGCGCACGGCATGGCACACGCATCCCCTCGGCCAGACTCTCATCGTCACCTCTGGTTGCGGCCGTGCACAGCGCTGGGGAGGTCCCATCGAGGAGATTCATCCCGGCGACGTCGTATGGTTCGCCCCCGGCGAAAAGCATTGGCACGGAGCAGCGTCAACAACGGCGATGACGCACATCGCCATTCAGGAAAAGCTTGACGGCAAAACCGTCGAATGGCTGGAGCACGTCACGGACGAGCAGTACCGCGCCTAGCCTGGTGTTGGTCTTGACGCCTCGACCGGCGCATCTACTTCTTCGGCTTCACCAGCCCCGACTCCGATTGGGTCCCCACGTCCCAGTGCAGGGGAATGCCGGTGGGCTTGTACTCGTAGGTATCGTGCGTTTCCGCGCGCAGGTCCGCGATGCGTTGCTTCAGATGCCCGGTTAGCTCTTCGTAGCCCGGCTTGCCATACAGGTTGTTCGTCTCGTCCGGGTCATTCTGCAGATCGTACAGCTCGAATTCCTCCGGTGGCAGGAAGAAGTGAATCAGCTTGTAGCGCTCGGTGCGCACGCCCCGGCACGGCCGCACATTTTCAAACCCCGGATATTCGTAGTACTCGTAGAGCCAGTCTTTGCGCCATGTGATGCCCGGCTTTCCCTCGGCCAGAGGCAGCATGCTCTTCCCCTGCATCTCGACGGGTACCGGCACGCCCGCCAGATCGAGCAGGGTCGGCGCCATATCCAGGTTCAACACCATCTCGTCAGAAACAGTTTCCGGCTTGACGTTCCCCGGCCAGCGCAGCATCATCTGCACGCGAATCGAGGGTTCGTACATCAGGCGCTTGTCGTAGAGGTGATGTTCGCCGAGGAAGAACCCGTGGTCCGAGCTGAGCAGGATCGCCGTGTCTCCCAGCACATTCTGGCGTTCCAGCTCGTCGAGGACCGCGCCCACATTGCGATCGTTGTCCTCGACCCCAACGTAGTGATCCTTCACCAACTCCTCGAGCGAGCGCGGATCGTCGCTGAACACCTCTGAGTAGCCGATCTTGTCGTCGGCATCGGCGACCGCGCGCGGCTTGCCCGGATAGCCCTTCCGATCCTCATCGAACGTCGGCGGCACAGGGATGGCGACTCCGTTCAGATCGTTCACCATGTCTTTCGGGCGATAAAAGGGTGCATGTGGCGCGTAAAACCAGAGGAAGATGCAAAACGGCTTTGTCCTCTTCTGCTGCAGCCATTCCACGGCCTTGTGGGTCAGCAGCGAATCGACATACTCGCCTTCATAGAGTTTCGCCGGTCCGTATTTCCCCCGGATGCCTTCCGTTATTTGTGGTCGATAATAGTCGGCCTGGCCAACAAACCCGAAGTAGTAATCCCAGTAGTGATCCATCAGCGCGCCCTCGACATGCGACTTGCCGAGGAACGCTGTTTCGTAGCCGGCTTTTTGCAGCAGATCGGAGACCAGCGGGAAGCGAGGATCGATCCTGCCCTGAACGTTCGACACGGCGCCGTTCGAGTGCGAGTACATCCCAGTCAGCATCGTTGCGCGCGACGGAAGGCAGAGGGCATTGACCACGAACGCATTGCGAAACGTGCACCCCTCGCGGCCGATGCGATCCATGTTGGGTGTCCGAATGAGCTTGTTACCGGTCGACGACAGCTCGTCCCAGCGCAGCCCCTCTCCGACAAAGCAAACGATATTCGGCCTCTTGCTCTCCGTGCTGAGCCCGCGCGCAAAGGCTTCCAGCGTTTCCAGACCGCACGCCGCGGCGCCCACTGTGCCGGCAATTCCTTTCAATATGGTCCGACGAGTTTCCATGGCCTACTGCCCGACGTACCAAACTATTGGATTGCCGCTATCAGGTCAACCCATGCAGTTGCTCCACGCTTGCCATGGTGACGGCGCGACTATGATGATGAAATCCAGCAGAGGCGCTCATGCCGAATTCCGGCTTTCACATCATGACCAAGCCCATGGGCCCGATTTGCAATCTCGATTGCAAATACTGCTTCTATCTGGAAAAAGAGAACCTCTATCCTCAAACCAAACACTGGGCGATGTCCCGCGAGCTGCTGGAACTATATGTGCAGCGGTACATTGCAGCTCAGCCGGGCAACGAGGTCCACTTTGCGTGGCAGGGCGGCGAGCCGACCCTTCTGGGTGTCGACTTCTTTCGCGCTGTTGTCGATCTGCAAAAGCAGTTCGCCGGCGGCAAGTCGATCCACAACGCGCTGCAGACCAATGGAACCCTGATTGACGACGAGTGGGCGGAATTTCTCGTCCAGAATCATTTTCTGGTTGGCGTCTCGATTGACGGTCCCCGCGAGCTGCACGACTTCTACAGAGTCGATAAGGGCAATGCCCCCACCTTCGATCGCGTGTTGCGAGGGATCGAAACTTTGAAGGCGTTCGACGTCGAATTCAACACCCTCACGGTCGTCCATCGCCATAACTCGCAATACCCGCTGGAGGTCTACCGGTTTCTGAAAGAGATCGGCAGCACCTTCATGCAGTTCATTCCCATTGTGGAGAGGGCTGCGGCGGAACCGGTTCGCGATGGCCTCGTCCTGATCCAGCCCTCATTCTCCAAAGCGGCCGAAGTGACGGAGTGGTCGGTTGAGCCGGAAGCGTATGGCAGGTTTCTGGCCCGGATCTTCGACGACTGGGTCCGGCAAGACGTAGGGCGTCACTACGTGCAGATCTTCGACGTTGCGCTCGAAAGCTGGCTGGGGATGGATCCCAGCCTGTGCGTGTTCCGCCGAACCTGCGGCTCAGCTCTGGCGATGGAGCACAACGGCGATCTCTACTCCTGTGACCACTTCGTGTACCCAGAGCATCGCCTCGGCAACATCGCCGAAACCGCCCTCGAAGCTCTGGTGTCGTCGCCGCAGCAAACTGCGTTCGGCACGCACAAGCTCGATTCGCTGCCGCGCATGTGCCGCGAATGCGAAGTTCGCTTCGCCTGCAACGGCGAATGCCCGAAGCATCGCTTCCTGAACACGCCCGATGGGGAACCAGGCCTGAATTATCTCTGCGCTGGTTACAAATACTTCTTCAACTACATCGATCCCTACATGAAGTTCATGGCTGCCGAGCTGCGCGCCGGCCGCCCGCCCGCCGACATCATGCATCTGCTGGGCGAAGGAATCCGCGGAGAAAGGGAACCGCGGCGGCCGGCGTCATGAGCGCGGCCGCTGCGCGAAGTTAACCTCGAGGCTTTAGGAAAGGCGCTGCATTCCCGGTGGCAGGTCACGCGTTCCCAGCGCCAGGGAAGGCGATCCTCGCCGGGTTGGCTCGGACGCCGAAGCCGGCGCGCTCATCACAGCTTTCCACGCCTCCTGGAACTTCGCCATCTCGCTCCGCGTCCCCACCGTGATCCGTACATAGTTCGGCAAGATCGGCCACGTCCGCCCGATGAAGACATTCTTCGCCGCCATGGCCTCGATGACCCCCCTGCCTGGCCGTCCGGCATCGAGCAGGAAGCAGTTCGTTTGCGACGGGATGAATTTGTAGTTGTTGGCCGTGAGCCAGGAAAAGGTCTCGTTGCGAATGTCGGTATTGATCTTCTTTCGCTCCGGTACCAGCTCCGGAACCTGCAGGCTGCTGGTGGCCGCGGCGACGCCGAGGATCGGCAAAAAGTTCGTGCCGTAAGTCTGCAGTTTCGACAGAAGATCGGGCCGTGCGATCGCCGCCCCACAGCGCAGCCCCGCCATGCCGTAGATCTTCGAGAAGGTCCGCAGCACGATCAGATCCTTGTCCGCTTTAACCAGATCCAGGGTCGGCGTCGCATCGCTGAAGTGGATGTAAGCCTCATCGACCAGCAGAATCGACCCCTGCGGTTTGTGTTCAAGCGCGTACTCGATGTCCGTACGGCTGGTGATCGTTCCCGTCGGGTTATTCGGATTACAGATGTAGAACACGCCCGCATTCGGATCGGCCGCAATCATGGCCTTGACATCGTGCGAGTAATCCTGGGCCAGCGGTACCTTGACGATCTTCGCGCCATTGGCCTGTGCCGCATACATCGGAGCTTCATAGCTGGGGTCGGCAACCACCAGACTGCGCTCTTTCGAGGTAAGCGCCATCACCGTGTAGTGGAGCGGCTCGCTCGATCCAGCATAAATACGGACGTACTCCGGCTTCAGGCCCTCGAGTTCGCTGAACGTCTTCACCAGCTTCACCGTGAGCTCGTCGTCGTAGCGACCGCCTTCCGGCAGAAGACTGCTCATCGTCGCGCACGCCCCGCTGCAGGGTCCAAGCGGGTTCTCGTTGGAGTCGATGCGCACCGCGCCGGCCGGGAACTCGCGAACAACGCGCGTACGCTGGGCGCGCGCTAACTCGGGTTCGGTCAGAATCGGTACAGCCGCGGCAGCCGTTGCGGCAGCGGCTAATCCAAAGAAGCTACGGCGAGAGAGATTTGTGTTCACCTGCGCCCTCCTGAACTGGAGATTAGGCCCGATCACCTTCCCGAATGAGCTGCACCCACTCCGACGACTGCACCGCTGTCACCCAAATTCCGCCAGCACCCCTGCCAGGCGGGGCCATCCACTGCATGCCTTTAGATCCTGGTTCCTGGGTTGAACCGCTATACCGAAGTACTGTGAGTATGCCTTGACAGGCCCGGAAAAGTCCATCTTTCCTTCCCCGCGAGGGATTGCCAGGACCACGGTCTTTCGTTCTCGGCCAGGCTGGCGAAGAGTCCATTGGCCATCCGCAATTGGCCAGCCCGGTTGTGGCGCGAATCCGAATCCGCCGGCATTTTGTGTTAGCCGTCACACGCTGAAGCATGTTCGTTATCGAGACAATTGCATCCTCCGACAGCAACTTTTGGGGTACTCCACGCCGCTTTCCTGTGCCCACCATCACATACAGTCGTGCGTGCGAAAGAGGAGCATTAAATCCCGGAAAGGAGGGTTATTATGCCGAATCGAATCCACGTCGCATTCGTGGCGGGGCTGCTGGCCACCGCCGCTTTCGGGATAGCCCAACAGACAGGACCTGTCATCAAACAGGTGCCGGTATCGCCCACATCAGCCGCATCCGGGAAACAGATGTACTCCACCTATTGTGCCGTTTGCCACGGTGCAGATGGCAAGGGCGGCGGACCAGCCGCAGTGGCCCTGAAGTCTGTACCCACCAACCTGACGCAGCTTGCCAGAGACAACGGCGGCAAGTTCCCTGAAACGCACATCTATTCCGTGCTGCAGTTTGGAATGGAAGAACCAGCCCACGGTTCGAAGGATATGCCGGTGTGGGGACCCGCACTTCGGTCCCTCGACCGCGGCAACCCCTCGCCTGAAATGCTGGAGCATCAGAGGCTCGCGAATCTGACGAACTATCTGAAGACTCTCCAGCAGCAGTAGGGTTGCGCAAAACAAGAACTCCCTGCCACGGATCCGCGGCAGGGAGTTTTGCGTGTGGAGCGGAGCTACTTGACCTTCATCAGGATGATGACGAAGGTGAAGAGAGCCAGCGATTCCATGAACGCGAGACCGAAGATGAGGAAGAGCTGAATCGCGGCACGGGCTCCTGGGTTGCGGGCGACCGCTTCGGCAGCCGATCCGGCGGCGCGGCCCTGTCCGAGACCGCAGAGGCCGGAGGCGATGGCCATGCCAATACCGGCGCCGATGGGTACCCAGCTGGCAGGGGCGCTTGCGCCGCCCGTGGCTTGTGCGAACGCCGGAGACGCCATGAACAGCGCGGCCAGCGTCATGAAGAGATATTGCAGTTTCCGCATTGTGTTTCTCCTGCTTCCGTAGGATTGCCGCCAGTGGGTGGTTGAGGCTCACCGTGCTGGCCCCCTCACGCTGAACGGCTTTTTCCGGGCCGGAGTGGAAGCGGCGCTCCGGCAGGAAATCTCTTTAGAATTCCTCTACGTGCTCGGTCGCCAGTCCCAGGTAGATCATGGCGAGCAGCATGAAAATGTAAGCCTGAATGAGTGCGACGAAAAGGTGCAGACCCAGACCGGCGATAGGCAGGACCAGAGGAATCATCGAGAAGAAGATGATCGTGATCATGTCGCTGGCCAGCATGTTGGCGAAGAGACGAACGGTGAGGGACAGGATGCGCGCAAGGTGAGAGATGATCTCGATGGGGAACATCAGAGGCGCGATCCACCAGACCGGTCCCATAAAGTGCTTCAGGTAGCCGATCGGGCCCTGGGCGCGCACGCCGTTCCAGTGGTAGTACAGGAACGTGAAGAGCGCCAGTCCGAGCGGAACCGCCGGATTCGACGTGGGCGTGTCGATCCCTGGGAAGAGCCCGAGGCAGTTGCAACAGCCGATGAAGAGCAGCAGGCACGTCACCACCGGCAGGAACCGCTCGAATCCGTGCCCCATCACCTGCCCGGCCTGACCGCTGACGAATTCGTGGACCATCTCGGCCAGATGCTGCGTGTTGCCGGGCTTCTCGACGCTGAGGCGGCGTCCGGACCAGAATGAAGAACAGGATCAGCCCCGCAAAGACGATCAGCTCGAGGGTGAACGTGTTGTTGATCGGATGGCTGGGATGGCCGGGGTGAATGCCGAGTTTCTCCAGCAGCGCATTGAGAGGAGCGCCGAACCAGTGGTTCAGCAGACGAGTAATGAAGTTGATCCAGGCAAGCATGCGTTTTCTTCTATTGGCGAAGGAGGCGAATGGCCTCGATGGAAAGGGCAACGACGGCTAATCCGATGCCCGCTACCAGTGCGTAAACACTACCGTTCAAACACCTTAGACTAACATACAGAATCCCCCCGACCATCGCCAGGCGAAGAAAAAACATGACCAAAGTGCGTGCCATGGGACTGGGTTTCGGCTGGTTGTCGAGGGTGGCCGAAACCAGCCTCGATAGGGTGCGCCATTCGCGGATGCCGGTGTACGAGATGACGGCGCCGGCCAGCTCCAGCAGTCCGGACTGCCAGCCCATCGTGATCGTAAAGACGACGAAGAGCAGCACGGCGAGGATGACGACGGTGCGGGTCGCCCGGCGGAGCAGTTGCTGCAGATCTTCGTCGGTCATCGAGCCGGACCCAGGCAACGCGGGATCGCTTTCGCGACTCATGCGCCGGGATCCTCTTTCTCCGCTCGGTTGGAGTAGCGGATGGCGGACCGCAGCACTTCGATGAAGCCGGCCACGAACCCAAAACAGATGCCCGCGATATAAATCCAGTGCTGGTGCAGCCACTTGTCGAGACCGGCGCCGATGAGCCAGCCGATGACCAGCGCGGCGGGCATGATGAAGGCGATCTCCAGGATCTTCTCCGCACCGGCGATGCCCTGGGTGAGGGCGGAGCGCTTCGGGGTGGGCGGGTTCTGGCCGCTCTCAGGCATGCTGTGCCCGGCTTTGCAGGTTCATCATTCCGCGTTTAAGAATACTCCCTCGTAAAATGAACCTGGACTGCGATTGAGAAAGGCGATGATGCACAATCCACCTCACCCTGGCCGGGTTCTGCGGGAGTATCTCGGCACGATGGAAGTTTCCGAGGCGGCCGCCCGCCTGAATGTGTCCCGCACGACACTCTCGCGGGTTCTGAACGGACGGGCGGGCATCTCAGCGGACATGTCCCTGCGACTCTCCGACGCGCTCGGCACTCATCCGGCCTTCTGGTCCGGGCTGCAGATGGATTACGACCTCTGGCATGCGAGCCGGAAGCGGAGGCCAAGGATTGAGAGATTCCGCAAAGCTGCCTGAGGATCGCGGCCGGGCACGGTGAGGCCATCGTTATACTCGAACGAAGACGATGAGCTACGACGAGTTCGAGTCCGAGTTTGAGCGCAGCCTTTACGCGCTCCGCCAGGAGAAGCTGAAGCAGATTGCCGGCCTGGGGCAGCAGGCATATCCCAACACGTTTGCTCCGCCGGCCGATCATCCGCTGACCCCGATTCCGAAGATCCGTGCGCAGTACGACACCTGGATCGGCGAGCAGTTTGAGGCGACGCGCGTGCCCATTGCCGTTGCCGGGCGCATCATGGCGATCCGCCAGCAGGGCAAGGCGGGCTTTGCGACGCTGCAGCAGGAGGGCGCGCGTCTGCAGATCTACGTCCGCAAGGATGCAGTGGGCGATCCCGGCGTTCGAGCTGTACAAGCTGCTCGACCTGGGCGATCACATCGGCGTGACGGGCTATCTGTTTCGCACGCGGACCAACGAGCTGACGATTCACGTCGAGACGATCACGTTTCTGGCCAAGGCGCTGCTGGCGCTGCCGGAGAAATATCCACGGGCTTGGCCGACATCGAACTGCGCTATCGGCAGCGGTATGTCGACCTGTTCATGAACGGAGTCCTCAACGAGAGCACGGAGCCGGGAGCCGCAAGTCCTGAGTCGAACCCGGAGCCCGGTGCCCGGAGCCCGGAGCCCGCGATTCACGTCCGCGACGTGTTTGTGAAGCGTGCCGCGGTGCTGCGGGCGATGCGGCGCTTCTTTGACGCGCGCGGGTACATCGAAGTCGAGACACCGATGATGCAGCCGATTGCGGGCGGCGCGATGGCGCGGCCGTTCACGACGCATCACAACGCGCTCGACATTGATTTGTTTCTGCGCATCGCGCCGGAGCTGTATCTGAAGCGGCTGGTGGTGGGCGGCTTCGATCGCGTGTACGAGATCAACCGCAACTTCCGCAACGAGGGCATCTCGACGCAGCACAATCCCGAGTTCACGATGCTGGAGTTTTACCAGGCGTACGCGAACTACAAGGATCTGATCGAGCTGACGCAGGAGCTGATCGCGTACGTGGCGAAGGAAGTGAACGGGACGACGATCACGCACTTCAACGGGGTCGAGATTGATCTCGCGAAGTGGGAAACGCTGACCATGCGCGAGGCGATTATCAAGTGGTGGTGGCCGCTGGAGTTGCACACGAGATCTCCGACGGCCGACTTTGAAGACGCATGAAACCTTCCGCGCTTTTGCATTCACGTGCTTTCAAGCGCTTCCACAGGAAGCAGAGCGATCCTCGAATCGCGAGATGCTCAAGCTGTTGCCGAAGCAGCGAACCCTCGTCAAGTCGAACTCAGTCGAACCCTGTTCACGGCGTACGTTTCATGCCGATGGCATCGCGAAAGACGTATTTCATCGGCAAAGTCATCGCCGAGTCTGTTTGAGACATGTCGCCGAAGCGAACCTCATTCAGCCGACGATCATCTATGAGTTTCCGGTTGCCGTTTCACCTCTTTCCAAGCAGAAGCCCGACGAACCCGACTGGGTCGAGCGCTTCGAGTTCTACATCGGCGGGTTCGAGCTCGGGAATGCGTTCAGCGAGCTGAATGACCCCGAGGAGCAGTTCCGGCGCTTCAAAGAGCAGCTCGAGCAGCACGAGCGCGGCGACGAGGAAGCCCACCAGATGGACGTCGACTACGTGCGGGCGCTGGCCTACGGGCTGCCTCCGACGGCGGGCGAGGGCATCGGCATCGACCGGCTGACGATGATCCTGACCGGGGCGCGGTCGATTCGGGACGTGATCCTGTTCCCGTTGTTGCGGCCGCAAACGAAGGAGCCGGAAGCAGGCAGCCGGTAGCGGGAAGCCGCAATTCCCGGTACTCGCTTCTTCCTTCTTCCTTCCTGCTGGCCTCATGACCTTCGTACCGTCCTCCCTTCCGTTTTTCCTTGATTAGACTCCCTCCACCCGCTAGCCTGAATACAGTCAGGAGAACTGCGTGAAAAGCCCGCCACCCGCGGGCTTTTCTCATGGACGCAGAGTCCACCCGCGCCCTGGCCCTCGGCCCAGGCCGAATCGAAGTCGCTCTTTAACCACCAGGCGGATTGCCCCACGGCCTCCAGCCTTGTAAAGGTCTCAGAGTCGTGTGTGTCACATTCACCGCCTTCCGTATGACAATCACGGCCGCTTCCATGACACAAACGGCCGCTTGTGTCACAGAGACGGCCGTTTCGAAGTGTTTTGGATGGATAGACTTACGTGTTGTCGAGCTTGTCAATAAAGCTAAGTAACGCGGAATCAGTCACCTGCAACTTGTACCCCGCAACCATCGACATCTCCGGCAAAACGGCGCACAAAACACGAAACCTCACCCCAAAGGCCATGAGTCCTGGCACGGCCCGTGTAGCCTGGAAGTTGCGGCGTGAATCCAATGGGCTGCGCAATCGAGGCAAGGAGAGAAAGATGACGGAATCCGGGACCGAACAGCCAGGGGACGCGTTGCTGGACAATCCGATCTGGAGTGCGCTGGCAACCGATCATCGGGCGCTGGCGGTGGGTGGGGCACATAGGGAAATCCAGGCGCTGCGCTACCCGGAAGAAATCGGCCCGCTGAGCGGGATGCCGGCGGAGACCGAGGCGGGTTGGGTGGCGATGGCGGAGCTGGCGGGAGCGGGCGGTGTGGTGGCGTTATTTTTTCGCGAGGCGCCGCGGATTCCTCCCGGATGGACGGTGGTGCGCAGCGGCGGAGCTGGTGCAGATGGTGGCGGAGCGGCCGACGCCGGTGGAGATTGTGGAGCCGGCGGGGGTGACGCTGCGGAAGCTGACGGGCGAGGATGCTCCAGCGATGGTGGAGCTGGCGACTCTGACCGAGCCGGGGCCGTTCCGGCTGCGGACGATGGAACTGGGGACGTTCTTCGGGATTCTCGATCAGGGGCCGACTGCTGGCGATGGCGGGCAAGCGAATGCACGTGCCGGGGTTCGTGGAGGTGAGCGCGGTTTGCACGCATCCGGAGGCACGGGGGCGGGGGTACGCGCGGCTGCTGATGTCGTGCGTGATGGGGGAGATTGGGGCGGCGGGGAGGACTCCGTTTCTGCACTCGCTGGCGAGTAATACGGGGGCGATCCGAGTGTATGAGGGTCTGGGGTTCCAGGTGAGACGGGAGCTGGAGTTTGCGGCGGTTGCGAGGGACAGCGGGTAAAGAGCAAGGAGCAGAGAGCCGGGAGTCAGGAGCGGCGAGCCAGGAACGGGCTTCGCGGATTTCTTCAGGCGCTGCGTTTGTCGAGGAACTGGAAAACGCGCTCGGCCAGGGTGGGTTCTTCCTGGTGATGCGACGGGTCAGGAGAGCCGATGGGCCCTGGCCGCCGGATGGAGATGGGAGAACGAGTGCCATCCGGCTCGAGCCGGTGCACAAAGACCTTGATGGAAGTCATGGAACCAACTCCAAAGCAGAAAATTGATACAAGGCCGAACAATTACAACTGAGGGCGACTGCGAACCGGGATCGTCTGGAAGGATGCGCCGAGAGGCGGTGCGGGAAACCTGGCAGCGCCCGGTGAGAGTCGATGGTGGCACTTTCCCGCGGCGCGCGCAAGGCCGCGTTACTACTGAGTTTTTTGTCGGGTACTGGCGTGATGGGTGTGTTGAGGGAGCGATTGCGGTTTCGGTCCGCCGCCAGGCCCGCGTAAGCGGGACGGGAGGGACCGAAACCTGGAAGGCGGGCGGGGGGAAATGGTCCGGGGCTCGCTTGCGAGTCCCGGACCATGTTTGTCGTGGAGTCACGGTCAGGATCGGATGAAGGCGAGGAGGTCCTTGTTGATCTCGTCGGCGTGGACGATGGGCATGCCGTGCGGGTAGCCTTTGTAGACCTTGAGCTGCGCGCCTTTGACGATTTTCGCAGTGAGGGCACCGGCGTCGGCGAAGGGGACGATCTGGTCGTCGTCGCCGTGCATGACGAGGGTGGGGACGTCCATCTTTTTGAGATCTTCGTTGAAGTCGGTTTCCGAGAAGGCTTTCACGCAGTCGTACTCGCCCTTCACGCCACCCATCATGCCCTGGAGCCAGAAGCTCTGGCGCGCGCCTTCGGAGATTTTGGCGCCGGGGCGGTTAAAGCCGAAGAAGGGCATCGAGAGGTCGAGCCAGAACTGGGAGCGGTCGCCAGCGACGCCGGCGCGGATGTCGTCGAAGACGGACATGGGGAGGCCGCCGGGGTTCTTGTCGGACTTGAGCATGATGGGCGGGACAGCGCTGATGAGGACGGCTTTGGCAACGCGTTTGGAGCCGTGGCGGCCGATGTAGCGGGCGACTTCGCCACCGCCGGTGGAGTGGCCGATCATGATGGCCTTCTTCAGGTCGAGGGCTTCGAAGAGGGTGGCGAGGTCGTCGGCGTAGGTGTCCATATCGTTGCCGTTCCAGGTTTGCGAGGAGCGGCCGTGGGAGCGGCGGTCGTGTGCGATGACGCGGTAGCCCTGTGCCCCAAGGAAGAGCATTTGCGCGTCCCAGGCATCGGCGGTGAGGGGCCAGCCGTGGGAGAAGGTGATGGGCTGGCCGGAGCCCCAGTCCTTGTAATAGATCTCGGTTCCGTCTTTGGTAGTGATGGTGGGCATGGTCGTTCTCTCCTTATGGGGATGGCGAGGGTAAGATTCGGCGGCCGGGGGAAAGGATGAGGGAAAAAGATGGAGAGCGTTTCGCGAGCGGTTGTTAGCGAAACGCGAGCAAAAAACGAGCGGAACGGCGAGCGAAAAGCGAAGGGCCGCGTGGCTATTTGCCGGCGGCCCTGGGTTGGTGGCGAGGTGAGGTTAGCGGCGAGACTTCTTCTTTGAAGATTTCTTCGCGGCTTTCTTTGCGCCTTTTTTCGCTGCCTTCTTCGCTGTTTTCTTTGCGGCCTTTTTAGCAGCTTTCTTCGCGGGCGCTTTTTTCGCGGCCTTCTTTGCGCTCTTTTTGGCGGCTTTCTTCGCGCTCTTTTTCGCAGGGGCTTTTTTGGCTGCTTTCTTTGCCGGGGCCTTTTTGGCTGCCTGCTTTGCCGGCGCTTTCTTCGCAGCTGCCTTTTTGGCCGGGGCTTTTTTCGCCGCTGCCTTCTTCGCCGGGGGCTTCTTAGCCGGAGGCGCCGGTGGCGGTGGAGGCGCAGGCTCGGCCATGCCTTCGTCGTCGTCGTCCATCTCGTCGTCGTCGGAGGTGATGGTGGTGGAGACTACAACCTCCTCATCCTCCTCGTCGTCGCCGAAGCCATTCTCCAGCTCTTCGAGATCGTCTTCCGCTTCCGGTTCGAATTCGCCGTCCGCGTTTGCGTAAAGCTTATATTCGTCCTGCATCCGATGTACCCTCCGGGCTCCGCTTCAGTTTGCACCGCTGTATGAGTATGCCAGAAAAACTGCAAAACTCCCGCGCGGCGGATTATAGCAACAGCGAAGTCGGTTGCCAACGCGGAAGGGGAAGCGCGCGATCGCGTGAAAGAATGAGATGCGGTTGCGCTGGTCTGGTCTGCTGAGGGTTGGACGGTTGAGTGAAGCGGGCGAGAGCGAAGGAGGATCGCGCTGCGCTCGATGCCCACCGTGATTGCCAAAAGCGGGCAATCAGAATGGGGCACCCGGAGGCCGTGGGAAACGATGCGGTTCGAACTGATCACGATTTTTCCGGAATTCTTCGCGAGCATCCTGGGGCACGGGGTGCTGCGGCGGGCGATTGCCGGGGGGCTGGTGGGGGTCGAAGTCCACGACCTGCGGAATTTTGCCCATGACCGGCACCGGACGGTGGACGACCGGCCGTTTGGCGGGGGCGAGGGGATGGTCCTGAAGCCGGAGCCGCTGACGGAGGCGGTGGAGTCGCTGGGGGTGGTGGGGAAGGGGAGACCGAGATGCGGGTCGGGAGCGGGTGGTGCTGCTGTCGGCGCAGGGGCGGCGGTTTACGCAGGCGGTGGCGCGGGAACTGGCGGGACTGGAGCGGCTGGTACTGATCTGCGGGCGGTATGAGGGCGTGGATGAGCGGGTGCACTCGTTGCTGTGCGACGAGGAACTGAGCGTTGGCGATTACGTGCTGAGCGGCGGAGAGCTGGCGGCGGCGATTGTGGTGGACGCGACGGCGCGGCTGCTGCCGGGGGTGCTGGGGAATGAGGCATCGAGCGAGTACGAGAGCTTTGGGCTAAGGAATTCAGAGGCGGCTGGGGGCGAGGACGGACCGCCGTTGGCGGTGGTGGGGTCGGGAGGGCTGCTGGATTATCCGCACTACACGCGGCCGGCGGAGTTTCGGGGGATGGCGGTTCCGGAGGTGCTGACCCAGGGAGATCATGCGGCGATCCGGCGGTGGCGGCGGGAGAGGGCGCTCGAAAAGACACTGCGGAACCGGCGGGATTTACTGGAGGGGGCGGAGCTGAGCGAGGCGGATCGCACTTATTTGCGAAGTTTAGGGTGGCGCGAGAGGTAGCGGAGAGCGGAAAGAAGCGGTCGCATGCGCGCGATGCCCACTTCTCCAACTTGCAGGAAGGTGGGGCACCCTGGCGTAGCGGGCAGGGTGGCTGCGGGGGTCTACTCGCTGCGAGCGAAGGCGGGCAGGGCTCGGAGGAGGTCTTCGGGTTCGGGGCGGACGCGGAAGTCGGCGTGGGCCTCGGCGTAGACGACTCTGCCCTCGGGAGAGATCACGTAGGTGGCGGGCAGGGGGAGCTTCCAGCTCTCGTCGCCGTTGACGAAGGGGACGTTGAGCAGGATGCTGCGGTAGTAGCGCTGGAGATATTCGGGGACGGTCCAGACGAGACCGAACTTGTTGGTGACGGCGCAGCCGAGGTCGGTAAGGAGCGGGAAGGGGATGGCGTGCTGGGTGGCGGTGAAGTCGGACTGGCGCTGGGTTTGGGGGGAGATTCCGATCACCATCGCACCGCGCTCGCGGAGGCCGGGATAGAGGTCGCGCCAGGCTTCGAGCTCGGTGACGCAATAGGGACACCAGCGGCCGCGGAAGAAGTTGATGACGAGGGGGCCGAGGGCGAGCAGGTCGGCGGAGCGAACGATTTTGCCGGAGAA
The DNA here is from genome assembly GCA_963819725.1 of uncultured Acidobacteriaceae bacterium. Classification (GTDB taxonomy): domain Bacteria; phylum Acidobacteriota; class Terriglobia; order Terriglobales; family Acidobacteriaceae; genus Palsa-343. The sequence goes on from CAWFXK010000011.1 coordinate 248,560, forward strand.
GTCGGGGAGGGCGAAGGCGGGGGCCTGGGCTCCGATGGGGAGGATGCGGTCCTCGATGCCGGTGGCGAAGAGCTCCTCGATGGAGCGCTCGCCGATGGCAAGGCGCTCGGGCTGGACCAGGGTTCGGGTCTGGGCGGTGATTTCGTCGAGCTGGTCCTGGAGGTGCGCCATGACCCCAGTGTAGATGCGGCGAGGCGAAATGAAGCAGAGGAATTGTGGGGGCTGGGGTTACGATGGAGGTCGAGCGGCGACCCTGTGGTGCCGGAGTCGGGGCGCGTTGGGGACTGAGGAAAGAGGGTACGAGAATGCGGGTTCTGGGATTGAGGAGTGGAGTGTGGGTGGGGCTGGCGGTGTTGGTGTGCGGGGTGGTGGCGTGGGCGCAGGGATACACGCCGGTGACGGTGGTGGTGACGGGTCCTGACGGGGCGGCGGTGGCGGGGGCGGAGATTCGCGTGACGCCGGGGAGTCCTGCGGGCGATAAGTTGATCACCGATGAGCAGGGGCGGGCGCAGCTGGGAATGCCGGCGGGCGAGTACAAGCTGCACGTGACGGCACAGGGGTTCGCGGGCGCCGACAAGACGCTGGTGGTGGCAGACAAGGCCGCAGACGCTGACGGTGTCGCTGGAGGCGGCTCCGGCGTCGAGTGGCGGGACGGAGGTGACGGGACCGGCGCCGATGTCGCCGGGTGCGGTTCCGCTGGAGACGACGGAGGGGGCGGGGCACGGATGCGGGGACGACGGCGCAACCGGCGGCGGCAGTGCTGACGATTTTTGGGGCGAACGGGGAGCGCGGAGTTTTCACGCCACAGACGCTGCGGGAGTATCCGCAGAAGACGGTGACGGTTTTCGATCCTCATGCGAAGAAGCAGGTGACGTACGGTGGTGTGCCGCTGATGGATCTGCTGGCGAAGCTGGGCGTGGCGCATGGGAAGGACCTGATGGGGAAGGCGCTGGGGCAGTACGTGGTGGCGACCGGGTCGGATGGATACGTGAGCGTGGTGGCGCTGGGCGAGGTGGATCCGGAGTTTCATCCGGGGACGGTGCTGGTGGCGGATGCGATGGATGGCAAGCCGCTGGACGGGAAGGCGGGGCCGTTCCGGCTGGTGGTGACGGAGGACAAGCGGCCGGCGCGGAGCGTGCGGAATCTGGTGAAGATCGAGGTGAGGACGGCGGAGTGAGGGAAGCGGCGTTGTCAGCGAGCTCGGCGGTTAGCAGTCGGCAAAAGGGGCGTTGGGAGCGATCGGCGTTCGGCGTTCGGAAAAGCGGCTGGGTTGTGCGGTTGCGGTGGGGATGTTGGGTCGCAGCTTGGACGGTTCCAGCGCAGACTGGTGGTTCGGCGCAGGCGAGTCTCGCCGGCAGAGACGCGGCGGTGCCGAAGGCGCTGGTTCCGTATACGAGCTGCGTGTTTCCGGATGGGTTGCGGGTTGTGGGGATCGATCCGCTGGCGGCGGGGGTGAAGTCGCGGTCGGTGGAGACGGCGACGGGGATGCACAGCATCGATCTGGTGGCGGGGGAGCGGGTGATGTTCGCGTATCCGATGACGGATTTTTTCGCGAATGTGAAGGTGGAGCTGCTGCCGGCCGATCGTTATGCGGCGCTGAAGCAGACGCTGATTGGGAACCTGCATTTTCTGGAGTCGCAGGAGGGCGGGCCGTCGCCGGCGGAAGCGCTGCCGGCGGGACTGCACGGGTTCGAGGTTCACGGGAACGATCGGCAGAAGCTGGAGGGCGGCGTGCTGGGGATGTATCTGCTGTTCGACGACAAAGCGCACGTGGCGACGACGATCTACTTTTTGAACCAGCATGCGTGGGAGCGGAAGTTCCAGACGATGGATGTGTACGGGCGGCTGCGGGACAATTTTCTGCGGGCGTATACGGGGTGCGTGCGGCAGAATCAGGCGCTGGAGCGGTAGCGGGCAGCGGGCAGGTCAGGGGCTGAGGATGCGGTCGCGAAGATCCGGGGCGATGAGGCGAAAGTGGTCAGCGTTCATCGTGAAAATTCGGGAACACTTTGTTCTTCGAGCGGTTTGCAAGTGCAGGGCATCGTAAATACACCCGCCGGACCATCCGCTGGACGCACAATGTTGAACGACAGAGACGTAATCGGCAGGAGTAAGCGGCTCGACCCTGAAGAGAGGCAGGATGTTCTGTTCGATGATCTGTCCAGCTTCGCCGGGCGAGATGGGGCGGGGGAAGGGCGCTTTGGTGAGAACCGAGAAGATCTCTGCAAGGCCATGCGCGGCGATGACGGGCGTCCAGCGCCGGGATCGTATCTCGCGAAAGAGCTGAACCGCGCTGGCCTGATGGGCGTGCCCCATCACGGATCGCGCGACGATCAGGTTCGTGTCAACGTAGACGTTCACCAGCCGCCGATCTTTCGAATCTGTTCCTCGCGGTCCCGATCCACAAGGTGATCCCAGTCGACGTTGGGCGCGGGGCCGCCGTTGAAGACGAGCCAGCCATCCTGGTCGCGAACGAGGCCTGCGGGTGGCTCAATGGGGCTGAGAACGATTTTTCCGGAGGCAGCCTCAACCTGGAGCCGGGAGTCCTGGCGCAGCCCGAATCGATCGCGGATCGGCTTGGGGAGCACGAGGCGGCCGGCTTTGTCGATGGAGACGTCCATGTGGTCTCATTATGCCAGAGATTGATGGTAATTTCCAATACCGAATGGCATTTGATTGTGGCAACGGGATGGCAAGGACCTGTGAGTGGCGCGTTCTATTCGAAGTTATTGAGGTCCGTGTCGGGGGCGGGGTGACCGAGGATGCGGCACATGGCGACGATCTGACCTTTGTGATGGAAGGCGTGGGTGAGCATGTGATGGAGGATTAGAGCCGGGGTGCGCGTGGCGACGTCGCCGTCGGGGAAATGGAGGGTTGTGGGTGTGTTGAGTTGCTGATCGGTGAGGGTTGAGAGGTAGTCGATGGTGTTGGCAGTGACTTCGCTCTCCAGCGTGCGAGCGTCGGCGACGGTGGGCCAGCGGCTGGATCTTCGTCGGCGAAAGGGGCGGCCTGGAGGGTGTGGACCCAGAAGGCTTCGCAGTTGAGGATGTGGATGACCTGGGCGTGGAGGTTAGGGGACCCGAAACCAGGGACGTCTCTCGTGTAGTCGGCGGCGGGGATTGTGGCGAGGTGGTCGAGCGCGCGGCCGAGGCAAAGGTGGGTCCACGTGTGGAACTGGCGGATGCCTTCGAGGGTGAATATGGGGGCCATGGTCTGGCGGGTTCAGAGTAGATGAAATGGGTTCGAGAGGGAAGGCCGGGCGGCTTGTGCCTCGATGCTGCGACCGGATGTTCCTTGAGGCTCTTCGACTAAGGACGTGGCGAGGTGGAAACAAGGCTCCGAGGAGAGTCGTGCGATTCCAAAAGGGAACAGAAATCCGGAAAGGCGGTACTTCGGGCACGTCCTGAAGGCCGAATTTGATGGACGATTGAAACGGAAGGGACGAAGCTTCTTGCTATGGAGTGAACCTGGCTGCCCACCAGGTTGCCCCGGCGGTTAATCGTTGAGGCCGAGGGATTTCCAGAGGGCGTCGATGCGGGATTTTGTCGCAGTGTCCATCACAATTTCTTTGGGCCAGGGGCGGGTGAAGCCTTCGGCGGACCACTTGCGGGTGGCGTCGATGCCCATCTTGCTGCCGTAGTTGGGCAGGCGGGAGGAGTGGTCGAGGGAATCGATGGGGCCGAGGGTGAACTGGATGTCGCGCTCGGGGTCGATGTTGTTGGCGACGCGGAGGGTGACTTCGGCGAGGTCCTGGACGTCGCAGTCCTCGTCGACGACGATGATGCACTTGGTGAACATGGCTTGGCCCATGGCCCAGATGCCGTTCATAACCTTGCGCGCGTGGCCCGCGTAGCTTTTGCGGATCGACACGATCATGAGGTTGTGGAAGACCGCTTCGACGGGGAGATTGATGTCGACGATTTCCGGGAGCGTGAGGCGGAAGAGCGGGAGAAAGATGCGCTCGACGGCTTTGCCCATCCACGCGTCCTCCTGGGGAGGCTTGCCGACGATGGTGGCGGAGTAGATGGGGTCCTTGCGGTGGGTGATGCAGGTGAGGTGGAAGACGGGGTAGTCCTCGGCGGGGGTGTAGAAGCCGGTGTGGTCGCCGAAGGGGCCTTCGGGGCGGAGCTCGTCGAGCGAGACATAGCCTTCGAGGATGATTTCGGCGTGGGCGGGGACTTCGAGGTCGACGGTCTCGCATTTGACGAGTTCGACAGGCTGCTGGCGGAGGAAGCCGGCGATGAGGAACTCCTCGACTTCGGGCGGGGCGGGGACGATGGCGGAGAAGGTGGTGGCGGGGTCGGTACCGATGGCGACGGCGACTTCTAATTTGTCACCGACGATGTTACCCATTGCGAGGTTGGTGGTGGCGCCAGCGGTTTCGGCCATGGCAGAGACGCGGGCGGAGGCGTCGGGGGCAGCGGCGCGGAGGCGATCGCGGAGGTGCTCGGCGGCATTTTTCTGTCGCTGCCAGTGCATGCCGGTGGTTTGGCCGTCGTAGACCTGCATGCGGTACATGCCCATGTTGCGCTTGCCGGTTTTGGGGTCGCGGGTGATGACACAGGGCAGGGTGATGAAGCGTCCGCCGTCCAGCGGCCAGCACTGGAGGATGGGGAACCGGTCGAGGGAGAAGTCGGCGCGCAGGATGACTTGCTTGCACGGCGCGTCTTTGGCGGCGATGGTTTTGGGGAAGATGTTGCCGATGGCGGCGAGCTGAGGGAGCATCTTCATTTTTTCGAGGAAGCCGGTTGGGGACTTGACTTCGAGGAGGGCGCGGATGCGGCCGGCGATGTCGTCGAGGGAACCTTTTTCGGGGTCGAGGCCGAGGGCAAGCTTCATGCGGCGCTCGGAGCCGAACTGATTGATGAGGACGCGCGCTCCGGGGAAGCCTTTGACGTTTTCAAAGAGGAGGGCTGGGCCGCCGGCCTTGCTGGTGCCGGGACCGGATTTCGAGACGCGGTCGGTGATCTCGGGGATTTCGAGGAGGGGGGAGACTTCCTGGCGGATGCGGCGGAGCTCGCCGGACTTGTCGAGGAGCTGGATCCAGTCTCTAAGGTCGTTGCAGGGCAGGGCGGTGGCTCCGTGGTGGATTCGTTCTAACTATAGCTGGAAGCGGGAAGCTTCCCGAATCGCTGCAAATCCGTGAGGACTATTTGCCGACGGGGGTGTGGCGTGCGCCGTTCGATGGTTGGGAGGAATGCACGCCGGCGTGGTTGTGCTTGCGGCGTTTGCGGGGACGTTTGGTCCAGAGAGGCGCGCCCCAGGCTCCGAGGGCGAGGAGGGCGCCGAAGAAGACGACCGCGTCGATGCTCTCTCGTCCGGAGAAGGTCCAGGTCGACTCTTTGATGTCGAGCCACATGGAGTACTCGTCGAGGGTGAGCGCGGCGCCGACACCATAGACGATGGCGATGAGGCGGCCCCAGAACAGGGAGCGCGGGGTGGAACCGGTGCCGATTTCGGCGACCATGGCGTAGCCGGAAAGGAGCAGCAGCACGATACCCCAAACGAGGTGGTGGATGTGGCGGCCGCCGAGCACGATCCATCCGAAGGGGCTTTTGTGAAAGAGGATGAGCAGGACCAGCAGGCGCACGCCGAAGAAGGTGAGGACGAAGCCGAGAGCGGCGAGGAAGAGGCGGCGGCGGGGGCGGTCGGGAATGCGCTCGTGGAGGATGGCGCCGGCGCGGGTGAGGTGGAGCAGGATGAGGATGACGGAGACGGAGGCTGCCAGAAAAGCGATGAGGAGCCAGGTGGCCGTCCAGTGCATGAGGACCATTCTGACAGCGCTTCGCATCAGGGGGCTAGTGATCAGGCGTGTAACGGGAGCCATCGGGGACACCGCCTCATCTGCTTTATCGGCGTGCAAGCGGGGTGGGAACAGTGAAACAGGTCACAGAGCTCAGGTCGCAGGGCTCAGGTCACAGAGCTCAGGTCACAGGGCTCAGGAATGGCAGGGTTCTCAGGGCGCACTCCCATGTCTCAACACCAGGGACATGGGGCACCCGGCTGTGGGGCGCCTGCGATTCAGGCCGGGTGAGAGGGATGATGGGTTCGCCTGGTCCAGAGCGGTGCGCCCCAGGCGCCGACGGCGAGCAGGGCACCGAAGAGGATGACGGCGTCGATGCTTTCGCGGCCCTGGCGGGTCCAGTAGGCGTCGGCGCTGAGGTTGAGCCAGAGGGCGAACTCGTCGAGGGTGAGGGCGGCGCCCATGCCAAAGCAGATGGAGATGAGGCGGCTGGCGAAGATGGAGGAGGGCGAGGAGCCGGTGCCGAACTCGGCCAACTCCATGTAGCCGACGAGGAGCAGGAGAAGGATGCCCCAGACGAGGTGGTGGATGTGATGGCCGCCGACCATGACCCAGCCAAAGGGGCCGATGTGGTGGACGATGGCGTAGACCAGCAGGCGTAACGCCGAGGAAGGTGATGAAGAAGCTGACGGAAGCGAGGAAGAGGCGGCGGCGGGGGCGGTCGGGGATGCGTTCGTAGAGGATCCTGCCGGCGCGGGTGAGGTGGAGCAGGACCAGCATCAGGCTGGCGCAGAGGATGGCAAACGCGAGAAGAATCAGGGCTCCGGTCCAGTGCATAGGGCTCCATTCTCGCCCCAGGGCGTGAGCCGTGGGACGCCCCTATAATCAGACTGGGGCACTTTTTCCCGAAGGCTTGATTCGAACCACTGGGACGACTCTTTTGAGTGATGCGATCATCATCCGCGGCGCGCGGACCCACAACCTGAAAAACATCGACTGCGAGATTCCGCATGGAAAGCTCACGGTTGTTTCCGGCGTCTCCGGGTCGGGCAAGTCGTCGCTGGCGTTCGACACGATCTACGCGGAGGGGCAGCGGCGGTATGTGGAGTCGCTGTCGGCGTATGCGCGGCAGTTTCTGGAGCGCATCGAGAAGCCCGATGTCGACCTGATCGACGGGCTGGCGCCGGCGATTGCGATCCGGCAGAAGAACTCGACGCGGAATCCGCGCTCGACGGTGGCGACGGCGACGGAAATCTACGATTACATGCGTCTGCTTTGGGCGCGGTGCGGGGTGGTGCACTGCACGGTTTGCGGCGGGATTGTCCGACGCGACACGGTGGACGAGATTGCGTCTGCCATTTTGGCACTGGGGGAGGGGACTCGGCTCTACGCGCTGTTCCCGGTGCAGGCGCAGGCGACGACACCGGCGCAGCCCGTGTCGGACACGGACGACGGGACAAAGGCGGCGCGTCGGACACGGAATGTGGCACGGAAGACGGTCGCGAAGGCCGGGGAGAAAATGTCGGACAAGTCTGGCGGTTTGTCGGACGCGCTGCGGGAGCGGTTGGGCGATTTGCGGAAGCGCGGGTTTAACCGGCTCTACCAGAACGGGAATATCTACGAATTCTCGACGCCGGAGTCGCTGCTGGAGATCGATTTTGCGCTGCCGGTGTTTGTGCTGGTGGACCGGATTGCAGTGGCGTCAGACATTCGCGCACGGATTGTGGACGCGGCGGAGATTGGGTATCGGGAGTCGGGAGAGATCCTGTTTGAGGTGGTTCCGCGCGATCCCGTGTCGGACACGGAACCGCGAGAGCGGCTGCGGTTTTCGGGGGCGTTCGAGTGCAAGACCTGCCATCGGGTGTATCGGGAGCCGGAGCCGAGCCTGTTTTCGTTCAACAATCCGTATGGCGCGTGTCCGCGGTGCCAGGGGTTCGGGAACACGATTGACTTCGATCTGGACCTGATCATTCCGGACAAGTCGAAGACGCTGGATGAGGGTGCGATCGATCCGTGGAACCGGCCGAAGTACCGGTCGTATCTGACGGAGCTGCGGCGGGCGGCGCGGCAGAACGGGATCCCGATGGATGTGCCGTGGTGGGATCTGACCGTGCAGCAGCAGACGTTTGTGCTGGACGGGAACGGGTCGTTGCCGGGCGTGCACGGATTTTTTGCGCTGCTGGAGCGGAAGAAGTACAGGCTGCACGTGCGCGTGATGCTGAGCAAGTACCGCGGGTACGCGCTGTGTCCGGAATGCCGGGGGCAGCGGCTGCGGGCCGAGGCGAGGGCGGTGCGGATCGGTGAAGGCGGGCCAGGAAATGATGGTGGCGAGGGACGGAACATCTGCGAGGCGGCGGCGCTGACGATTGGGGCGGCGCATCGGTTCTTTTCGACGCTGACGCTGACGCCGATGCAGGAGGAGATTGCGGGAAGCATTCTGAAGGAGATTCAGCAGCGTCTGACATTTCTCGATGCTGTCGGACTGGACTACCTGACGCTGGATCGGCTGGCATCGACGCTGTCGGGAGGGGAATCGCAGCGGATCCAGCTGGCGACGTCGCTGGGCTCGCGGCTGGTGGGGGCGCTGTATGTGCTGGACGAGCCGTCGATCGGGCTGCATCCGCGGGACACGTCGCGGCTGATTCACATCCTCGACGACCTGCGGGATCTGGGGAACACGATTCTGGTGGTGGAGCATGATCCGGACGTGCTGCGCTCGGCGGACTATCTGCTGGATCTGGGGCCGGGCGCGGGCGAATTTGGGGGCAAGGTGCTGGCGGCCGGAACGGTGCGAGGAGGTTGAGGCGAATCCGGCGTCGATCACGGGGCGGTATCTGAGCGGGCATCTGACGATTCCGGTGCCTGCTCGGCGGCGGACGCCGGGCTCATCGAAAGAATGGCTGCGGGTGAAGGGCGCGCGCGCGAACAACCTGAAGGGAATCGATGTGGAGATTCCGCTGAACCTGCTGGTGGCGATCACCGGGGTTTCGGGGTCGGGCAAGTCGACGCTGGTACACGAGGTGCTGTACAAGGCGGTGGCGCATCGGCTGGGGAGGATTGAAGGCGGCGATCCGACGGGGGTTTATAAGGACATCAAGGGCGTGGAGCGGCTGAACGATATTGTGCTGGTGGATCAGACGCCGATCGGGCGGACGCCGCGGTCGAATCCGGTGACGTACATCAAGGCGTTCGACGCGATACGCGAGCTGTTTGCGGCGCAGCCGGAGGCGAAGAGGCGAGGCTATGGGGCGGGTCATTTCTCATTCAACGTGCCGGGCGGGCGCTGCGATGTGTGCGAGGGCGACGGGACGGTGACGGTGGAGATGCAGTTTCTGGCCGACGTGGAGCTGCCGTGCGAGGAGTGCGGCGGGACGCGGTATAAGGCGAGCACGCTGGAGATCCACTACAAGGGCAGGAACATTTACGAAGTGCTGCAGATGACGGTGCGCGAGGCGCTGCGGTTCTTCGCGGGACATCCGAGGATCGTGGACAAGCTGGCGGTTCTGGAGGAGATTGGGCTGGGGTATGTGCGGCTGGGGCAGTCGGCGACGACGCTGTCGGGCGGCGAGGCGCAGCGGGTGAAGCTGGCGGCGCATCTGGCGTCGACGCGGTCGGAGAGCCGGGGGCCGGATGGCAAGAAGAGCGGCGGCCGGAGCCGGGTGCTGTACATCCTGGACGAGCCGACCACCGGGCTGCATTTTGACGATGTGGGGAAACTGCTGATGGCGTTCCGGAAACTGATCGACAGCGGCGGGTCGCTGGTGGTGATCGAGCACAACCTGGACATCATCAAGTCGGCGGACTGGGTGATCGATCTGGGGCCGGAGGGGGGTGGCGGCGGGCGGGCAGGTGGTGGCGACCGGGACGCCGGAGGCGATTACCCGGAACGAGCTGTCGCATACGGGGCAGTGGCTGGCTCGGGTTCTGGCGGGGCATGGGGCTCCGGAGCCGGTTCATGCTGCGGGAAGAGAAGTGTTCCAGTGAGAGGGATGGCGGGATTGGCTGCTGCAGCAGCGCGGCTGTGCCAAATGTCTGACGGCGTCCGACGCCATGGCCGCCTGGTTATCTGGCTGCTTCTGCTGACTGGCGTCGGGCGAGCTGCGTTGGCGCAGCCAGTCCCGCTGCCTCCGGGCACGACGGGGGACGAGCAGCAGTCGCAGGCCTCGAAGCCGCTGGACGAGATCGAGTCGGCTATCGAGGCGAAGAAATACACGCTGGCGACCGCCCGGCTGGAAATCTACCTGTCGGCGCATCCGACGGACGCGCGAGCGCTCTTCGACCGCGGCTATGTCGAGGATGCGCAAGGGCATACCGGTGCGGCGGAGGGCTGGTATCGCAAGGCGGTGGTGGCCGATCCGAAGCAGTTTGAGGCGCGCTCGGCGCTGGGGCTGCTGCTGGCAGCCAGGGGCGACACAAAGGACAATGCGGCGGCGATCGAGCAGTTACAGGCGGCGGCCTTGCTGGAGCCGAATCCGCCCAACCCCACGGCGAAGGCGCAGGCGGACCGGGCGCTGGCGCGTCTGCTGCGGACCAGTGACCCAACCGGGGCGCGGGATGCGCTGGTGAACGCGCTGAAGCTGACGCCGGAGACGCCGGCGGACACGCTGCTGGCGGGGCAGATTGCCGAAGCGGCGGGGGACCTGGAGATCGCCGAACAGGAGTACCGGCAGGCGCTGACAAGCGAGCCGGATTTGTCCGACGCGAGCGCCGGGCTGGCGCATCTGCTGATCGCGGAGAGGCGCTACGCGGACGCCCAGCCGGTGGTGGAGTCCGCGTTGCGCCGCGACCCGCAGAACGCGGCGCTGAACGCGCAGCTGTCAGCGATTCTGAATGGAGAGGGGAAGCCGGCGGACGCGCTGGCGCTGCTGGAGAAGCTGCATCAGAGCGAGCCCGACAGCGAATCGGTCACGTCGATGCTGGCCGACGCCGCTTTCCAGGCCGGGAAGCTGGAGGAGGCGGACGCGCTGTACCAGCAGCTTCTGGCGAAGAATCCCGATGATCCGGACCTGCTGGACTCCCATGGGCAGATTCTGGTGCGGCAGAAGCAGTACCAGGAGGCGGTCACGGTCTTCCGGAAGGCGATTGCGGGGCGGCCGGACGACATCGACGCCTGGTCGGGGATCGCGTTCGCGGACTCGGAACTGCACGAGTACCAGGACGAGCTGGCGGCCCTTTCGATGCGATCAAAGTACGCGCCGGAAAACCCGGCCAGTCTTTTTCTGTGGGCAACGGCGTACGATAATCTTCATCAGAAGAAGGCAGCGGCGGATTACTACCATCGCTTCCTCGACGCCGCGCAGGGCAAATTTCCCGACCAGGAGTGGCAGGCAAAGCACCGGCTCGTCGCTCTTGAAAAGTAACGGTGCCCGAAACTGGGGCCAGAGTTACCCGCAGTGCCGCAAAGGCCAGGGATGGCGTTACCTTCGGACGGAATGTCCGGATCTAACACACAGGTGGGTGGCGCGCCGGACCGAATCTGCGGTATTGTTCTCGGAACGCACGATTCTGGAGGTGCGCGATGCGTCGCGTCGCAGTCCTCTTCGCTCTGTTGGTTTCGGCGTCCCTGTGCTGGGGGCATGGGCTGAGTGACCGCGTGCCTGACGCTCGCGAGCTGGCCGACCTGGAAGCGAAGGCCGCGACCGCTTCCCCCAACGAACAACCGTATATCTATGCCGAGCTGGTGCACTCGATGACCGAGATGGCCACAGCGGAGTTCCAGGCCGGCGATGAAGCGCATGCCTCGGCTTCGCTGAAGGCAGCGCAGGGGTACGCGGGGAAGATCCAGATGAGCCTGCTGCGCGATGCGAAGAAGCTGAAGAGCGCCGAGATCCTGATCCGCCACACGGCGTTCCGGCTGAAGGAACTGCTGACCGGGGCATCGCTGGACGATCGCCCGACGCTGGAAGCGACGATTCAGCAGCTGAACCAGGTGCAGTCGGACATGATGACGCAAATCTTCCGTCGCTGAAGGGGTCCGCGAAGGTGCGTGGACGCCGGTTAGGGCGAAGTTCGACGCAGCGCCGCACTGCAATTGTTGCAAGTGCACATCTTTTCCCAGAGTGATCCACACCCGTTCCACAGCCGGAGGACGGCCTGGAGCCAATATTCATCGGGCCATAACATAACGCAGTGCAAAGGGCGGTCCTGGGCAGGTCCTCTCTTCGCCTTTTCTACCCTATTGCCATAACGGGCAGTGCTCCGTAGTCTGACGTGGCGTTTCGAAAGGAACGTCGAGACTACATTCGCTGAAAACCGATCAGGAATGGTAACGCCAGCGCTCATGGCCCCGTCGCTCGCCATGATTCCGGGAACAGCCGGAAGGAGCGCGCGCGGCCGAGAGGAAACCGCCGCCGGTGGTTCTGTTCCTCCGCACCCTGCGTTCCGGCGGGCACGCAGCGTCACGCGCTTTTAGGCAAGCCGAGCGCGGGCGCAGGAAGCCGGAACGCGGGTGCGGCCACATCCACACGGGCGCGCTGCCTGAGCAGGGCGCCTCGCCGCAGTCCTCCTGCTGGGCGGGAGTAGCCAGGGAAAATCAATGAGACCAAAGAAAACGATTCTCTGTGTTGACGACAACGAACAGGTACTGTCTGTTCGCAAATTTCTTCTGGAAACCCGTGGCGGCTATCGCGTCGTGGCAGCGCTGAGCGGAAGAGACGCACTGGAGGCGTTTCGTCGTGGCGGTATCGACCTGGTTCTGAGCGATCTGGTGATGCCGAACATGAACGGCAACGAAATGGTGCGGCGCATGAAGGAGGTGGCGCCGGAGATACCGATGATCCTGATCAGCGGCAGCGTGAAGACGTTCGATCACACCAATCGAGCGGACGCGTTTCTGCCCAAGGGCTCTTCCTCTCCGATCGAGATGCTGGAGAGGATTCGGCAGATGATCGCGCGCAAGCGGGGCCCGAAGAAGCATCTGCGGCCGGGGTACGAGTCGCAGAATGGGGTGTTCGAACCTCTCGAGCACGCAGTGGCTTCCTGAGGCGAATCGACAGACCCGGGTCTCAGAATCGAGACCCGGGGCACCCAGACCTGGGGGGAATGCATCTCCTCCTGCGTGGCCGGAGCCTCGATCGATCCATTTACAATCGCTGCTGTGGAATCGATGATTCGCGCCGAGCACCTCGGCAAAGTCTACCGTTCCGGCAGGCTTGAAGTTCCGGCGCTGCGCGACGCGACGTTCTCGGTCGAGGCAGGCGAGTTTGTCTCGATTGTGGGACCTTCGGGCAGCGGGAAGTCGACGTTGTTTTACCTGCTGGGCGGGCTGACGCGCGCCACGAGCGGCAAAGTGTTTATCGGGGGCGTCGATTTTTCGACGCTGGACGATGCCGAACGCACGCGCATGCGGCGTGCGCGCATCGGTTTCATCTTTCAGAAATTCAATTTGCTTCCGACGCTCTCGGCGCGCGGGAATATCGAGATCGCGTATGAGATTGCGGGGCGTTCGGAGCCGCTCGATCAGAAGTATCTGGAGCACATTACGGGCTTACTGAATATTGGGGGACGGCTGCAGCACCGGCCATCGGAGCTGTCGGGGGGAGAGCAGCAGCGCGTGGCGATTGCGCGGGCTCTGATCACGCGGCCCTCGATTGTGCTCGCAGACGAGCCGACGGGGAACCTGGACACGGAGAACTCCGACGCGGTGCTGGAGATGCTGCGGCGGTCGAACCAGGAACTAAAGCAGACGGTGCTGATGATCACGCACAATCCAGAGGCGGCGGCGATCGGGGACCGGATTATCCATATGCGGGATGGGAAGATCCGGGGCATCGAGACGGGCCAGGGGACGGTTGGGCGTCATGAATGGTAGTACCACGATATGAAAATCGGAATCGTGCGATGCCATGACAAAGATGATGACAAATAAGTGACAAAGAGCTAACCCATCTGTCCGATAATATTGGGGCGCGTGCAAGCTGTAACGCGATAGAATTAAGCAGGGCTTGTGCGGCCAAAACCCAGAAAAAATGGGAACTACACTCAATCCACATACCGACGCCGGCGAAGGCGGAAAGATTCACTCCAACGGTTCGAACGGAACCAACGGCTCGCCGGCGAATATTCAGGACCTGCCGACGGAGAAGACGAACGACGCCACGCGCGGGCTGGACACGCGTTCCGCGGTGGAAGTCGCGCGCATCATCAATCAGGAAGACCAGAAGGTGGCGGCGGCGGTTAAGAAGGCGATCCCGGAGATCGCCCAGGTGATCGATCTGGTGGCGCACAGCCTGCGCGAGGGCGGACGGCTGATATATGTCGGGGCCGGCTCGAGCGGACGGCTGGCGGCGCTGGACGCGTGCGAAATTCCCGCTTATTTCTCGACCAGCCCCCAGACGGTGCAGTACATCATGGCGGGCGGGCCAAAGGCGCTGGCTTCACCGGTCGAGGTGAATGAGGATTCCGAAGACCTGGGCAAGCGCGATATCGCGCGCCGGCGGCCGAGCCGCAAAGATGTGGTGATCGGGCTTTCAGCCAGCGGACGCACGCCGTATGTAGTGGCGGCGGTTGCGTATGCGCGCACGCTGGGCGCGAGAACTGCCTGCATCACCTGCAATCCGAATACGCCGTTGGGCAATGCCGCGGAGACGGCGATCGTGGCCGAGGTGGGGCCTGAGGTCGTCTCCGGGTCCACGCGCATGAAGGCGGCGACGGCGCAGAAGATGATCACCAACATGATCACCACCGGCGCCATGACGCGGCTGGGATATGTGTACGAGAACCTGATGGTGAACGTACACATGCACAACTCCAAGCTGATCGAGCGGGGCATCGGGATCCTGATGCGCGCCTGCGAGGTGAGCCGGGAGAAGGCCGTGGAGGTGATCAAGTCCGCGGGACGCAGCGTGCCCGTGGCGCTGGTTATGCTGAAGGCGAATGTGGACAAGCCGGAGGCGGTGCGGCGGCTGGCGCGCGCCGAAGGCAATGTTCGCCGCGCGATTGAAGATTCCACGATGGACATTTAAGACACCCGCACTTCTGAGCCGTGGCTTGCAGTCAGGGTGGCGAAGCTGGTCTTCTCCTGACCAACTGGCTCGCTTCCTCCGTCCTTGTTTTGAGCCGATCCAGAGCATTCTGCAGTTCGATGGCAGCACCGCGTACGACGTGATGCGGGTCGTCAATATGCCGCTGGGTTACCCGGATGAATTTCCTGACCCTGTCGAGGAACGCGAGAGCTTTGGCCTCGGAACCCCAGCGGGCCTCGTTCTCGGCTACCCTGCAGAAGGTCAGCGCAGCGGAGATGGAGGAGCGCATCGCAGTCGTCCGCGCTTGCTGGGCCTCGCCCCTGAGGCGCTCGCATTCGAGAATGATGATGGGTTCAGCCATCGCCTTCTCATAGGATGCCGCAGGTTGAGCCGGTCCCCCGCACTTTCTGGGACGCCAATTTGCGACGGCCCCGGGCGGGGGACGCGGGGGGAGCGGGCGATTCGCCAGCGGGCCGCTATACTCAGCCCAGGATCTTCGAACCCGCTATCGCCGCAGCCGCGGGCTGCGCCCGATTGTGCGATGGGCAGGAAGGACTTGCTCCTTTGTTTGCATCTCTGCGATTTGTATGGAATGCGACCCGGCGCCACCGCCTGAGGCCCTGGCGCAGCGAGTATCTGAAGTGGCGAATCGAGACCTATTCCGGGATGAAGGCGGAGGAGCTGCGCGCGCGCGACATTTTCGCGTTTGTGTGGCGAGAGAAGGGGAAATTGTTGCACTTCCTGCGCTGGACTGATCGGATGGAGACGTGGAGAAAAGCGGGAGCGGGGCATAGGCCGGGGCAGGGAAGCGATGAGTGGAGATGATGGGTGCATGATTCGCAGCGCCGGCGCAAGGACGCGACGCGAATTCATGACCGGCGCAGCCGCGGTGGCGGCGGCCGGAGGCATGTCGGCGGTTCTGCCGCTGGGATGCGAGCAGCCGAAATCCAAAGCGGGGCAGGGAGCGCTGGCGCCTACGCTGAACGACGTGAGCGGGCCTCGCTCGCTGCGCGCCCATGGGGCTGCGCGTGGGCTGCTGGTGGGTTGCGCGGTGAATCCGGACTACCTGGACGGCGAGCCGGAATACGCGCGGACGGTGGCCGAGCAGGCCAGCATCGTGGTTCCGGAAAACGCGATGAAATGGGCGGCGCTGCGGCCGAATCCGACGCAGTACGATTTTCGCAAAGCGGACGATGTGGTGGTGTTCGCGCTGGCGCACGAGCAGAAGGTGCGGGGACACAATCTTTGCTGGCACGAGGCGATTCCCGCCTGGTTCGCGGGGACGGTGACGAAAGCGAACGCCGCGCAGTATCTGACGCAGCATATCCAGACGGTTGCCGGACGTTATTCGGGGAAGCTGCACTCGTGGGATGTGGTGAACGAGGCGATCGATCTGAAGGATGGGCGGCCGGATGGGCTGCGCAACTCGCCGTGGCTGGAGCTGATTGGGCCTTCGTATATCGAGCTGGCGTTTCGCACCGCGCGCGAGGCCGATGACACGGCGCTGCTGACGTACAACGACTACGGCATCGAGCTGGACACGCAGGAGCACGTCGACAAACGCGGGCAGGTGATGATGTTGGTGCGGCGCATGCAGGCGCGCGGGGTGCCCATTGACGCAGTGGGGATTCAGAGCCATCTGAGCGCCGGCGACGCGCCTGGGGAAGGGCTGATCCACTTCATCCGCGAGCTGCGCGCGATGAATCTGCAGGTCTTCATCACCGAGATGGACGTGAACGACCGCAAGCTGCCGGAGCCAGTGCCGGAGCGCGATGCGGGCGTAGCGAAGACCTATCGCGACTATCTGACGCCGGTGCTGGCCGAGCCGAATGTGACGGCGGCGCTGACGTGGGGGATCACGGACCGGTACACGTGGCTGAACGGGCTGCCTCATGCATCGCGCGCCGACGGGAAGCCGGAGCGGCCTCTGCCGTTCGACTACGACTACAACCCCACGCCGGCATTCTTTGCCGAGCGCGACGCGATCGACGGGCGGCCCGCGCAGGCGCTGCCTGGCAGCAATCCTTATGCGCCGTTCAATCCGGCCGCTCCGCCACGCAGTCAGTGAGAGTGACGCTTACTCTCGGCCTGTTCAACCTGTGGGCTCTTGCTCAGACGAAACAGCGCCAGGGCAATCATCACGTACCACACCTGCATCCCTACGACGGAGAGCAGCGAAATATAGAGGCCGACCCTGGGCACGTAGAGCCCAAATCCCACGATGCTCGCCGCGATGCCCACATACGCTGTGAACTTGCCGAAGACCGTGCTGCGCAGCATAACGATCGCGATGATCAGTATGGCAATCGTTCCTGCGACGTATCCCGACTGATAAGGAGTTCCGGCCCACGACGAAAGCACAGCCTGCCCCGCGCCCAGAAGCCCCTGGCGCACTGCATCGTTGGTGGCCGCGGCATACTGCTGGCTCAGGTACAGCATGTTCAGCGAGGGGTTACCGAGAATGAAGCACATTGTGGAAACGGCGGATAGAGCGGTGCCGATCAGCACCAGCGATGGGTTCACCCGGCGCAGGCTCAGGTAGAGCGCCAGCAGGATCGTGATGCCAAGGACCTCATCCAGGACGATCACGAAATCGAGGCTGACCAGGCCTACCAGCGGGCGGGAATGCAGCAACGCAAAATGCCCTGCCGCAGTGGTAGGCGGGGGCCAGACAAAGAACGCGACGAGCTGAAACAAAAACAGCGCGACGCAGATCAGCGCGGAGACAGCGGCGGTCCGGTAGAGAAAACACCAGCGCTCTTCACCTGCGCTGGAAGGAACGATGACTTCCTGAATGGCGTGTGATGACATGGGTTTCCTCCGCGGAAAGGGCCGATAATCCGTTTCTGAGGGAAGGATGGGCGATCGCTCTCACCGTTACATCAAAAGCGCAGGCCGGTCAGTGACCTGGGTCACGGAGGCGGACGATGACTTCGCTCATCCGCCAGACGGACGAGAGCCCGGCTGTGAAAATGCCAGCGAATCTCGCATTTCAGACGTTCGTAACTTCAACCTCCCCCATCCGTCTGATGTAATGAACCCTATGCCCCCATTGCGGATCGCCGTGCTGCGCTTGCTTCTGCTTCTCTGGATCGCGGCGCCTTTCTGCGCCGCACAACAGCAGGCGGAGCCGTTTCCGGGAGAGCCGGCGAATCAGCCGAAGAATCAGCCGGCGCAGCCAAGTGCGGAGCCGTCGCCCCGCCGGCCCCCTCAGGTTTTTCCGGCCGATCCGAACGCCGAGTTGCCGACGTTTCGCGTGAGCACCACGGTGGTGGTGGTACCGACGCTGGTGGAGAAATCGAACGGGGATGTTCTGTACGGGCTGAAGCCGCAGGATTTTTCGGTCTACGACAACGGCGTTCAGCAGAAGGTTCACGTGGACGACGATCTGGATACGCAGCCGATCTCGATGGTGGCGTGTATTGAACGTGGCCGCGATGCGCCGCTGGAGTTCGACAAGATCGGCAAACTGGGGCCGCTGCTGGAACTGTTTACGCGGAACGGGCGCAGCGACATGGCGCTGGTGGCTTTCGATTCGAAGGCCACGTGGGTGGAGCCGTTCGGGAGCGATGAGGATACGATCACGCGCGATCTGAAGCAGATGCCGGCGGGGGATGGCGGCGCGGCGATTCTGGATGCGGTGGGTTACTCCGTCAATCTGCTGGAGCAGCAGCCGCCGGATCATCGACGGATTCTGCTGCTGATCAGCGAATCGCGCGACCACGGCAGCCATCACTTCAATATTCCGCAGCTGGTGGAACGGATCGGAACCAGCAATACGCTGGTGCTGAGCCTGGTTTTCTCGCCGGGGAAGGCGGAGATCATCGACTGGGGGAAGGGCAACGGCGATGGCGGCGGCACAGAGCTGAATATTCTGGCGCCGCTGATGATGACGGTGAACGCGATGCGCCGCAACACGCCAAAGAGTCTGGCCGAGCTGAGCGGCGGAGAGTGCGACCCGTTCACGCGGGAGAAGGGGTTCGAAGCGCGGGTTGCGGAAGTGGCGAGCCATGCGCGCAATCGCTATATCCTCAGTTTTCATCCCACGGATCTGACGCCGGGGCTGCATTCGATTCAGGTGAAGCTGACGCAGGATTATGGTGGGCGCGTGGTCGCCCGCAACAGCTACTGGGCGATCCTTCGCGACGCGGAACACCCGGGTCCGGAGTCACTGCCCCCCGGTCGTCCTAACCCTTAACTCAGTTCCAGGCGCAGCATCCAACCCTGAAGCATGCCGTCCGAGCCAAAGACCCCTGCACATGTCGAGAACACCAGCGGTTCGGCGCGCGATTTTTCGCACGCGTGGCGGGCGCTGCGTCATCGCAACTTTCGGCTGTTCTTTGGCGGACAAACGATCTCGCTGGTGGGCACGTGGATGACGCGCATCGCCACGGCATGGCTGGTGTACCGGCTGACGAAGTCGGCGCTGCTGCTGGGCACAGTAAGCTTTGCCGGGCAAATTCCGACTTTCGTGTTCGCCCCGATTGCCGGCGTGATCGTGGATCGCCACGATCGGCGGCGGGTGCTGGTGTGGACGCAGACGCTGGCCATGGTGCAGTCGCTGCTGCTGGCGTGGCTGACGCTGGCGCACCGGATCAACATCACGGAGGTCCTCGTTCTGAGCGCGTTTCAGGGACTGATCAACGCGTTCGACATGCCTGGACGGCAGTCGTTCATGGTGCAGATGGTCACGCCCCAGCGAGCAAGCTCGCCGGGGGCCCCGATAGAGGACCGCAACGACCTGTCGAATGCGATCGCGATCAACTCGTCGATGGTGAACGTCGCGCGGCTGGTGGGGCCGTCGCTGGCCGGGCTGGTGATCGCGGTGTCGAGCGAGGGCTGGTGCTTTCTGGTCGACGGCATCAGCTACATCGCCGTGATTCTTTCGCTGCTGCTGATGCACGTGCCGGCGACGGCAGTGCGCCGGGCTGCGGCCTCGATGTTCGAGCAGATGCGCGAGGGATGGACCTACGTTGCGAGCTTCATTCCGGTGCGGACGATTCTGATCCTGTTTGCGCTGCTGAGCCTGATGGGGATGCCGTACATGGTGCTGATGCCGATCTTTGCGGCCAGCGTGCTGCACGGGGGGCCGCACACGCTGGGCTTTCTGATGGGTGCGGCGGGTGCGGGTGCGCTGGTCTCGGCGTTCTCCCTGGTGCTGCGGCGCTCGGTGCGCGGGCTGACGAAGATGATTCCAGCGGCGGCCATTGTTTTTGGCGCGGGCTTGTTCTTCTTCGGCCTTTCGCGCTGGCTGTGGCTCTCGCTGTTGCTCATGCTGTTTGTCGGATTCGGAATGCTGCAGGGCATGACGGTGAGCAACACGATCATCCAGACACTGGTGCCGGAGGATCGGCGGGGGCGTGTGATGAGCTATTACACGGCGGCGTTCATGGGGATGGCGCCGTTCGGCAGCCTGCTTGCGGGATCGCTTGCGCACTGGATCGGCGCGCCTCGTACTGTCATGTTCACGGGATCGTGCTGCATTGCGGGAGGGCTGTGGTTCTGGTCGCGCCTGCCGGCGATTCGCCGTGAGATGCGTCCGGTTTATGAGCAGCTCGGTATCATCGCTCCGGTTCCCGAGGTGGTGGAGGAGCAGGCGGCCAACTGATCGGCCCTGCAAGGCGGGCATTCTCTGCGGGGCAAAAAAATCCCCAGGCGCACGGAGCGCCGGGGATTCACAGAAGGCAATTACGATTTGCAACTACAGAATAGGGAATCGCGGCTCCGGCGTCTTCGGGACAAAGGCTGTTTTTTTACTACAACTTTGGTTGGAGGGTTTGGGGCTCTCGATGCATAGGAACGCGGCGGGTGCGGAGCGCATCCTAAAAGACTGCAGGATGGGCCCTGGGTCAGCACCGCTGCACAGGAGCCGTAGCGCGGTGCCCGGTGCGCTGTTTCCGAATCGACCGAAAATGAGCGTTCGTCTGTTACAAATTCTGGTCACCGCCGGCAATTGCCTTTTCGGGTTGCTGTTGCTTGCGATCTACGGGCCGGCACTACTGCACAGCCACGCCTGGCCGCCCAGCCTCGAACAACAGGTTCTGATTCTGGTGGCGGGATCGGCGCTTCCGCTGGCGGTTCTTGCGCTGCGTTTACCGGTCTTGGGGGGACTGGCTCAGTTCGCAGCCGCCTATATCGGCAACCAGCTGCTGCACGAAGCGCCGCTGCGCGTGCTGCGGGAGTTCTCCTGCATATCGATGGGAATCGCTCTGGCGATCCTCTTCCTTGCCGTCTTTCGCGGCATCCTGGAGATTACGCAGGAAGCCTTCGGCGAAGCCGAGGACCCCGACGAGCAGCAAGTGATGCGCGCCGCCTGAGGGCGACCGACGAACGAGCAAGCAAGCCAACCAACAAACGCCGCTTAGCGGCGGCGGATGTCCTTCGTGGGCGCTTCGCCGTTGAGGCCCTGAGGCGTGAGCAGCACGCGACGAAGGGCACGAATCAGCTCCGGTCCGGTTTCCTCCAGTTCACGCAGGTGCCATGCTGCCAGGGAACCCAGAAGCTTTTCGCCCTGGGCGGTCATGCGGAGCAGGATGCGGCGGTGGTCGGTGGGGTCGGGACAACGGCGCAGCAGACCCTGCTCGATGGTGCGGTCGACCAGCTCGACGGCGCTGTTGTGTTTGAGCAGCATGCGCGCGGCCACGTTGGCGATGGTGGGATCGAGCTCCTCCGGCATGCCCCAGATGCACTGCAGCAGCTGATATTGCTGGGTGCGGATTCCCGCCGCGTCCGCGGCCAGGCTGCTGAAGTGGAGAAACTTTCGCAGCTGAAAGCGAAACTCGGCCAGACGCCGCATCTGCGCGCGGCTCAATGGCTGGGGTTCTTTACCCGGATCGGGTCTTTGCCCGTGACGGGCCAGGGAGATAGCACCGTGGATTTCGGCAGTTTCCATGGAACCATCGTAGCACGATATATCGTGTTGCGATACCGGCTCACGATGGCTCGGGGTCGGAGCCGGCCGGCTCGCCGGGGTCGGCCAGGATGGCGCGCGCATCGGCCTCATCCTCGGAACTGACCTGGAGCTGCAGGGGCCCCAGGCCCGGTTCCATAATGCGGGCATTCTCGCCGGAGAGAAACACCTCGATTCCCGCCGACTCCAGGCGCAGCTTCGCCATCTCGGCTTCCAGTGGCTCGGTAAAGCTGGCAATGGTAATGACATTCGCCATATTTCTCCTCTGGGCGCAGCGCGCGTGCCCGTTTTCCCATCTTAGTAGAGGACATCGCACGGAGCCCCACCTTTGAGATGCCTCACCCTATTTCTCCTCGCCTGCCTGAGCACGGCGGTTCGTGCCCAGATTGCCAGCCCGCCTCCCGACACACTGCTGGATGCGGGCCATTGCCTCGCTGCGGACCAGCGCGACTGGCTCGACGTAGCGAGCGAGAGACCGTACGAGGTGGAACTGGGTTTTATCTCTCCCGACAATCCGGACTCCGGCAAGTCGGACTCCGCGAAGGATCCCCTGTACCTGATCGAGTTCACCACTGCGACGCATACTGAGGGCTTTGCCTTTGTATTTCTGAGCCGCGGAAAGGACCCGCATCGCGATCTGCTGCTTCAGTTCCGGACCCGCTTTCATCAGACGGACGACGGATCGCAGCAGGTCAAGCTGGTGGATCCGCCGCTGGGCGGCGTTGGTACGCAGGATGACATTCTGGCAGCCATCCGGCAGGTTGGGTTTCACACCTGGAAGGTCCCGGTCGACAGTCTGCGGAAACGCGCGAGTTCGGTGCACTGTGCAACCGGGGAAGGCCTGATGTAAAGCGGCAGGTTCCGGCGGTGCGGGCCGCGCCGGTTTCGCAGGATAGAATGATGAGTTCTCCTGGAGACCTCTGCCTTGATCCCGCGTTATACCCGTCCGGCGATGGGCCGGATCTGGACCGACGAAAGCAAGTTTCGCGCCTGGCTGGAGGTTGAGGCGGTTGCGAGCGAGATCCTGGCTGAGGATGGCATCGTCCCGGCCGAGGCCGCGAAGGCAATTCGCGAGCGCGGCGATTTCGACATCGAGCGAATCCACCAGATCGAAGCAGAGGTGAAGCACGACGTGATCGCTTTCACGACCGCGGTTGCAGAGAAAGTCGGCGCCGAATCGCGCTGGCTGCACTACGGGCTCACGTCGAACGATGTGGTGGACACGGCGCAGGCGCTGCAGATCAAGGGCGCGTCGGCCATTCTGCGTGAAGACCTTTCGAAGTTGGTGGAGGTGCTGAAGGCGCGGGCGCTGGAGTTCAAGGACACGCCGACGGTGGGGCGCACGCACGGGCAACATGCCGAGCCAACGACCTTCGGCCTGAAGGTGCTGAATTGGTATGCCGAGATGCGGCGGAACCAGGAGCGTTTTGAAGCGGCCGCCGAACAGATGCGGGTGGGCAAGCTTTCGGGCGCGGTGGGGGCTTTCGGGCACATCAGCCCGCGGCAGGAGGAGCGCATCTGCGCGCGGCTCGGGCTTGCGCCGGCGCCTGTGGCGACGCAGGTGATCCAGCGGGACCGGCATGCGTACTACATTGCGACGCTGGCTGTGATCACGGCGACGCTGGACAAGATCGCGACGGAGATTCGCCACCTGCAGCGGACCGAGGTTCGCGAGGCCGAGGAGTATTTTTCCGAGAAGCAGAAGGGCTCGTCGGCGATGCCGCACAAGCGGAACCCGATTACGTCGGAGCAGATCAGCGGGCTTTCGCGGGTGGTGCGGGCGAACTCGCAGGCGGCACTGGAAAACGTGGCGCTGTGGCACGAGCGCGACATTTCGCACTCCTCGGTGGAGCGGGTGATCCTGCCCGACTCGACGATTCTGACCGACTATCTGCTGGCGAAGACGGCGGATCTGATCGAGAGGCTGGTGGTTTATCCGGCACGCATGAAGAAGAACCTCGATTCGACGGGCGGGCTGATCTTCAGCGGGCAATTGCTGCTGGATCTGGCCGAAGCCGGGATGCTGCGGGAGGACGCGTATCGTCTGGTGCAGAAGCACGCGATGAACGCATGGCAGAACGATCTGGTGTTTCGCGACCTGGTGGCGGCCGATGCGGAGATTACGAAGCGGCTGAGCGCGGAGAAGCTGGCGCGGACGTTCGATCTCGAGCGGCAGCTTTCGAATGTGGATGCGATTTTTGCGCGCGTGCTGGGCGGCACAGAGGGACATCAGTACGGCGCCTGAGGATGTTGGATCGCCGGGGCTGCTCAAGCGGCATACAATCGTGCCAAACCTCTGCCGGAGGATATTCATGAGAAAGTTCTTTCCCGCTCTTTTTCTGCTTGCCTGTGCGGTGCCGGTGTTCGCGCAGGGCGCACCGCCGCAGGGCGGAGCCGATCAGCCGTACGCGATGGAGTACTACTACAAGACGCAGTGGGGCCATCAGCAGGAGTTCCTCGATCTGTTCCTGAAGTATCACTATCCGCTGCTGCAGCGGATCGAGAAGACGGGGCGCATGCTGTCGGTCAAGATTGAAACACCGGCGAACCACATGACGGAAGACGCGCGCTGGGACTATCGCGTCACGATCGTCTTTAAGAACTCGACGGCGGCGACGACGGCGAACCCGGACGAGCCGGCGCTGATTAAAGAGCTGTGGCCGGACCAGGCGGACTATCAGGCGCACGAACAGCGACGGTTCGAGATCCTGCTGGCGCACTGGGATCTGCCGGTGAGCAACATCACGCCGAAGTAGAGAAGCAGGGAGTGAGGAGCGGGGCTGCAATCCCCTACAATCTCTTCGTGGCTTCTGACGCGGAACCGCTGAACCTGACCGTGGCCCTCACCGGCGCTTCGGGGATCATCTTTGGGCAGATGCTGCTGCGCGCGCTCGACGCCGATGTGCGCGTGGGCCGGATTCACTTCGTACCGTCGGAGAATTCACTGCGCGTGCTCGCGGAAGAGCTCGGGATCTCGGGGCGGACCAGTCTCGTCGAGAAGCTGCTCGATGCGCCATCGGCGAAGATCGTGCAGCACAGCGAAAACGACATTGGTGCGGCCATCGCGAGCGGGAGCTATCCGTCGAACGGGATGATCGTGCTGCCGTGCAGCATGGGAACGCTGGCTGGGATCGCGAATGGCCTGGCCGGCAACCTGATCGAGCGTGCCGCCGATGTGTGCCTGAAGGAGCGGCGGCCGCTGATCCTGTGTCTGCGCGAGACGCCGTTTAACAAGATTCATATCCGCAACATGGGCCTGGCCGCGGACGCGGGGGCGACGATCTTTCCGGTCATTCCCGCATTCTACAACCGGCCAGTCGATTCGGACGAGATGGCGCGCCAGTTTGTGATGCGGGTTCTGGCGCACGTGGGGCTGCCGCAGCCTGGCGCGTACGTCTGGAAGGCGGACGAGCCGCCGAGCAGCGGCTGGAGCTGACTCGGTGGGCAGGTGTCGAATAGGTTCTCTAAGTGCCGTTTTCCGAGGGGCTTGTGGATCGGGCTTCCCACATCTGCCAGAATCGGGCAGATGGAGGGCACCCGGCGACGGAAAGGGCTTGTTTTGCGGGCCTGCGGGAGTAGGATGGCGGGCAGAAAACATTTCCTGCAAGTTGCCCGGCTCGGCGTTCCTGTTGCTCGGATGGTGTTAGCTCCGATGCTTGCTGGAACCTGAGGGAATCGGGGCCGCACGCGACGGACCTGGCTGCCTGGGGGAATCTCCGCTGGGCGGAGAGGAGGCAGCACATTGTTGCAACGCATTCTTATTTTGACGATTGTGGTGGGGGCTGGTATCGGCTCCGCTTTTGGTGAGACATACAAGACCCCATTTTCGCTGGCGTGCGGCGAGGTCTGGCCGGCGGTGAAGGCGACGCTGGCGGATCAGGGGCATTACGCCAAGGTGATCATTAACGACGAGGCGATGAACGCCGACTACCAGCCGAAGCACTCGGTGCATGTGGACGTCAGCGGCACGCTGCTGCAGCGGATGAACCACGTGAAGCTGGTTCCGAAAGATGCCGGATGCGAGATGCAGGTGGTGTCGAACTACAGCGGCTGGGGACACAACGATGAGGGGGACTTCAGGAAGCGCGTGGCGGACAATATGACGAAGGCGAAGACGCCGGGGGCACAGCCTGCAGCGGCTCCGGTGGCAGAGCCCGCGAAGCCGCAGTAAGGCAGCCAGTAGCCAGTAGCCAGCCAGTAGCCAGTAGCCAGTAGCCAGTAGCCAGTAGCCAGTAGCCAGTAGCCAGTAGCCAGTAGAACAAGGCTTCGCTGGAGAAGTGTCTGCGGTTGCCAATGCACGCGTGAGCGCGGGCACGAGAGGTGTGCGCGGCGACCGCTATAATCCGTGACGATGAACAACGATCTGGTGGACGAACTGGAACGGCGAAATCGGCTGGCGGAAGAGGGCGGCGGGGAAGAGCGGCGGAAGAAGCAGCACAGCGAAGGCAAGCTGGGAGCGCGGGAACGCATCGATCTGCTGCTGGACGATGCAACGTTCGTGGAGACGGACCGATTCGTCACGCATCGCGCGTCGGATTTCGAGATGGCCGACAAGCGCTTCCCGGGCGATGGGATCGTGACCGGCTACGGGAAGATCGACGGGCGGACGGTGTTCGTGTTTGCGCAGGACTTTACGGTGTTCGGCGGATCGCTGTCGGAGGCGAACGCAGCGAAGGTCGTGAAGGTGATGGATATGGCGCTGAAGGTGGGCGCGCCGGTGATCGGGCTGAACGACTCGGGGGGCGCGCGGATTCAGGAAGGCGTGGTTTCGCTGGCGGGGTACGCGGATATTTTTCTGCGCAACACCATGGCGAGCGGGGTAATCCCGCAGATTTCGGCGATTCTGGGGCCGTGCGCGGGTGGGGCCGTATATTCACCGGCGATCACGGACTTCATCCTGATGGTAGACAAGACGTCGTACATGTTCGTGACCGGGCCGGACGTGATCAAGACCGTCACGCATGAAGAAGTGACGAAGGAAGCTCTGGGCGGTGCGGCAACCCACAACGAGATTTCCGGAGTGGCGCACTTTGAGGCGCACGATGACGCCGAGTGCCTGACGATGGTGCGCGAACTGCTGAGCTTTCTGCCGTCGAACAACCTGGACGATCCGCCGCGGCGGCCGTGCACGGATCCGGTTGACCGCGCGGATCGCGAGCTGGATACGCTGGTGCCCGTAGACTCAACGCAGCCTTATGACATCAAGAAGGCGATCACACACATTGTGGACGATGGGTATTTCTTCGAGGTGCATGAGCACTTCGCGATGAACATCGTGGTGGGATTTGCACGGATGGGCGGGCGGCCGGTGGGTATCGTGGCGAATCAACCGGCGATGCTGGCCGGAGTGCTGGACATCAACGCGAGCGTGAAGGGGGCGCGGTTTGTGCGCTTCTGCGACGCGTTTAATATTCCGTTGATCACGCTGGAGGATGTGCCGGGGTTCATGCCAGGGACGGAGCAGGAGTACGGCGGGATCATTCGGCACGGGGCGAAGCTGCTGTTTGCATTTGCAGAAGCGACAGTGCCGAAGATGCTGGTGATCACGCGCAAGGCGTACGGTGGCGCGTACTGCGTGATGAGCTCGAAACATCTGCGAACGGATGTGAACCTGGCGTGGCCGACGGCGGAGATTGCGGTGATGGGGCCGGAGGGGGCGGTGAACATCGTGTACGGGCGTGAGCTGGCGCACGCAGTGAAGCTGGCAGAGAAGAGCGAAGGGCCTCTGAGCGAGGAGCGTCGTGCGGAAGTGCTGGCAGCGGCGCGCACAACGCGGGTCCATGAATTTCGGGAGCAATTTGCGAATCCGTACGTGGCGGCGGAGCGCGGGTATGTGGATGCGGTGATTCTGCCGCACGAGACGCGGGCACGGCTATGCTCGGCACTGGAAATGCTGGACGGGAAGCGGGAGAAGATGCCGCCGAAGAAGCATGGGAATATACCGCTGTAGCGCTACGACGACAGGGAGCAGGGATTTGGACTATCCGGTGAGTGTGGAGACGGCGGAGCATTACACCTGGGGCGAGGTGTGCGACGGGTGGTATCTGGTGCTGAGCGAGGGGCTGAGCGTGATCGAGGAAAAGATGCCGCCGGGAGCGGCGGAGGAGCGGCATTCTCACGCGAAAGCGAGGCAGTTCTTCTATGTGCTGGAAGGCGAGCTGACGATGGAGGTCGAGGGACGGCTGCATGGTCTTGGGGCGAGGCAGGGGCTGGAGATTGGTCCGGGGGAGAAGCATCAGGCGAGCAACGAGTCGGGCAGGGATGTGCGCTTTCTCGTGATCTCGACGCCGCCGGCCCATGGGGACAGGGGATAGGGAACAGCCAATAGCCAATAGGCAATAGGGAATAGCCAATAGAAACCGCGGGGGCATCCTGGGTTTCGGATTTTGCGGTAGGATGGCGGAACATTGTGGAGGTAAGCCATGAGTTCCCCCGCTCAGAAGCGAGTTGTCCTGCCCCGCTCCGAACGCGCCGTTCCCGGCGATGCAAAGCACATCGGACCGACCGACCCGAAGCAGATTCTCGGCGTTTCAGTCATCGTAAAAAGGAAGCACCCGCTGGACCTGCACGCGCTGGCGGGGCAACGAGTCTCGCGCGAGGACTTCGACGCGCAGTTCGCCGCGGATCCGGCCAGCTTTGAGGCGCTGCGGACCTTTGCGCACGAACATGGCCTGACGGTGGACGAGGCCGCTTCGAGCCTGGCGCGGCGGACGCTGGTGCTGCGCGGGCCGGCGCAGGCGATGCAGCAGGCGTTCGGCGTGGAGCTGCACGACTACAAAGATGCGAAGACGAAGAAGCGCTTCCACTGCTTCACCGGCCAGCTGTCGCTGCCCGAGGTGCCAGCGGCGCAGGTGGAGGCGGTTCTGGGGCTTGATGCGCGGCCCATTGCGAAGCCGCACTTTCGCTACCTGAAGGATCTGAAGAAAAAGAAGAAGCCGAAGGCCACCGCGCAGCCGGCGCCGTTCAACCCGCCGCAGGTCGCGGCTCTGTACAGCTTTCCGAGCGGAGTGAACGGGGCGGGGCAGACGATCGGGATCATCGAACTGGGCGGCGGGTATACGACGAGCGACATCACGACGTATTTCGGAGGGCTCGGGATCAAGCCGCCGACGGTGGTCGCAGTGTCGGTGGATGGAGGGACGAACGCGCCGGGGGATCCGAATGGGGCGGATGGCGAGGTGGCGCTGGACATTCAGATAGCGGGATCGATTGCGCCGGGTGCGAGGATGGCTGTGTACTTTGCGCCGAATACGGATCAGGGATTCATCGATGCGATCACGACGGCGGTCCATGACACGGCGAACCAGCCGTCGGTGATTTCGATCAGCTGGGGCGGGCCGGAGTCGAGCTGGGTGCAGTCGTCGGTGACGGCGCTGGACGATGCGTGCCAGAGCGCGGCGGCGCTGGGCGTGACGATCACGGTGGCGTCGGGCGACAACGGATCGTCGGATGGGGTGAGCGGCGGCGGGAATCACGTGGACTTTCCGGCATCGAGTCCGCATGTGCTGGCGTGCGGCGGGACGGAACTGATCGGGTCAGGATCGACAATCACTGCGGAGACGGTGTGGAACGATGGCACGCAGGGTGGCGCGACGGGCGGCGGTTTCAGCACGCTGTTTCCGCCGCCGGCGTGGCAGACAAGCGCGGGCATTGCGGGGAGCGGGCGCGGCGTGCCGGATGTGGCGGGCGATGCGGCCCCGGAGAGCGGATACAACATCCTGGTGGACGGCCAGCAGGAGGTGGTGGGCGGGACAAGCGCGGCGGCTCCGCTGTGGGCGGCGCTGGCGGCGCTGATCAACCAGAAGAAGGGAACACCGGTGGGATTTGTGAATCCGACGCTCTATGCCGACGCTCAGGATTTTCACGACATCACGCAAGGGGACAACGGGGCGTATAAGGCGGCGAAGGGGTGGGACGCGTGCACGGGACTGGGGTCGCCGAACGGGCAGGCGATTGCGGGGGTGCTGGGGTAGGGAGGGGGCCAGGGCTGGGTGGATCAGAGAGCCGGCAACTGGCGGGCGTGCTTCGGGTGTTTGTTTACGCATAATTGCGTTACGCGTAAATGCGTAATTGGTTTCTTGTGGATTACGCTATAATGCGTTACGCTAAATAGCGTAATATGGCTGACCCGGAAAACCCATTCATCTTCGGAGAGATCATCGAGGAGCCGAATTTCGTCGACCGCACCAGCGAGTTGCATCAGCTGGTTCGCGATCTGGCGGATGGGCAGAAGGTGTTTCTGCTTTCCCCGCGGCGTTTCGGGAAGAGTTCGCTGGTGGCTCTGGCGATGCTCAAGCTGAGAAAGCGCCACGTCCGCACCGTGAGCCTGACGGTGAGCAGCTACGCGAGCTATGCGCAGTTTCTGGAGAAGTTTGCCGAGAAGGTGCTGCGGGCTGCCGGTCCGTGGGAGCGGGTGAAGGACTGGGTGACGCGGTTCGGACGAAACGTGAAACCGGACATCAGCTACAACATGACCTCGGGTGAAGTGAGCGTGTCGCTGGGGCGGGGACCCAGGTATGATCCGACGCCGATTGCGCCCGATGTTTTTGCCATGCCCGGAGAATTGTCCCGCAACGCCGGCTTTCGCATGGCCATCTGCCTGGACGAGTTCCAGCAGGTGGCCCAATTCGACAGCGGCACCGTGGAGAACGTCATCCGCAATCAGGCGCAGAAGCAGAGAGAGGTGGGCTACGTATTTGCCGGTTCCCAGCCATCGCTGATGAAGGAGATGCTGTCGGCCCGGCGGCCGTTTCATAAGGCGGGGCCCCTGATGTATCTGGACAAGATTCCGGCGAGCGAATGGAAGGTCTTTATCCGCCGTCAGTTTGCACGGCGTGGGCGAACGGTGGAGGATGATGCGCTGGAGGAGCTTCTGGCGACAGCCGATTTGATCCCTTACGACGTGCAGCGGATCGCGCATGAGCTGTGGGATCACGCAGAGCTGACCGACAGAAGCAGTCTGACCATGCGGGATGTTCGCCTGGTGACGGACAGGCTGGTGGCGGGCCAGTCCACGTACTACGAGCTTTTATGGCAGCAACTGGCCGCGGGGCAGCGAGCGGTTCTGCAGGCGATGGCGCAACGCGGGGCCGGCGATATTTATGCGGAAGGAGTGCGAAGCGAGTTCCGCCTGGGTGCAGCGTCCAGCGTGCAACGGGCGCTGCAGGCGCTGGATACGAA
Source organism: uncultured Acidobacteriaceae bacterium (assembly GCA_963819725.1). Classification (GTDB taxonomy): domain Bacteria; phylum Acidobacteriota; class Terriglobia; order Terriglobales; family Acidobacteriaceae; genus Palsa-343. The sequence continues at coordinate 279,356 of CAWFXK010000011.1, forward strand.
GGACGTCCTCGATCGTTATCAGGATCGGTATTTCTTTCTGGATCCGCTTTTTGCCTGTTGGATTCGCAAGCGAGCACTTTAGCCGGTTACGCGGGGTCGCGTTACGCAGAAATGCGTAAAGAGGGAGAAACCTGCATAACATCGGATCGCAGGCGCGAGGATCGCGGTCTGCGTGGCGGCCGTTGCCGGCTCAGTAGACTTCGCGGTGGAAGAGGTCGTCCTTCTCCTCGCAGGGCGAAGCGTGGCAGCCTACCGCACAGCCCACCAGGGCGGCTACGCCGAGGGTGATGAGAATGGCCGGCAGATAACTGCTCAACTGCGACAGATCAGCGACAAGTTCATGCATAGGCAGGAAGCGCTTTGGAGCTCCCACAGAGTGGGACACCTGAATTCGTGTTCAGGTTTCCTTCATCGTGGAGAAGTGGCAGCCATATTCGCAGACTTTGCGGGGGATGAAAATAACATTTTAGGTATGTAACCATAGGGCGGGCAGCGTGTTTTCCACAGTTGAGACGAGTTGTTGGCGGGCGAGGTGAAGATTTCCACGATGTTTGTACTCGATACAACTGAAAACACATGAGTTGTTATGGATTTGAGTAGCAGCTCCCGTAGATCCAAAGCCCAGGGCGAGCGTACGAAGAGCCTGCAAGGCTCACAGAGGCCAGGTTACCTTCGGCTGTCAGTAAAGTAACCGCGGGGCGGACGGTCAGTGGGAGCCGGGCGGAGGTCCAGTGCGGCCAGCACGAGGGTGATCCCAGGCCGATCAGGCCTCGGGGTGCGACGGACCGAAGAGGCGATAGCGGAGGATTCGGAGGAGACCGCGGAAGAGTACGGCGAGTCGCGCGGTGAGAGGGACGCGGACGCGCTCGGAGAAGACGTCGTAGTCGCGGCGCTCAATGCGGCGCAGGAGGCAGTGATAGATGGTGACGAGAACCCAGAGGGCGGGACGGGAGTCGGCATCGATGAGAGGGAGGAGCGCGAAGCCGGATTTGTAATAGTCGTCGGCACGTTTCGCGAGGGACTCGAGGAGTTCGCGCTGGTTGAGGGTCATGTGGGCGCCGTCGCGGAGCGCGGCGAGATTCTCGATTTGGACACCGAAGCGGTCGAAGTGATCGAGGGGGAGATAGATGCGGCCGCGCTCAGCATCTTCGCGAACGTCGCGGAGGATATTGGTGAGCTGGAAGGCGATGCCGGTATCCTCGGCGAGGGATTCGGCGCGCGGATCGGAGTATCCGAAGATGCGGATGCAGACGAGGCCGACGACGGAGGCGACGTAGTAGCAATAGCGGCGCAGGTCTTCGAAGGTGGCGAAGGTGGTGTAGTTGTTGTAGGGAAGAGGCTCTGCGGCACCATTGCTGGCGGCAGCTTCAGGAGTGGGGGGCACCAGATCCATGGCCGTGCCCTGGACCAGCTGATCGAGAAGGTCCGCTGGAATCTGAAAACTCGCCTGGGTGTCCGCAAGGGCCATGAACACCGGGTCGTCTGTGGGCTCGCCGGAGGCAACGCGGTGCCAGTCGGCGAGCCAGGCGGCCAGATCCGCACGACGCTCCTCACGTGAGCGCGACTCATCGTCGGAGATATCGTCGGCGTGGCGCATGAAGGCGTAAACGGCGCAGATGGCATCACGCTTGGGTTTGGGAAGAGCGAGGAAGGCGTAATAGAAATTCTTCGCCTGACGGCGAGCGATCTCCGTGCATTTTTCGTAAGCCGCGTCGAGTTTGAGATCGGTAAGGCGGCGGCCGGGCGTCAAGCGGCGCTCCGGGAGGTGAATTGACACGCTTCGCCGCGGGCAGGTTGACGATCGGAGATACAGCATTCGGGCGGCGCAGCCCAGCCCTTCTCGATCAACTCGGGGTGTGCGACATCGACCGACATCGACTGTCCAGGATTCCGTCTACGGAATGATCGCCGTCTTGATGTCGCCGGCGCGGTTCATGAGGCGGCGGAAGACGCGGTTCAGTTCGGAGAGCGGGGCGCGGCTGGTGATGGTATCGCTGGAGCGGAACTGGCCGCTGACGATGAGGTCGAACGCCTTGCGGGCGGCGGCGGGCGTGTGGTGGAAGCTGGAACGGAGGGTGATGTTGTTGTAGTGGAGACGGTTGGTGTCCAGCTCGACTTTGGTTCCTGCAGCGGGCCCACCGAAGAAGTTGACGGTGCCGCCTTTGCGGACCATGTCGACGGCCCACTGCCAGGCAATGGGTTTGGCGACGGCTTCAATGGCAAGGTCGACACCGCGGCGCTGGTGCGTGAGGGCGCGGACGGCGGCGACGGGATCGATGTCGGGATTGATCTGGACGACTTCGGAAGCGCCGAAGCGTTTGGCAGCGGCTACCTGCTCGTCGCGCTTGACGACGGCGATGACTTTGAGGCCGCTCAGTTCGGCCAGGTGCATAAACATGAGGCCGATAGGGCCCGCGCCGATGATGGCGACGGTGTCGCCGGAGCGGGGCTGGCACTCGTCCAGGCCATGGACCACGCAGGCCAGAGCCTCAGTGAGGGCGGCGTGCTCAAAGGAGATTCCGGTGGGGATGCGGAGGGTGTTCTTCGCGACGATGCGGGAAGGGATGAGGAGATATTCCGCGTAGGCGCCATTGTTGAACATGAGGCGGTCGCAGAGGTTCTCCTGCTGGTGGCGGCAGTAGTAGCAATCGCCGCAGGGGGCGGAATTGAGGGCAACGACGCGGTCGCCGGCGCGGAAGGCAGCGACGCCGCGGCCAACCTGATGAACGGTGCCGGCCAGTTCGTGGCCAAAGGGGATGGGAGGCTTGAGCATGCGCGCGTGGTAACCGCGGCGGTAGACCTTAAGATCGGTACCGCAGGTGAGCGCCGCATGGACGCGGACCACAATTTCGCCCGCTCCCGCCTTCGGCATGGGAACCTGCTCGATACGCAGGTCTTCCCGGCCGTGGAGGACGGCGGCTGTCATATGCGCTGCCATCTCTCTATTGTCTCAAAGTTAGGGCGCTTCCGGTTGGACGAACACTTTCATGGAGGTTGCCGAGGCATTCGAAGCGACACGGATGGCTTCCACGGCGTCTTCCAGCGCAAAGCGGTGCGAAATGAGGCGAGTCAGGTCGAAACCGGTGCGGAAGCCGCCGAAGACGATCTCCTCCACCTCGGGCTGGAGGTCGAAGGAGGAGCTGTAGGAGCCCATGAGGGTCTTTTCGTCCATGCAAACGACGGCGGGATCGAAGGTGGCCTCGCAGTGCTGGGTGGCGGCGAAGAGCAGAACGCGGCCGCCGGGACGAGCGGCATCCATGGCGGTTTTGATGAGGGCGTTGCCGCCGACGGCGAGGATGACGGCATCGGCTCCGCGGCCTTCGCTCTCGCGATGGGCGACGGCGACCACGTCTTCTTTGCTGGCGTCGATGGGGTGGTCGAGCCCGTACTGCGCGGCGATGCGATGGCGTTCGGGATAGAGGTCGGAGGTGAGGACTTTGGCGCCGGTGCGGGCGGCGAGGGCGGCGTGCATGATACCGATGGGGCCTTGGCCGATGACGAGGACGGTTTCGTCGGGTTCGAGCGCAAGATTACGAATGGCTTTGTAGACGGTATTGACGGGTTCGACGAAGGCGGCCTGCTCGAAGGAGACGTGGTCGGGCAACCGGATGAGGCCGCGGCCGACGATCCAGGGCATGACGCGAACGTATTCGGCGAACCCGCCGCCGGAGGGCTCAAAGCCCGCGGTGACGCCGACGCGCTTGTAGTCGGTGCACTGGGAGGGGGTCTTATGGCGGCAGTAGTAGCACTTGCCGCAGGGGGTGTGGTGGAAGACCATGACGCGGTCGCCAACGCGAAAGCCCTGGACATCGACGCCGGTGGCAGCGATGACGCCGGAGATCTCGTGGCCGAAGATGCGGGGCGCCGAGTGCGAGCCGGTGTGGATCTTCTTGAGGTCGGTGCCGCAGACGCCGCAGCAGTGCACGCGGATGAGGACTTCGCCGCGGTCGATTTCCGGCACCGGGACGGTTTCGACGCGGACGTCGTTGATGCCGCGATAGACTGCGGCGCGCATGGTCGTGGGGATGGGCGCAGCACTTCGCTTGCGCAGGTCGTTAGTGGTTGCTGTAGCCATTGGGGACTCTAAGGATCAGCTTACCGAAGCTGGAGAGGAGGTGGAAGCGAAATTCGCGCGGACGAGGGCGGCCAGCTCGCGAGCGGCGGCGTGGCTGTTCTTTTCCAGCTCGCCCAGGATGCGCCAGTAGCGCGGATGGAAGAGGGCCCAGGCGGCGAAGGCGGCAGTGCGGAGGCGGCCGTCGGGCGAGGTGAAGCGATTGAAGTCGGGAAGCTCATCGTTGGGGCCGTCGGTGACGGCCTTGAAGCAGAGGAAGCCGAGATTGTGCGACTGGGCGAAGCGGGCGACGGTGGCCGCTTCCATGTCCACGAGGGTGGCCTGGTGGGTTTCGGCGAGGCGGCGCTTTTCTTCGGGGTTGGCGACGTGATCGAGCGTGACGAGGCGCTGCGGTTTGAGGCCGTTCGCCGGCGAGAGTGGCGGTTCGGCGGCGGCGAAAAGCTCGCCCGTGCGTCCGTCAATGACTTCGCGGACCACAACGGCGTCCGGGGCGCGAAGTCCGCAGGAGAGCGAACCGGCGTAGCCGAGGGAGATGAGGGTATCGAAGTTGCCGGCGGCGAGGACCGCTTCGCAGGCGCGGGTGACGGCGGCTTCGCCCATGCCGGCGGCGACCGCAACGGCGTCAAGATTACCAAGGCGCCCAGTGGTGATCTTGCCGTGGCGGGGCCAGTGGTGTACGAGCGGCCGAAGCTCGGAGGGAAGGGCGGCGATGAGGGCGATGCGATTCATGACGGACTCGCGGGGAGTCAGTACCAGCGTAAACCTCTCGGCTGGAAGGAGGAAGCGAGAAGCGGGGCGCGCAAGTCTCAGTGGATCGGACGAAAGGGCTTCTACCTCTCGGGGATGACGAGGTTGCGGAAGATCTTCCAGGAGCCGTCGGGCTGGCGTTGCCAGACGGTAAGGTACTTGTCGACGATGGCTTTGCCGTTGGGGAAGGTGGCCTGGGCCTGGCCCCACTCATAGACGAAGGTGCCGGACTCGGTCGAGCCCCAGGAGCTGACCGAGGCGGAGGTGGCGTGGCCGAGCTTTGCGTACTCGGCTTGCATGTGCTGCTCGATCGCGGCGCGTCCTTCGATGCAGGCGCCGGTGGGTCCGCAGTCGACGGAGTGCTCGGCGTAGGTGGCGATGATGCGAGCGATGTCGCCGGCTTTGACGCCATCGATCCAGGCCTGATTGCCGGCGTCGATACCGGCACGGGCAGCGGCGGAGGTGGGGGTGGTCTGGGCGGGGGCGGCGACGGGGAGGAGGAGGGCGAGGAGGGTGATGGTCAGTCTGGACACGACGGCTTGCTCCGGTGATTTGATGTCAGGCGATTGTGTAGCACGAGGAGGCGAGGGTGGGCCATAGCCGGTGGGAGTTGCATCAGGGAAAAGGGGGTGGTTATCTACGCCGGGAGACCAGGTTATTTCTGTATCGCCGGTAAGAGGTCCGGCATACACAACGCGTTCTGATGACCTTCGCAGGCATCGACGACCGGATGATTCGTTCCGGTGATTTGTCCGCGAGGACCCGTTGGCTAACATCGGTGTATGGTCGCCGGTTCATACTCCCGAAAGCATGAAAACGAGGAGACGTCGTGTCGGTGATCTCATGCTCAGATACAGAATCGGCATGGTGGGAGTCGGGCTGGGGCCTACCGGCAGTTGGATGAAGCAACGGTCGCCGGGAAAAAGGCGGCAGCCTGGATCAGCGAAGAAGCGGAGGACGAAGGTTGGGACCGGTTTCTCGAACGGAATCCGGCCGGGCAATTCCATCAGTCTTCCATCTGGGCCAGGGCGAAAGCCTCTGAAGGCTGGTCCTGCGTTCGTGTGTTGATCGGTGGTGAAGGCCGGTTGATGGGAGGATTCCAGTTGCTGTGGCGATCTTCGCGGTTCGGCAGGATTGGCTACGTGAGCAAGGGACCGGTTCTTGAGAGCCTGGAGAGTCGAGCCGATGCGCAGCTTCTCGAGGGATATGCCGCGGGCTTGCTGAAGGAAGTTGCGCGCAGGAAGAAGCTGCGTGCGCTCATTGTTCAGCCGCCGGATTTTTGCGATGACGATGAGTGAGCCTCTCCGAGGACGCCGGCTTGTTGCCGGGTGTGCCCATGGGGGTGAACGATGCGACCTGGATTGTGGATGTGTCGGACGGTTTCGAAGCGGTGGAACGGCGGATGGACCGAGCCTTCCGCAAATGCCTGGACCGCGCTCAGCGCGGGAATCTGCGGGTTCGGGAGGGAGAACGATCCGATCTGGCCGGTTTTTACGAGTTGATGCTGGCTTCGTGCCGGCGGCAGAACACCGATCCCAATCCGTCGGAGCTGCGGCATCTGGTGGCCTTGTGGGATGCTGCGCATCCGCGGGGAGCGATCCGACTGCATGTTGTGGAGGGTGACGAAGGGCCGGTTGCGGGGCAGCTCGATGTGCTTTTCGGCAAGACGGTCACCTTCTGGAAGAAGGGTTGGAGCGGCGCGGAGAAGCGGCTGTCACCGAACGATGTGTGCATGTACGAAGGCATTCGCTGGGCGAGCCAGGCGGGATATGCGCGCGTCGATTTTGCGAGCTTCGATCGGAAGATGGCGGAGGCCATGATCGCGGGGCAGACGCTGACGGAAGAACAGACGCAGAGCCGGTACGTGAATTTCTTTCGAACCGGGGGACGGCCGATGCTGTTGCCGCGGGCTCAGGTGTGGGTGCCGAACTGGATTTTACGGACGGGGTATCGGCTGCGGTATGCGCGGCAGACGGAGTGGACGAAGAACCCGGTGTGATCGAGGCGGCGAAGAGCCGCGGTTTGGAAATGCGCGGATTGTGAGCGCCGATGCCTTTTACGCCGCTGGAACGTATCCATGGGTGCGGAACCAGTCGATGGCGTTGCGTAACGCTTCGTAGACGGGGAGGATGCGGAAGCCTAATTCGCGTTCGGCTTTCGCCGATGACGCGAACATCTTCTTCTTGCCCATGCGGACGGCTTCGACCGTCGCGCGGGGTTCTTTGCCGCGGAGTTTGCCGGTGATGTTTTCGTCGAAGAAGGCGAAGACCATCGCGACCGCGTTGGGGACTTTCATGGTGGGTGAGGGAAGGCCGGTGATGGCAGACATCTTGTCGAGGATTTGCTTGAGGGTGAGGTTTTCGCCGCCGAGGATGTAGCGCTCGCCGGGGCGGCCGATGTCGGGGTTGAGCGCGTCGGCGTGGGTGCGAGCGACTTCAACGACGTCGACGAGGTTGAGGCCTGTATCCATGTAGGCGGGGAATTTCTTGTTGAGGAAGTCGACGATGATGCGGCCGGTGGGCGTGGGCTTGAGGTCGGCGGCGCCGATGGGCGTCGTCGGGTTCAGGATGAGGACGGACTGGCCGGCGCGCGCGGCTTCGATGGCGACCTGCTCGGCGAGGAACTTGGAGCGCTTGTAGGGTCCGATCATGTCGGCAAGAGAAACGGGCGTGGACTCGTCGGCGATGGTGCCGTCGGAATGGAAGCCCATCGTCGCAACGGAAGACGTGTAGACAAAGCGCCGGACGTTTTCTTCGCGGGCGATACGGAGCAGGGCGCGGGTGCCTTCGACGTTGGTGCGGATCATGGTGTCGGGATCGCGAACCCAGAGGCGGTAGTCGGCGGCGACGTGCATGACGGCGTCGCAGCCGCGGATGGCGTTGCGGAGCGAGTCGGGTTCGAGAAGATCGCCGGTGATGATTTCCGCTTCGGCGAGGCCTTCGAGGTTGGCGAGGTTGCTGGTGCGGCGGGTGAGGAGTCGAAGCGCGGCGCCGCGGCTGTCGAGCTCGCGGGCGACGTGGCCGCCGACGAATCCTGTAGCGCCGGTGAGGAAGACGATCATAAGGCAGCCGGTAGCCTGTAGCCGGTAGCCTGTAGCGACGCGGTCATCGATGGTCCACGGTGAGCCAGGAGGCGAGTTCGGCTACGGGGAGACGGACGCCGACGTAGAAGGCTCCGAAGAGGCCGTAGACGGCGCTGGCCTCGTCGAAGCGCATTTCGTAGATGAGTTTTTTGAAGACGCCGGGATTGTCGGAGAAGAGATCGACGCCCCACTCCCAGTCGTCCAAACCAATCGACCCGGAGATGATCTGCTTGACGGTGCCTGCGAAGCGGCGGCCGATGAGGCCGTGCTCGTGCATCATGCGGGCGCGGTCGGGCATGGCGGCGCTGTACCAGTTGACCTGCTCGCCGCGTTTCTTATCCATGGGGTAGAAGCAGACGTATTTCGTCTCGGGGATGGAGGGGAAGAGGCGCGAGGACATGGCAGCGGACTGGCGGTCGATCATCTCCTGGATTTGCTTGTCCCACTCCTCGCCGAAGGGCTCGATGTTTTGCGAGCCGAGGGTGGAGTAGGTTTTGACGGAGGACTCGTAGAGGCCGAGCTCGACGATGGAGACGTAGGAGTGCGTGGGCTGGAGGAAGCTGCCGAATTCGGTGCGGGCGAGGTTGCGCTGGACCTCAGCGAGCTGCTCCATGGAGTCGCGGAAGTGGATGAGCATGAGGTCGCCCTTGTGTCCGATTTGCGCGAAGAGGGCGGACTGGTTGGGGCGGCCTTCGGAGGAGTGGGTTTCAAGCGGCGCGAGGAGCGTGGTGGCTTCGGCGAGGACGCGTTCACGGGTGTGTGCGTCAGCGCGGCGCCAGGCGGGCCAGTCGAAGCGGAACATCTGGTGAAGGAGGCTGGCGCCGTCGAGGGTAAGGGGAAATGGCGGGGTGTCGGGCAAGGGCTTTCTCCACGGGTTACAGGTGACAGGTTACAGGTTACAGCGCGCAGGTGGCGCGCGCCCTCGCGAATCCGGACGAGCAAGTCGTGCCGGATTGCTGACGTTCGGGAGGTCGCCGTTCGACGCGTGCCTCGCTTCGCTCAGCGCTTGCTCAGGCCAGGCAATTCGACTGTGTTCGTCTCGCTGCGCGAGCCAAACTTCGCTCAGGATGACAGGGAGGGGTTTATCGCTTTGACGTGGATTCGTCGGCGTAGAATTCGGCGATTTCGACAGCGTATTTTTGGTGGATGACGCGGCGGCGGAGCTTCATGCTGGGAGTCAATTCGCCGGAGTCGAGAGTCCATTCTTCGGCGACGAGGCGAAAGCGCTTGATGGTTTCGAAGTTGGCGAGGGTGGCGTTGACGTGATCGACAATGGCCTGGTACTCGGCGCGAACCTGGTGGTGGTTGACGAGCTCGGAGCGGTTGGCCGGGGAAATGCCGCGTTCGCTGGCCCAGGGTTCGAGGGCGGGGAAGTTGGGCATGATGAGGGCCGAGGCGAATTTGTGGCGGTCGCCGACGAGGGCGCAGTTGCCAACGAGGACACTGGCTTTGAGCTTGTTCTCGATGGGCTGGGGCGCGATGAGTTTTCCGCCGGAAGTCTTGAGCAGCTCTTTCTTGCGGTCGGTGATGTAGAGGAAGCCGTCGTCGTCGATGCGGCCGATGTCACCGGTATGGAACCAGCCGTCGGCATCAATCGCCTCAGGGTCGCGGTTCTTCCAGTAGCCCTCAAAGATGCTGGGGCCGCGGACGAGAAGCTCGCCGTCCTGCGCGATGCTGCACTCGACGTTAGGGAGCGGCTTGCCGACCGAGCCCATGCGATTGGCGTCGGCGGTGTTCAGCGCGATGACCGGCGAGGTTTCCGTGAGGCCGTAGCCCTCGAGGATGCGGATGCCGGCGGACGCGAACCAGTGGGCGGTGTCGAGGCCGAGCGGCGCGCCGCCAGCGATGGAGTAGCGGACGCGGCCGCCGAATCCTGCCTTGAGTTTTTTGTAGACCAGCGCGTTGGCGATCTTCCAGGAGAGCGATGAAGGCGTGAGTCCGGCGGCGATTTCTTCACGATGCTTCGCACCCGTGGCGAGAGCCCAGGCGAAAAGGCGGCGCTTGATGGCGGATTCGGAGGCTTTCTGTTCGGCCACCTGGCGGACTTTTTCAAACACACGCGGCACGGCGACGAGGATGGTGGGCTGGATGGCGAGGAGGGCCTGCGGGAGTTTTTCGAAATTGCCGCAATAGGCGACGAGCACGTCTTTCGCGTAGAGGGCGTAGTCGAGATGGCGCGCGGTGATGTGCGAGAGCGGGAGGAAGGAGATGCAGGAGTCGGTGGCGTTGAGGCCGAACTCGGCAAGGGAGTAGTTGACGTTGCAGGCGATGTTGCCGTGGGTGAGGAGAACGCCTTTGGGCTCGCCGGTGGTGCCGGAGGTGTAGATGAGGGTGGCGAGATCGGCGGGCTGGATGGAGCGGGCCGACGTCGTCGAAGGCGTCGCCGTGCTGGCCGCCGGAGGCGATCGCAGAAGCAATAAGGGAGGCGAAGGGCACGGCGCTGTGCGCGGATTCGTCGTCGTCCATCAGCACGATGTGCTCGAGTGGCGTGGCGGCGCGATGGGGAGAGATCTTGTCGTACTGGGCGCGTGTGGAGACGAAGAGGACGCGCGAGCCGGAGTCGGCGAGGAGGGGGACGATTTGGTCGGCGAGGAGGTTGGGGTAGATGGGGACATCGACGGCGCCCATGGCGAGGCAGGCGAAGTCGGTGATGGCCCACTCCCAGCGGTTCTCGGAGAGGATGGCGACGCGGTCGCCTTTGCGAATGCCCCAGTCGCGGAGGGCTGCGGCGAGCGCGCGAACGCGCTGATAGACCTGCAGGGAGGAGATGGGCTGCCAGGCGCCGTGCAGCATCCTGGAACAGCATGGCGCGGTCGCGGCGGCTGTCCGTGATGGTGAAGAAGATGTCGTTGAGGGTCTGGAGCGGAGGCACGCAGTACAGGGTACAGGGTGGAAGGGTGCAGGGTACAGGAGCTGGCAGAGGCACCGGGCACCGGGCGCAGAGTTCAGGGCGTAAAGTCTGATTAATGTCTTTGGCAGGCCGAGCCAGCGCGGGACGCGGCGGCGGTAGTCGTGCGTAGGCGGGGCCGCGGACGCGCGCGAGGTGCGGCTCTTCCAGAAAGACGACAACGCAGTGGAAGGTGAGCGCGGCGATGACGGCGTAGACGGTGATGTTGCGTGAGCGATAGACGATGGCCTGGCCGGCGATCGCCGTGATGACGCCGACGTACATGGGATTGCGGGAGTAGCGGTAGAGGCCTTTCTCGACGACGCGTGGGGGTTCTTCGCCGATGAGGGCACCGATGGGTCGAGTGAAGAAGACGGCGGGGGTTCCACCGGCGCGGAGGAAGTCAACGAGACAACGGAGGTAGATGAGGGCGCCGAGGGCGAAGAGGATCCAGCCGAGGGACCACCATCCGCCTGGGGCGGGGCCGCGGCGCAACGTCTGTGGGACGTAGAAGGCGACGACGCCGGGGACGAGGACGGTGAAGACGAGTCCCTGGAGCCAGAGGAGCATGGTGGGGACAGGGTACAGGGTGCAGGGAGCAGGGAGCAGGTTAGCGGGTTACAGGTTGCAGGTTACAGAAGGAGTGCGGCATTGGCGCGCAGAGTGCAATACTCGGGGATCGATCAGCCTTGTGGTGGCGATTCCCTGCAGGCCGAGCGCTTCGGCGTTGGATTGCATGGCGGCGATGCAGTTGGCGATGTGGTCTTCGAGAGAGATGCCGAGTTCTGAGGCGCCTTTGACGATGTCGTCGCGATTGACGCCGCGGGCGAAGGCCTTGTCCTTCATTTTCTTCTTCACGCCGGCGACGTCGACGTCGTGAATGGATTTGGTCGGCTTGACGAGCGAGCAGGCGGTGAGGAAGCCGGCGAGCTCATCGCAGGCAAAGAGCGCCTTTGGCGAGCTGCGACTCGCGCGGGACGCCGGAGTATTCGGCATGGCCGAGGATGGCGGTGCGAATCTCGTCCGGCCAGCCCTGCTCGGTCAGGATCGCGATGCCGACGAAGGGATGCTCCTGCTGCGAAGGATGCTTTTCGTAGTCGAAGTCGTGGAGGAGCGCGGTGGCGGACCAGGTGTCGAGCAGCGCGTCGCGATCGTCGCCGGCCAGACCGTTGGAGTCGGCATAACGCTGCGGCATAAGAACGCACGCAGGTTTCCACGGCGAGCGCGTGCTTGATGAGGCTGGGGGATTGCGTGTGCTCGTTCAGCAGCGACCAGGCGCGTTCGCGGGAGAAAGAAGACTGGGGCATGGGGTCGATTTCCTCTTTGGTTTTTCCTGGCATTTCCAGGGAATTTCTGGTGAGACTCACAGTTTTTACTTGACAAGGAGGATACCCTCCAGGCAATGTATGTCAAAGGTTGGTTTGGTCAGGCTGCTGTTTGCCTGCCGAATCAGCCCGGATCGCACGCTCTGGCGTTCCGTACAACCTATGGCAACTACGTTAGCAACTGTTGAGGCCCGCGAGGTACTTCGTTGCGACTCTTGTGGCCTGGTTCAGTTTCGTACGTCGAACTCGATCTGCAGGCGCTGTCGCAAGCCGCTGGAGATCGACGAGCCGGAGCCGCTGTCCCCACAACTGGTCACCGACAACGCGATGGGGGCGGAGGGATCCGAAGGCATCAACGTGGCGCGCGCGGTACGCGAAGTGCGGCACGATCGTTGCCTGAGCCAGCGGCAGCTCGCGGGGCGTATGGCGGTGCCGCGCACCTATATTTCAAAGATTGAAAACGGCAAGGCGGTGCCGACGTTGTCGTCGCTGCAGCGGCTGGCATCAGCGCTGGAGGTGGGCATCTGCGATCTGTTGCACGATGGGCAGAGCCGCCGGGCCCGTGAGGCAGCAGCCGTTCTGGCCGATCCCTTCCTCGCGGAAATCGCTCCGCTGATCGCGCAGCTGGATGCGTTTCAGCGCGCCATGTTCCTCAATCAGGTTCGCGAGATGGCGGGTGGACGCAGGCGGACTGCGTAGGCGGGAAAGCCGCATGACGCTTCGTTCATGGGACGCAGGCGAACTGCGTCCCCGGGTTCTCTGTGGTCTGTATAATCGGGCGGAGAGGGAGCCGCTCCCAACTTCCGCTGCCTCTGGCGCGTGCCAGACGTCGGAAGCAGGCGCCGGCACGCTGCGGTAAGGGCCGTGCCGAAGTCCGTCCCCCGCGGGAGTCACTCGAAAGGACCCGTTGTTACTCAACTCCAGCCGAGTTCATGAACTGCCTGCGGATGAGGCAGCGGTGTACCGCCGTCTGGATCCGGAGCGGATGCCGCAGCACGTGGCCATCATCATGGATGGGAACGGACGCTGGGCGGGAAAGCGCAGCCTGAAGCGCTTCTTCGGACATCAGCAGGGGGCCGAGGCGGTGCAGTACGTGGTGGAAACCGCATCGCGCACCGGTTTGCCGTGGCTGACGCTGTATGCGTTTTCGCTGGAGAACAACCTGAAGAGGCCGACGGACGGAAGTGAACTTCCTGATGCGGCTGCTGAAGAGCTATCTGACGAATAACGTGCAGCGCATGAACGACAACAACGTGCGAATCCGGTATATCGGGCGCACCGACGATCTGCCGGAGGAAGTGCGGGAGCGCATGCGCTACGCCGAAGAGGCGACCCGGCAGAATACCGGCACAACACTGACGCTGGCACTGAATTACGGAGCGCGGTCGGAGCTGGTGGATGCATTTCGCCGCCTGGCGGCGGATGTGCAGCGCAAAGGACTACGGCCGGAACAGATCACAGAGCTGGATGTTCATCGGTATCTGTACACGGCGCACATGCCGGATCCGGATCTGCTGGTTCGGACTTCGGGCGAGATGCGGGTATCCAATTTCCTGCTCTGGCAGATCGCGTACACGGAGATTTATGTGACCGAGCGGCTGTGGCCGGATTTTCGCGGGATTCACATGCTGGAGGCGATCGAGGACTACCAGCGGCGCGAGCGACGGTATGGCGGGCTGAGCGACGGGACCGAGTCGGACGATGTGGAGAGCCTGCCGGCGAACCAGATGGTGGGATAGAGCAGGGAGTAGCCAGTAGGGAATAGAAATAGGGAAGGCGCATCGAGTGATGCGCCTTTTTGTTTTTTGCGTGAAAGCTCGATTATTTCTGCGCGACTTCTCCTGGACCGATCCACGTCTTCTGCGGAGCGGTGACTTTTATGTCGGGCGCGCTGATTTTGACTTTGAGATTTGCCATTTCGGGCCGCCCGGACATCGGTGCCGTGAAGCCAAGCTCGTACTGGTTCTTGAGGCGGCGGCTGAAGTCGTCAAAGTAAGGCGAGAGCGAGACAGGATTGCCCATGCCGATCCAGTAAGAATTGCCGCCCGTCGCCGCGGTGACTTCGGAAAGAAGGTTCTGCCCTGCGTCGTTCGCGTACCAGGTGCGATCGAAGCGGCCCGCGCTGCGCCAGTAAATGGAGTAGACGACCAGATGGGCGCGCGCGGAATCCTGAATCGCCGACTGGACGTAGGGGTCCTCGGGATCGTATTGCAGGTGGTAGTAGTCCACGCCGTCGGTGATCATGATGACTTCGCGGCGGGCGGAGGAGTCGTTGGAAGGCCAGCGCCTGGCCAGATCGGACAGGCAAAAATAGGGGCTGGCGCTTTCACCGGGCAGGCCGTTGGGGAGGTGGAGCTGCTGAACCGCCTTCGCGTGATCGGCGCTGAGCGGACCGGCAAGGATGGCGCGGCCGTTCTGCATGTCGGCGAGCGAAATTTTGACGTTGGGCGGCAGGCTTTGGATGAACTGTCGGATGTCATCGAACTCACGGCCCAGGCTGGTACGCGCGCCGCTGTCGATGAGGAGCACGAGCTCGACAGCAGACTGCGTTCCGCGCAGCGGCTGCCAGTTGGTGATCTGGCTCTGCTTGCCGTTCACTTCAACGTGGATGGTTTGCTCGGAGATGTTGGGGGCCGGGGCGTGGGAGTCTTTGGGCAGTACGGTCACGATGGCCGTGCCCTGGCCCTGACCTTCATTCTGCGCAAACGCAAGGGGAGCGATCGCGAGAAGTCCCGCGGCAAAAAAAGCAAGCGATGGATTGGTTTTCACAGGAACCTCTTTGTGGAGCGCGGGTGTGCGCGCGAATCCGCATGGCGGACCGCGCAGCGCTGGCGCCCACGCTCACTTAGTTAGATGTGAGCGGAAGGGAAATCGTTTCGGTAGCTGAAGAGGGCCGTGTTTTCAGGGACGGCGCAGCGCGACGCAGTTGCGTCCGAGGCAGAGGCGATAGCGATCCGGGGCGTCGCCCTGGACGATCTGCAGCGGCGTCGGGTGCTCCATGTGGTCGTCGTGAACGGCGCGCGCCTCAAGAACGTCGTGGGCGCCGATGTCGGTGACCACGAAACGATCGCCGACGAAACCGATCCCATAGGCTCCAGCGGGCAGGGTTTTACCGTCGATGTCGATGGAAACCTCGGTGAGCAGATAGCCCTGGTATTTCTCCTGGATGGCGGTGGAGTAACCCGAGGTGTCGACCAGAACCGCGAAGACATAGTGGCCGTCGGAGTAGTGAATGCCGGCGGAATTGCGCAGCTGCGTGTTGGCGGATTTAGCGGCGTAGTAGACCGAATCCGGGAGAAGCTTCGAGGCCTCCGGCGCGTGGAGAATGGTTTGGGCCGAGGCGGCGAGCGGGAGCGAGACGAGCGCGGCGAGGAGAAACGAAGGATGAAAACGGCGCAGAGCGTTCATGGAGTGGGTCTCCTGAGTGCGCAGTGAGTATACGCCCAAGGAACAGCCGGTAGCCGGTAGCCAGTAGCCGATAGCCACGATGCGGCCCGGTTTGGTAACTGGTGCGGTTCCTCTGCCCTGTGCGGAGTGCCGGAAGACGCGGGGAGAAATTAGTATCGAGTCTGATGCGAAGCGGAAGCGACTTTTCCTGGCGCTGGAGCGCGGTGCGGCACACGATGGCAGAGCAGGGAATCGAGTCTCTGCTGGTGAAGAACCTGCCGGACGTGCGGTGGCTGTGCGGATTTACCGGCTCGAATGCAGCGCTGGCAGTTATGGCGAAGACAGCGGTGCTGTTCACCGATGGGCGTTATACGACGCAGGCGCGCGAGGAGACGTGCGGGGCGCGGGTGAGAATCGCAGAGAAGTCGGCGCTGAAGGAATGCAGCGCGCTGCTGGCGGAATCGGCGGCGAAGGCGTGGTTCGATCCGCAGGCGACGACGGTGGCGGATCTGGCGCTGATGCGTTCTGGAGTGGACAAGAAGAAGAGCAGAGGTTTTTTTGTTCCGCTGGAGAAGCCGTTGGTCTCGGCGCTGCGGATGGTGAAAGATGCGGGCGAACTGGGTTTGATGCAAAAGGCGGCGGCACTCGGGTGCCATTTGTTTGAGACGATGCTGCCGCGGATTGAGGCCGGGCGCACGGAAGTGTCGGTAGCCGCCGAACTGGAGTATGAGGCGCGATGGCGCGGCGCCGACGGAATGTCGTTCGAAACGATCGTTGCATCGGGGGCACGGTCGGCGCTTCCGCACGGGCGGGCGACGCAGGCGAAGCTGCCGCGCAAGGGATTCGTAACACTGGACTTCGGTGTTATCCTCAATGGTTATTGCTCCGATATGACGCGCACGGTGCACCTTGGTAGTGCAACGCGTGAGGAGCGCACCGCGTATGATGCGGTGCTGGAAGCGCAGGAAACCGCAGTGGATGCGGTGAAGCCTGGAGCGACGTGCGGCGATGTGGATCGGGCCGCGCGGAATGTGCTGGAAAAGGCGGGTTGGGGCAAGTACTTCACGCATTCCACCGGGCACGGCGTGGGTTTGGAGATTCACGAGCAGCCTCGGATTGCGGCGGGACAGGAGACGCGGCTGGAAGCCGGGATGGTGATCACGATTGAACCCGGCGTTTATCTGCCGGGAAAATTCGGGATCCGCATCGAAGATATGGTTGCAGTGACGGCGAAGGGTGGCCGGATTCTGACGCCTGTGACCAAAAGCTGGATTGAACTTTGAGGCAGAGAGGCCGCGAGACGAAACGATGAAAGCGGAAGAATTAAAAGAGCTGAAGGAACTGATCGAGTTTCTCAAAGAGAACAAGATCGGCGAGTTCGATCTGGAGCGCGGCGACCTCAGGGTTCGCATCAAGTTTGAGCAGGAAGCGGGAGCCGATCTGGCCGGACTGGCGCGCGCGCTGGGATCGCAGGCACAGGCGGCGTCGGCTGCGCTGGCGCCTGTTCCTGCGGTTTTGCCGTCGGCTCATGCAGCTGCGGCTACTGCGGCGGCGGAGGCTGCTGCGGCCGAAGCGGACGATGAGGCTTCGCTGCACATTGTGAAATCGCCGATCGTGGGCACGTTCTATGAGTCGCCGTCGCCGGGATCGCCGGCGTTTGTGAAGATCGGCGATCAGGTGGAGATGGGACAGGTGCTGTGCATTGTGGAAGCGATGAAGCTGATGAACGAGATTGAGAGCGATGCCGCCGGCGAGATTGTGAAGCGGTTCGTGCAGAACGGGCAGCCGGTGGAGTACGGCCAGCGGCTCTTCGCGGTGCGTCCCCGATAATCATGCGTAAAGTACTCATCGCCAATCGCGGCGAAATCGCGCTGCGCGTCATTTGTGCCTGCAAGGAGATGGGCATTCGTACGGTTGCGATTTACAGCGAGGCCGACCGGCATTCGCTGCATGCGCGATTTGCCGACGAAGCGATCTGCATCGGGCCGCCGCGTTCGGCGGAGAGCTACCTGAACGTGCCTGCGGTGATCAGCGCTGCGGAGATCGCCGATGTGGATGCGATTCATCCTGGATACGGGTTGCTGAGCGAAAACGCGAACTTCGCGGAGGTGTGCCGGGCGTCGAACATCAAATTCATTGGGCCGCCGCCGGAAGTGACGCGGCTGATGGGCGAGAAAGAAAAGGCGCGCCAGGCGATGAAGCGCGCGAAGGTGCCGATTTTGCCCGGGTCGGACGGGGTGGTCCAGAGCGAAGGCGAGGCGCTGGAGTGGGCGCACACGGTCGGGTACCCGGTGATCCTGAAGGCTTCAGCGGGCGGTGGGGGGCGCGGCATGCGCGTGGTGCGGTCGCCGGAAGAATCTGCCGGCGCTGTATCAGGCGGCGCAGAGCGAGGCGGCGAACGCTTTCGGCAACGGCGACCTGTACATGGAGAAATTCATCGAGCGGCCGCGGCACATCGAGTTCCAGGTGCTGGCGGACGAGCATGGGACGGCGATGTCGATCGGCGAGCGCGAGTGCTCGATCCAGAGGCGGCACCAGAAGCTGATCGAAGAGGCGCCGTCGCTGCAGGTGACGCCGAAGATGCGCGAGGAGATCGCGAGAACGCTGAAGCGGTGCCTCGAGGGCGTCGGCTATCAGAACGCCGGGACGATCGAGTTCCTCATGGATGAGGACGGGAAGCTGTACTTCATCGAGATGAACACGCGCATCCAGGTCGAGCATCCGGTGACGGAGATGATCACGGGGATCGATCTGGTGAAGGCGCAGCTGCAGATTGCAATGGGCGAGAAGCTGTCGAGCGTGGTGCAGGAGCCGGTGCCGATGCGCGGTCACGCCATCGAGTGCCGCGTGAACGCGGAGCATCCGGAGAAGTTCACGCCTTCGGCGGGGAAGATTACGGCGTTCAATGTGCCGGGGTTCAACGGGATTCGCGTGGATACCGCGCAGTATTCCGAGGGCGTGGTGCCGCCGTACTACGATTCACTGATCGCCAAGGTGATCGCGCATGGCGTCGATCGCGAGGAGGCAATGGCGCGGATGCGACGGGCGCTGGAGATGTTCATCGTGGAGGGAATCTACACGACCATTCCGCTGCATCAGAGGATTTTCCGCGATGAGGAGTTTCAGCGCGGCGAGTTCGATACGAAATTCATGGAGCGGTTCTTCGAGCGGGAGAAGGCGGCCGAAAGATGATGCCATTCGTATCCCGGCGAGCGTTCAGGCTTTCTTCCAGGCAGGCATAGATCGATCAGCAACATAGACCGTCGCCAGGAACTGCAATGGTAAAATCCCCTTCATCTTTACAAGACGTGGAGTTGGCCATTGAAGAGAGTTATCGACCGCAGGTTACTATTCGTCTATTCGCTTCTCATGCTCGTTTGTGGTGCCGGTTACGCTCTCTGGGATACCTACCAGATGGACGGCGACGCAATGAGCTTCATGGACATCAGTGATGCCATTGTGCACCGGCAATGGAATCTGGTAGCTAATGGTTACTGGAATCCCGGCTACGCCTTTGCGCTTGCCGCTGGACAGATTGTGGCGCACCCGACGCGCTGGACGGAGCTCCAGGTCTTCTACTGGGTCAATTTTGTTATTTTCGGATTAGGTCTGGCAGCAACGCTCTACTTTGCGCAATCCCTGGTCCGTTTGCGCCAGGATTCCGACCCCGAGGCTGAATTTGCACTCAATCCCGCGGCGCTTTGCCTGACGGCGCTGGCCCTGATGTTCGCCTCTTTTCAATGGGAGCTATCCCTCGGAAAGGTTCGTTCCGATGCGCTTCTCTATCTGTTCATGATGCTCGCAGCTGCATTTCTCATGCGCATCCAGTCGAACGGAAAACTCCGCTACTACGCGCTGCTTGGCGCCGCCCTTGGGCTGGCTTATCTAACCAAGTCTTTCGCGATTCTGCCGTCCATCATGCTTATGGGAGGATTGTTCATCCATGCCATGCGGCGACGTGGAACCGCGCGTATTTCAGCTCTTGCCGGAACCGTTATCTGTGGGCTTATCTTCGTCGTTCTCAGTGGGCCTTATATCTATGGCATATCGAAACAACGTGGGAGGTTTACGATCGGGGAGTCAGCCCGAATCAACTATACGTACTATGTCGATCAGAATACATATTGGTGGGCGTGGGCTGCCGGCCATGTCAATCATGCATCTCTCAACCTAAAACATCCGGAGCAAGTGATCCTTTCCAATCCGCAAGTGACGTTTTTAGGTGGACATCCGTACGGAACCGATCCGTGGTGGTTTGATCCTTCTTACTGGCTGGACAAGACGACACCGCACTTTTACCTGCGAGGGCATATCGTTCAGGCTATTCGCAATACTGAGCTGCTGGTGCGCTTTATGCTGACTCACGCGGCACCGCTCGTATTGCTTTTTGTCCTGATTAAGTTCGGCGCCATGTTCCCGGGTGACCGGGGCAAGTGGAAAGCCCTGGCACCGGTGATTGGCTGGGGAATCCTGATGATGCTCATCTACTTTCCGCTGACTTTCGAAGAGCGGTATCTGAGCTTTTCCTACATGATGGTCACGGTTGCCTTGCTTGGGGCTTTGCGGATTCCGCCAGGGTGATCAGTTAAAAGAGGGAGCGCCATCGGCTGCTGGTTCTGCTGCTGGCTGCTTTGATTCTTTTTGCAGGGGTGCGCGACGTTGCTGAGAAGAGACGCTTTGATAAGCTTTCGTACTATCCATTCCATCATCTCGATCCCGACATGTATGCCGCGGCGCGTGGGTTGAACGGACTGGGTATCGGAGCTGGTGACTGGGTAGCCTGCATGGGGGAGCTGCACTGTCACACTGACGATTATTGGGCACGCCTTGCCAGGGTTCAACTGATCTCTGAGATCACAGTTCCGCATGGGACTTACAGTACAGGCGAGCCGTTTGCGTTCTGGAACGAATTGCCGAACAAATCGGAAGTCACGTCTGTTTTGCGCAGGGAGGGAGTCACGGCGATTGTGACGGTGCCGGAGGCGGGCGAAAGCACGCCGCCAGGCTGGCAGCGCATTCCGGGGTCAGATTTTTGCGTATACCTCCTGAAGGAATAGGTTGTGTCGGGTCGCTCTGATGGCTTCTGTCCTTGCGGGCGCGGTCGGAGGCATTCCGCCAGGGCAGAAGACCCGGAGGAAACGAGACAGCCATCAGATGTCGCAAAGTTCCACGGCCTGGCGGAGGCTGGTGAGCGGGTCGCCTGTGGGCAGGAATTCGTGGGCGACGTAGCCCTCGAATCCGGCGTCGGCGATGGCTTTCATGACGGCGGCGTACTGGATTTCCTGGGTGGCGTCGAGCTCGTGGCGGCCGGGGACGCCTCCGGTATGGAAGTGGCCGAGGACACCGATGTTCTGGCGGATGGTCGAGATGAGGTCTCCTTCCATGATCTGCATGTGGTAGATGTCGTAGAGCAGTTTGACGCGCGGTGAGTTGACCTCGTGCATGACGCGTGCGCCCCACGCGGTATGGTCGGCCATGTAATCGGGGTGGTTGACCTTGCTGTTGAGCAATTCGAGACAGATCGTGACGCCGTTGTCTTCGGCGATGGGCTTGAGGCGGTTGAGACCGGCGATGGTGTTGCGCGCGCCCTCGTCATCGGACATGCCGCGACGAGTTCCGGAAAAGGTGATGACGTTAGGGACGCTGGCTTTGGCGGCGAGAGGAATGTTTTTGCGCAGCGCGGCCTCGATAGAGGCGTGGTTCTCGACGCGGTTGAGCGCATCGGGGATGGTGCCTCCGCCGGCGTAGCCCATGGTGCAGATCAGGCCGTAACGGCGGGGGATCTCAAATTCGTCGACCTCGAGGAGATCGACGCCTTTGAGTCCGAGCTGGACGGCCCACTGGCAGAGCTGATCGACGGAGAGCTGTTTGTAGCACCAGCGGCAGACGGACTGATGGATTCGGCCTTTGCGCGCGGCGGGTTGGGTTTGTTGAGCGGGCGAGGGAACGGTTGCGGCGATTGACGCGGCGGCAGCGGATTGGAGAAACCTGCGACGGGAAGGCATGACAGGGTACAGGGTACAGCGAACAGGGGACAGGGTGCAGGGAACAGGGGAGCTGGGAGCTAAGGCTCCTGTCGGAAAAGTTTGGTGGAGCTCGCTGCGGAGGCGGGAGGTTATTTCGTGTCCTGTAGAATTTTTCGCAATGTCGATCGACGCTGGAGGAATGTTCAAAACGTGCTGACAATGCGGGTCTGCTGCCTTTCTGTTGTTCTCGCCTTTACTGCAACCGGGTTGGCCCAAACCTCGCCAGGGCCGCAGCCCGTGCCAATGCCGCCGCCCACTGCGGCGCCGGCAGATACGCCTTATCCCGGGACGATTGCGCTCGATGTGAACCTGACGAATTTGACGGATCGGGTGGCCCATGTCCACGAGACGATTCCCGTGAAGCCGGGCGAGCTGACGCTGCTGTATCCGCAGTGGATCCCGGGGAATCATTCGCCGACGGGGCCGATTCAGGCGGTGGCCGGACTGTTCGTGAAAGCCAACAGCAAGGCGATTCCGTGGGTGCGGGATCGCGTGGATGTGTATGCGTTTCACATCGAGGTGCCGAAGGGGGTTTCGTCGCTCGACGTGGACTTCGATTATTTGTCGCCGATTCGGCCGCAGGACGGGCGGGTGACGATGTCACATCAGCTGCTGGATCTGGCGTGGAATACGGTCGTGCTGTATCCGGCAGGGCATTTTTCACGGGATATCGAATTCGCGCCGACCGTAGTGCTGCCTGACGGATGGAAGTACGCAACCGGGCTGGAGACGGCATCGCAGGACGGCGGAACGGTCCACTTCAAGGAGACGGCGCTGAACAAGCTGGTGGATTCGCCGCTGATCGCCGGCGAGTATTTCAAGCGCGTGGACCTGTCGACGGGGCCGGATAATCCGGTTTTCCTCGATGTGGTGGCGGATGAGCCGAAGGATCTGGAGATGACTCCGGAGCAGTTGCAGGCGCACAAGAATCTGGCGATTCAGGCGCAGAAGCTGTTCGCGTCACATCACTACGATCACTACGATTTTCTGTTCATGCTGACCGATGTGGTGGGTGGCGAGGGCCTGGAGCATCACCAGTCCAGCGAGGACGGGACACGCGCGAACTATTTCACCGACTGGGCGAATGGCGTGCGCGGGCGCGATCTGCTGGGGCACGAGTACACGCACTCGTGGAACGGGAAGTTTCGCCGGCCTGCGGATTTGTGGACACCGAATTTCAACGTGCCCATGCGCGACGATCTGCTGTGGGTTTATGAAGGGCTGACCCAGTACTGGGGGCTGGTGCTAACGGCGCGGTCGGGGATGGTAACGCCGGAGCAGGCGCGCGACGAACTGGCCGGCGTGGCGGCGGGGTTCGAGACGAGCAAGGGGCGCGACTGGCGGCCGCTGGTGGACACGACCAACCAGCCGGCCGTCTCGCAACGGCGGCCGGTGAGCTGGGTGAGCTGGCAGCGGCCCGAGGATTACTACACCGAGGGGCAGCTGATCTGGCTCGATGCGGATACGAAGATTCGCGAGCTGAGCGGCGGGAAGAAGTCGCTGGACGATTTCGCGAAGTCGTTTTACGGAGTGCACAACGGCAGCTACATCACGGATACCTACACGTTGGAGGACATTGTGGCGGCGCTGAACCAGGTGCAGCCCTATGACTGGGCGACGTTCCTGAAGACGCGCGTATACGAACTGCATCCGGATGTGCCGGAGAACGGGTTCACGCAGGGTGGCTACAAGCTGGTGTACAACGACACGATTCCGGCGTGGGAGAAGCACGCACCGGCAAGCCCGCGCTTCGGGACCAGCTTTGCGACCTCGGTGGGCTTCAGTGTGATGGGTGATGGGATGCTGGGCAGTGTGTGGTGGGGGAGCGTGGCGTTCAAGGCGGGGCTGGTGCCGGGCATGCAGGTGCTGGCGGTGGACGGTCAGGTCTACACGGCGGACAGGCTGCGGGAGGCGATCCGGAAGGCGGAAAAAGAGACAGCGCCGATCACGCTGCTGGTGAAGGATCGGGAGCAGGTAGTTTCGGTTGCGCTCGATTATCACGGGGGACTGCGGATTCCGCATCTGGAGCGAGTGGAAGGGACGCCGGACCGGCTGGATGAGGTGCTGGCGGCGCAGTAGAGCAGGTTACGGGTTGCAGGTTACAGGTTGCACAGCGACGGAAGCTGTCACCTGTCACCTGGATCATCGTTCCGCTACGCGGTCGAGCAGATCGAAGAATTCGGGAAATGAAATCGATGCGGATTCGGCGCCGCGGATGAGGGTGTCGCCGGTAGCGCGGAGCGCCGCGACGGAGAAGGCCATGGCGATGCGGTGATCGCCGCCGGCATCGATGGTGGCTCCGTGGAGGGTCTGGCCGCCGGGAACGTCGAGGCCGTCGTCGAACTCTTCGACTTCGGCGCCCATGGAGCGCAGATTGGCGGCGACCAGCGCGATGCGGTCCGACTCCTTGACGCGAAGTTCTTTGGCATCGCGGATACGGATTCCGGTCTGCGTGTAGGGGCCAATGGCTGCGAGCACGGGCAGCTCGTCAATCAGCTGCGCAGAGAGCGCGCCGGAGATAGAAGTGCCGGTGAGGCCTGCGGGTGGCGCGTTGACCTGGACGGTGCCGACGAGCTCGTCGTTCTTCGTCTCGAGGTTCAGAACACCGATGTGCGCGCCCAGGGCGGTGAGGACGTCGAGTAGCGTCGCGCGAGTAGGGTTGAGGCCCAGCTCATCGAAGATGAGGTTGGAGCCAGGAAAGAGCGCAGCGGCGCAGAGGAAAAAGGCGGCCGAGGAGAGGTCGCCGGGGACAGTGGCCTCGATGGCGCGGAGTTGCTGGCCGCCGGCGATGGAGACGGAGTGTTTGGTGCGGTCGACATGGGCGCCAAAGGCGCGGAGGGCGAGTTCGCCGTGGTCGCGCGTGCGAACGGCCTCGCGGACGGTGGTCGTGCCCTGGGCCTGGAGTCCTGCGAACAGCAGCGCGGTTTTCACCTGGGCGCTGGGGATCGGAGTGGTGTAATCGATCGCCTTCAGCGGCGCGCCGGTGATGGTGACCGGCGCGTGGCCATCGGTGAGGTCGAGTTGTGCGCCCATCGCGGCGAGCGGCTTGCGGATGCGCTCCATGGGACGGCGGCTGAGCGAGGCGTCGCCGATGAGGGTGAAGGTTCCGGATTGGGCGGCAAGCAGGCCGGAGAGCATGCGCATGGTGGAGCCGGAGTTGCCGCAGTCGAGGGGCGAGGCAGAGGAATGGAAATGGCCGGCGACGCCGGTGATCTCGACGGATGTGCCATCACGCTTGACTTGGGCGCCGAGGGCTTCGACGCAGGCCAGAGAAGAGGCGCAATCGGCGCCCGTGGAGAAATTGGCGAGGCGCGTGGTGCCTTCGGCCAGTCCGCCCAGCAATGCGTAACGGTGGCTGATACTTTTGTCGCCGGGCAGGCGGAGGCTGCCTTCGATGTTGCGGGCGGGTTGGATGCGGCGCTCGGTAGCGACTGCGTGCATATGAAAACAGGGTACAGGGTGCGGGGTAGAGGGTACAGAGCGGCGAGCACCGAGCACCGGGCACCGAGCGCTTTGTCTCTCTTGATTTCCACGCGGCGCTGTGCGAGATTCGGGATCGTAGTGACCCCCCAACTGCACGAACTGTTTGCTGATGAGTATCGCGCGATCCGGCCGCGGGCTCCGATGCCTCCAATGAAAGTTCGTTTCTACCGGTTTACGTCGCTGAACACGACGATTCGGCTGCGCGAAGGGCAGATTCACGTGAGCCTCTCCGATTTGCTGGAAGGCGCACCGAAACCGGTGCTGCGGGCGATCGCGCACATTCTGCTGGCGAAGTTGTATCGCAGGCCGATCGACGGCGGTCATGCGAACCGATACCGGCGGTTCACCACGAGCGAGTCTGTGGTGCGGCAGAGCGAGCGCATCCGGCAAACGCGAGGGCGGAAGAAGATTCTCACCGCCAAAGGCGACCACTACGATCTGGAGGAAGTGTTCGAGACGCTGAACCGGCAGTTCTTCCACGGACTGATGGGGCGGCCATTGCTGACGTGGAGCGAGGTGACGGCGCGGCGGCTGCTGGGGCACTACGATCCGGCGCACAACACGATCATGGTGAGCCGGGTGTTCGACCGGAAGGGGACGCCGCGCTATGCGGTCGAATACCTGATGTACCACGAGATGCTGCACCTGAAGCATCCGGTGAAGCAGAAGAACGGGCGGCGGTGCGTACACTCGGCCGCATTCCAGGCGGAGGAGAAGCTGTTTCCGGAGCTGGAACGGGCCAAGGCGTATCTGAAGACGCTGTGAGAGGACTGCCCCATTCGACTCGCTCGCTGGCGCGAACTCGGCCAGTGCAGGCTCCCAGGCGGGGGCGCTTCGCGCTGGAGATTCTGCTGGAAGACGCAGTTGGTGCGGCGCGGCAGGATTCGGGCGGGTACCTTAAAATGAAGAAAGACCCCTGAATTTTCCAAGGGGCCAGGCGGTTTGCGACGTCTGAAAATCTAACGCGAGGTCCTTCGTAGTTCGCTCGACGGAGTGAGCGAACTTCTTCAGGACGAGAGGCGCGGGCGTCGGTAAACCTGCCAAAGGAAGAATCAAGCTTGATTGGAACCAAGGTTCTCAACAAGGTTTTTGGAACCGCCAACGAACGGGCGGTGAAGCGCCTGGTGCCGCGCGTGGCGGACATCAACGCGTTCGAGCCGCAGATGAAGGCGATGAGCGACGAGCAGCTGCGCGCGAAGACGGTGGAGTTCCGGGCGCGGATTGCGTCGGCTCTGGAAGGAATCACGGACGAAGAGGCGCGGGTAGCTGCGGAGAAGCAGGCGCTGGACGACCTTCTGCCGGAGGCGTTTGCGGTGGTGCGCGAGGCGGGGTGGCGCGCCGTGAACATGCGTCATTTCGACGTGCAGCTGCTGGGTGGCATGGTGCTGCACCAGGGCAAGATTGCCGAAATGAAGACCGGCGAAGGCAAAACGCTGGTGGCGACGCTGCCGGTTTATTTGAACGCACTCGCTGGACACGGCGTTCACGTGGTGACGGTGAACGACTATCTGGCCAAGCGCGACGCCGAGTGGATGGGGAAAATCTACGAGTTCCTCGGGCTGACGGTGGGCGTGATCGTCCACGATCTGGACGATAACCAGAGGCGCAAGGCGTACGCCTCGGACATCACCTACGGGACGAATAACGAGTTCGGCTTCGACTATCTGCGCGACAACATGAAGTTCGAGCTGGCGGATTGCGTGCAGAGGGGGCATCACTTCTCGATCGTGGACGAGGTGGACTCGATCCTGATCGATGAAGCGCGAACGCCGCTGATCATCTCGGGTCCGACGGATCAGACGACCGACAAATATGCGCGCGTGAATCGGATCATTCCTTCGCTGGAGCAGGGCGAGGAGATCGAGAAGAGTCCGGAAGAGAAGATCCTGACCGGCGATTATGTGGTCGATGAGAAGCACAAGACGATCAGCGTGACCGACGAGGGGTGGGAGAAGATCGAAGGACTGCTGGGCATTGGCAACATCGCCGATCCGGAGAACTGGGACCTGAAGCACCACGTGGAGACGGCCATCAAGGCGCACTCGCTGTACAAGCTCGATGTGCAGTACGTGGTGAAGGACGGCGAGGTGATCATCGTCGATGAGTTCACCGGGCGCCTGATGCCGGGGCGGCGCTGGTCCGACGGGCTGCACCAGGCCGTGGAAGCGAAGGAAGGCGTGAACATCCGGCGCGAGGATCAGACGCTGGCGACGATTACGTTCCAGAATTATTTCCGCCTGTACAAGAAACTGGCGGGCATGACGGGCACGGCGGAGACGGAAGCGGCGGAATTCGACAAGATTTACAAGCTGGACATCGTAGTCGTACCCACCAACATGCCGATGCGGCGCCTCGAGAATTCCGATGTTGTGTTCCGGACGGCGAAAGAGAAGTACTACGCCGTTGCGGACGAGATTGCGAAGCTGCACGAGAGCCAGCAGCCGGTTCTGGTGGGCACCACGTCGATCGAGAAGAGCGAGCTGTTGTCGCAGATTTTGGCGCGCAAAGGCGTGCGGCACGTGGTGCTGAATGCAAAGTTCCACGAGCGCGAGGCAGAGATTGTGGCGCAGGCGGGCCGGATCGGGATGGTGACGATCGCCACGAACATGGCCGGACGCGGCACCGATATTCTGCTGGGCGGCAATCCGGATTTCGTCGCGCGCCAGGAGCTGGTGAAGAAGGCGGTGGCGCGGGCGATTTCAGCGGCCGAGGGCGCAATCAATCCCATGGCGGCGCCGGGGATGCTGCGCTTCTACTACCAGGGGCAGGAGTACGAGACCAGCCAGGAGAACTGGGATCGCGTGTATCAGGGACATGCGGCGGCGGCCGCGGCGGAACACGACCGGGTGATCGAGACGGGCGGGCTGTTCATCCTGGGCACGGAGCGGCACGAGTCGCGGCGCATCGACAACCAGCTGCGTGGGCGCGCCGGACGCCAGGGCGATCCCGGAGCGTCGCGGTTCTATCTGTCGCTCGAAGACGACCTGATGCGCATCTTTGCGCGCGAGTGGGTTTCAACCCTGCTGCAGAAGATGGGGATGGAAGAGGGCATGCCCATCGAGTCGCGGATGATCTCGAACCGGATCGAAGCGGCGCAGAAGGCGGTGGAGAGCCAGAACTTCGAAGCCCGCAAACATCTGCTCGAATACGACGACGTGATGAACAAGCAGCGCGAGGCCGTGTACGGGTTGCGGCGGCAGCTGCTGGAGGGGCTGGATCAGAAGGAACTGATCGTCGAGGATTATGTTCCGAACATTCTGAGCAATTTGCTGGATGAGCATGCCAACGAGCGCGTGCACCCGGATCAGTGGGATGTGAAGGGGCTGAAGGAGAAGCTGAGCGCGCACTTCGGATTCGATCTCGATGCCGAGGGAATCAAGCCGACGGAGATGACGCGGCACGAACTGGGCGAGGAGATCTTCGAGCGGCTCAAGGGGAAGTACGAAGCGAAAGAGCAGCTGATCAGCGATCAACAGATGCGTTTCCACGAGCGGATGATCATGCTGAGCGTGATCGACGGGCTGTGGAAGGATCATCTGCTGAGCATGGACCACCTGAAGGAAGGCATCGGCCTGCGCGGGTATGCGCAGCTGGATCCGCTGGTGGAGTACAAGAAGGAATCCTTCGGGATGTTCGAAGGGATGATGCAGAAGTTTCAGGAAGACGCGGTGCGGTTCCTGTTCCTGATGCGAATTGTCGGGCCGGACGGACAGCCGGTGGAGATTCCGTCACGTCCGCGCGCCGCGGTTCCGGCGGCTCCGAGCGTGGCATCGGCCGATCGGGCAGGAGGCGACGGCAACGGACATCGCATGCCGAGCGCGCCCCCGATTCCATTGCCTCCGAGCCGCGCGCCTTCCACGACCATCGACGATATCGAGAAGGAGTTCCAGCGGAAGAAGCAGAAAGAGCTGGAGCACGCGCGGATGGCGGGCGCGGGGGATTCGTCGGGCCCGGCACAGAGGCGCGTGGGAGAGAAGGTCGGCCGGAACGATCCCTGTCCCTGTGGGTCGGGGAAGAAGTACAAGAAATGCCACGGGGCGAACGAGGGCTAGAGCACAGGGCGCAGAGCATAGCAAAGAAGGTGCGGGGTTCAACCCCCTGCACCTTTTCTGTTCTGCGACGAGGATCGTTAGGGGAATCCACTGAGGATCGGGCCGATTACACGTTCGTTCGGCGGTTCTTGTTCACAATGCCGGCCAGGATGATGAGGAAGGCGAAGGCGCGCACGACGTAGACCCAGGGAGCGGCTTCGCTGGGGCCAATGAACCAGATGCGAACGCAGCGATTCACGCCCTCGATGAAGAAAGCGATGGAGAAGGCAAGGAAGAGGGAGTCGCGGGTGTCGCGCCAGTAGCGGAGAAAGAAGAGGCCTGCAGCCAGGGATGTTGTGGCGACCACGCCCTCGAGGAAACCCTCGAAAAGGAGAGTGTTGATCATTGCTGGCCCTCCCAGATGAGCCCGTAGAGGAGAATCATCATTGAGGCGGCGGCGGTGAGCAGGCGGAAGGGATAGAGATCGACGCCGGGCAGAAGCACGAGGTCGATGAACACGAGGGCATTGGAGACAGCGAGGCCACAGAAGCAGACGGCGCTCCACAGGAGCAGGCGCTTGCCAACGGCCGAGTAAGCGCGGAACAGGAGTACGCCGCAGGCGGCTGTGACCAGGAAACCGAGGACGTAGACGGCGGGGGCGATGGCGTTCATGGTTAGTCTTTCTTGAACCTGAAGGCGCGGGCGAACTCGCGCACCGCAGGCGAGGCTTTGGAGTGGATCAGGTTGGAAACGCGCACCAGTTCACGGCGCCAGGTTCGATCTACATCTGCCATGAGGTGATCGCGAGGGTGAGCGGGATTGTAGGAGGTACCGTTTTCGGCGGAGATGATGAGGGAGCGCTGCTGGAGATCTTCCAGAATTTGCCGGGTCCGGTCCAGGGGCAGATAGAGGAGGGCAGCGAGCTCTTCGACGGACCATGCCTTGGGCCGGCTGTTCCACAGGATCAGCAGCGCCTCGATGTGGGGGACACTGTCGATCTCGTCGAGGATCAAGCGGTCGACTTCGACGCGGCGCGGATTCTCTTCCCTTGCCGAGGACATGACTTACTGTTCAGAGTGTCTGAGGAGCCAGGCTAAACGGTTTTCGATGCGAAAAACCGGCGTCACCGTTGTCCGCTAAAAAACAATTGGCTCCCCGCGGCGCTGCGCAACGATTCGATCGATCAGGAGTGACCGCCGGCCTCAAGAAGCAGCCAGTCAAGATAAGATTTGCCGGAGGCCTCGGGAGTGAGGACGAGGAATTCAGGAACTTCGTAAGAATGCAGCCGGCGCAGGGCGGATTCGACGCGCTCGAGGCTGGGGGCAGTGGTCTTGATGATGAGGAGGACTTCCGCAGCGGTTTCGACCTCGCCTTTCCAGCGATAGATAGAAGTGAGGCCCGGGACGATGTTCACGCATCCGGCGAGGCGGTCTTCGACGAGGGAGCGCGCGATGTCCTCGGCTTCTTCGCGAGAGCCTGCTGTAGTGATAACGATGCGGGCTTCGACGGCGGGTACAATCATCGGTGGCTTGCGGTTACAGCAGGAATCAAGGCTGGAAGCATCATAAGGCCGAATGGACGATTGAGGGGATTGATGAAGGCCGAAATCAAATTTGGCACGTCCGGATGGCGGGCGATCGTCGCGGAGGATTTTACGCTGGGAAATATCCGGCGCGCGGTGGCGGGGATCGCGCAGTACGTGGCCGCGCAGAACGGGCCGAAGACCGTGCTGGTGGGTCGCGACCCGCGATTTCTCGGGGAGATGTTTGTAGCGGAGGCGGCGAAGGTGCTGGCCGCGCACGGGGTGACGCCGCTGGTGATCCCCGAACCTGCGCCAACGCCGGCGATCGCATACGCTGTGCGCAGGTTGAAGACGGGTGGGTCGATCAACTTCACGGCATCCCATAATCCGCCGGAGTACAACGGGATCAAGTACTCGACGCCGGACGGCGCGCCTGCTCTGCCCGAGGTGACGCACAAAATCGAAGCGAATGTGAAGGCGCTGGATGAGGTGCCGTCGCCTGCAGAAACGGGGACGAAGTTCGAGCAGGTCGACGTGAAGCCGGACTATCTGAAGCGAATCACCGAGCTGGTGGACCTGAAGGCCATCAAAAAGGCGGGCCTCAAGGTGGTCTTCGATCCGTTCTGGGGTGCGGCGCGCGGGTACAGCTGTCACATTCTGCGCGAGCATGGGGTGGAGACCTGGACGGTGCACGATTCTCGCGATGTGCTGTTCGGCGGCCATGCACCGGAGCCGGACGGCGAGCTGTTGAATGCCTGCCAGGACAAGATGAAGGAAGTTGGCGCGGTGATCGGCATCGCTACCGATGGCGATGCGGACCGGTTCGGCATCGTGGATCGCGGCGGGACCTTTATGCAGCCGAATTACATCATCGCGCTGCTGTTCGATTATCTGGTGGAGACGCGCGGCTGGAAGAACGGTGTGGCGAAATCGGTAGCGACGACCAACCTGATCAATGCGCTGGCCGATGAATTCAAGGTCCAGCTCTATGAGACGCCGGTGGGATTCAAGTTCATCGGCGAGCTGATCAACGAGGACAAAATCGCGATCGGCGGCGAGGAGAGCGCCGGCCTCACCATCCGCGGGCATGTTCCGGAGAAGGACGGCGTGATCGCGGGCCTGCTGACCGCGGAGATGGTGGCGGTGCGCGGGACCAGCTTGGGCGAACAATTGAAGAAGATATTTGGCAGGGTAGGTTCCTTTTACCCACATCGGGAGAATTTCCGCTTGACTCCCGAGGTAAAGGAAAAGTTCACTGAGAAGATAAAGAACGATCCGCAGGCAATCGGCGGGCGCAAGGTTAGCCAGGTAGTTCGGACCGACGGCCTGAAGCTGGTTTTGGCGGATGGGTCGTGGGTCTGCTATCGGCTGAGCGGAACCGAGCCGGTAGTACGGGTTTACTCCGAGGCGCGGAAAGAGAGCGATCAGGGCCCGCTGCAGCAGGCGGCGAAGGATTGGGTGATGGCCTGACGGCCAGAGTTTAGAGTTTGGAGTTTAGTAAAGGCGGCGGGCGTGGCAGTCGGGGAGCAGACGGGATTCGTGGAGCGGGCGGCGCAGGCGCTGTACCGGATGCGGCGGCGCATCGCCACGGGCGCGGTGATCGTGGCGGCGCTGTTGTTTGGCTACCACGCGATCTTCGGCGAAAACGGGATCAGCGTGTACCAGCAGCGGCGCGCGGAGGACCGCGCGATTCAGACGAAGATTGTTGAGTTGCAGAAGCAGAATGCCCGGCTTGCGGAGCATGTGAAGGAGCTGAAATCGGATCCCGATGCCATCGAGCGCGAGGCGCGGGAGCGGCTGCACTACGCGCGGCCGGGGGAAGTGATCTGGACCGAGAACCAGCCGCAGGGGACCCCGCAGGCGGTTCAGCCCGCGAAGAAATAGCCCGCTTATCAGGAAGCCAGGCGGATGCACCGGTTTACGACGGCTGCATCTTTTCCTTGCCAATCGCATTTAATCTGAAGGGAAGTATGGATAAATTTGTCATTCGCGGGGGCAATCCCCTTCTGGGCACGATCCGGGTAAGCGGGTCGAAGAATTCCGCGCTGCCGTGCATGGCGGCGGCGATTCTGACCGAGGACGATGTCGTGATCGAGAACATCCCGCAGGTGCGGGACATCGAGACGGAGCGGAAGCTGCTGGTTTCGATGGGCGGCGAGGTGGAGCTGGGCTACGGGCGGGCGCAGCATCGCACGACGATCAGCTGCCGGACGATCAAGGATCCAACGGCGCCGTACGAAATCGTGAAGACGATGCGAGCGTCGTCGCTGGTGCTGGGGCCGCTGGTGGCGCGCATGGGGGTGGCGCGCGTGTCGATGCCGGGCGGATGTGCGATTGGGGCGCGGCCGATCGATCTGCACACCAAAGGCCTCGAGATGCTGGGCGCGAAGATCGGCTACGAGCATGGCTACATTGAGGCGCGCGCGGAACGGCTGAAGGGTGCGCACATCGTCTTCGACAAGATCACCGTGACCGGCACCGAGGATTTGCTGATGGCGGCGGTGCTGGCCGAGGGCGAGACGACGATGGAGAACTGCGCTCGGGAGCCCGAGGTGACCGATCTGGCCGCGATGCTCACGGCGATGGGCGCGCAGATTCACGGCGCCGGAACATCGACGATCCACGTGAAAGGTGTGAGCAAGCTGCATGGCGTGAAGCACCGGATTAATCCGGACCGCATCGAGGCCGGGACGTTTCTGATCGCCGGGGCGATTACGGGCGGGGATGTTTGTGTCGCGCACTGCAATCCGGCGCACCTGACGGTGCTGATCGGCAAGCTGCAGGAATGCGGTGTGCGCGTGGAAGTGACCGCGAAGGACCAGATCCGCGTGCGCAGCGAGGGCGCGCTGAAGGCGGCAGACATTTCCACCGAGGAGTATCCGGGGTTCCCCACCGACATGCAGGCGCAATACATGGCGCTGGCGACGCAGGCCGAGGGAACATCGTTGGTCAAGGAGAACATCTTCGAGAACCGCTTCATGCACGTGCAGGAGCTGGTGCGGATGGGCGCGAACATTCGCGTGGATGGCCGCACGGCGACGGTGCGCGGAAAGAGCCCGCTGTCGGCAGCGGCGGTGATGTGCTCGGACCTGCGTGCCTCGGCTTCGCTGGTGCTGGCAGCGCTGGTCGCGGATGGCGAGTCGATTCTGGATCGCGTGTACAACATCGATCGCGGCTACGAGCACATCGAGGAGAAGCTGCGCGGGGTGGGAGCCCAGATTCGGCGCATGGGGAATGTGTTCCAGGAAAAACGCGAGCCGGAGATGGTGCCAGCGTAGCTCCCGGGCTGAGAGCTCAGGGCACGGGGCTCGGGGAGCCGGCGCATCTCAGGAGGCAGGAGAGCTTCAATGGCGAAGACTGAGGATCGTGAGCTGCGCGAACTGCTGGTGAAGTTCCTGCGGGGCAGCGAGGCGCATGCGGAACTTAAAGATGTGCTGGATGATTTTCCGGTGGCCGCGCGTGGGGCGGTGCCCAAAGGTGCTGAGCATTCGGCGTGGCAGGAACTGGAGCACATCCGAATCGCGCTGCACGATCTGCTGGATTTCTCGACAAATCCGAACTATGTGCAGCCAAACTGGCCCGAGGACTATTGGCCGAAGCAAGCGGCGCCTGAGAACGCGGCGTGGGATGCGTCGGTGCGCGCGGTGAAGAAGGACGTGGAAGACTTCGAGAAGCTGGTCGGGGATCCGGAATCGGATTTGTATGCGTCGATCCCGTGGGGACAGGGGCAGACGCTGTTGCGCGAGGTTCTGCTCGCGGGCCAGCACACCAGCTATCACCTGGGGCAGATTGTGCTGCTGCGGAGACTCCTTGGAGCCTGGAAAGGCTAGCCTTCCAGGCGAGTCCGGCGCCCTCAGTTGTTTCGTTTCTGCTCTCAGCGTCCCTGATCAGCAGCGAGTGCAGCACGGGATGCGGGATGGTCATTGTCCGGGATCTGGGCGGGAAAGACGAGGGTCACTTTGGTGCCGCGGCCCGGGCGGCTCATCACTTCAAAGAGCGCCGCGTCGCCGTAGAGGACCTCGAGGCGCTCGCGAACGTTCTTCATACCGATGCCGGTACCCTGGAGCACGCCGCTGGAGTGCGCGCGGCCGGGGGCGATGCCAACGCCGTCGTCTTCCACTTCGATGACCAGCTTTCCGTGCTCGAGTCGGCTGCGGAGCGTGATTACGCCGCCCGCGATGCGCGGCTCCAGTCCGTGTTTAATGCTGTTTTCGACCAGCGGCTGCAACAGCATGCTGGGCACCAGAATCTCCAGGGTCGTGGGATCGATTTCCCTGGCGACGGAGAGCTTCTCGGCGCCGAAGCGAGCGATTTCTATCGAGAGATAGTCATCGGTTGTCGCGAGTTCGTCGCGGAAGGGCACAAAGGCGTCGTGCTCGCTGAGCATCTTGCGCAGGATATTGGCGAGCTTGACGATGAGCTCGCGGGCTTGCTCAGGGCGAAAACGAACGAGCGAGGCGATCGAACTTAGCGTGTTGAAGAGGAAGTGCGGGTTGATTTGTCGCTGCAGAGCGTCGAGGCGCGCTTCAAGGAGCAGGCGTTTCTGTTCTTCCAGGGACTGCTCGATGCGGATGGCGTTCCAGATTTTCAGCGGGATGCCGACAACCATGGCGGCGCAGGTCCACACAGCAAGGCGGATGAGCCAGCTGTTCGAGGTGAGCGCAAAAAGGCGGTGCGACATGCGGGAGGTCCACTCGCGCAGGATTTCCATCGCGACGATGAGGATGAGCAGCAGGATCTGGCGGTCGATGCGCGGGCGCAAGAGGGTACGGCGCACCCAGCGATAAAGGCTGAGGTCAACAAAGGGGGAGAAGGACCAGACCTCCTCCTTGGCGACGAAGCGGCCGTAGATGCCGGCGGTGATGGCGACAGCGAGCAGGAAGGGCAGCGCGAGATATTCGCCGTGGAGGATGGCGGGCAGTGCGAGGACGGCTGCGCCGATGAGCGCGGCGCCCGGACCGATGAGGATGCCGAGGATGATGGTGGTTTCGAAGGAGATGTCAGCGGCGTAGAAGTTGGGGACAGTGACGCGGACCCAGACGCCGAGGCCCAGAGGAATGCAGATGAAGGCGACCAGGCCGAGGGTTTGCCCGAGGTTGCGATCCTCGCGGAAGAGGAGGCTCTGAAACTCGCGCGAGCGTCCCAGGGCGGAGGAGACGGCCGCAGCCACGCCCAGCTTGATGAGCAGGGTGATGAGGATGATGCGCGAGTCGAGCACGTGTTCAGGGTACAGGTTGCAGCTGGAACAGCCAAAAGCGAGCCAGAAGCGAGCCCATGGGGCGAGCGAGAACCTGGGGCGAGATGCTCGTTCCTGCTCGCCTCGCCCGTGCTTTCTCGTCGCATTTGGCTCGATCCTTGCTCGCCCCTCGCTCGCTTTCCGCTCGCTTCTTATAATCGAACTATGCCAATCGCTTCAGTACGCAAGGTAGCGGACGCGGATTTCCCGACGCGGTGGGGACACTTCCGCATTCTGGGCTTCGAGGGCGTGTACGCTGCCGACGATCCTGCACGATGTGGACAGACGGCCGAAAAAGAAGAAGCTGTGGCGCTGGTGATGGGCAATGTCGAGGCTGCGCCGCCGCTGGTAAGGATTCACTCGCAGTGCCTCACCGGTGATGTGTTCCACTCGCTGCGCTGCGATTGCCGCCTGCAGCTGGAACTGGCGCTGCGGAAGATTGCCGACGCCGGAGCCGGGATCCTGATCTACGAGCAGCAGGAAGGACGCGGCATCGGGCTGATGGCCAAGCTGCGCGCCTATGAGCTGCAGGATCAGGGCCTGGATACGGTGGAGGCGAATCTGAAGCTGGGCTACGAGGCGGACTGCCGGGAGTTCGAACTGCCCGCGGAGATTCTGCGGCAGATGGGCGTGCGTTCCGTGCGGCTGATTACAAATAATCCCGAAAAAGTGGCCGCGCTGGAGTCAGCCGGAGTTCACGTGGCCGAGCGCGTCTCGGCGGAAGTGCCCGCGCAGGATAGCTTCGAACAGTACCTGCGCGTGAAGCAGGAAAAAATGGGACACATCTTTGAGTCGATGGACGAGACAATCCGTTAGCCGGTGCTGGACTACTGGCGACGCGTGTCCACATCGTTCAGTCCCTCATGAAACACGCCGGGATCACGCCCCGGCTCGGGTTTAGTTGCCTTTGATAGCGGCGGCAAGGGGAAGAGCCAACCCCATGCACGCGACGATGAGCGATGTGCCTACAAGAGCAACGATCAGAAACATGGCAGAAATCCTCCAGGTGAAAAACGAATCAGAATTGGCCCCCGGCGCCTCGCTGGGCTGCGGGGATGTGCAACTTCTTTTCCGCTGGCGGCATGACCTATTGCGGGGTCAGCAAGAGAACACCCCGCCAGGCGGAAGCAATGCAGGAGAACGGTGGCAGATAGCAAGTACAACAAGCGGTGCAACAAGGAGAGACGCGATTGCAAAATGACATCGACAGGTTGATTCTGCCCGCGCGCGGCTTCCGCAACAATTCCATTTGCGTAATGAAATGCCGATCATTTGGAAAGGGGCTCTCTGTTACTGCGCTGGCGGCGGCATGACCCGCGCGTGAGATTACCGAGGTGGGAGAATGCGCGCGGACAGGCTGCATCCGGGGCCTGGAATCACGCAGTGGCGGTCCCTGGAGCGGTTCATCGCGGCAATATAGAAGGATTTCGCGCTCGCGGGAGATTCAGGTTTCCGGGGACGGGCGGCTCGTCAGCTTTAAGGGCGGGGTTTCAACTGGCACGACGATGGAATTTGGCGGGCGCGATCGCGCACGGCTTTTGGGATTTATTCCAGGGAGGGAGGGGCGGATCAGAACTGGTTGGTAATCTTGTTGAATTCGTTTCCGATCTGGTGGGTCAGCGCCTGTCCCGTAGCGACCGCTCCGAAAAGAAGAACCAGAAGCAGGAGGACATACTCGACATAATCCACGTGCTGCTTGTACAGAAGTCTGTTCAACCGCTGCCTGACACGGATCATTTGATTTTGCCCTCGGTTGACCGCGTCTGGAGAGGTTGGGGATTCCACGAACGCCGCGTCAACGTGGATTGATTCTGCCGGGTCAGGCGGTTGGAAGCCATTCCCATTGGGTAATGACGGGGTAAACATTTGGAAACAGGGAATGGTTACTGCGCACCAGGAAAGGGCACTCGCGCGCCGCACCGGGCAGAAGGTCTCCGACGCCTGCGAATTAAGTCAAGCCGATTGAGCGACTTAGCTTGGCTCCTTGAAGGCTGACGGTTTATTTGTGAGGCCGGATCGTAATCATGACGACCCCATGCGGGGGGACCTGGCTCGCAAAGTGGTCGGCCTGATTGTTAACTTCCTTGTCCGACCACAGATCACGGACTGTAGCGGGCAGCTCCGCCGGGTAGCCGATGTCGGTCCACTGAACTCCGGTCGAAATCGTGGTCGCGCTCAGATTGAGAAGAGCCACGGCCCGGCTGCCGTCGGCGAGCGGTCGGGACCATACCTCGATGTCGCCGTCCTTTTTGATGCGACGAGCCGCCTCCCCCAGGGGATCCTGATCAACGGCGATCACCGCGCGATTCAGCAGGATGGATTTCGTGTCCGCCGACATATTCGCGACATCGGTGCCCACGAGCAGCGGGGCAGCGAACATGGCCCACATGCTGAAGTGCGTACGGTACTCCTCGGTGGTCATGCCGCCGTTGCCGATTTCAAGCATGTCCGGGTCGTTCCAGTGGCCAGGCCCGGAGTAGTACGTGATATCGGCCATCTGCTCGATAATCTGGACCAGTCCATTGCCGCCCCAGGGCTTCTTGCAGTCCCAGCAATCCTGGATGTCGCCTGTCGAGCGCCATGAATTTCCGATGGGTCGCGCCCACAGCCACGGCTTGTTGCTGCCCCACTCACAAATGCTGAAGACGATGGGACGGCCGGTCGAGGCCAGGGCATCCCGCATCAGCGTGTAGGAGGCTTCAGCGTTCTGGCCCGGCAGCGTGTTGCACCAGTCTTCCTTCACGTAGTCGACGCCCCAGGCGGCATACTGGCGCGCGTCCTGGTATTCGTGGCCGACGCTGCCCGGCCGGCCGGCGCAGGTCTTTGTCCCGACATCGGTGTAGACGCCGAGCTTGAGCCCCTTGCTGTGGACGTAGTCGGCGAGGGCTCTAATGCCGGAGGGGAACTTCTCCTGGTCCACGATGATGTTGCCCTCGGCATCGCGGCCGCTCTGCCAGCAATCGTCGAGGTTGACGTACACGTAGCCGGCGTCCTTCATGCCGTTGCTGGCGATCGTGTCGGCCGTGGTGCGCACCACTTGTTCGTTGAGGCCCTTGCAGGCGAACTTATTCCAACTGTTCCAGCCCATCGGCGGAGTACGGGCCACACCGTTGTCGAGAGCGTGCAGAGCAGGCAAGGGAACGATGAAAGCGGTTGCAGCAAGGAACACTAAGCAGGCGCGCAGTTTCATAGCGACGTAGTTCTCCCGAGGAAGTCCGGGGGAATTGTACATCGGTCACCGAAGTGTGGAGGAGCCTGCGACCGGAGAGCTGCGAGGGAGGCACCGCCCAATTGGAAAGCAGGGCAGACGGTCCGGCGAACGGAGTCGGGTCAGCTAGGAGCCGAAGGTCTTCGGATTTGCCTTTACTGCGGCCTCCATAGCAGCACCACCGCCTGCGAGGTCCTGCGGCGTCATCGCTGGTTTCACGGTCAGAGTTGCGTTGAAGGCAAGGAACCACGGCTCGGCGATGGCCGGCAGCTGGGACGAATCCTGCATGTCGAAAAAGATGTAGCCGCTGCGGTTGCCATCCGTTTCGGTAAAGTAAGCGGCTTCCGCTTTCAGGTCGCCCAGCACCTTCTGGATAAACGGACCCAACTGGCCGGTGCGAATGGCGGCATTCCCCGTTTCGACCGGCATCACCACGTGAAGCATCATGCGCATCGTGCAGCCCCCTCCCTGGGGCGTGGCGCGAATTATACCGACCCGATGGAGAAGGCGTACAGACCCTGGCTTCGCATACACTGGGTAGCGATGATCGAGAATCGCGCTTTCTGCTTCTCACTACTCCTCGCCGCCGTGGCTGCCTGGCCTCTGGCTGCCCAGACCACCCACTCGACCGCGGCTGCCCATCGACCCACGACCACAACGGCGCGTCACGACGCATCCGGTTGTGTGACACTGCCGTCTGTGTCGCCGAAGATCCCTGCGCTTCCCGCGACGGCTCCCTGCGCGAAGACGCTGTACACCGTAACCCGCACCCCGACTTTGAAGCTTGACTACGCGTCCCCGCTGGTGAGTGAAGGAGTCCGCGAAGAACTGGGAGACAAGGCGGAGACGTTCTCGCTGGATTATGTCGATACGAAGATCGGCACCGGCGCGCCCGTTGAGCCGAAAAAATGTCTGAGCGTGCAGTACACGGGGTACCTCACGGACGGGACCAAGTTCGATTCCTCTCGCGACCGCAATCAGCCGATCGAGTTCCTGTATGGCGGCCATCGCGTCATTCCCGGCTGGGACACAGGGTTCGAGGGGATGCACATGGGCGGCGAACGGCGCCTGTTCATTCCCTGGGAGTTGGCCTATGGCGAGAACGGCAGAGGCCCCATTCCTCCGAAGGCAGAACTGATCTTCGACGTGGAGGCGGTGAGCCAGAGCGAGCCGAGAGCGGCGGGCGGACCTGCGGGCAGCGAGTGCGCGCGGACTCCGCCACCACAACCGCCGAGACCTGCGGTTCCTCCCGCAGGAGCCGCGCCAAACGGGGCAGCCACGCCGCCGGCAGGAACCGGCACCCAGCCGGCTTCGACACAACCGCAGCAGGACAAACCACAGCAGGACAAGCCGCAGCAGTAGCGGCGTTCAGAACCCACGCCCTGCGGTCATGCAGGACTGGCGCTGGCCTTCAGGTCAGCGCCAGTCGTCGATCACGTAAGCATCCCCGCGATTGAAACCCGCGATGTGCGGCCGTAGCATCGCCACTCCCTGAGTCGTGGTGCGATAACCGCGAGCGCGCATTTGCCGGTAGGCGTCCTCGCGAGCCAGGTTTACGCCGGCTTCGAGCGATACGCCACGGGCAGCGGCGAAGGCCTCGCAGGCCGCCAGGAGGCGGTCGAACGAGGCTTCACCGCGGGCGGCGCCGAATTTGACGTAGCACGTCTTCATGCCGGCCTCAGAACCGGCGCCGTGAATGCAGATGCCGAAGGCGTCCAGCGTGGCGCGCGTGTAGGTCAGAACAACGTCGCCCGTGCGCTGGGTGAGGACGGTGCGGATCTCCTGGGTGAGATCGAGCCCCTTGTCGATGCGGTTGGTGAGTTTGGCGCAGGCGGCGATCGTCTGCTCGCGCTGCTGCCGGGATAGTGCGGAAAGGACCGTGAGCGGAGTGTTTTGCGCGGGGGATGCGTCAGGCGTGCGTGTCATCAGCGCCGTGAGATACGTGGGCCAGTAACCGAATTTCTGATACAGGCCGACGTGTTTGGCGCTGTGGGCGAAGGTAAACAGGCCGGAGTAGCGCAGACCCCAGCGATCGAAGAGCTTCACCACAGGCTCCAGCAGCCGTTGCGCAACGCCTTTATCCCAGAATTCCGGCAGAACCACGAGCGGGCCAAAGAACCCGAAGGAGCCCCAGCGCGTGGCGGCAACCACTCCGATTAAGCGAGAGTCGAGGCGCGCGCCCAGGACCTTCACGTGCCTCGCATGGAAGCGGGGAGTCATGAAATCGCGATCGCCCATGAATGCCATGGGATCGGGAAGGCCCAGGAAAGTGCCGAACGCCAGGCGCATGATGCGGTTGGCTTCGGGCACTTCCGACTCTTGAAGGGGACCGACTTTGACACGCAGATCAGAAGGCATGGGACGGCTCCGGATGGATTCCTGGGAATTCGAGGAACGCGGGACAGTGTATCGGATTCCGCCCATCGGATAAACCGCACGACGCCGTGGATAGCGTAGGGGGACTCCGCATCGCCCAAAGGGTGGAGGCGGATGCCGAACCGGGTGCGGTTGTGAGTCGATGAGCCGGGCGCGGATAATCGATTCGCCCTTCCTGTTCCCCAGGAACGACTGTGAATCCTGATGAAGAAGGACGCGACGGTGCGCTCAGCGGAGAACCGGCTTGATTATCCCGGATGGCGCGTGGCGGTCGTGTGCCACATCGGCGTACTCACCGGCTTTGCGACCGTCTTCATCTACAGCTTCAGCTTCATGGTCAAGCCGCTGGGGCAGGCCTTTGGGTGGGATCGCGAGCAGATTGCGCGGGCCTTCAGCCTGGCGGCGATTTCGGTCGCGATCTTCTCGCCGTTCATCGGCAAGCTGTTTGACCGCTTCGACCCGCGCAAGCTGATTGCCGGATTCATGACGGCGTTCGGCCTGGGGATGGCCTCGCTGGCGTTCCTGACGCCGCATCTGTGGCAGCTCTACGCGAACGCGGTGCTGATTGGGATCGCGGGAACCGGCACGTATCAGCTGGGCTATGCGCGGGTGATTGCGGCGTGGTTTGAGAAACGGCTGGGTGCGGCGCTGTCGATTGTGGTGGCGGGTTCGGGAGTGGGTTCGTTCATCGTGCCGCCGCTGGTGGCCCACTGGCTGGCGACCTATGGCTGGCGGGAGACCTATCTCGGGCTGGCGGTGCTGCCTCTGTTCATCGGGATGCCGCTGACGTTGTTGTTCGCGCGCACGCCGCGGGCGGGCTCGGCGCATGAGTCGAAGACAGCCATACGTGGCGAGGCCGCTGAAGGGCTGACCTGGAAGCAGGCGCTTGGGTCAGCCAGTTTCTGGATGCTGGCACTGGGAGTGGTCGCCCTGTCACTGAGCGAGAACGGCGCGCTGGCGCATCTGGCGCCCATGCTGA
The DNA here is from genome assembly GCA_963819725.1 of uncultured Acidobacteriaceae bacterium. GTDB lineage: Bacteria > Acidobacteriota > Terriglobia > Terriglobales > Acidobacteriaceae > Palsa-343. The sequence goes on from CAWFXK010000011.1 coordinate 321,717, forward strand.
GCGATCACGGATTACGTGCGGAGCAGGTGGCATTCACGGCATCGCTGCTGGGGATCGCCAGCGTGACGGGGCGATTCGTGTTGGGTTGGCTGCTGGACTTCGTAAAGGGCTCGCATATTGCGGTAGCGTTCGCTGCTGGCAGCGGGCGCGGGCATGCTGCTGCTGGCCCACGCGCGGACCTTTGAGGCGGCGGCGCCGGCGGCGTTTGTCGCCGGGCTCGGCGGAGGGTGCGAGCTGGACCTGATTCCCTATATGTTGCGGCGGTATTTCGGGCTGCGCTCGTTTTCGACTCTGTACGGGCTGGTGTACAGCACGTATGCGGTGGCGGGCGCGACGGCGCCCCTTGTTGTGGGGCATGTCTACGACAAGACCGGATCGTACATCGGGATCTTCAATGTGTTTTGCGCGGTAACGCTGGTGGCGTCCATCGCGATGCTGGCGCTGCCGCGGTATCGGTATGCGGCGGCAGCAGCAACGAGCGGTCTTATGGATGAGGAGCCGCTGGCCGCGGCGAGTTGAGAATTTCGAGAAGGGAGAAAAAGGATGGCGCACATTGCACTGGAGCAGGGAATCCCGGGAATTGTTGGGGCATTTCAGTTTCGGCCGGAGACGGCGAAGCCGATGCGCGACCTCGCGGAGATTCTGCTGCGCGGGCCGAATACGCTCACGAGCGCGGAGCGCGAGGCGATCGCCGCGTATGTGTCCAACGGCAACGAATGCCGGTTCTGCCAGCTCTCGCACAGCGCGGCGGCAGCGGAGCATCGCGGCGGGCGCGACGCGGATTACGAGTGGATCGAGCAGGTGAAGGCGCATCCGGAGAGTGCGGAGGTTTCGCCCAAGCTGCGGGCGCTGCTGCGGATCGCGGGCAAAGTGCGCGAGGGCGGGAAGAAAGTAACGCCGGCGGACGTGGCCGCGGCGCACGAGCAGGGCGCGACCGACGTGGAGATTCACGACACGGTGCTGATCGCGGCCGCGTTCTCGATGTACAACCGCTACGTGGATGGCCTGGCGACATTTCAGCCGGAGAATATCGCGGACTATAAGCCGATGGGCAAGCGCATGGCGCAGGAAGGGTATGCGCGGCCGGCTGCGGAGCCGGCGGTTGCGGGCCAGCGCTGAGCGAAGACTCAGAACCGGAACTCAGAACCCACAACGCGGAACCTACTGCGGAGACGAGGGGCTGCCTGATGGCGGCGTTGCGCCGGTGGCCGGACGCTTCGTGAATTCGAAGGTGCAGGTGCGGCCGACGATGCCGAGGCCTTCGCTTCTGGTACCGGTGCCGCTGGTCTCCAGAAATTGCGCCTTGACTTCGTAACTGTAGTCGCCGCCTTTGTGGGCGAAGACGCCGCGGGCATATTGCCGGGAGTAGACGATCCCCTGGCCGATGAGCTTCGCGCTTCCGTTGTCCGCGATTTTGCCGTCGAGGGTGTAGTAGCCTGGCTGGTCGACGGTACCGCGTTCTCCGTGAAAATTATCGTTCTGAATAGTGCTGGCGAAGAGCCAGGTGTAGCCCTCGGTGTTTCCTTTGGCAGGGCAGGTAAGTTTTGTGGACCAACTGCCGTCGAAGTGCTGGGCGGGGCAGGCGGTCGGCGAGAGGAAGAAGGCACAGAACGCAGGGACGCAGAGCACCAGCAGCATGACTGGTTTCCGCATAGAACTACCTTTCCCTGGGGACAGCGGGTTCGGACGTATTGTAAGCGCGATCCTCGTCGCGCGGTGGATGATTCGGCCGCCGGAGGAAAAGCGAGACGTTACCGCACCACGCCCATGTTGTCGGCGGGCCAGTAGATGAAGGTAGCTTTGCCGTAGATGAGATCGCGGTCCACGGGACCAAAGTCGCGCGAGTCCGACGAGATGGAGCGGTGGTCGCCCATCACGAAGTACTCGCCGGCGGGCACGATCATCTCCGCCATGGAACGGGTATCGCGGTAGCGGTGCGGAACATACGACTCGTCGAGAGGTTCGCTGTTGATCCACACGCGGCCGTGGTCGATAAAGATCGAATCGCCGGGCAGTGCGATGATCCGCTTGATGTAGCTCTTCTCCGGATCGCGGGGGTAGTGGAAGACGACGACGTCGCCGCGAGTGATCTTTTCGAAGTGAAAGAAGAGCTTGTCGATGAAAAGGCGATCCTGATCGCGCAACTCGGGTTGCATGCTGGTGCCTTCCACACGCACCGGCTGGTAAAGCACGGTGACGATGAAGAAGGAAGCGATGACCGAGATACCTATGTCGCGCGCCCACACGCGGAAGCGGAAAAGATGGCGAGTCCAGGCACGGAGACGGGGATGGGGCACGGGTCAGGAATTCCTCGTTGAATCTACTTTATCCACATTACGCATGGCGGGGCCATTCGGTTTCACGTTTCGAAAATAGCTGGCCGGACGGGGTATGGCAGCTCCCTTAGCCGCATCAGGCGCGCGACCACTTCGCTCGCCGTTCGGGATAACAGCATGAACTGCTAGCTGCAGCCGAGGCTCCCGGTCGGACAAAGGATGCGGGCCTGGCGGCCGGGTTTGGGCAGCGGCTGCGGCTGCGTGGAGGCCGGGACAAGGGTGGTTGGCCCGTTGACGTTGGCTTCCTGGAGTTGCAGCGGACGCTGCAGGACCATCTCCACCTGGCTACCGGACGGAATGTTGACGTCGGCGCCGCGCGTGAACAACGCTACGATTCCAGCAGCCGCAAGCCCGGCGGCAGCACCTTCCAGACCACCAGCGAGAGGATGCCCACCCTCGAGCCCGCCGATGGAGCCGATCGTGGCGCCGGTGGGCACAGCAATTTTGGCTGTCTCGCCGGCGTTATGCGCCTTGTTGCTGCCGCCGTTCTGTTGGATGGTGCCCTCGTCCCCGTTTACCTGCTGATGCTCGGCGCCGGGCAGGCTGTTCACCACGCCAGGAATCTCAACCACCGAGCCGTTGGGGAAGATCATCGAGGTGAAGTGCATGTTGAGCTGCGCTTTTTTCGCGCCGACACCGCGGCCAGGACGCACAACGCTGTCCACCACGCCCTGCACGTAAACCCCGGCAGGGATGACAACGCGGTTGCCGACAATGGCCGGGAACGTGGAGTAGAGATAAACGCCATCGCCAGGTTTGGCACTCTTCGTGTTGATGGAGCTGCGGGTTTCAAGAAGGACTTTGGTGCCTGCCGGGACGAGAATGATGTTCGGCGCGGCCGCTGCGGACGGCGGCGGTGTGTTTGAGTCTGATGGAGGAGTAGCGGCGGCCGTCTGCGGGGGCGCCGGTGCAGGGGCGGGTGCGGCGGCCGGTGGAGCGGAGGGTGCCGACGATGGCGCCGGATTATCCTGCGCCGCGACCGTGAGACCTGCGGCGAGGGAGAGAGCGGTGAGAGCGAGACGGGAGCGCGTCATCGGCGACCTCCGGGAAACCCACACCTATTGTGCAACGGGAGCGCGCGGCGGTGGGCACAATTCCAAACGGCGGAACTGGTGATTGGACCGCGCAGGCGGGAGGGGCGTGAGCAAAAGGCAGCGCTCAGTCTAAAGCCGTTCAGGAACCGCAGATGACGAGCGCGAAAGGAAGAGAGATATCTAACTCCGTATGCAGCCGCTAGGCGCAGTCGCCGGTTTCGCGGCGACGAGTGCCCAAAGGAAGCAGAGGGCGATGAGAGTCTCGACAATGACCGGGGCGGCGAAGAAATAAAGATACGAATTCAGGGCGAAGCCGAGGTAGGCGACCATGAACGGTCGCGAAGATCGGACGCAGCTTCGGAGCGGACGTCTTCGCGAGCAATGCTGAGTTGCCAGAAAGACGATCGACTTCCGCCGTCAGCGTGATGCTCACGCCCAGGCCCATGCCATGGTAGAACTCCCAGAAGCGTTCGCGTGACACCGAGCACATGGATAGGGTTCGCTTTCATGGTCTCGACCACTATGCTGGCCGGACCCGGGCGGAGTCTTGCCGAAGACTCCGCCGACCGTGTGCAGAACCGCGTGGATGAAGGTGAGGACCGAAGCGATGCGCAGCGCGAGAACGGATTTCATGCGGTCGACTCCTTCGGCGGTGTTGTTTTCGATGACGCGGGCGTAGCGCTCGAGGATGCCGATCCAGGCGCCGGGACCATCGAACAACACGCGGAGCTGTTCGTAGCCTTCGCCATGGCGCTCCAGGCAGCGGTGTTCAAGGTTGATGCGCGTTGCCGAAGGGCCTTCCGCCATGAAGCTGAACTCCACTTCGCTGGCCTTGTCGGGATCGGGATCGAACTTCCAGTCGGGCCGATCGTGGCCGGGGCCAAGGTGCCAGGAGAAGCAGACCTTGCGGGGCGGATCCCAGGCCAGCACCTTGCCCCAGTCGCACTGCACACCCTCGGTGTTGCGCTCGTACCAGCGGCCGCCGACGCGCGGCTCGACAAAGATCGCCTCGAACGGCGTGTTGCCGATATGGTGCGTGGCGGGCCACCAGGTCTCCATCTGCTCCACGAAGACAGACCAGGCCCGAGCGATCGGCGCGCGGACAACGATGCTTTTACGTACGACGGCTTCTTCTGCGGTCAGGGGCATTTCGTTCTCCTTTGGGTTTCACGGGGCTTTCGGGTTTTTCGGCGGCGGCCTGAAAGGCGCACATGGCCTGGGTCCACATCTGGTCGAAGTGGGCGCGCAGGCGGGCGACGCCTTCCGGGTTGAGCTGGTAGAGGCGGCGAGTACCGGCACGGGAGTCGGTCACGAGGCCGGCCTCCTTCAGGACTTTGAGGTGCTGCGAGACAGCGGGACGCGTGACGGGCAGCGTGCTGGCCAGTTCGTTGACGGCGATGGGACCGGCGGCCAGCTTCTGGAAGATGGCCATGCGGGTGGCATCGCCGAGGGCATCGAGTCCGGCCTGTAGGTAAGCGTCCACTTACGGTAAGTTATCACGAACCGATAGGATGTCAAGGGGAAAACGCGAGCGTTCAGCAGTTAGCGGTTAGCGGGCCGGGAAAAGCGGTCCCGCTTTGCGCGATTCCCGTGTCTCAAATGCGAGACATGGGAATCCACACTACGGCGCGCGTCAGTTCACGGGCATAGCGTTGCTCAGATCGAGGGTGATGCTGTTCGCGCCCGGGTGCAGATGGACGGGCTGCTCCCAGGCGACGACCTGCGTATTGCTCACCTTCGCGGAAATCATGAGGTAATAGGTGCCCGCGGGTACGGCGGGAAATGTGCCGGAGCCATTCGCGTCCGCGCGAATGCTGCCGGCTGAATCAGCCTGGATGGCTCCGACGATCCTGGCGCAGTCGGGCGTCCGGTTGCCGCAGGCGAGACCGAGAACCTTGTGCGCTGAGGAGTCCGGCGGGATCGTGACGGTGCGGGCGATCGTGTCGCTGAAGCTGTCGCGCAAAAGGATGTAGGGGTGCGCGGCGAGCGGGTTGGGCTGGCCGGGTTGGGCGGCGATTCCGGAGACGATGGAAAGAGTGGCGTTGGCGGGACCTGCGGGGAGCGGTGTCGGACCCGCGCCGGAACCCGGTGCGGACGCAGTGAGCAGGCTCGCGGATCCACCGCCGGTGGGGATCTTTTCGCTCGGAGTGAGGACGGCGAGATTGCAGGTCTGTTCGTACGGGGCAAAGGTGAAGTCGTCGTTCTGATCCTGGCCGACAATGCGGCGCCCGTGAACCTGGTATGAGCCTGAGCCTGGATCGAGGGAATCGTTGGGGCGGAAGCTGACCGAGAGCGGATGGTCGGGCGCGTCAATTTTGATTACGGCGCGCGGGCCGTCGGCTTGGACCGTATAAGGATAGGCGCGCGCTGCGTCGGGTCCGCACCCGAGGACGGCGGACTCGGGGAAAAACTGAATGCTGAAACCCGTGGACGCCGCGAAGATGCCGTGCATGCGGATGCCGGGCGGCGTTGGCGGACCTTTGTCGCCGCCGAAGGCGGTTTTGAGCAGGTCAGTCTCCATGGTTTCCACGCCCGCGCCGGCGCGTTTGGAGGAGAGGCTGAGAGCGGGACAGGTGGTGCGGCGCGAGGCAAAATTGGTGTGGCCGGTGTTGGCGTTGCCGGCAACGCGATTGCCGGACGAGTCATAGAGGTTGCCGAACTGGTCCTTCTGCGTGGCATTCGCAGGAGCGTCGCTTTGATAGCCCGCGGCGACGACGCCGTCGATCGTGACGGGACCAGGGCCCGTGATGGTGCCGTCGGCTTTGAAGGTGAGGGCGAGCGGCTTAGGCGTGGTGTCGATGATGAGGGCGGTGCGATCGGGTTCGAACTTGATGCTGTAAGCGTGCTGGTCAGGCGAGAGGAAGGAGCAGTTCACCAGCACGCCGTCGGTGATGAAGTCGAGACGCCAGTGGCCGGGACCTTCAAACACGCCCGCCATGTTCGGGCCGGGCGCGGTGCTTTTGTCGGCGCCGGGAAGGACGGACGAGATCATCTGGCTGAAGGCGCCAAGCAGAGAGTTGCCGGTGCACGAGGAGGGCAGGCGGCCGGAGGTGATGCAGCGGTTCATCTGGCGCTGCTCGGGCGTCATGGTCTGGGTGTTCACGGAGATGGGTGTCGGACTTCCGGCGGGTGGCGCGGCTGGTGGTTGCGGATTGGCTTTGGCGACGGCGGCGTTGTAGAGCTCCTGCTGTTTTTTCTGGAAGGCCTGGGCGTTGGCGAGCTGCCTGGCAGAGGGCTGCTGGCAGGTGGGCAGGAGTTTCCTGAGAGCGCCGCGCGTGAGGTACGTGTAGCTGTTCAGGCCGGTCGGCGTGAGGTGGTCGGGATGGGCGACCATGCACGTCGATGTGTCGGACGTGTCGCGGATGTTGGAGTTTTCGACGTAGATGTGTTCGCCACTACAGACGTAGGTCACGCCAATGGGGATGTCCTGGGCCTGGGTATGAGCGAGCGGGGCAGCCGTGGCGAGAAGAGCCAGGGGTAGGGCGGAGCGGCAGAGCAGCATCAGGACCTCCGATTGCGATCGGGCTTAGGAGGAGGAGAAGAGTGCCTGATGGTAAAACGGGGCGCCGAAGAGGGGCAAGCCTCTCTTAGGGCGAAGGCCAGGAAGCCGCAACGGGAGCTCCGATCAGGCAGCGGTTTCGGTCGGCTCTGACGGGATTTCGGCGGCAGATGCGGCCGCGTCGTTGCTGGCGAGGATGGTGGTGATCTGGGTGAAGGGGATGAAGAATGCTGACCGCGCGGCGGGCTTGACGCGGAAACGATCGGCAAGGCGATTCAGAGCTTCTTCGCTTTCGACCCATATGCCGGAGGGTTC
>CAWFXK010000012.1:0-46784 GCA_963819725.1 uncultured Acidobacteriaceae bacterium
CTCCATAACGTGCGCGTTGTAGGCAACGCCGAGCTGGTTTGGAACGGTGAGCAATAGAGTGTCGGCCTCGGCGATGGCCTCATCCTTCTTGAGCTGCTCGATCAGAACGTCCGGCTCGGCGGCATAGCTGCGCCCGAAGATCGCGCGCGTGGATTCGTCAAGGAAGCCGATCTGGTCGCTTCCTCGCCGCCTCGTCCGAAATAGGTGCGATCACGGGCGTCGATCAACGCAAAGATGCTGCGGCTGACGGAAACGCGCGGAGTGCGCGTGTGGCCGGCTTCCTTCCAGGCGGCGCGAAAGGCGCGAATCTGGGCGGCTTGCTGGATGTGGAAGGGTTCACCGGTCTCGTCAAATTTGAGGGTTGAGGATTGCAGGTTCATGCCGAGCTTTGCGGCCCAGGCGGCGGTGGCATTGGTCGCCGCGCCCCACCAGATGCGATCGCGCAATCCTTCGGAGTGCGGCTCCAGACGCAGCAGCCCGGGCGGATTGGCAAACATCGGGCGCGGGTTCGGCTGCGCGAAGCCCTCGCCGCGCAGCAGCTCGAGAAATTCCTGGGCGTGGCGGCGGCCCATGGCGGCATCGTCCTCGCCGTTCGAGTAGCGGTAGCCAAAATAGCGCCATCCGTCGATGACCTGCTCGGGGGAACCGCGGCTGATTCCCAACTGCAAGCGCCCGCCAGCGATGAGATCCGCCGCGCCAGCGTCCTCCGCCATGTAGTGAGGGTTCTCATAGCGCATGTCGATGACGGCGGTGCCGATTTCGATTTTTCGCGTGTTCGCGCCGACCGCCGCGAGCAGATGGAAATGGCGATGCGAGTTGCCGCGCGAAATGATGAACGCGGAAGTAGGCGCCGTCCATGCCGAGGCGCTCAGCCTCGATGGCGAGGTCGATGGATTGCAGGAGGGCGTCAGATGCCGACCGCGTTCCTGAGTACGGGTAGGGTGTCCAATGGCCGAATGAAAGGAAGCCGATTTTTTTCATGCTGGATCAGTCTACCGACGTGACTCGATCCGGACCGAGGCTCGGTTACGCCAGGGTCGATCCGGACAGCACCTCATTGCTTGCCTGGCATCGTGGGAGCTGTTGCACCTCAGGCGGCCGGTGATCCATGTGGAGCAGTGACCGAGACAATCTTCAGCCTCGAAATCAGACGATAGCCCTTTCTTGTGGGCTGCGTGGATGTGCTTGGCTCGACGCGGTAGTGTCGGTTTTTCGCGATGAACCTTTGCACCCATGCCGAGTCATCGCGGTAAAAGACAGTGTCTTCGGCACACTCACAATCAAACGGTTGATCTCGACAGCCTGCTTTTGGCTGATACACCTCCTACGGCAGTGAAAGTTCGCGAAGGAGAAGTCGGCGAGATCCTTGTCAATGGTCAAGTCCGGCCTGATCCGAATTGCTAGATTTGGTGCGAGGGGTACGATGCGGTTGATGATAAGCCGGTCCCTCGTCTCCTCGATCGCCGCTGGAAAGTCGCTCGCGAAGAACGGGCTGTGGTTGAAGCCATTGAGCAAGATGTCCCACCTGAAATTTCGGAAGATGGCGAGGGACCGATGGATCGAACTGATGCCGATGGCCTGCGGAAATTTCGGGTCGACTTTGACCTTTACCGCCCCGGTACCCAGAAGCTCGACAAGGCTCTCGCCGCCTAGCTCCTTGGGCGGCGGCGGTATCAGCCCCCGTGCCTCGGTTATGGCGGCCACAGTCTCGACACTGCTCCTCAACGGCCCAGACTGAATGCGCATACCTGCCGGAGAACAGGATACGACGTAGGCGACAAACCCGCCGATTGTGTAGATGCACTGCTCGTCGATGTTGTCTCCAATGAGCTTCGCCAAAGCCCCGTTATATTTCGGCTCGATCGTTTTCAGAAATTTCTCGATCGCCCGGTCCTCTTTTAAATAGGCATTCGTGCTGCCGTCATTGATTCGGCAGACATATTTTGAATTGGGAGTGAACGATTTCAAGTCGCTCTTGCGCGTCGCATACATTCGGTCACCGAGGACCGGGGAATAGAAATTCCTGAGATGCACCTGAGGGATGTAGTGGTCGAGCGGCATTTAGCTTTCACTTTATACGATCCTGGTCACCTTGACGGTCATTCCGTCACAACCCGCGTCATTGTGGCTTCGCCTGATGCGCGTCGAACCACTTCCGCGCCCGGTCCTGTGCGCGGGATAGGTCATCTGGCGTCAGGTGAGACGCGGTCTCGTCTCGATACTTCGCAACCTGTCTCGAAAGCGAGACGTCCTGCTCGCCAGCAGCCGCTAGATCGTACCAGAAATAGGCTTCTGCGTAGTCCTGGGGCACGCCTTGGCCACGATAGTACAAACCCCCGAGGAAGAATTGCGTCGCAGCATCGCCTTGCTCAGCCGCCTTGCGCCACCAAAGCGCCGCTTGAGTGTAGTCCTGAAGCACACCATGGCCGTCGTAGTATAAACGCCCGAGGTTGTTTCGCGCCGCTGCGTCGCCCTGCTCGGCAGCCTTGCGCCACCACGCTAAGGCTTGCGTGTCGTCCTGGGGTACGCCATTGCCCTGGTGGTACAAAACCCCGAGGTTGTATTGCGCCACAGCGTCGCCCTGCTCTGCCGCCTTGCGGTACCACACTGCCGCTTGCGTGAAGTCGTCTTGCGAAACGCCTTCACTGTTTATGTTCCCCCAAGATTGAACTGCGCATCGGCTTGGCCTTGATCCGCCGCGAGGTTCATCGTCTCCACTGCTATGCCTCTGCGCTTTAAGTCCGCAAATATCTGGTCAAGTGCCTCTTCTAAAGTGCAGCCTTCCTCTCCAAACGCGTCAAGCGTTTTGGCAAGGACATCGTGGAACTGGAGACGGTCACTTTTTCGGAGGGTGGGCGAGTAGATTACCTTGCCGCAAGGACGAAATCCTGCGGCTCGTGCTCCGACAGTATTGCCAATCTTAGGTTCGAAGATTATGGTTGACAGTTTCTGAAACCAACCCTCCTTTGCCGTGCTGACGTGGCATTGGAACGATTTGTTATGAATTATCGCTGCCTTACTTATGAACAAATAGGTCCGAACGAAACGGTTCGAGATGATCATTTCAAAGACCTCCCAAAGAACAGCCTCGGAGGGGAAATAATTGTTGAGCGGAGTCCTCGCGTACCGCACCCTCCGTTCCAGGATTGGAATTTTGGGGCCCGACCCACAATTGTTCCACCCAAAGCAGCCGGCTCGTTGTCGATTCCCTTCCCTGACGCTCAAGCTTCTCGGCGCGCTTGACGCTTCAGGCCGCTGCCGCGATGGCGGCGCGCTGGAGGTCGTGGAGCTGGCGGATGCCGGCTTCGGCGTAGTCCATCATTTCGAGCAGGCGGGCGCGGGGGAAGGCGTGGCGCTCGGCGGTGGCCTGGACTTCGACGAAGTTGCCGTCCTCGGTCATGACGAGGTTCATGTCGACTTCGGCCTGGGAGTCTTCTTCGTAGGCGAGGTCGAGCAGGACGGTGTTCTCGACGATGCCGACGCTGGTGGCGGCGACCAGCTGGCGGAGCGGCGAGGCCTTGAGGGCTTCGGTCGCGACCATGCGGTTGAAGGCGATGGCGAGGGCGGCGCAGGCTCCGGTGATGGCGGCGGTGCGGGTGCCTCCGTCGGCCTGGAGGACATCGCAGTCGAGGATGACGGTGCGCTCGCCGAGGGCTTTCATGTCGACGACGGCGCGCAGGGAGCGGCCGATGAGGCGCTGGATCTCGTGGGTGCGTCCGCCGACTTTGCCGCGTTCGGATTCGCGCGGGGTGCGGGTGAGGGTGGCGCGGGGGAGCATGCCGTATTCGGCGGTGACCCAGCCGCGGCCGGAGTTGCGCAGCCAGGCGGGGACGCCCTGCTCGACGGTGGCGTTGCAGAGGACGCGGGTGTGGCCGCATTCGATGAGGACGGAGCCTTCGGGGACCTGGGTGTAGCCGGGGGTGAGGCGGACGGGGCGCATCTGGGCGGGGGTGCGGTCGCCGGTGCGGAAGAAGGATGTCGGGCATCGGCTCATTGTACGAAGTTTCGAATGGGGAAAGCGGGAATCGGGTTCTGAAATGGAACTGAGGTGCGGAAGTGGATGAAGGGAGAGAGGTTGGGTTCGTTGCGGCGGATGCGCGGTTCCGATATGGAACGGAAAGATGGGGGCGTGCCGGATTGGGGTGAAGGGCGCTGAGGGCCGAAGTGTTGGGGTTGTTGGGGTTGAGGGGCAGCGGAGGTTTGGCCCCTGACGTGTACTTAGCAGGGACAGTCGTGAACCGGAAAAGGAAGCTGAGGCGATCCAGAGCGCAGCAGCTTCCCCACCGGAGAAGGAAGGTCCTATGGAAAACGCCACGCCTGCAACGAGCACGAAGACGATCAATGAGATTCTGTCGGCTCCCGCAATGCAGCCGGCTTTGCTGCCGCGCCTGGGAAGTGCGCCGACGCTGCGGGAAGAGGGGGGCGAGGCGCTGGCGCTGGCGGGGATTGCGCATGACGCGCGCAATCTGGTGACGGCGATGGGACTGTGCGCGGAACTGATCAGCGCGCCGGGAGTGCTGACGCCGAAGCATGGACACTTTGGGGCGGAGATCCGGTCGATCGCGGAGTCGTCGGCGCAACTGGTGCGGCGGCTGTCGGAGCTGACGCGAAAGACGGCGCAGGCGCAGACGCGGGTCGAACCGGAAGCGGAAGTGACGGATCTGTCGGAGTCGGTGCGAGAAGATGCGGAGCCTGCTGACGGCGATTGCAGGGCCGGTGATGGAGATGCAGTTCGCATGCCTGCCGTGCGGCGGACATCTGCGGCTGAGCGAGGAGAGCCTGTCGCGGATTCTGGTGAACCTGGTGCGGAATGCAGCCGATGCGATGCCGACGGGAGGACACATCCGCATCACGACGCAGCGGGGCAACGGCGCGAGCTTTCTGTGGACGGTCGATGAGGAGACGGAGGAGGAGCAGGCGACGGACTATCTGTGGGACGATCTGCCGCACACGCGGACCGCGGGGAGCGGGACGGTGCTGCTGACGGTGGAAGACAACGGGCCGGGGATACCGACGGAATTTCTGGAGCGGGTGTTTGACGCGGGCTTCACGACACGTCAGCGAGGGCAGGTCATGGCCGGAGTCGCAGCATCGCGGGCTGGGGCTGAGCATTGTGCGCGAGCTGGTGCAGGCAGCGGGGGGAACGGTGCGCGCTCTAACTTCGCCGGCGAATGGAGCACGTTTTGAGATAGAGCTGCCACTTACAAACGTAACGTCGAACTTACTTTCGGAACCGCACCAAAACGGTACGAATGACGGCCAATGATGCGACGATGGGGAACAGTATTTCAGACAGCAGGGACCCTGATGATTGCACCATTTCAGCCTGAGGTTGCTCCGCTTCACGTACTGATTGCCGACGATGACGCGTCGATTCGACGCGCCTGCTGCGAGATCGCGGAGGGCGCGGGCATGGTCGCGCACGAGGCGGAGATCACCAGCCGCGAGCGCGGGCTGTTGCTGGCCAAAGGGGCCGACATCGTGCTGGTGGACGAAACGATCGCGACCGGGACGGGGGCAGAGCTGCTGGACGAGATGCGGCAGCTGCGTCCCGACGTCGCGGTGGTGTGGATGACGTCGGCATCGACGGTGCAACTGGCGGTGGAGGCGCTGCGGTTCGGGGCGAGCGACTATCTGATCAAGCCATTCTCGGCGGAGGAGCTGTCCGGAGTGCTGCGGCGGCTGGCGGAGCGGCGCACGGTGGATGCGGCGAGCCGCGGATTGCGCGAGCGCCTGCGGGGGGGCCACGGAGTGGGCAATCTTCTGGGGGAGAGCCCGGAGATGGAGAAGCTGTTCCGGATCATTGCGCGGGTGGCGCAGACGGTGCATCCGGTGCTGATTCTGGGCGAGAGCGGAACGGGCAAGGAACTGGTGGCGCGGGCGATTCATGCCAACGGATCGGGGGCGGGCAAACCGTTTGTGCCGGTGGACTGCGGATCGCTGGCACCGACGCTGATCGAGAGCGAACTGTTCGGCCACCTGAAGGGCGCGTTCACGGGAGCGCATCGTCCGCACGATGGGCTGATGGTGGCGGCAGGGAGCGGAACGGTATTTCTGGACGAGATCGCCGAGCTGCCGCTGGACCTGCAGGCGAAACTGCTGCGGGCTCTGCAGGAGAAGGAGGTTCGGCCGCTGGGAGGCAGCCATGCGGTGCCGATCCGGGCGAGGATTCTGGCGGCGACGCATCAGGATCTGACGACGATGGTGGAGCAGGGGAAGTTCCGGCGCGATCTTTACTACCGGCTGAACGTAGTGAAGCTGACGCTGCCCTCGCTGCGGGAACGGAAGGAAGATATTCCGCTGCTGGCGGCGCATTTTCTGGAGCGGAACAGCGTGGAGATGCGGCGGGCATTCCGGCTGAGCGCGGAGACGCTGACGTTCCTGATGGATTACTCGTGGCCGGGCAACGTGCGGGAGCTTGTCGAACGCGATTGACGGCGCATGCAGCATGACCTCGGGTGAAGTGATCGAGATGGGCGAGATGAGCACGAGCATCCGCGACGCGTGGATGCATGCGACGGTGAGCCGGCGGCAGCCAGCGCAAAAAGCAGTGCCCGAAACGGCAGGTGGAGACGCTGGCGGAGATGGAGAAGCGGGCGATTCTGACGACGCTGGAACAGGTCCACGGCGACAAGCTGCTGGCGGCGAGGCTGCTGGACATTGGAAAGACAACGCTCTACCGGAAGCTGAAGGAATACGGAGAAATGTCATGAGCTCTCCTGCGAACCGAAGCGAGGAAGCGCAACCGGCGACGCGAACAGCGGCCCTGATCGTCACATCGATTGAGGGGATTGAAAGCCGGGCGGCGGAACTGGCGGGACGCCTGCACGTGACGGTCGAGATTGCGTCCAGCCGGGCGGGGGCGTTGCGGCTGCTGTCGCGACGCGGATACGCCATGGTTGTTGTGGATCAGATTCTGGCCGATTCCGATCCGGAGGGGTGCGAACTGATCTGGAAAAGCGCGGGGATGGCGATCCCGCTGCAGATCAATTTTGCGCTGGCGGGCAGCGCTCGTCTGGAGCGGGAAATGCGAGGCGCTCTGGCGCGCCGGGATCGGGAGCAGCAGCTGGCGGTCGCGGCCGCAGCGGCGGCTTTGGACAACGAACTGAAGAACGCGGTCACCGGGTTCCTGCTGGAATCGCGGCTGGCGCTGGCGGAGGAGAATATTCCGCCGCAGGTGGAGAGCCGGTTGCGGACGCTGGCAGCGATGGCGGACCAGCTGCGCGAGCGGCTTCTACCGACAGTGGTACGCGGGTACCACGAGCGTGTCATTGATGGCTCCACCGAAGTGACCTACGCTGATTACCAATACGCCGTAGAAATCAGTTACGAACAGCGGCACGAAAATTTACGGCCTTCGTTCCTGGTTTCCCCGCCTCCGTAAGGGAAGCAGGTTTGGAATCATACGGTTCCGCCGTGGGATCGAACGGCGTTTAACTTGCATCCGCAGAATTGAGGAGTCCTCCCCCTATGCAGCGCATTTCTCTGACCCTGGTTGCTCTGTCTCTGGCCTTGCCGGCGGCGTTTGCCCAGCAAAGCAGTTCCTCTCTCATCAGCCCCTCCTATTTGTCCAACGATTCCGCGGCTGGAACCGGATCCGGGGCGACACGCTCCGTAGCGGCCAGCTCGACCGGAGGGTTCCCCGGCATTGGCGTTGGCGTGAAAATCGGCCTGCTTGGGCCGGGAGTCGAAGTGGCGGCGCCTCTGGCGCGTCACTTCAACGTGCGGGGCGGCGGCAATTTCTTCAGCTACACGGACACGCTGACGAGCAGCGGAATCACGTACAACGCGAGTCTGCGTTTCCGCTCGGCCGAGGCGAGTCTGGACTGGTTTCCGTGGGGTGGTGGATTCCACATCAGCCCTGGCGCGCTGCTGTACAACGGCAACCAGGTGACGGGCGGCGCGAATGTGCCGGGAGGCCAGACCTTCACGCTGAACAATCAGACCTACACCAGCAGCGCGACAGATCCGGTTACCGGTTCGGGCAGCCTGACGTTTGCCAAGGCGGCGCCGAAGATTACGGTGGGCTGGGGAAACCTGGTTCCGCGGGGCGAGCGGCACTTCAGCTTCCCGTTCGAGGCTGGGTTCGCGTATGTGGGTTATCCGAAGTTCCAGCTGAATCTGCAGGGCACAGCCTGCTACACGTATCAGGGCACGCCGTACTGCGATAACGTGGCGACGGATTCCAACATTCAGTCCAACCTGGCGACGGAAATCCAGAAGATCAACAACGATGCCGCTCCGGCGCGGTTCTACCCTATCCTCTCGCAGGGGTTCGCGGTCCGATTTTAAGGAACGCGCAGGGGCGCGAAGGAGAGGTCGATAACGAGATCCTCCAGGCGCCCCTGAATCAACTCGCGGCTAACCGATGGGCTGACCATCGGCGGTCAGCTGCTGGAGTTGCTGCTGGTCGTACTGCTTCACTCCATCGGGCAACGGCGCATAGTTCAGCGTTCCGGCAGTGGCCTGTCCATCGGTGATGACGTACTGGATGAACTGCTTCAGCGCGGTGCGCTTTGCCTTGTCCGGACCGTCTTTCGGAATGATGAGGAAGGTGAGGCCGGAGATGGGGTAGGCGTCGGCGGCGTTCGCCGGCGGATTGACGATGGGCGTGCGCGGATCCTGGGTCAGCTGCGCGCTGTAGGCGGCGATGGCGGAGGTTGTGCCTGCTGCGGTGGGCTGGACGTACTGTCCGGCTGCGTTCTTAATGGCGGCCGTAGGGAGATGATTCTGCTCGGCGTAGGTCAGCTCGACGTAGCCGATGGCGCCGGATGAATTGCGGATATTGC
Organism: uncultured Acidobacteriaceae bacterium; assembly: GCA_963819725.1. GTDB lineage: Bacteria > Acidobacteriota > Terriglobia > Terriglobales > Acidobacteriaceae > Palsa-343. Next base: position 8,790 of record CAWFXK010000012.1, read on the forward strand.
CGGTGACGCCTTCGCTGCCCTTGCCACCGATGCCGACCGGCCAGCTGACAGCGGGGCCGGCGCCGACTTTGGTCTTCCAATCGGGGCTGACCGCGGAGAGATAGGTGGTGAAGATGTTGGTGGTCCCGCTGCCTTCGGAGCGATGGGAAACGATGATCCCACCCGAAGGAAGTTTTGCGCCCGGGTTATCTTTGACGATCAGGGGATCCTTCCAGGTTTTGATGGTTCCGAGGAAGATGCCTGCCAGGGATTCCGGCGAGAGCTGCAGTGGCTGGGTGAGGCCGGGGAGATTGTAGGTGATACAGACTGGACCGGCGCTCTCCGGGATCTGGATCAGGGGGAACATGGCGGCGATTTGCTGATCGGTAAGCGCGGCGTCGGTGGCGCCGAAGTCGACGGTTTTCGCCTTTACCTGCTGGATGCCGCCGCCGGAACCGATGGACTGGTAGTTGATGTGGACGTTCTGGTGGGTCTGCTGAAAGTCCTGAATCCACCGCGTCATGACCGGGTAGACAAAGGTGCTGCCGGCGCCGGCGATGTTCACATTGTTAGGAGCCGAATTGCAGGCGCTCAGGGCGCCGAGGGCCGCCACAGCAACGGCCGCGGTCCACACTCGCTTCGACATGAAAGTTCCTCCAGGGGTGTTGCCGATTCGTTACCCCACGGAACTCTACACGATTTCGTTTCACCGTTTGTTACAAACGCAAGAATGGCGAATTTGGCAACGCGCCGCGAGGGGCGGGCCGTCCTACTGACAGAAGCACGCCAAGCGATGGAGGAAACGATGGCAGAGAATCTGCATGGGAAAAAAGTGGCGATTTTGGCAACCGACGGGTTTGAGCAGGTCGAGTTAACGGAACCGCGCAAGGCGCTGGAGGAGGCCGGAGCGACGACGGAAGTGATCGCGCCCAAGAGCGGCGAGATTAAGGGATGGAAGTTCACGGAGTGGGGCGACAAGGTGAAGGTGGATAAGGCGCTGGATCAGGCGAAGGCGCAGGAATACGATGCGCTGATGCTGCCGGGTGGCGTCATCAATCCCGATCATCTGCGGATGGAGCCGAAGGCGGTCCAATTCGTGAAGGATTTTGTCGCAACGGAGCGGACGGTAGCAGCGATTTGCCACGGGCCGTGGATGCTGGTGGAGGCGGGCGTGGTGAAGGGGAAAACGCTAACGTCGTGGCCTTCGATCAGGACCGATCTGAAAAACGCCGGCGCGAATGTGGTGGACCAGGAAGTGGTGACGGACGGGCAGTTCATCACGAGCCGGAAGCCGGACGATATTCCGGCGTTCAGCCGAACGCTAATTGAGGCGCTGGGAAGGGCGCGGGAAAAAGCAGCATAAGACAGAGCGGATCTACGACGGGAATTTCGAGGTCTGGGCGAAGAGGTGCTTCTGCGGAGGTACCTCTTTTTGTTGGTGGTGAGGCACGCCGGTGGGGCGTTTTTCTGGTGCCGGAACTGTTGGCATGTTCTTAAGTTGTATAGCGGGGAACGTGCTTATCGCAGATGATTTCATCTGTTGCGCGATGCGTGGGAGACGGGGCGGGGCTGGTGACTGCGGTCATCGCGCGCTCAGCCCGCGCTTCGTTGTGAGATTCAGCCGAAAAGTACACGAGGGGAAGCGTCAGCAGGGACTGGCGCAGGATCTATGCTCGCTGGAAGGATTCGGCCCGACGAAAGAACTCGTCGGTCCGATCAGAAACGAGAACTGTGGTCGCCTTCCGGATCGTCTCCGGTATGCGAACGCGGCGGCCTGTCCTCGCGATTTCTCCACCTCCAGACGCTTCTCGGGTTTGGGGTTCTGTTGGCGATTCTCACACCGAACGGTTCGGCCGCCGACCGGCCGGATGCGACGAATCAGAACGGGCATCTCTGGCGGGTGAGCACGGCTCGGACGGCGGGCGTTCATCCTGCACACAGCGATATGCAAATGAGTCATGTTCGGTCGCTGATCGACCAGGTGCGATTCAATCAAGCGGCGCTCAGCTTCGAACATGGAGTGACAGTAGGGCCGGACGCGGGAGACCTGGAGATTCAGTTCGCGGCTCCGGCATCGGGTGTGTCCGACGTACGTTACCGGCTCCTGGGTTTCGACACGGAGTGGAAAGAAGCGGGGAAAGAGCGCGAGGTGCTGTACAGCCACCTGGCACCGGGCCGCTATGAATTCGATTTCCAGCAGGCTGAAAGCAACGGGCTGCGCGGCTCCATCGTGGAGAGCATTCCGATCACGGTGATCGCGGCCTACTGGCAGACCGCATGGTTCCGATCCCTGTGCATCTTTTGCCTGATGCTGGCGATCTTCATTCTGTACAAGCTGCGCGTCGGTTATCTGGTGCGACATAACCGAGAGCTTCAGCAGGCGGTGAGCCAGACGAAGGCCGAACTGACGCTTACCGCGAAGGTGGCAGGCGACGCGCAGGAGGCTTTAAAGGAGCAGGCGCTGAAGGACAGCCTGACGGGACTTTGGAATCGAAGGGCGATCTTTGCGATGCTGGAGCGGGAAGTTTGCCGGGCGCAGCGCGATCGATTCCCCATCACGCTGCTGATGATCGATCTGGACCATTTCAAGAGCATCAATGACAGCTACGGTCATCTGACCGGGGATGAAGTACTGCGGGAAGCGGCTGGCCGCCTGATGGAGGTGATGCGTCCTTATGATTTTGCGGGGCGCTACGGAGGCGAGGAATTTCTGGTGGTTCTGCCCAGTTGTTCGCCGCAAAACGGGATCCAGCGCGCAGAGGACTTCCGCCGCTCGATCGCGGAGAGGCCGGTTCCCACGGCCATGGGTGCGCTCGCCGTGACCTGCAGTCTGGGCGTGGCGGCGTATGACGGGGCGATGTTGCCGGAAGATCTGATTCACCGGGCAGACGAGGCGCTGTATCGCGCGAAACGGCTGGGCCGTAACCGGGTTTGTGCGGGGGAGCAGAAGGCGGTTGCGAGTCTCCGTTAGGACAGCCTGCGCGGACACGGCTCAAAACTCTCCGCACGTGGGCCAACAGACGGGAACCGGGGGCCGTTTGAAGGCTGGATTCCAGGCTTCACGGCTTCAATGCGGGTTAGGCCAGGGTGCTTTGCACAAGAGAAAAAGGTGCGCCTGATCGCGCACCTTCTTTTTGTTGAGTAAGTCCGCTGACCTACTTCAGGCGGGCCATGATGTCGTCGAGGACCTGCTTTGAGGGGCGAGTTCGCTCCTGGGGCAGGGTGGCGAGGGGCTCGTCGACTAAGTTGAGTAAGTCGGTGAAGGTGGGCTTCTGCGTGTCGATGTAGAAGACACCGGTGAGGACTTCGCCCTTTTCGTGCGCGTCCATCAGGGTTTTGACGGCGACGGCGCGATTGGAGGGGTCGTAGTTCTCAGGGAGCTTCGTGAGGCGCAGGTGGGAGCCGTCGTGCATGGTGACGTCGAAGCTGCTGCCGGCTTCGTATTCCACGTCGATTTCTTCGAAGGCCGGGACGAAGCCAACTTCGGAAATGGGCTCTTCGTGGTCCTGCATGTATTTGTAACTGCGGGTGGAGCCTTCATGGTCGTTGAAGGTGACGCAGGGCGAGATGACGTCGAGCATGACGGTGCCGCTGTGGGCGATGGCCGCCTTGAGCATGGTGAGGAGCTGCTTCTTGTCGCCGGAGAAGGAGCGGCCGACGAAGGTAGCGCCGAGCTGGATGGCAAGCGAGCAGGTATCGATCGCAGGCAGGTCGTTGACGACGCCGGTCTTGAGCTTGGAGCCGATGTCGGCGGTGGCGGAGAACTGGCCTTTGGTGAGGCCGTAGACGCCGTTGTCTTCGATGATGTAGATGAGCGGGAGATTGCGGCGCATGAGGTGAACGAACTGGCCGATGCCGATGGAGGCCGAGTCGCCGTCGCCGGAAACGCCGATGCCCATCATGGTTTTGTTCGCAAGGAGCGCGCCTGTTGCGACCGAGGGCATGCGCCCGTGCACGCTGTTAAAGCTGTGCGAGCGCGCCATGAAATAGGCGGGGCTCTTGGAGGAGCAGCCGATGCCGGAGAGCTTCATCAGGCGCTCGGGCTGCACGCCCATTTCGAACATGGCGTCGATGATGCGCTCGGAGATGGCGTTATGGCCGCAGCCGGCGCAGAGGGTGGTCTTGCTGCCGCGGTATTCGAGGACGGGCAGGCCGATGCGGTTGGTTTTGGGGGCTGGTGTGGCCGTGGCTGCCATTAGATTCCCTCCTGCAGCACAATCTCGTCGGTGACGGAGCGCGCGTCGATGGGCAGGCCGTTGAAGTGGCGGACGCTGCGCAGTTTGGTGGTTTCGACGGCGGGCAGATCGAGCTTGAGCAGGCTCAGCATCTGCGCGTCGCGGTTCTGCTCGACGACGTAGACACGGTCGTGCGAAGCGACGAAGTCGTGCACATCTTTGTTGAAGGGCCAGGCGCGGAGGCGCAGGTAGTCGGCTTCGACGCCGAACTCTTTCTTCAACTGATCGCGGCTTTCCGTGACGGCGAAGTCGGAGGTGCCGAAGGCGATGAGTCCGATCTTCGACTTGCCGGTCTGCACGACAACGGGCGCTGGGACCAGGCTGCGCGCGGTGTCAAACTTGCGAGCGAGGCGCTCCATGAGGTTCTGGTAGTCCTCGGGGCGCTCGGAGTAGAGAGCCTTCTCGTTGTGGCCGCTGCCGCGGGTAAAGTAAGAGGCCTTGGGATGATCGGTGCCGGGGAGCGTGCGGTACGGGATCGCGTCGCCGTCGACATCCTTGTAGCGGGCAAACTCGCCGAGCTTTTTGAGGTCTTCGGCCGTGAGGACTTTGCCGCGGTTGAGCGGTTTCTCGGGATAGTCGAAGGGATCGGACATCCAGTTGTTCATGCCGAGGTCGAGGTCGGAGAGGACGAAGACCGGGGTCTGGAGCTGCTCGGCGAGATCGAAGGCGGCGCCGGAAAATTCGAAACACTCCTTGACGCTGGCGGGCAGCAGCATGGGGTGCTTCGTGTCGCCGTGGGAGAGGACCGCGATGGAGAGGAGGTCGGCTTGTGCGGTGCGAGTGGGCAGGCCGGTGGAGGGGCCGACGCGCTGGATGTCGAAGATGACGCCGGGAAGTTCGGCGAAGTAGCCGAGGCCGGTGAATTCGGCCATGAGCGAGATGCCGGGGCCGGAGGTGGCGGTCATGGAGCGAGCGCCGGCCCAGCCTGCGCCGAGGACCATGCCGATGGCGGCGAGCTCGTCTTCAGCCTGGACGACAGCGAAGTTGGCTTTGCCGCTCTCCTCAATGCGGTACTTCTTCAGGTAGTCGATGAGCTGTTCGACGACGGAGGAGGACGGCGTGATGGGATACCAGGTGACGACGGTGACGCCGGCAAACATGGCGCCGAGGGCGCAGGCGGCGTTGCCGTCAATGATGATTTTGCCTTCGGTGGCGTGCATGCGCTCGACCATGAAGGGGTCCTGCTTGGTGAGGGACTGGGCAGCGTAATTGAAGCCGGCTTCGACGGCGGCCCAGTTAAGGTCGGCGGCCTTCTGCTTCTTCGCGAACTGCCTGCGGAGCGAGTCTTCGACGGCCTTCATGTCCATGGCGAGCAACTGCGCGGCAACGCCGACGTAGATCATGTTCTTGACGAGCTTGCGCAGCTTGGCCTCGGGACAGACGGCGGCGGTGATTTTGTCGAACGGGACCGGGTAGCAGGTGACGTCGTCGCGGAACTGTTTGAGGTTGGCGCTGTCCTCGTAGATGGCGACCGAGCCGGGGTGCAGCGAGAGCATGTCCTCGCGAGAGGTTTCGGCATTCATCGCGATGAGGATGTCGATGTCTTTTTTGCGCGCGACGTAGCCGTATTTACTGGCGCGGATGGTGTACCAGGTGGGCAGGCCGGCGATGTTGGAGGGGAAGAGATTTTTGCCGCTGACGGGGACGCCCATGGCGAAGATGCTGCGCAGCAGGACGCTGTTGGCGGACTGGGAGCCGGAACCGTTGACGGTTGCGATCTGGATGCTGAAGTCGTTGACGATTGGCTTAGGAGGAGTCGATGGTTCTGATTCGCCTTGCGCGGACGGGGCGCCGGCGTTGGTGGTCGCCATGGGGGCGGAGTTCCCTTCGAGTCGAAAATCGAAAGATCTGAGGGTCTTTCTACAGGATTCATTATAGCGGTTTGGGGAGGGCAGATTGTGCGGCCGGTCACTGCCCGGGAAATGCGTGGTGGGCGTCACGGGACGGCAGAAGTCCGCGGCTGGGCCGGGCCATGGATTTATCGCTGGTGGCCGAAGGGGTGGAAACGGAAGAACAGCGAGCCTGCCTGGAGCAGCTGGGATGCCATGCTTACCAGGGGTATTTGTTTAGCCCAGCGGTGCCGGTTTTGCTGGAGACGACTGGGGCTGCGGGATCAGAGGGGCTCCGGGGATTTTGAGGCGCACGCGATAGACGCTGCTGCTGGCTGTGATGTAGAGCGTTGTGCGGCCGGGGCCGCCCCAGGCCACGTTCGAGACGCGCTCAGGAATGAGCAGAGTTCCCAGAAGCTTGCCCGCGGGGGAGAGAATCGTAACCCCGCCGGGTCCAGCGCTGTAGATATTGCCCTGGGAATCGACTTTCATGCCGTCAGGCGCGCCGATGCGCTGGTCCGCGGTTGCGTCGTAAAACAATTTGGGATCGGCGAGGGCGCCATCGGGCTGGACACGGTAGCGCATCCATATCTTGCGCGGCTCGGTGCTGTTGACGTAGAGGAATTTCTGGTCGGGTGAAAACGCGATGCCATTGGGGCGCGGGAGGTCGGTCACGAGCAACTGGAGCGCGTCGCGAGCCGGCGGCGCACCGGGTTTCTGAGCGAGCGCGTGGGGGATGCGATAGACGCCGTTCACCTTCAGCTGCTTCTCGGGATCGGCGTCTTTCTGGGTGCGCAGTCCGTAGGGAGGATCGGTGAAGTAGAGCGAACCGTCGGAGCTGTAGACGAGATCGTTGGGGCTGTTGAGCTTCTTTCCCTGGTATGAATCGGCAAGGACGGTGATGGTGGATCTGGGGTCGAGCGACTCCAGACGATAGATATTGCGGCGCGCGTGCCCGGCGACGGTGAGGCGCCCACGCGCATCGAGGGTCATGCCGTTGGAGCCGGATTCGGGACCACCGTAGGGCTCGGCACCCTGATAGCCACTGGGGTGGAGAAAGATGCTCACACCGGCGCCTGGGAATCCAGCGGCGAATACTGTTACTGGGAATTTCTGCGAAGAAGAGGCTGTCTTTCACCCACACGGGCCCTTCCACCCATTTGAATCCGTCGGCAATGCGCTCGAGACGAGCATCGGTCGGGACGATGGCGTCGATGGAGGCGTCACGCCGATCGACCTGGAGGGGGGCGGAGCTGAGAATGCCGGCATTGGCGGAGGCCTGCGCGGCGGCAGCGCCGTTCCTGGCTGTGCCGGCCACAACGGCGGAGAACCCGGCGGTGACGGTCAGCGCGAACACAACGACGGTTCCTGCGAAAAAAAGCTGCGGCGACGAGGTGGTCTTCTTCATGGAGTCTTCTTTCAATGGGGTCCGAGGGCGGACGAGACACGAGTGTACCGCTTGCACGCGTCCGCGCGAAACAGAAAGGAGCGGCTCGAAGGCCGCTCCTTTGGCAGGATGAGCGCGATGGTCAGCGCACGACGTTCTGGAATAACGGCGACTGGAGGAGTGCGGAGAACTGGCTGTCGGAGGCGGAGAACCTGACGTTGAGGGTGCCGGCGGTCGAGTCGATGGTGGTGGCGTCGATGGCCTGCTTCTCGGTCGGATTGCCGCTGACTTTCTCGTACATCGCGGCAGCGTTGAGGAGGGAGGACATGGTGGCTGCGGTGAAGGTATCGGAAGTGGCGACGAAAAGGTTGAACTTGACGCCGTTGTTGAAGTCCATGGTGTAACTGGAGCTCAGGAGGCGCTTGCGGACGGTCTCGTAGTCGGTGAGCTGGGAGGCCTGGCCGAGGAGGGAGTGCATCATGTATTGCGTACCCTTCTGGTCGAGGATGCTCCAGATGGGAGCGCTGTCGACGCGCTGCATGGCAGCGAGCATTTCCTGATTGGTAAGGAAGCTGGGAGCGAGGCCGTCGCGGGAGTCGAGCGCGGGCTTGAGGTCGTCGCTGGTGCCGAAGAGCATGGTAGTGGGGTTGAGGAAGGTGACGAGCATGCCGCTTGCGCCCATGGGATAGAGCTTGTTATTGCGGATCATGGTGGGCTTGACCTTCTTCTTATTCAGAATCGCCATGATGTCGCTGAGCTGGAACTGGCCCTGAGCGAGGCCGACGATGCGGACGTTATCACCGGAGCCGACGCGGTAGGCGGCAAAGGCGAGCTGTTCGATGTCGTGATTCTCGTCGAGGCCGGAGGTTTTGAGGGCGGTTTCCAGCTGCTTGAGCTCGGGCGGGAGGACGCGCGCCTTGAGGTCCATGGCAGCGGGGGAATTCTCCATCACGCCGTAATCGACGACGATGAGCTGCTGGACGTCGCGAGGGATTGCGGACCGGGCGTCGGTGTCGATTTGCGCCGCGCGCGCGGGGAGGGCGATGGCTGCCGCTGTTGCAAAAACAAGACCGAAGACAAGATGCTTACCGAATTTCACTGGTGAACCTGCTTCCTCCGCCGGTTATCCGGCTGAGTGTGGAGAATTTGAGGGCCGCGTGGTCTTTGACCCCGAAGAGCGGCAAAAGGACTCGCCTGGGCCACGCGATAAGTCAATTTTACGCTGGGCGGCCCGGCCAGGGGTCTACAACTATGGTTGCTCAGGAACTATCGTTACTCAGGCGGTCCTGGGCCATTGCAGCGGGTGGTCGAGGCGGCGTTCGAGAACCTTTTCCTCGGGATCGAACCCTCCCTCACCCAGCAGACGCAGCCATTCGCTGTTCCGCTCAAGGGCAGCTTCGGGAATGAGGCCAATGAGCTCGGCGCGGGCGGGGGCGGCGCCGTGTTTGCGAGCCTTTTCCCTGACGGCGTTGAAGACCTGCCCGACCGGAGTGCGGGTGAAGTCGGTGATGTTCATGGAGACCTGGGCCTGGCCATGCGCGGAGACGCCCATGGCTTTGACGCCGGCGAGGCCGCCGCCGGACTGGCGGATTTCTTTAGCGATGGCGCGGGCAACGGCGACTTCGGGGGTATCGAGATAGAGGTTGAAGGCGATGAGGAAGCGGCGGGCGCCGATGGCCGATGCGCCGGCGGTGGGATGGAGCGAGGGGCCGCCGACATCGGGGCGGCGGGCGGGCTCGCGGAGGACGGCGTCGCGAAGGCCTTCAAACTGGCCGCGGCGGACTTCTTCCAGCATGGCGCGGTCAGGGCGGGCGGCGGCGGCCTCGTAGAAGTAGACGGGGACCTGGTGACGCTTCCAGATTTCGTTGCCGGCCTGGCGAGCGAGGATGACGCACTGTTCGAGAGAGATATCGCGAATGGGGACAAAGGGGATCACGTCGGCGGCGCCGATGCGGGGGTGGACGCCTTCCTGGGAGGTGAGGTCGATGAGTTCGGAGGCGCGGCCGGCGGCGCGAACGGCGGATTCGATGACGGCAGCGGGCGGACCGGCGATGGTGACGACGGAGCGGTTGTGATCGGCGTCGAGGGAATAGTCGAGGAGGCGCACGCCTTCGACATTCATGGCGGCGACGATGGCCTCGACGATGTCGAGGCGCCGGCCTTCGGAGAAGTTGGGAACGCATTCGATGAGGGGATCAGGCATCTTCGTTCACGTTTTCGACGAGGTTCGCCACGCCGGATGATACGCGGGTTGGTGGCCGCCCCGCGTCTTTCGTAAAGCTATTTGCCGAAAAAGGTGTAGCCGATCTGGAAAGTGACGCTGGCGTTGATTCCTGGATTCTTGTCTCCGAGCGAGGCGGAGGAGACGTGGACGCCGTTGGCGGAGAGGGTGATGGCGCGGCCGGGGCGGATAAAGTAGTGGATGCCGATGCCACCCTGGGGAGCGAAGTTCCAGACGCTGGTGCCGCCGGGCTGGCCGGGCCGAACGAAGTAGTCTGGCGGAAATTTGTGGGTGGTGTAGATGAGTCCGCCGGCGGCCTGAAACCAGGGAGCGATGCGACAATGCGGCTTGAAGTCCCAGCGGAGGATGACGGGGGTGAGGCTGGCGCCGGTGAAGGTGCCGCCGCCGTAGTAAACCGTGCAGGGATAAGTGAGGCCGGAGGTCGGGTCGAGGCAGCTACCGGGTTGCGAGTGCGGAGCAGGGGTGAAGGCCTGCCAGTACGGCATGATTTCGCCAGCGAGTTCAAACTGGCCGCGGAAGATGCTGCCGAGATGCTGATCGGTGATGACTTTGCCGAGGCGGAAGCCGGCAGCGGTGAATTTGTAACTGGCGCGATCACCGATGCCGGAGCCACCCTGGAAGAAGGGGCCGTACTCCCATGTCAGGCGGGCAAACGCAGCGCTGGCGGGCGCATCGGTAGCGAGCGCCCTGGACTGCGCGAAGGTGGGGACGGCAGTAAGGGCGAGGACTGCGAGGACAAGAGCGAAGAAGCGTGCTTTCACTGCGCGATTGACTCCCATGAAAAGGGCCGCCACAAAGGCGGCCCGGAAATGCAGATGCCTTGCGATTGCACCACGATGCACGGATTCGCGGAGTTCTACCAAACATGACATGCGTTGACGGGCATCATGGGCTGGCCGGAGGTACAGCCGAAAGCATGGCCGAATTCCGGCATGTTTTGCACGACACCACCGAGGCGGAACTGACGAGGCGAATGGGGATCGGTTTGCACCTGGAGGCGAACCTGCTCGGGACGGATGCTGCCACACCAGTTCTGACCGTAGCCGACGAAGAACTGTTGAATGGGCGTGTAGCCGTCGGTTTGTTTTGCTGTGAGATCGATGCCCTTGCGTTTCGCGTCGGCAAGGAAGGCTTCATAGGCAAGGCGGAGGCCTCCGTTGTCGGCGGTGTTTTCGCCGAGGGTGAGCTTGCCATTGACTTTGAGATCGCCGACAGCGGTGAAGCCGTCGTATTCCTTCACCTCGCAATCGGTCATGGCTTCGAACATCTTCGCGTCGTCGGGGGTCCACCAGTCGGAGAGATTGCCGTTGCCGTCGAACTGGCGTCCCTCATCGTCGAAGCCATGGGTGAGCTCGTGGCCGACGATGGCGCCGATATGACCATAAGCGACGGCGTCCGGCGCATGCGGATCGTCGAGCGGAGCCTGGAGGATACCGGCGGGAAAGTTGATGTCGTTCATGCTGGGGTCGTAGTAGGCATTGACGGTGGGCGGAGTCATGCCCCATTCGCCGCGGTCAACGGGCTGGCCGATTTTTGCGAGCTGGCGATGGTTTTCGAACTGGATGGCGCGGGTTGCGTTGCCGATGGCGTCGCCGCGAACGATGGTGAGCTTCGAGTAGTCGCGCCAGCGGTCGGGATAACCGATTTTGTCGGCGATGAGATGGAGCTTGGCTTTGGCCCTGACTTTGGTCTCAGGGCTCATCCAGGTGAGGGTGTCGATTTCGCGGTCCATGGCGTTCTCGATGTCGTGGACCATTTGCAGGGTGGCGGCTTTGCTGGAAGGCGGGAACTGCTGCGCGACATAGACCTGGCCGAGGGCTTCGCCGAGTGCGGGATCGGTAGCGGCAACGCAGCGCTTCCAGCGAGCCTGCTGTTGTGGCTGGCCGCGGAGTTGATGGCCGACGAAGTGGAAGTGCTCGTCGTCGAGGGCCTGGGGAAGGGTCCAGCTGGGAGTGGAGTTGATGAGCTGCCAGCGAAGGTAGGTGCGAATGGTCTCGAGGTCAGTGGAATCGAGCAGGGACTGGAGACCTTTGAAGAAGTCGGGATTGGTGACGTTGAGGCTGGTGACAGACGGCGCGCCAGTGAGTTCGAAGAAGTGAGGCCAGTCGATGGCCGCAGTGAGGCCGGCGAGCTGAGCGGTGCTCATGGGATGGTAGATCTTGTTCGGGTCGCGCTCGGTGGTGACGTCGAGCGAGACTTTGGCGAGCTCCATTTCAAGCTGCATGATCTTCTGCGCGTCGCTGGAGGACTGGGGGTCGGGCTCGCTCATGAGTTTGAGCGTGGCGGCGATGTGCTGGACGTATTGGTCGCGGGTTTTGAGGGCGGCGGGATCGGTGCGGAAGTAGTAGTCGCGCTCGGGAAGGCCGAGGCCACCCTGATCGACTACGGCAATTTGTTTACGCGCGTCTTTGAAGTCCTGCTGTTCGCCGTAATTGAAGAAGGCGTTCACGTTGATGAGCAGGAAATGGGCGAGGAGGCCGGTAAGCTGCTTTTTGTCGGTCAGGGCAGCGATGCGGTCGAGCTCCGGCTGTAGAGGTTTGAGGCCGGTGGCGTTGATGGCATCGGTATCCATGCAGGTCGCGTAGAAGTCCCCGATTTTTTGCTCGCTGGCAGAGCGTTGGGCGGAGGCTACAGCGGCTTTTTCGAGCAGATCGTGAAGGACCTGCTGCGTGTAGTCATAGACAATGGCGCCGGTGCCGTATCCGGATTTGTCGGGAGGGATGGGGTAAAGCTTGTCGAAGTTGCCACAGGCGTAAGCGGAGAAGTCGACGCAGGGGTTGGCGTTCGCGTCGATGAGGCGCTTGTCGAGGCCGGGAATGAGCTGTACGGGCGGGGTTGAATCGGCTGCGGCGCGGGATGCGGTTTGTGCTGCGGCAGAGTTTGGGTGGGCAAGTGGCAGCAGAGTGGATGCGAGGAGGACAGCGATACGAGCCGACGCTCTCATTGGACCTCTCAAGGTTCTTACCTGCCCTCACCCAAGCCGGGCGGACTCATCGACCCGGTAAAAGCGCAGAGGTACAACATGCTGCCGAAGAGGTGTTCCGAACAGCCGACCGGCTGCGTATTCGCAGTCCGCCGATGGAGAGAGACGCAAACTAGCTGGTGACTTCCTCCAGCTGCTTCGCGTCCATGTCGAAATTGGAATAGACGTTGCTGACGTCGTCGTGTTCTTCGAGGGCTTCGAGGAGACGCACCATGGACGCGGCCTGCGGACCTTCAAGTTTGGTGTAGGTGGAGGCGATCATGGTGATCTCGGACATTGTGGTCTCAATGCCCGCATCTTTGATGGCCTTGGCAACAGCGTCGAATGAATGCGGATCGGTGATGATCTCCCAGGTGTCGCCTTCGTCGTTGAGATCTTCGCCGCCGGTTTCGAGCACGATGTTCATGAGCTTTTCTTCGTCGGCTGCCGCTTTAGGAACGGCGATGATGCCTTTCTTGGAAAACATGAAGCGGACAGAGTTAGGCTCGCCCAGGTTGCCGCCGTGTTTGGCGAAGGTGTGGCGGATTTCGCTGACCGCGCGATTGCGGTTATCGGTGGTGGCATCGACGATGATCGCGACGCCGCCTGGGCCGTAGCCTTCGAAGGAGATTTCCTCGTAGGTTGCACCGGGAAGCTCGCCGGTGCCGCGCTGGATGGCGCGCTTGATGTTGTCGTTGGGCATGTTCTCGGCCTTGGCGGCGGCGATGGCGCTGCGCAGGCGAGGATTGCCGTCGGGGTCGCCGCCGGATTTCGCAGCGATGGTGATTTCCTTGATCAGCTGCGTGAAGATCTTGCCGCGCTTGGCGTCGAGCGCACCCTTTTTGTGCTTGATTGTCGCCCATTTGGAATGGCCAGACATGGGAACCTCAGAAAGCGATTCTTGGTTGGAATTATGGGGCAAAAGGCCGGAAACAGAGGGTTTTCCGGGTCTGCCCGCAACGGTTGAGTATAGCAGGGCCGAGGCGGTGGGCGGTAGCGCGGTACGCGGTAGGACGGTGCCCGCTAGGGACCGAGGTTGCCGAGCTGCGGCCCCAGCAGCGGAGAGTGAGGATCGTGCAGTTGGGATGACCAGTCAAGCAGCACGGTCTGCGTCTGTCGCGGCTTCAATGTCACGACCTTACCCAGCGCCATCAGATGCGCGCGTACATCAGGCTCGTTCCAGGCGAGGAGCGAGTCGGAGATCAGAGCCAGGTACCTGCCGGGAGGCAGGTTGACACCCATGAGCGGGGCGCCGAAAGGGAGTGTAGTTCCCGGGGCTTCCCGCAGCGGTTCGTCGAGAGGAATGAAAGCAGCGGCAGTCAAGCGGACACCGGCCGCGGTCATGACGGGAATGGTTTGGGGAGAAACGCCAACTTTCACGAGGGCAAAATCGTCCCGCACCGACGCATTGATGGCACACGCCGGAATGCCCGCCCCTACGACGAGGGGATCGCGAAGGAGATCCAGTTTGCCGCAAGTGAGGGACGCAACATACGCGCCCGAAGCTCCGGAGGCACGCACGATGTATGTGCCTGGAGATACATCCGTGAAGGCGAGTTCCTCTGGCTGAACCGAGCTCCAGTTCAGCACTTTGCCGGAGCGGGAATTGGGCGACTCCAGCCTGAAAAGGACGCCGGGCGGCGAGTGGCCGGTGGTCGCCTGGTCGTCGTGAGGCCGGGTTCCGAATTTGGCGCGCACGTGAATGGGAATGCTCACAGGTTGCTGCAGGCGCATGCTTGGCGCGGACATTGTGTATTTCTCGATGTTGAATTCGGAGGATCCGCAGTACGGCTGGGTGGTGCCATTGCTCCACGGCTGGCGACGGCCGCCGGGCGAGGGCGGATCGATGCACAGACTGAAGGTATAGTGCCCCTCCGGAGCGTAAACCTGGAGAAGATGTCCCGGGTGAACCACCATCGGGCGCACTTGATCGTTGGACGCTCCGCCGGACATGCCGTAAAGCTCGGCTCCTTCCTCGTCCGGCAGGTTCCACGTGTAAGGAAGATTGATCAGGACCAGGCTTTCTCTAACGGAGAAGTCGGCTTTTTTCTGGTCACCGGCCTGAAGAACGATGGGCTGGGCACGATCCTGCGCGCTGAAACCGGGAAACCAGGTGGCTTCATACCCGTAGTCGCGCCCGAAGGGGGTGTGCACGTCGGCCATCGCTGCCGAACGCACCAAATAGGAACCCGGTTCGAGACTGCCGATCCGGTAAGCACCATCGTCGCCGGTCTTCGCCGCGACGGCGAAATTCCACACGTAGCGTCCGTCTTGAATTCCCCTCCGAAAAAGTGCGACGCCAATGCTCACAGGCCTGCCTGACTGGGTCAGCACGCGCCCCGTCACAACCGCTTCCGGCAGCATGGTCAGCGTAATTTCAACGTCGTGCCCTCGCGGGTCTATCTGGCGCACGCAATTGGGATGGGGCGATATTCTCAGCCACTCGTCGCAAAGATATCCGGCTTTGCGCGCACTCGCGGTGATGAACACAGGGGGCACGTCAGCAAAAGCGAATCGACCTTCCTGATCGGTAGTGGCCGTTCGGGCTCCGCTGTTTCCAGCAGACAGGTGCACGGCAGCCCCTTCAATGGGCTTACTATCCGAGCTTGTGAGAACAATGCCGTGAACCGTGATCGCCTTTGTACTGGCGGATTGCGATGGTACCTGTGCAGCCATCTGAAGCAAACCGCAAAGCAGACATGCCGCACCAATCAGAGCCGATGACCACAATGAAGAGGAGCCGGCGAACGCGCGCCGATGCAAGGAAGGCATAGTATCCCAGGAAAGACAGCGGTAGTGTAGGTCTCGATGCGTTGACCTGCTATCACACAAAGGTCGCGCTTCGTTTGTTCTGGAGGACGCGGGCTTTCCACAGCGTGCGGTGTCGGATAGTCTTTCCCAAAGCATCGAGGACTGCCCTGAGGAGAATGCATGGTTTCGAGACGATCGTTCTTTCGAATTTCCGGCACACTTGCCGCTGGCGCCGCCGTCATCCCGCTGGTGAGCGAAGCGGAAAACGTAACCGAGGCCAGTTCCCTTCCCGCGCCGATTGCAACGTTGCCGTCGTATGCCGGCAAGGTGGCGCCGATCAGTAATGAGGAGCGGCGGGCGCGGATTGATCGGGCGAAGCAACTGATGGCGGAGAACAAAATGGACGCCATTGTGCTCGGGAACAATTCGACCAGCTCGATGTACTTCCCGAATATCAGCCTGAATGGCGGGGAGCGGTTGTGGGCACTAGTGATTCCGGCGAAGGCGAAGCCGTTCGTGGTTTGCCCGGCGTTTGAAAGTGTGCGGGCGCATGAGCTGCTGAGTTCGGGGCCGTTCGGGACCGACGCCGATGTGCTGACGTGGCAGGAAGACGAGAGCCCGTTTGCGCTGACGGTGAAGGGGCTGGCGGATCGCGGGATCGTGACGGGAAGAGTGGGGCTGGATGAGGAGATGAAGTTTGTCTTCTCGAACAGTCTGGCGCTCGCCGGGCCGCAGCTCAGTTTTGTGATTGCGACGCCGGTGACCGCCGGGTGCCGAATGATCAAGGACGCGCATGAGATGGAGTGCCTGCGAACGGCGAGCGCGGCGACGCTAGCAGTCTATAAGGCGGTGTATCAGTCGCTGCGCGAGGGGATGACAACGGTCGATGTACATGGCCTGATTGACGCGGCTTACAACAAGGTCGGGTTGCGGGGCGAGGCGAGCCTGAACATTGGAACGTTCACGGCGTCACCGCACGGATCGCGGCAGGTGCAGACGATTCGCGAAGGCACGGTGTTAATGGTCGACGATGGGTGCACGGTCGAGGGCTACCAGTCGGATATCACGCGGACGTTTGTGTTAGGCAAGCCGACGGAGAAGATGAAGCAGGTTTTCGATATCGTTCACCAGGCGCAGCAGGCGGGGCTGAAGCAGGCGCGGCCGGGCGTGGGACTGGCCAGCGTGGATGCGGCGGCGCGCAAGGTGATCGTGGATGCGGGATATGGGCCGGGGTTTAAGTACTTCTCGCATCGCGTAGGGCATGGGCTGGGGATGGATGGGCACGAGTGGCCGTACCTGGTGAAGAACGATATGTTCGGGTGGGATCTCGATCCGCACATGCGCGCGGGCATGGTGTTCAGCGACGAGCCCGGGATTTATATTCCGGGCGAGTTTGGGATACGACTCGAGGACGACATGCACATCACGGAGAATGGGGCGGAGTTGCTGACACCGGCGAGTCCTTCGCTCGAGGATCCGTTCGCAGGAGCCTAAATCGAGCGGCGCTTAGTTGGCGCTGGGACGGTTGGTGCGTGCGAGCAGCTCGACGATGGCAGTTTCAAGAGCGGCGACTTTCTGATCGCTGGCGGGACCCGTGGTTTGCCAGACCACGTGGCCGGATTGGTCAGCAAGAAGAACGTAGGCGACTTTCGTGTCTTTGCATGAGACGGCTTTCTTCCACATGTCTTCCTGCGAAAAGAACGGCGCGAGGTGAGACTTCTCCGGCTCCGGCACGGAGCGGCGCATGCCGTGGAGGATCATGCCCATGATGAACGAGGGAACGCCCTGGAAGTCGGCCAGCTCAACGTAGTCGATACGGGGGTCAGTTTCGTAGCGCATGTGGAACGCCTTGTTCCATGCAAGGCTGTCGTCGCCGCCCTTGCTGGAGAAGGCGATGATGACAACCAGCGGTTTGGTGGCACCGGGAACCGGAACGACGACAGGCTGGCTGGTGAGGCTTTGGGCTTCGGTGTGAGGAATCTGCTGGGCGACTGCGGAGAGAGCGAGAACGTTGGCGGCGAGGACAAGGGGGATGCGGAACATCGCAGCTCCAGATGACATACATCTCCAGTGAAGACGGAATTCCAAAAGCCGATGCCTTGCTGGCCGAATACGAGCAAACACTGAGGCCGGTTCCCCTCCCGGGCAATCGCAGCGAACTACTTTGTGACCTCGTCCCATTCTTTTGCGCCCTGCTCTTTCAGAGACGCTGCGTCTTCGGGGAGGATCCAGCGCTGGCGGACTAAGTCGTCCACGGCCTGGTTGTAGCGGGTGAGGTAGTCTTCGCGACTGGCATAGCGTTCTTCAATGGAAAGGCGAGGATCGCCGGAGGCTTTGCGGTCGGCGGCGGTTTTCGTGAACGGAATGTACGAGCCGAGAAAAGAGACGCGCTCTTCTGGCGCGCCGGTGGCGGGGTCGCGGAGGTTCCAGCCGGTGTAGGTAGCGAGGGGCACGGTGATCTCGGGGAGATGGATGCCGGCTCGGTCAGTTCCATCGGCGTCAACCTGCGGAACGAGGATGGGGAACGGCGATCCAACCGTGGGCGGCTGGATCGCGAGGATACGGGTCTGCCGCCAGTTGGGGCCGAAATCGAGATGGAAGGCCTCGTTGTAGTTGTTCGGCGGATGGATGCCCTTGATCGCGGGGAAGGCGAGCTTGTTCAGCGGGACGAGCGTGCCGTCGGCGACGTGCGGATAGCTGCTCGGGGGCGGGGCAACTCCATCGCGGACCCAGGCATTCATGTTGGTGATCATGGCGCGCCAGAACCAGCGGATGGGCAGCGGGCTCTCGAGGTTCTGGCTGGCAAGTTCGCCGGCGCCACGGGCGGCCGGCCACGGGCCGGAGAAATGCTGGAGGCCGGTGAAGAAGTAGACGCGGACGTTGGGGTTGAGGGTCTGATCCTGTTTGCCGTCGGCGGTGGTGGTGATGAGCGAGGCGGCGCGTCCCCAGTACTCGTAGGAGGTGTGGGAGAAGAAGATTTTCGGCAGGTCGCGCTCGGCTTTGGTGCGGTCGAGCAGGCCTTGCGGAGGCGCTGAAAGATTGGCGGGGTCGCGCTCGTCTTCGCCGGTGAAGGGGAAGATGTCGGTGGGCCAGAAGATGGACGACATGGGTTGGGAATCACGCGAGGGCTGGGCGAATCGGTAGTTAAAATCGCCGCGGCCGGCGCCGCCGACGTGGGCGAGGATGCCATCAAGCGACATGCGGCCGGCCTCATCCTGATTGAACCCCTCGTAGAGGAAGTCGCGGAGGAAGCGGCCGCACTGGGAGATGCCGGCCGCGGAGGCGCGGTCGACATGTGTAACAGCGGCGGTATCAAATTTAAGCCAGGAAGCGAAGTCGCGCACGGCAGCGAAGCCGAGGCCGGCAACAACGGGATCTTTGACGACGTAGACGAGCTCGTAAATGCGGCCGGGCTGGAACGCGGAGCTCAAGTGAATGCCGCCGTTGATGGCTGTGGCGTTGGGGGCGGCGAAGCTCCAGTCGGAGCGCGGGATGGTTTGGCGGGGGCCGTTGGGAGTGTCGCGGACGGTGAGGACGTTGCGCGGGTCATCCGGATTCGCGACAGGATATTCGGTGCCGCCGACGCGGTCGACGATGATATGGCCGAGGGGCCAGTCCGCGGTTTTCGCGACGGGGGTGAAGTCGTCGCGAAGGAGGCCGGTGATGGGCCTGGTGCCGTTGTGAGCGACGGGCGCGTAGAGGCGGAGCAGGCCGGGGTGGTCGGGAACGTCCCATTGCCAGCCGAGTGCGGCATACGTGTATCCCTGATGGAAGAGCCAGGCGTCGCCGAGGTCGGAGAGCTGCGTTGGGTTGGTGAACGATGTCCCGCCGTCGACGATGTGCACGAGGCCGGCTCCGCCGCGGTTGGGAATTTCGAGGAGCAGAGCGCCGTTGCCGCCGTGTGTTGGGCGCAGGAGAAAGAGGTCGGCGGAGAATTCGACTTCGCCCTGCGCGTTGCGGGGGGCTTTGTCGAGATCGACGATGGTGCGGTTGTGCGGGTCGCTGGGGTGGACCGCAAAGTAGACGCGAGCGGTGATTTTCTCATAGGGACCGGCCTCACCGAAGGGCTGGCCGTCGAGGACGGGCGCGCGGGAGAGGATCTCGATGCGCGTGACGCGGGCGAAGGCGGGAGCGGCGGCGGCGGCCAGGACGAGCAGGAGGACTGCGCAGCGGCGAAGTGTCATTGCCGTGCAGTATAGGCGGAGGAGCGGGCGGGATGAAATGCGGCGGAGTGTGAGAGGAATTGAGACGAAAAGCAGGTCCCTCCGCTCCCCCTGAGCTCGCTTCGCGAACTCAGGGTCAGGTCGGTCTGACAAGATCAGGAAGTTACGCCGGTGGTGGATTGCGGAAACTGGTGCCGCGCTGATGCCAGTAGGGGTAGGCGAGGCTGGTCTCGCTGGCTTTGTCGAGTTTGGCGATTTGTTCGGGAGTGAGGTTCCAGCCGAAGGCGGCGAGGTTTTGCTTGAGCTGGTCTTCGTTGCGGGCGCCGAGGATGATGCTGGAGACGGTGGGGCGGTGCAGAAGCCAGTTGAGTGCGATCTGCGGAACGGACTTGCCGGTTTCTTTGGCGATCTCATCGATGGCATCGACGACGCGGTAGAGGTATTCGTCGTCGACGGGAGGGCCTTCCGCGGACGTTTTGTGCAGGCGGCTGGTTGCGGGCAGCGGCTGGCCGCGGCGGATTTTACCGGTGAGGCGGCCCCAGCCGAGCGGGCTCCAGACCAGCGCGCCGACGCCCTGGTCGATGCCAAGGGGCATCAGCTCCCACTCATAGTCGCGGCCGATCAGGGAGTAGTAGACCTGGTGGGCGACGTAGCGCGTCCAGCCATAGCGGTCGGCGACAGCGAGAGACTTCATGAGGTGCCAGCCGGAGAAGTTGGAGCAGGCGATGTAGCGAACCTTGCCGGCGTGGACGAGGGTGTTGAGTGTGTCGAGGGTTTCTTCGACGGGGGTGAAGGCGTCGAAGGCGTGCATGTGGTAGATGTCGATGTGGTCAGTGCCGAGTCGGCGCAGGCTGGCGTCGCAGGCCTCAAGGATGTGATGGCGCGATGAACCAAGGTCGTTCGGGGCGTCGCTCAAAGGGAAAAAGGTTTTCGTGGAAATGAGGAGCTTGTTACGTTTGCCGTGGATGGCTTTGCCGAGAATGTCTTCGGCAAGTCCGTTGGAGTAGCCGTCGGCGGTGTCGAAGAGATTGATGCCGGCATCGAGACAGAGGTCGATCATGCGGCGGGCTTCGTCACCCTGGGTAGAGCCCCAGGCTTTGAAGAATTCGTTGCCACCGCCAAAGGTTGCGGCGCCGAAGCTAAGAGCGGAGACTTTGAGTCCGGAGCGGCCGAGGAATCTGTAGTCCATATAGAGGTAAGGATGCGGGAGGACTTGTGGACGGTGCAAGGACACAAGGGCCGGAGCTCGGAGCTGGGAGAGTCTAATAGGGCGTCTTGTTTGGGGTGTCGAGCCAGAGCTGGAAGGATTCCCAGGCCTGGTCGCGCAGGAGCATCGCGGAGGGGATGGCGCGATCGCGGGCGGGGAGCGCGAGCTCGCGATAGAGGAAGGCGTCGTCGAAGGCGATGCGGGCAGCGTCAGCGCTGGTGTTGCCGTACCAGATGCGGTCGATGCGAGCCCAGTAGATGGCGGCCAGGCACATCGGGCAAGGTTCGCAGCTGGTGTAGATTTCGCAGCCTGGCAGTGTGAAGGCGCCGAGAGACTGGCACGCCGAGCGGATGGCGCTGACTTCGGCGTGCGCGGTGGGGTCGTTGTCGCGAGTGACGGTGTTGGAACCTTCTCCGATGATGGCACCGCTCTTAACGATGACCGCACCGAAGGGTCCACCGCGACCGGTGCGGACATTTTCGATGGCCAGAGCGATGGCTCGGCGCATGAACTCAGGGTTCGGAGAGGGATGCATTGTGGACGGAGCGACGACATCAGTATGGCACAAGGTGTTGGCGGAGCAGGCGCGTATGGGGAGTGAATTATCTTGCCCGCGAATGACGGGCTTCGCTATGATCAGCAAAATCCGGGTTACCTCAGGTAGATGAATTTCGCAGCGGGCCACAACTCCAGGAGCCATGCTGGCGTCTGTAAGGTGCAATCACCCACTTTCTGCCCCCAGGTCATCGTTGCGTCTTCGGGCCGGAGCCATTGTTTTGACAACAGGCAAGCGTCCTTGTTCTCTCTTTGCCCTGGGACTTCTAGTTCTGGCGGCGGCTTGTTTCTTCTTCTTTTCGGACGTGCGCGGGGACAGTCGGCGGGGCTGGATGAGTTACCAGATGCACCGCAGGCCCAGCAGCCTGGATCGGCGCCGGGAACCAATCCGTCAATGAACCAGACGCAGCCAGCGCAGCCGCAGCAAACGCCGAGCCAGCAAACACAGACGCAGCAGCAGACACAACAATCAGGGTCGTCGAGTTCTGTTCAGCCTGCGCCGACCGCGCCGGAGACGAAGGAGCAGCGCGAGGAGCGGGCCCGACGGGAGCTGGAGGCGGAAGAGCACCAGCGCATGCTGGGCGTGGTTCCTCTTTTCAATGTGGCGTCGAATGCGAATGCGGCTCCGTTGACTTCGAAACAGAAGTATCAGCTGTTTTTCAAGAGCTCGACGGACTGGTATGTATTCGCGATCACCGCGATTGACGGAGAGATCAGCCTGCTGGGCCAGGAGTATCCGTCATACGGCGAGGGCGTGGAGGGCTTCGCGAAATACTGGGGCGCGGCCTATGCGGATACTTTCGATGGGAATTTGTGGGGCAACGCGATATTGACTTCGTGGTGGCACGAGGATCCGCGCTACTACCGCATGGGTCACGGCAAGTTCATCAAGCGGGTCGGCTATTCGGCGTTGACGACGGTGTGGTGCAAACGCGATAAGGGAAACTGGGGACCGAACTATGCCAACGTGGCGGGGAACTTTATTGGCGGGGCGATTTCGAACCTCTATTACCCCAGCGACCAGCGAGGCGTGGTGCTGTCGCTGGGGCGCGGGGCCAGCGTGACGTATGAGGGCATTGTGGGCGCGGAGATCGCGGAGTTCTGGCCGGACATTGCGCAGCATTTTATGAAGAAGCACCAGCAGAAGCTGGACCAGCAGGACGCGCAACAGCCCGCGGCGACTGCGCCTGAACCGACAACCACGCCTGGAACTCGCATGCAGCCAGAGGGGAATCAGACCCCAACGCCGAGTTCACCGGATCAGAAGCCACAGGGTCCGAAGCCACAGCCGCAATAGTTCCCTTCGACCCGTTTCAGATTCTGGGCGGCAGGGACGCGTGGTATGGTTATCCCGCGTTCAGGTCCGAACCTATGGAAATACGCGGCGCGCTTCGTTTTTTTCTGCTGTTTTTCTTCGGATTTTTCACGAACACCTCCTTCGCAAGAACTGTGGTCTTCTGGCAGGCGGGGTTTCCGGCGGCGGACTCGCCTGCTCCGGATGAGGCGGGGTTGCGCGCGGGCTTTGCAGACGCTTCGTTTGTGGATGCGGCGGGGCTGAGTGCGGCGCTGGGGCGGAGCGACACGGATTTGCTGGTGCTGCCGTATGGGTCGGCGTGGCCGGAGGCGGAGTGGGAGGCGATCCTCGAGTATCTGGATCGCGGCGGGAATCTGATTGTGCTGGGCGGGAAGCCGTTTACGCGGGCGGCGTATGAGGATGCGGGCTGGGTGGCATCTGCGGACGGCGAGCGTGGCGCAGTCGCTGGAGCTGTTCATTCACGATTATCAGGAGACGCCTGGGGCCAGTTCGGCCGGGGTGAAGTTTCGCGGCGAATCCGGATGTGTTTCCGCAGCTGCCGGCGTTTGGGTGGAAGCGGGCGTTTAGTCCGGTGGTGCGGCTGAGCGTGGTGGATGGCGATACGACCGGCGGGCACACGGGCTACGAAGATATGGATCTGACGACGCTGGTGTGGGGCGAGCGGGAGGGACACAAGCTGGCGGCGCCGGTGATCGAGCTCGATCACAACACAAATCGATTTGTTGGTGGGCGATGGATTCTGGTGGCGTGCGAGCTGGATGCGGATTTCTTTTCAGAACGCAAAGTTGCTTGGCGATGCTGGGGGAGATTGCTCTGCGGAAGAACGATCGCTTCACGTTTCGGCCACGGCTGCCGCTGTTTCGTGCCGGGCGATGCGATGGAGTTTCGGTTCAAGCCCTCGGATCCAATGCAGGAGCAGCCCGACGGCGATGCGCTGCGCGTGAAGGTGAGCGATGAGGACGGCAAGGTTCTGTACGACCAGACCGCAGCGTTTCCTGGGGCACATCGGCTGACGCTGCCGGCGAGCGCGGAGGGCGGCCGCGGGTTTCATACGGTGGAAGCAACGCTGATTCGCGATGGCAAACCGGTGCGGATTTACCGGTCGGGCTACTGGATGCGGGCCTGGGATTACTTGCTGTCGGGACCGAAGCTGACGGCGGGGTCGGATTATTTCCAGCTCAACGGCAAGCCTCTGCCGGTAGTCGGAACGACGTACATGTCGGGCGATGTGTCGAGGATGTATCTGATCCAGCCGAATGCGTACGTGTGGGACCAGGACATGGCACAGATTCATGGCGCCGGGCTGAACATGATCCGGACCGGACTGTGGACCACGTGGAAGCAGTTGCTAACGCCGAATGGGCAGATGAGCGAGGACGGGCTGCGCACGATTGAGGCGTTCCTGATGTGCGCTCGGCACAACGGGCTGCCGGTGCAGTTCAATCTGTTTGCGTTCTATCCGGATGAGTTTGGTGGAGTGAACGGGTATCTCGATCCGGCGGCTTTGCAGGCGGAGTCGCGGTATGCGGAGTCGGTGGTGGCGCGTTTCAGCGATGTGCCGTTTCTGGCGTGGGATCTGATCAACGAGCCGAGCGCGAATAAGAATTTGTGGCGGACGCTGCCGGACGACGATTCGTTCGAGCAGGCGGCGTGGCGGAAGTGGATTGCGGAGCGATATCCGGATCGGGAGAAGCTGCTGCACGACTGGGCCGAGCCTTCGCTGGGAATCGGGCGCGATTTGCAGGCGGAGCCGACGGCGACGGCGCCCGAGGTGGCGGGGCAGGATCCGATGGCGCTGCCGAAGGCGGGGGCGTTTCAGGCGGACGGGGTGCGGAGCGGGTTCAATCCGCTGAAGGTGTATGACTACACGCTGTTCACGCAGGCGGTGTTTGCGGACTGGGTGAAGAAGATGCGGGATCTGATTCGCGCTGCGGATTCCCAGCAGCTGATCACGGTGGGGCAGGATGAGGGTGGCGTGGCGGGGCGCGTATCGCCGGCGTTCTATTCGCCGCTGATCGACTTCACGGCGGATCACACGTGGTGGGATTTCGACGCGATCCTGTGGGCCAGCCTGGCGTCGAAGTTCCCGGGCAAGCCGCTGCTGATTCAGGAGACGGGGGAGCAGCGAAGGCTGACGCTCGACGATCATCTGCGGTTCAGCGCAGAAGTGGAGGCGGACCAGCTGGAGCGGAAGGTCGCGATTGCGTTTGCGCAGGGGGCGGGCGCGCTGGAGTGGGTGTGGAACGTGAACGCCTATATGGCGAATGACAACGAGATTCCGATTGGCGCGGTGCGACCGGATGGGACGGAAAAACCTGAGGAAGAAGTGCTGCGGGGGTTTGCGGAATTTGCGGGGAAGAGTCCGCAGAGTTTTACGAAGATTATGCCGCCGGAGGTCACGATGGTGACTTCGCAGGTGGAGCTGTATTCGACTTTGGGTGGCCTCGCGCTGGATACGCAGAAGAAGGCGTTGCGGGCGATGGCGTATTGGGATCACACACCGTTACGAATGTTGGCGGAGAATCGGCTCGACGGAGCTGTGCGCAAGTGCGTGTCCGAAGCTGGTGTTTTTGCCGTCGGCGCAGGGGCTGACGGAGAAGGCGTGGCAGCAATTGCTCGCGTATGTGGAGAAGGGTGGAACGCTGCTGGTGACGGGGCCGGTGAATCGGGACGAGCACTGGATGGAGGTGGATCGGATGGGGCCGCTGGGCGTGAAGGCGGAGGTGATGCCTTTGGCGGTGCGAGGTTCTTCGCTGACGCTGCCGGATGGGAAGACGTTCGCGCCGGGATTTCCGGCGGCTGTTCAGCAGTCGTCGGCGGAGACGATGCGGTTTGCTGATGGAAAAACCGTCGAGGTGACTCCTCATGGAGGCGGAAAGATTTTGTGGGCGGCGGATCCGCTGGAGTTTGCCGAGGGATACGGTGCGGCAGCAGCTGTGTATCGATGGGCGCTGGAGAAGGCTGGGGTAAAAGCTCCGTTCAGGGAAGTCGCACCATTGTCAGAAGAAGTTCTTGCGTTTCCTACGGTGCTCGACGGTGCGGAACTGTACAGCTTCAGCAATGAGTCGATGGATGCCGAGCCGGTGGACTTTGTCGATGCGCTGACGGGGGCACACATTCGTTTCACGATGCAGGGGCAGCGGGGCGCCGCTCTGCTGCTGGATCGGCATGGAAAGGCGCTGGCGAGTTACGGGGGCGCGACGGTGGTGACGAGATAGCGGGTAGCCGGAGCCGCGCGCAGATGGCAGAATGGAGGCACGATGCGGAGGTTCTGGTCACAAGCCGCGCTGTTGGTGCTGGCGATTTCCATTGGACTGGCGATTGCGTGGATCGATTCTCGGCCCCACTGGGACGATACGGGAATTACGGCCGGTTCCCTGCTGCTGAGCGCGGGATTGCTGGGGCTGATCGGGCCGCGTCAGCCATGGCTGTGGGCTCTGGGGATTGGGATCTGGATTCCGGCGCACCAGTTCGTTCAGCATCCGACGCTGGGCAGTGCGCTGGGAGGATGCGTGATTCTCGCCATCCCGATGGCGGGAGCCTACGTCGGGATGGCGGTGCGGCGGGCGGTCGCCGCCATCGCGCGCAACCAGCAATCGGCCTGAAACCCGCCTGTCCAAAGACGTTTGGCCCTCCGGGGCGCTCCGTCCGGTGGCGCCGGGGGACGGGCCATGTTATTCTTGGACCAGACACTTAGGAAGTGTATCCATAGAAAAATCAGAGGAGTACGCACAAAGGTGCTGGCACCGGAAAAGAAATCCGAAGTTATCGCGCTCTATCGCACTCACGATTCCGATACGGGGAGTCCTGAGGTGCAGATTGCGGTTCTGAGCGAGCGAATTGGCGACCTGACCGAGCATTTCAAGCTTCACGCGAAGGATCATGCTTCGCGGCGGGGACTGCTGATGCTGGTGAGCAAGCGCCGTCGCCTGCTGGACTACCTGAAGACCCACGATTCGGAACGTTACCGGACCGTGATCACCAAGCTGGGCATTCGGAAATAACGCACAGGCCTGGTCTTCGGCGCGCGAGCGACGAGAACCGAGAGAGCACGAATCCTGGAGGCGGCGGCCAATCCGGCCCGGCCTGATTCCCAAGCGGGATTCGATGCAGCGAGACGAATCCGTAATCCCCGCTCCTTTCCCGGCTCCCCATCGCCCGCCCAGCCGCGGAACCCGCCTCTTGTGCCGAATAAGAGAGGAAAAAACATGAAACAGGAAGTTTCAGTCGAGCTTGCCGGCGGCAAGCGACTGCAGTTTGAGACGGGCCGCATGGCCAAACAGGCGTCAGGCGCCGCCCTTGTGACGTCAGGGGACACCGCTGTACTGGCCACGGCAGTGGCATCGCCCGATCCGCGGGAAGGCATCGACTTCTTCCCCCTGACGGTGGACTATCGCGAGTATGCATACGCCGGTGGACGCATCCCCGGCGGGTTTATCAAGCGCGAGGGGCGTCCGAGCGAGCGCGAGATTCTGACCAGCCGTCAGATCGATCGCCCGATTCGTCCGCTGTTCCCCGAAGGTTTCCGCAACGAGACGCAGATCATCGCGCTGGTTTTTTCCGCCGACCGGGAAAACGATCCGGACATCATCGGGATCAATGCGGCGGGCGCGGCGCTGGCGCTGTCGGACATTCCGTTCGGCGCAACCATTGGCGCGGTGCGGGTCGGGCAGATCAACGGCGAGTTCGTCGTGAATCCGTCCTACCTCGAGCGCAAGGACAGCAAGGTGAACATCACGGTGGTGGGAACGAAAGACGGCATCGTGATGATCGAAAGCGGCGCGAGCGAAGCGACCGAAGAGACGGTGGTCGACGCCATCGAGTTCGGCCACACGGAGATCAAGAAGATTGTCGCGGCCATCGAGGATCTGGTTTCGCGTGCGGGCAAGCAGAAGCGCGCGGTGACGGCGCCGGAATTCGACAGCTCGTATTACGAGGCGCTGAACGCGAAGGTGGGCAGCCGCCTGAGAGACGCACTGGACACGAAGGCGCATCCGAAGCTGGAGAGCCAGGTGCTGGTGAAGGCGATTCAGGACGAGCTGAAGGCGGAGATTCCGGAGATGACGACGCCGCGGCCGCGAAGAAGAAGCTGGCGCACTACTACGAACTTCTGCGCGAGCGGCTGTTCCGGGAGCAGGTGACGAAGGAGCGGGTGCGGCCGGATCATCGCGCATTCGACGAGATTCGTCCGATTTCGATCGAGCTGGGCGTGCTGCCGCGGACTCATGGATCGGCGCTGTTTACGCGTGGTGAAACGCAGGCGCTGGTGACGGCGACGCTGGGCACGACGGACGATTCGCAGCGGCTGGAGACCTTCGAAGGCGAGCAGCGGAAAAAGTTCATGCTGCATTACAACTTCCCTCCGTTCTCAGTGGGTGAGACGGGCCGTATGACCGGCGTGGGACGGCGCGAGGTGGGACACGGTGCGCTGGCGGAGCGCGCGATCAGCGCGGTGCTGCCGAGCGAGGAAGAGTCGCCGTACTCGCTGCGCGTGGTGTCGGACATTCTGGAGTCGAACGGGTCGTCGTCGATGGCTTCGGTTTGCGGAGCGAGCCTGGCGCTGATGGATGCGGGCATTCCGCTGAAGTCGTCGGTGGCCGGCATCGCGATGGGTCTGGTGAAGGAGGGCGACGATTACGCCATTCTGACGGACATCGCGGGCGCGGAGGATCACTACGGCGACATGGACTTTAAGGTTGCCGGGACGCGCAAGGGGATCACCGCGCTGCAGATGGACATCAAGATCGGCGGGATCACGGGACAGATCATGCGCGAGGCGATGGAGCAGGCGCGTCGCGGGCGGCTGTTCCTGCTGGATACCATGGATGCGATTCTGAGCGGGCCGCGGACGGAGAAGTCGAAGTTCGCACCGCAGATTCGGACGCTGCAGATTCCAACCGACAAGATTCGCGATCTGATCGGGCCGGGCGGAAAGACGATCCGCGGGATCATCGAAGCGACGCAGGTGAAGATCGACGTCGACGATACGGGCAAGGTCAACGTGGCTTCTTCGGACGAGGAAGGTTTGAAGAAGGCGCTGGCGATGATCAACGACCTGACCGCAGTGCCCGAGGTGGGGAAGGTCTACCTGGGCAAAGTGGTCCGGCTGGCGGAGTTCGGCGCGTTCGTGGAGATCTTCCCGGGCACCGACGGGCTGCTGCACATCAGCGAAATCGCCGAGCATCGCGTGCGCGAGGTGAAGGACGAGCTGCGCGAGGGCGATCAGGTGATGGTGAAGGTTCTCGGGGTCGAGGGCAATCGCATCAAGCTGTCGCGCAAAGCGGTGCTGCGGGAGCAGCGTCAAAAGCTGGGCCTGCCCGATCCGAATCAGGGCGGGGACATGGCGGCTTCGGGCGATCGGCCGGAGCGGTCCGAGCGCCCGGAACGGCATGAGCGTAGCGAGCGGCAAGATCGCGGCGACCGCGGAGATCGGGGCGATCGCGGAGATCGTCCACCGCGTGCGCCACGACCGGCTGCAGCTCCGCCACCACCTCCGGAAGAGCGGCAGCCGACGTCGAACGCCAGCACGATCATGATCGAGGGCGGCGAGGACTTCGACGACGATGATGGACCGCCGCTGGAAGAAGGCGAGGAGATCAACTTCAACCGCGCCGATGGGGTTCCGGTGGTCGTTGGCCCGCAGGGCGAGCGTCGTCCGGGAGGGGGACCTGGCGGAGGACCTGGCGGTCAGCGTCGTCGCCGTCGCCGTGGACGCCGTCCGGGTGGCAGCGGGGGCGGAGGCGGAAGCCGCGCATAACGGGGCTCAGAGCACAGAGCTCGGGGCACAGAGGGGCTGGATCTGAGGATCCGGCCCCTTGTTTTTGGGGCTTGAAACCCGATCCGGACCAAACCGGAAAACCCGATGCGTCTTTTCGCTTAACCTGCGCGTCATCAATGGATTGGCGTGGAGTCGGAGGCACCACGCGAGTTAGTTACTCATCTGGCAACGAACCATCCCGTTGGCCTCCTCGGGCATCATTTGATCAGGTAGACTGTCGCCCATGAGCGCATCCATGTACATCGTGGTGGAGGGGGAGGATCCTGGCTTCGATATCTTCGTGAACGGCCACGCGCTGGCCCGCAACGAAGATGCTCTGGAGAAGCTGGCTCTTCGCCTGGGTGTGAAGCCGCTGCTGGAATTTTTCTCAGCGGATGAAAATTCCATGGCTCTGCTTCTCGAAGAAGGAGCCGGGGATCCGGACTGGGCCAGGACGCTGCCGCCGCCGCAGTGGTTCTCGCCGGAAGATGGGCTGATCACGATCTGTACGCTGCACGATTTTCTGAAGGAAGCGCCGACGGCATTGGGCGCCGACACGACGCGCGTGGTTTCCGAGCTGGAGGAGTACGAGCGGGTGCTGCGCAAGACCGCGGTGCGGAATCTTCGCTGGCAGCTGGCCGTGAGCTGGAAGTAGAGAGGCAGCCGGTAGCCTGTAGCGGAAATCGAGAAGCGATTTCAGGTTCGCGAGGCGGCTGGTCAAATCAAAACAAGTCCTTGAGCGAAGATTACCTGGCAGTTCCCTGCCCTACCACTGCACGCCGGGATAGAGGCTGGGCAGGCGGTTGACGTGGAACTGGCTTGCTCCGGGTGTGGCGGCCTGCCACACCAGCTGAGAGGCCGGGCCGAGCTCCTGCACGATGGCGCCCGCAGCCGCCGAACTAAAGTTGATGTGCAGGTCGCCGTTGGCGAGGAGTTCCGCGTTGCCCCCAAAGTAGCTGTAGAAGCTGGGCGGCGGAACATCGTGCGTGACCAGGGTCGCCGTCATGTTGGTCTCGTTCACTTCCAGAACCGGCACCGTTGAATAACATTGCGAACTGGCAGGCGCGCCGGGTTTGCAGATCACCTGACCGGTGGGCGGCGGGAAGAGACGGTCATTGCCATTGTCGAGAACGCCCAGGCGGAAGACGCCAGTGGTGTTGGGCGTAAAGTAGCTCATTCCGTGCTGGGCGTAAAACCAGTCGGTGGGATCGGTGCCGCCGACCAGTTTGAAGTCGCCGCCTTCCCCGAGACGCCAGAGGACGTTGCCCGATCCGTGACCGTCATTGAAGTCGATCTTGACGATCCAGTTCTGATGACGGATGGAGAGCAGGAGATTGTGGTCGTCGGCTGAATAGAGCAGCCCATTCGAGTGGGTCCAGTCGGGGAAATTCATGGGACGGCGGTTGATGTCGAGGTGGTCGAAGGTACTCCAGACCCAGTCGGGGCTGGAGTTCTGATCGACGTCAACGAGGGCATCGCCAAGCACAGCGGTCGGTTGGGAGTAGCCCTGAAGATTGCTGAGGGTTTTTGAGAGCGTGGTAAGAAGGACCCAGTGGCCGTTGGGCAGGGCGAGAACGTCGTGGTGAAAAGTTTTGAACTGATATGGTTTGCCGTCGGAGTCCCTGAGGCTGGAGGCGGCGAGTTTCTGGTTCAGAGAGTCCATGGTCAGCTCGCGCACGGTGTTGCCGGCCAGGTCGACTTCGCGAATGGAGTTGATGAGGTTGGGATTGGAGCCTGCGGGCGGGCTCAGCGAGGAGAGATAAGAAATGACCATGAGCAGGTGGCCATTGGGGAGAAGCTGAATGCCCTGGATGATGTCGCCGGTTCCACCCTGGTAGGTGTAAGTCCAGATGACGTTGCCGCTGAGGTCCGTGGCGAAGGCCTGGGTGACGTGCAAGGGGATCACGGTATTCCACATCTCGATGCCGGGCTGCGGAGTGCCGGAGTTGGAAATGGTGATGGGACTGGTGGCGGGCGCAGTGCCGGTTTTGAGGGGCGATCCGTCATTGAATTGGGTGTGATCGGTGTCGTCGAGTGTGGCGCCATCGTCAAGGGCTATCTGCGCACGCATATGGTAGAGGGTCTGGGCGAGCATGCCGGCGACGAGGATGTCGATTTGGCCGCCGTATGGACCGGGGGTCGGCAGCTGCCAGGTATCGCGGCCATAGCCGGTGGTGGGACCGAACTGAATGGAGACGTTGCCGGGTGCGGGGAGGTAGATGGAGTACTGCACAACCTGCGGATTGGCGGTGGGGTAGACGACGCCTGGATCGATGACCGAGACGACGGACGTGGCATAGTTCTGCTGCGGGGATGAAGTGAGCTGGGCAGTGACGGTGAAGTTCGCGCTCTGCGGGAGAGTGGCGGGCGCGGTGTAATTGCCGGAGTTGTCGACGGTGCCAGTGGAGGCATTGCCGCCGGCAACGCCGTTCACCAGCCAGGTGAGCGGGCCGCTGGCTGAGGCGGAGAAGTGCGTGGTCTGCCCCGGAGAGAGCGCGACGTACTGCGGATTGAGGGTCACAGAGCCGCTGCCGCCGGCGGTCGGGGGTGGTCCGGCGGGAGGCGGGGAGATGGGGGGGCGAGGAGGGCCTGCGGCTGGAGCGAAAGTGACACCGCAGCCAGCCGCCAGGACCAGAGAAAGCGTGGCGAACAAGAAACGAGCGAAGATGGGCGGCGGTCTCACTGCGTCAGTGCGCGGGGCCGGAAATCGAGCCTCATCGTTTCCTGTGACTGGGGAGCTGGAACGGTGAGGGCAAGTAAGTCCAGGCGACAACGCCAGTCCCCGCAAGGACGGGGACCGGCGCGATGCCGAGGTTCAGAAGCGGATGCCGAAGGTGATCGGGAGCAGCTCTTCGGTGCCCGAGCCCTGTCCGCTGTTGGAATTGCTGGCGTGCGGGGAGTCGACGAACACGTATTTCACCTGGGCGTAGAACTTCCCATTGCTGTCTTCTCCAAAGATTTTGCGGTAGAAGCCAACACCGAAGTTGGCGCCGCCCTGGTTGCTGGAGAAGTGGCTGAAGGTCTCCGGCACATTGAAGCAACCATAGTAGAAGTCGCATTGCTGGACGCCCTGGGTGAAGTTCGTCACTTTGCGATAAAAGCCGCCACCACCGGTGAGGTAGGCGCCGCTCTTGCGGTTCATGGGCAGGTAATAGATGGGATCGACGGCCAGAGACCAGGTGTTGATGTTGCCGCCGACTCCTGACCCCGAGCCAAACACTGTATTCAGGTAGTCGCTGGGAATGGAGTCGCGAATAAACTCATAGTCCAACAGGGCACCGAATTTCTTGCTGAAGTTCCAGCCGGCACCGATGTCGACGTTGTAGCCAAAACCCTGGCTCGGGCTCACCGGGCCGTTGCCCGTCGCACCCAGCGCGGTCGCATCAGCCTTGTTGAAGTTGGTGGTGTTGCCGATGGGGATGGTGAAGCCGGCGCCACCGTTAAAGGCGATGTGGCTCCACTTGCTCTCATAGCTGGGGTAGTTTGAGGAGGAGCGACGGTTGCCGCCGTATTGTGGGGAGGCACTGGCACTGCCGGAAGGCTCTGCGAGCGAAGAGCCGCCCAGTAACAAGTCGGTGCTGAGCCAGGCACTGTAGCTGGAGGAGCTGGGGGAGCTGGAGAAACTCTGGCCGCTCGTGTTGTCTGCAGCAGAAGAAGACTGTGCTGCAGCGTTGAGCGAGAATCCGATGGCAAAAACAGAAACAGCAATCAACATGCGCCGCAGGAGCGGGCAGTGACGATCACAGTTCGCGACCATTGAGAACACCTCAGATTGATGAGAGTACGAAACTGTTGAAACAGTCCGAAGCCTACCAAGTACTTGGACACGGAAATTGGCCCCAAGTTTCACTTTAGGATGCGTTTTCAGGAATTTGGGGCCAAACGACTGCGGATATGAGGATGCCAAAAACCGCCGGGCCCACCGCAGCAGGCCCGGTACTCCTGACTATTCTAGTGCACCCCAGTGAGCCACTGCGCCTCGCCGGGGCCCCGCTTAGCCCTGAATGTCGAATTGCTCCGGCGGCAGGGCTGGGTCGCTCTTCACGAGAATCGTCTTGCCGATCATCTCCTCGAGCTCATTCAGCCATTTCGCGTTGTTCGCCTTGAGCACCTTGACGACTTCGGGATGAACCCGCAACATGACGTCGCCCCGCTCGAAGTGGCGCATCATCTTGCGCATCTCGATCCAGAGCTCATTGGCGACTGTGATCGGACTCTTCACCATGCCGGTGCCGGTGCAGACGGGGCAAGGAACGCTGAGGGTCCGCTCCAGCGACTGCTTAACGCGCTTGCGGGTGATGGCGACCAGACCAAAATCATTGAACTGGAGAACCTTGGAAGGGGCGCGGTCGGCCTTGAGAGCATCCTCGAGGGCCTGAGTGACCTTCTGCCGGTTGCGGCGCTCGTCCATGTCGATGAAGTCGATGACGATGATGCCGCCCAGATCGCGGAGGCGAATCTGGCGCACGATTTCGGGAATGGCATCGAGGTTGGTCTTGAGGATGGTGTCCTCGAGACGCGCCGTTTTGCCGACGTATTTGCCGGTGTTGATGTCGATGGCGACCAGCGCCTCGGTTTGGTTGATGACGATGGAGCCGCCCGACTTGAGCCAGACCTTCGACTTGAGGGCCTTGCTGATTTCTTCCTGGATGCCAAACTGCTCGAAGAGCGGCGTCTCTTTGGTGTAGAGCTTGACGCGCCGGACGAGCGAGGGTTCGAAGCGATTCAGGAAGCGGACGATGCGCTCGTACTCGGATTCGGAGTCGACCCAGATGGTGGCGAAGTTGTCGCTGACCTGGTCGCGCAGGATGCGCTCGATGAGGTTGAGGTCGTGGTAGATGAGCGCCGGAGCTTTGGCGGAATCGGAGCGCTGCTTGATTTCGGCCCAGAGGTTAATGAGGAAGCGAATGTCGGCGCGGAGATCGTCATCGCTGGCGCTTTCGGCAGCAGTGCGGACGATGAATCCGCCAGGCGCATCGCCCTTCTCGCCAATGAGCACGCGCTTGAGGCGCTGGCGCTCTTCGTCGGAGGCGATTTTGCGGGAGACGCCGACGTGGTTGACGGTGGGCATGAAAACCAGGAAGCGGCCGGGCAGCGCGATGTGGCTGGTGATACGCGCACCTTTGCGGGCGATCGGCTCCTTGGCGATCTGGACCAGAATCTCCTGCCCCTGCTTCAGCAGCTCGCTGATGATGGGCAGGTTCGAGGTCTGCATGCTGGGACGACGGCCACCTTGACGGCGTCCGGGCGGGCGGCCTCCGCGCCCACCACCGCGGCGGGGGAAGCGGCGATCTTCGCGACGCGCTGGAGATCCCGCGTTGGTTGCAGGTCCCCCAGGCGCACCGGCTGACTCTTCGCTTGCGGATTCTTCGGTCCGATCCTCCTCCGATTCAGACTCTGAGAAATCGTCTTCCTCGTCTTCTTCCTCGACTTCCGCGAATCCGGTTTCGGTTTCCTCGGCCTCGTCGGTCGCTTCGTCCTCGTCCGCTTCCGCGGGCGTGCCGTAGCCGAGACGCTGTTCGAGGTGGACATCGCGCACGGCGTCGCCGATCGTCGAGGCCTGATCGAGGGTCTCCTCTTCCAGCTCCTCGTTCATGTGTTCTTCGGGCTGGCCGGGAATGGGCTCGAAGTCATACTCGTCGTCATCGATGGTTTCCTCTTCGAGGACACCCATGCCGGGTGCGTATCCAAAGAGCTGGCGAACGACCTCGGTCTCGGGAGAGATGGCCTCGCCAGCCGGGGCTGGCGTCTCCTGCTGGGGAACCTGGGCGGGATGCGCTGCTTCGGCGACCGGCTCGGGGTCATGAGCCTGTGCGGGCAGCTCAACTTCCACCTCTTCGATTTCCTCTTCCTCGATCGGAGCAAAGCGGAATTCGCTGCGTGGCGATTCCACGCGATGGGAGGCGGAAGCCTCTTCCGGTTCGTACTCGTGAACCTCCTCGACGGTCTCGATGCCGAGTTCCTGAGCCGCGACATCTTCGACGTCGTGCTGGGTCGATTCTGTGTGCGACGGGGCAGATTCCGGAATCGGGGGCGCGGAGGTCTCGAGATTCTCAACCGGCAGGGATTGGGGAGCGGGAACCACGGCAACAGCCGACTCCTCAGGAGAGGCCGTTACAACGGCGGGCTCGGCGCCGGTGGACTCGGCGGTCTGACCGTTGCCTGACGACCGGGAACCACGATGGCGGGAGAGGGATTCGCCCGGCAGCACTGAGCCGCCATCCCAGTCGGTGGGGACTTCGACCATGGTGGAGGGTTTGAAGCTGCTGCCGCGCGCTGCTGCCGGGCCTCGGCCCGACGGGGCGCTCGGCGCCGATTTCGACTCGCCCGGTCTCGACTCGCTGCGTCCGCCGTATTTCGAAAGCGATTCGCCGGGGAGAACGATGGGAAGATTCTGTGCGGGCATGCCGCCAGGCGCGCCGCGCTCAGGAAGGGAGACGGGTTCGGCCGAGGTCGCTTCCCCGACGATCTCGGGTGATTCGAGCGAAGTTTGGTCGGCGCGGGGGCCACGTCCGCGGAAACGGCGGCCGCGACGGCCATGCCAGCGGCGAGTGCCGCCTTCTCCGCCCTGCTCGCCACGATCCTGACCGCGGTCTGACCCGCGATCGGGGCGGTCGTTGCCGCGGTCGCTGCGGCGTGGGGCCTCGGATGCGGAGAGATCGGCTGGGGCCTCCAGAGAAACGGGACGAGCTGGGCGCGGCTCTCGCGCCTCGCGCGACTCGCGCTGTTCCCGTGGCTCGCGGGCGCGACGGCCATTGCCGCCGGAATCGCTGCGCTCGAAGTCGGCCGAATCCTCTTCCTGCTCCTCGAGGAAGTCGGTGACGTAAAGGAAAGCGTCGCGTTCGAGTCCAACATCGACAAACGCGGACTGCATGCCGGGAAGAACCCGGGTGACACGGCCCTTGTAGACGGAGCCGGCTAGTGTGTATTCATTTTCACGCTCGTAGTAGATTTCCGCGAGCTGATCGTCTTCAAGAATCGCAAGCCGCGTTTCGTGCGGCGTGCTGGAGATGCAAATTTCTTTTGCCATTCCGCCTCAAAATGCCAGGGCGGAACGATCGGGGCTACCGGGGAAGATCGGGAGTGAAGGAGGAGAGTCCGGAAGACTGCGCGGACCTGCCCGTGCCGCCTCGCCCTCGGTGAGGGGAGAGGGATAGGGAGAGTTCGCTGGGAATTAGCATTCTTTCCGGAGAGTTGTCCATGCGCGACGATGTGACCACTTCAGCCCTACATGGCGGGGTCGTTAGCCATCGGTTCGCGTTCATTCCTGATCCTGCCCGGCCCGTTTCGATCCACCTGGCCGGTTAATAAACATCGTTCAAACTGCGCCCGCCCTGCGGGCCTTACGAGCCAATCCTGTGCCGCGTTAGTTCACGAACCGGCTCATGCGGACATTCATAACCATGCCGAGAGCCAGGAAGGTGAACAGTACCGAGGATCCCCCGTAGCTCATGAGAGGAAGAGGGATGCCGGTGACCGGCATCAGCCCGAGAACCATTCCGACGTTGACGGCAATCTGAAAAATGAGGACGGCCGCCACGCCCATCACCAGGAACGAACCTGGCAGGTCCGCGGCTGTCTGAGCGTTTTGAATCAAACGCATCAGTATTAAAAAGTATATCAGGAGCACAAGGATCGCGCCCACGAAGCCGTGCTCCTCGCTAAAAGCGGCAAAAATGAAGTCGGTGTAGGGGATGGGGAGGAAATCGCCCTGGGTCTGGGTGCCGCGGTTGGCGCCGCGCCCGAAAACACCGCCATCGCCGACGGCGATCTTGGATTGCAGGATCTGGTAGCCGGTTCCGCGAGGATCGGCGTCGGGGTTCAGGAAGCTGGTGAGGCGTGCCTTTTGGTAGGGCTTGAGGACCTTGCCGCTCTTCCAGACACCTCCGACGGCGAGCAGGATGACCAGAACAAGAATGCTGCCCTTCCTCCAGTCGATGCCCCCGAGGAAAAGCCCCACCAGCAGCACCGGCGTGTAGGTGAGGGCCGTGCCCATGTCGGGCTGTTTGAGGACCAGCAGCATGGGCAGCGCAACAAGACCAATGGCCTTGAAGATGTCTTTCCAGCTGAGTTCGCGGCCGGCAAGGTTGCTGAAGTAGCGGGCGACCAGGAGGATGAGCACCAGCTTGACCCACTCCGAGGGCTGGAAGTGAGCACCGCCGGGAAGTTTGATCCATCGTTTACCGCCGTTAACTCGAGTACCAACGGCGAGCACAGCGATCAGCCCTGCGAGGCAGAAGCCGTAGATCCAGTAAATGATGGTGAGCAGCTTATGGTAGTCGATGACCGACATGATGAACATCGCCACCAGGCCGCCCGCGATCCAGAGCATCTGCATACGATGCATCTGAAAATGGCGGAACTGGGTGTGCTGGGTGGCGCTGTAGATTTCGAAGACGCTGATGACGCAGAGGAGCAGGACGAAGGCGAGGAGCGTCCAGTCGAAATCGCGGAGGGAGAGGAAGCGGCGCATAGGGCTAAGGATTCCCCGCGGACGGGTTCTGACGAGGGGTCTCGGTGGGGATTCTGTTGTGATTATCGCATTTGGGGCGGAACCGGGGAGGGGGAGACGGGAAGCAGGAATGAAACCAGTTGGTGGGCAGTGCAGGGCTC
>CAWFXK010000013.1:0-372458 GCA_963819725.1 uncultured Acidobacteriaceae bacterium
GACGCCAGGCTGAAGCCTGGCTCTTTTACCGTCGCCCTTCGGGCGATCAGGGATGGGGGAATCGGGACTCCCCGGAAAGCCACGGTTTTGGAACCAAACCGAAGTGATCTTTCGTTGCCGAAGAGATCGAGGTAGGTTCGGTCCATGGATTCGGCTGCGGACCGCACCTTCTTTGTCACGACCAACACAGCGGGGAGGCGACGCCTCTTTCAGGTCGCGGCAAACGCGGAGTTGTTTCTCCGTCTCCTGAACGAGGATCGCGCGAGAGGACGGTACGAAGTTCATGCGTATGTGATCATGCCAGATCATATCCATCTGATCCTTACGCCTGCGCCCGAGGTGTCGCTGGAGAAAGCGATGCAGTTCATTAAGGGCGGCTTTTCATTCCGATTGAAGTCGAAGACGAAGGTTTGGCAGGAGAGTTTCGCGTGGGAGCGAGTGAAGGATGCGCGTGATTTTGCGTCGCATCGGGATTACATTCATGCGAATCCGGTTCGTAAGTTTCTTTGCGAGAGAGCCGTAGATTTCGAATATTCATCGGCCCGCGGTTTGGGGATTGATCCGATTCCGGCGTGGCTCCGGGCCTAAAGGCCCTTTTCGTTAAGGACGCCGTGACGCCAGGCTGAAGCCTGGCTCTTTTGCCGTCGCCCTTCGGGCGATGAGGGGCGTTTCGCTCAGGACATTTGTGGTTGGTTTGGACGGATGGCGCTGGCGCGCGATGCCCACATCCCCAACGGCAGGGATGTGGGGCACCAGGTTAATGGGAAACTGCGGCGAAGCCGCGTCTGCCTGAACGGCGAGTTCAGTCGTAGTATTCGAGGCCGAGGTGGGTGATCAGGTCTTCGCCCATGATGTGGCGGAGCGTGTTTTTCAGCTTCATCGACTGGATGAAGAGGTCGTGTTCGGGATACAGACCGGGGGCGGATTGCGGGCTCTTGAAGAAGAAGCTGAGCCACTCCTGGATGCCGAGGTGGCTGAGTTCGGGCGTGCGTTTGGCTAAGTCCAGGAACAGGACCAGGTCGAGGGCTAAGGGGGCGGCGAGGATCGAGTCGCGGCAGAGGAAGTCGACTTTGATCTGCATGGGATAGCCGAGCCAGCCGAAGATGTCGATGTTATCCCAGCCTTCTTTGTTGTCGCCGCGGGGCGGGTAATAGTTGATCCGGACCTTGTGGAAGATGTTGCCGTAGAGGTCGGGGTACTTATCGGGCTGGAGGATGTACTCCAGCACGCCGAGCTTCGATTCTTCCTTGGTCTTGAAGGACTGGGGGTCGTCGAGGACCTCGCCGTCGCGGTTGCCGAGGATGTTGGTCGAATACCAGCCGGCGACGCCGAGCATGCGGGCCTTGAAGGCGGGGGCGAGGACGGTCTTGAGGAGGGTCTGGCCGGTCTTGAAGTCCTTGCCGCAGATGGGCGCGCCGGTCTGGCGGGAGAGCTCGATCATGCAGGGCAGGTCGACGGTGAGGTTGGGTGCGCCGTTGGCGAAGGGCACGCCTTCTTTGAGGGCGGCGTAGGCGTAGATCTGCGAGGGGGCGATGGCGGGATCGTTGTCGGTGAGGGCCTTTTCGAAGGCGGCGAGGGACTGGTGGCAGGGGGCGGGCTCCATGAAGATTTCCGTGGAGCCGCACCAGATGACGACGACGCGATCGACCTGGGATTTGAATTTCTGGATGTCGGAGCGGAGCTGCTGGGCGAGGTCGCACTTGGATTTGCCGGTCTTGACGTGGGTGCCGTGGAGGCGCTTGACGTAGTACTGGTCGAAGACGGCGGGCATGGGCTGGATGGCTTCGAGGAAGGGCTTGATGGACTGGAGGTGATCGCGGTCGAGGACGGCGGCGTGGGCGGCGGCTTCGTACATGTTCTCGGGGAAGATCTCCCAGCCGGTGAAGACGATGTCGTTGAGGTCGGCGAGGGGGACGAAGTCTTTGATGAGGGGGGTGCGGTTGTCGGTGCGCTTGCCGAGGCGGATGGTGCCCATTTGGGTGACGGAGCCGATGGGTTTGGCGAGGCCTTTGCGGACGGCTTCAACGCCGGCGATGAGGGTGGTGGCGACGGCGCCCATGCCGACGGTCATGACTCCGAGCTTGCCTTTGGCGGGCTGGATCGCTGGCTTATCAGAAGATGCCATTTTGCGTACTGCCTTTCAGGGGGAGAAAAAAGAATAAAGTCCAAACGGATAGTCTCTCGCGGTTGGGGCGGGAGCGCAAGGCAGGAAAGGCAGCGGTTAGCGGGTTAGCGGTTGGCGGTTAGCGAAAGACGTTGAGCACGGGCGATGTGGGCTTCTCCTCTACGAAGCTTCGTTGGCGCGGATGCGGTTGCGCCAGTGGGTCCAGAGGAACCAGACGATGGCGATGAGGAGGAGGATTTCGACGCCGAGGTGGAAGCGGTGGAACCAGGCCTTGAAGCGGGGGTCGGTATCCCAGGCCTGGCCGAGGCGCATGCCGGCCCAGGCGAGGAGGAAGCACCAGGGCCATGATCCGAGGAAGGTGTAGAGGTGGAAGCGGAGCTGCGGCATTTTGGCGATGCCGGCGGGGAGGGCGATGAAGGTGCGGATGACGGGGAGGAGGCGCGCGATAAAGACGGTGATGCCGCCGTATTTGGCGAAGTAGTGTTCGGCGCGGGCGATGTCGTGGGGATTGAGGAGGACGAATCGGCCCCAGCGGGTGATGAGGGGGCGGCCGCCGGCGGCGCCGATCCAGTAGGCGAGGGCGGAGCCGAGGTTGCAGCCGAGGGCTCCGGCGGTGGCGACCCAGAAGAGGGAGAGGCGGCCGGTGTGGACCAGGTATCCGGCGAAGGGCATGATGATTTCGCTGGGGAGGGGGATGCAGGCCGATTCGATGGCCATGAGGAGGCAGATGCCGGCGTAGCCGGTGGCGGAGATGACTCCGATGATGAAGGCGGCGAGGGCGGCGAGGATTTTTTCGGACATTGAGGCTCAGGGTACAGGGTACAGGGCACAGGGTGCAGGGATGAGCCGCAGGTCGTCTGGAGCGCGATCACCCGAGCTGTGGCCCGGCCAGCGATTAAGAGATGAAGGCGCGGCGCAGGTTAACGGCGAATCTGGCGGTCGTAGTCAGTCTTGTTGATTTCGAAGTCGAGGGTGCCGGTGAAGGGGACGGCGCGGCCTTCCTGCATGAGGGGGTGGAAGGTCCACTGGCGGACGGCGTCGAAGACGTTCTGGGCGATGGTGGGATCGGGGTAGGAGACGAGCAGCATATCGCGAATCTGACCGTCTTCGCCGACCCAGACGCGAATTTCGACATCGCCCTGGAGGGCGCCGTTGACGGTGCGTGTGGACTGATCGGTGCCGACGGCGGCGCGGGAGAAGTCGGGCTCATGGCGCTTGTCGGCCTGGTTCTCAAATTTTTTACCTTTGAGTTCAACGGGCCTGGGCAGGGCTTTGACCATGTCGCCGACAGGAGCGAACGGCGCGGCGGGCATGCCGTCGAGGGAGATGGCTTCGAGGTGGGCGCTGGCGAGGGTGCCGCCGTTGAGGCTGATGGCGATGTCGATGGGGATGTCCTTGCCCTGGAAGGAGCTGATGCCGTTGCGAATGATGGCCACGCCGCCGTTGTCGACGAAGACGCGGAGGGAGTCCTTGCCGGGCTCGGTGCACCAGGAGGGATAGAAGCCGATGGGCTGGTTCTCGACGCGGTTGTTGGATTTGGCGAGCATGACGCAGGGCAGGGTGACGCCGCCGAGCTGGAGGGTGCGGGCGAAGGGCTTGAAGCCGGAGGTTTTGCTCTCGGCGGCAATGGGGTTCACGAGCTGGTTGAGGACGTCGGCGATGAGCATGGGCTCGGAGATGAGGTTCGGCGAGCGGAAGACGCCGTCGCTGGTGACGATCTCGGTGCCTTGATAGCCAGGAAAGGCGAAGACGCGCTTCTCGTTGCCGGGGGCCATCCACCATTCCTCCACGGTGCCGGTGCCGGCGGGGATGCCTTTGAAGTCGTAGAGCTGGACGGAGAGCTTGGCGTGCCAGGGCTTGAGGCCGGCGACGGTGGGGGTGGCGGCATCAGCGGCTTTTTTGATGTGGTCCTGGAGCTCGGCGGCGTTGTCGGCGGCGCGAGCGAGTGGGGCGGGGACGAGGAAGAGGGCGGCGAGGATGAGGACGGCGAAAACAACTCGGGAGCGTGCGTGCACAGGGGCCTCCGGAATGCGGCGACAGGATACCACCGGGACGAGGTGCCGGGGGGCGGTGATCAATGGGGCAGAATGCAGGTTGAAGCGTGCGCAGGTTATGACTCCAGAAAGCCTGGATTCCGCTCGAGCGGGCCGCCGCAACTTGACGCAAATTCTGACTTCGCTTACGTTCGAAAGCATGAGGCTTTGCCGCTCGATTCTGTGCGCCTGTCGATGCTGTTGCGGTTGTGTGCGCGGTTGCGGCGGAGCCGGCCTCGGATTCTGATCGAAGTTTTTCAGGATCGGTAGCCTTACACCCGCGCCAGCACATTGCAGCGCGGGTTTTGTGTTTTTGGCTCTTCCCTTCTCTCTCTGAACCGTAACGCAGGATGATTTCGAGACTCCTCAGGTCGTGCCGCATTGTCTCCGCCGCCAGGCGGGGCGGTTGCGCCGTGCGCTGCTCTGCACGGGCGGCGCGGCGGGGTTGTTGTTGCCGCTGACGATCGTCTGACCGTGTTCGGGCTGTTCCTGACATGCAGGACTTCGGCCCGGAAGTGCCAACAACAGGTCATTTCACT
This sequence comes from uncultured Acidobacteriaceae bacterium, assembly GCA_963819725.1. Lineage (GTDB taxonomy): Bacteria > Acidobacteriota > Terriglobia > Terriglobales > Acidobacteriaceae > Palsa-343. The sequence goes on from CAWFXK010000013.1 coordinate 4,698, forward strand.
TCGAGGAGATTCCAGCGATGCGGTACACGCGAGCTTTGGGCTGCCATTCTGTCGGTTGTATTGATTGCGGGACTTGCAGGGGCGGGGGCGCAGGTGGTGGGCGCGACGCTGGGTGGGAGAGTGCAGGACAAAACCGGCGCGAGCCTGCCGGATTCGAGCGTGACGGTGCGCAACGACGAGACCGGCACGCAGCGCGCGCTTACGTCGGGGCCGGATGGACGATTCTCCGCGCCGTCGCTGCCGGTGGGTGCGTATTCGATCACGGTGGCGCACGCGGGGTTTGCGACCCAGGAGCAGCATGGGATTTCGCTGGTGGTGGGGCAGACGCTGGACCTGACGGTGACGCTGGAGCTGGGCGCGGTGCAGCAGCAGGTGATGGTGAGCACGCAGGGACCAACAGTGAACACGTCGACGCAGGAAGTGTCGGGGCTGGTGGACGAACGCCAGGTGAAGGAGCTGCCGCTGAACGGGCGGAGTTTCGATGGACTGCTGACGCTGAATCCGGCGACGGTGAACTACACGGCGGAGCGGTCGGGGAGTGTGGGGACATCGAATTCGTCGGTGGGCAACATGTTCGGGGTGAGCGGGCGGCGGCCGCAGGACAATTTGTTTCTGCTGAACGGAATCGAGTACACGGGGGCGTCGCTGATCAACGTGACTCCGGGCGGAACGAGCGGGCAGCTGCTGGGTGTGGACGCGGTGCGGGAATTCAACGTGGTGACGGATACATATGGCGCGAGCTACGGGAAGCGGGACGGCGCGCAGGTGAGTATTGTAACCATGTCCGGCACAAATGCGCTGCACGGAGCGGGATTCGAGTTCCTGCGCAACAGCGCGCTGGATGCGAGGAACTATTTCGATCGCGGAGGCATTCCGGAGTTCCAGCGGAACCAGTTCGGCGGATCGCTGGGCGGGCCGCTGCGGACGCGACAAGCTGTTTCTGTTCGGAAACTACGAGGGCTTCCGGCAGAACTGGGGGCTGAGCGCGGTGACGCTGGTTCCGGACGAAGAGGCGCGGCAGGGTTATCTGCCGGATGCGTCGGGCACAGAACAATATGTAGGCGTGAATGCCGCGGTGGCGCCGCTGCTGGCGCTGTGGCCGGCGGCGAACGGGCCGGAGCTGGGGAGCGGGATCGCGGAGGCGTTCAGTCATCCGGAGCAGCACATCCGCGAGGATTTCGGGACGACGCGCGTCGACGCGAATCTGACGTCGCGCGATTTGCTGTTCGCGGTGTACACGGTCGATGACAGCGCGGCGAATACGCCGACGCAGAATCCGCTGAGCCTGATCGACGAGAGCCTGCGGGAGCAGGTGGCGAGCGTGCAGGAGCAGCACACTTTCACGGCGCGGCTGCTGAACACGGCGCGGTTTGGCTATTCGCGCGCGAGCTACGACTTCAACGGATACTCGCCGGTGGCAGTGCCGGGATGGGTGGCGGGCAAGCCGGTGGGAGCGATCGTGATCAGCGGCAGCACAGCGTCGAACGGGTCGTCGCAGATTACGCAGGCGGGCACCAATGTGGGCAGCAACAATGTGACGGCGCGGAACCTGTTCACGGGTGACGATCACATTTACTACTCGCGCGGGAATCATCAGCTGGAGGCCGGCGGGTGGGTGCAGCGGATCCAGTCGAATGATTTGCTGGCGCAGAACCAGTACGGACAGGCTTCGTTCAGCACGCTGAAGACGTTTTTGCAGGGGACGGTGGCGACGTTCACGGTGGTTCCGTCGCCGACAGAGCTGGGATGGCGGTCGCTGGAGGGCGCGGCGTTCGTCGAGGACACCTGGAGGGTGAGGCCGCGGCTGGAGCTGCGTGCCGGTTTCCGGTCCGAGTCCAACGATGGATGGAATGAGGCGCACGGGCGGGCGTCGAACTACGCTCTTGTGGATGGGGTGTTGCAGACCGATCCGGTGATTGGCGGCGCGGCGCTCGCGAAGAATCGGGCGAAGTTTCTGCTGAATCCGCGCGTGGGGTTTGCGTGGGATGTGCGCGGCAACGGGAAGACAGCGGTGCGCGGCGGCTTCGGGATTTATCACGGGCTGCTGGACACGCTGGATTATCGGCTGGATCAAACGGCGCCATTTAACACGGCGGAGTCGATCAGGAACATCGCGGTCGCGAATCTGCACATCACGCCGGGAACGCCGCCGCCCGCAGGAGCGCTGGTATCGCCCAGCAATGTGCAGCCGGACATTGCGACGCCGACGGTGCTGACGTGGAGCCTGCGTGTGGAGCAGCAGGTGGCGCCGCGCACGTCGCTGACGGCGGGGTATGTGGGCTCGCACAGCTACCATCAGATTCTTTCCGAAGATATGAACGAGCCGGTACCGACGTTTCTCGCAGACGGGTCGGCGTTTTATCCGGCTGGATCGAAGAATGCGAATCCGCAGCTGGCGAATTCGACGTCGTGGGTGTCGCAGGGCGTGGGGCTGTACAACGCGCTGCAGGTGGACGTGCGGCACGATCTGGCGCACGGGTTTCAGGTGCGCGGCGACTACACGTGGTCGAAGAACCTGGACGACGGGTCGGCGTGGAACACCAGCGTGAGCGGAAATACGCCGGCGTACGTTGAGTTTCCGCTGCGGCCGAAGCTGGACTGGGGACCGGCGGCGACCGATGTGCGGCACGTGGCTTCGATCAACGGATCGTGGGAACTGCCGTTCGGGCATGGACGCGCGTGGCTGGCGAACGTGCAGGGGCCGGCGCGCATCGCGACAGAGGGATGGTCGGTGAGCTTCGATCGTGACGCTGCAGACGGGGTTCCCGTTTTCTCCGCAGCTTGGGTATAACCCGACGGGCAACGGGGACACGCGCAATCCGGTGCGGCCGAACTGGAATTCGGCGTTTCATGGGAAGTTGTATCCGGGGACGGCGAGTGAGTATTTCAATTCGAATGCGTTTCTGCCGCCGGCGACAGGCACGTATGGCAATGTGCGGCGAGATTCGCTGACCGGGCCAGGGCTGAAGGACCTGGATTTTTCGGCGGCGAAGAACACGGCGCTGACGGAGCGGTTGCATCTGCAGTTTCGCGCGGAGTTTTTCAATCTGCTGAATCACACGAACCTGCTGACGCCGAACGAGGTGGTGTACTCGTCGGCGACCTCGGGGGTTTCTCCGACGGCCGGCGTGGTGACCGCGACTTCGACGACGTCGCGGCAGATTCAGTTCGGAGCGAAGCTGCTGTTCTGAGTTCAGCGAATAGCGGTTAGCGGCTAGCGGATAACGACCTGAGAGCCAAGGCCGCGGTGTCAGGCAGTGACGACGGCGGACTGCGGCGTGTTGGCGGGGAGTTGCTTTTCGTCGAGCAGCTGGATGATTTTGCGGTAGAGGCGGTCGCGCACGGCGAGGCGCTCCGTTGCATTGGTGACATAACGCAGCTGGATCTCGATGCCGGAAGCGGAGGGACGGAGCATGAGAACAGGAGCGGCGCTGGAGGGGTGAAGACCGGGCGCGCGCAGGCCGGCGTTCCACTCGTGCTCGGCCTGGCGGGCTCTTTCCTCGGTCTCTTCGCGAACGAGCTTTTCGATGGCGGCGGCGAGAGAGTAGAAATCCCTGCCGGCGGGGACGGTAACGGTCATCTCGTCCCAGAGCCACTGGCCGCGGCTGGAGAAATTGAAGTACTGGCCACGGATGGCGAAGCTGTTGAGGAAGGAGACGCGGCGGCCGGTGAGCTGGCCCTGGGCGGCGAGGCTGGTGGTTTCGAGCAGGGTAGTGGTCATGAGGCCGATGTCGACGACTTCGCCGGAGACGCCGTTGATCTCGACGATGTCGCCGACGCGGATGCCGTTTTTTCCGACCAGCATGAACCAGCCGAGGAAGGCGAGAACGTAGTCCTGAAGGCAGATGGTAAGGGCGGCGGTGGCGAGGCCGACCATGGTGGCCGTTTGCTGGGGCGGCCCGAAGAGGACGAGCGCGATCAGAACAACGCCGAGAACCTGCACGCCGACTTCGAAGATGGTGCGAAGGATCTGGGTTTGGCGGTGGTCAAAACGCGGGTGCTCGAAGAGGCGGCGCACGAGCGCGTCGCCGACCATCATGGAGACCACGATGGCGAGGATAAGGGCGAAGGACTGGAGGATGAGGTGGAGGAGGATACGGTGCTGGAGCTGCACCTGATCGGCCCACTTGCTGTAGACCTCGGCGAGCTGCTGATCGGTCTGGATACGATCGTCGTCGATGGCCAGGATCTGACGCTCGGTGCGGTGGTTCTGTAGCTGGGTGAGGCTGGAGGGGCTGCCGCCCGACGCGGGAGCATTGAGACGGGTCTCGATGGCGTTATGTTCGGCGGTGATGGAGCGGACATCATCCTGGGCGTCGGCGAGCGCCTGCTGGACGGAGGCGTGGCGGCCGCGCTGATCGAACCACGCCTTGATGCGGCCAGCCAGGGTGGTATGGAGTCGAACGGAGACGACGGCAGCCTGGCCAGGGTTCTGCTGCTGGGCGTCATACTGGCGCATGGAGGCTTCGTGCGCGGCCAGCTCCTGCTGAATGCGGACACTCGGGTCGCCGGTGGCGCGCTGGAGATCCTGCTGAGCGTCGGTGAGCTCGTCGGAGTCGAGATCGAGCTGGGCCTGCGCAACCTGGAGGACGTCAGGACCGAAGGCGTCTTTTCCGCCTGCCTGGGCCTTGATCTGATCGACAGCAGCACGATCCTGGGTGATTTCCTGCTGGAGCGCAGCGACGCGTTGGGAGATCGCGAGCGCTTCGCCGGTGAGAGTCTGGCGATCGGTTTGAAGGTTGGCCTGACGGAGCGCGGCGGCAAAGGCCTGGTCGACTTCGTGGTCGGCGAGGTGTTCCGCCTGGCGAGCGTAATCTTTTTCCTCGGCCGTGACGGCGGTGGAGGCGAGGGTCTGGGCGGTCTCCCACGGACCGAGATCGACTACGGTTCGGGCCGCCTCGCCCTGCCGTGAGCGAAGAAACGCGAGCGTGGACATGGCATCGCGCGTGAGCCAGACGAAGATCAGGCACAGGGCCAGCAGCGCCGCGAGGGCAAGGAGAACGATCAGCCGGACTCGGTCGAAGATGCGGGGACCGGAAGGGGAACCCGCAGCGGTGGGGGGTGTCGCCATGGGAGTTTTTATTGTAGCTGGGCGAGCCGGATGGGAAGGAGTTTTTGCCGGAGGCGGCGGCGGTGCGTGGCAGCTTGCGTTACTATGCCCTTTGGTTTCTCGTTCGTTTTTGAGAAAACGATTACCGAATCAAGGCGCCGCACCGTTGTGAGGTTAAACCGCGCGTGCCGGGGCAATAACGAGGAGTGTCGCATGAAGAACCGAACCATCATGCTTGCAGCGGCCGCACTCCTGCTGACCGGCACGCCCGGCAGCGGAAAGGCCAGCAGAAAGAGGCGGCCCCGCAGGAACTGGACGTCAGGATCGATACGCAACAAACCGCGCAGCCCGTCTCGCAGTACGAGTACGGCATGTTCATTGAGCACATCGGCCAGCTGATCTATCGCAGCCTCTGGTCGGAGATGCTCGACGATCGTAAGTTCTACTTTCCCATCAAGGCCGAGGAACCCGCCGCAGCTGCGCCGGCGCAGGGCGGACCGTTCCGTAATATGCAAATGCGCAAATGGCATCCGGTCGGTCCTGACAACAGCGTCGTGATGGACAAGGACGAGCCGTTTGTGGGCGATCAGAGCCCGCGCATCGAACTCGACGGTTCCACACCGCATGGCATCCGCCAGGCGGGCTTTGCCCTGGTGAAGGGGAAGAAGTACACGGGCCACATCTGGCTCCGCGCCACGCCCGGCGCGAAGGTGAAGGTTGCGCTGGTGTGGGGTGAGGGCGCGAGCGATCGCCAGACGGTCGCGCTTCCCGCACTCACGTCCACCTATAAAGATCTCCCCTTCACCTTTACCGCCGGAGCCGACGCCGATAGCGGCGCGCTCGAGATCACCGGCACGGGGACGGGCAGCTTCCACGTCGGCGCGGTGTCGCTGATGCCGGCCGATACCCTCGAGGGTTTCCGTCCGGAAGTCATCGCGCAACTGAAGCAATTGCATTCCGGATTCTGGCGGCTTCCGGGTGGCAACTTCATCTCCGACTTCAACTGGTACGACTCGGTTGGCGCGCGCGATAAGCGGCCCCCGGATTTCGACTACGCATGGAATGCGATGCAGAGCAACGACGTGGGCATGGATGAATTCATGACGCTGTGCAGGCTGATCGGCGTCGAGCCGTACATCACGGTCAATGCCGGTTTCGGCGACGCGCACTCGGCTGCCGAGGAAGTGGAGTACATGAACGGCGCAACCTCTACACCGATGGGCGCGATGCGGGCACGGAACGGGCATCCGGAGCCGTACCACGTTAAGTTCTGGGACATTGGCAACGAGCCGTATGGGCAATGGCAGCTGGGCCGCACGGATTTGAAGTACTACCTGATGAAGCACAACGAATTCGCAAAAGCGATGCGCGCGGTGGATCCGTCGATCACGCTGCTGGCCTCAGGCTCCATGCCGGAAGAGGCGATCATCGAGGGCGTCGCAGCCGACTGGCACATTCCGCTTGATAAGGCCGGCATCTGCTCCGACGCGGACTGGACGTGCGGCTTCCTCAAGCAAGACTGGGGCAACTTCGACGGCATCACCGAACACTGGTACACGCGCGCGGGTACGCACTGGGACCGGGAGCGCGCTGAGAAAGGCATCAAGGTCGGACGCCTGGAGGCGGGTCTGGTTCCCGATCAGGAGACGGACCTCGAGTGGGTCCGGCGGCCGTCGGATCGCGTGCACCTCAAGGGCGAAGAGTGGGAGGCGTACGAGCAGCGCTATCCGGAGATGAAGACCAAACACATCTTCATGTCGAATGACGAGTATGCCTACAGCGGCGGGCAGACCGATCTGAAGCTGGCGCTCGCTTACGCCATGGTCTTCAACGAAATGCTTCGGGAAACCGATTATCTCCGCATGACCGCCTTCACCATGGGCGTCTCCACGCTGGACTTCAACCAGACTGCGGCGACCCTGAACACGAATGGCGTGCTCTTTAAGCTCTACGGCGAACACCTTGGTGCGGGTTCGATCCCGGTTGCGCTGACGGGCAATTCTCCACAGCCGGCTCCGACGCAACATATGGTGGACGACCTGCCGCGGACCAGCGCCGGCAGCCCCACTTATCCGCTGGATATGTTCGCGGCGCTCAGTGCGGACCGCAAATTTCTGACGCTTGCTGTTGTGAACGCGACCGGCTCCGAGCAGAAGTTCAATCTGAACGTCGGCGGCGTACATCTGACGGGCAATGCGACGCTGTGGCAGATGACGGGCAAGGATCTCGAGGCCGCCAACCGTGTAGGACAGACGCCGCAGGTGGAGGTGAAGGAAACCGCGATCGGCGAAGCGGGAACGACTCTTTCTGTGGCACCGATCAGCGTGGATGTCTATCGGTTCGCCGTCGCGGAAACCGCACACTAGCTGTTTGAAGCTGCCGGAATGAGTATTGCAACAAACCGAAGAATCGGAGTGTGAACGATGATGGAAGCAAGGCTCTCTTTCGCTGTTTCTGCTTTGATTTCGCTGGCCGTGGCAACGGGCGCTGTCCCGAGCCTGGCGCAGGTGCCAACCGAAGTCCCGCCCGTGATCCCCAGTGCGAAGCCGGTGACGGTGGAGCATATTAAGGTTCACTCGCGCGCGATCGAGGGGAATCTCGGAGGGGAATCCGCGGACCGCGACGTGATCGTCTTCCTGCCGCCGAGCTACAACAGCAACAAGAATCGGCGCTACGCCGTGGTGTATGCGCTGCACGGCTACTCCATTGGCGCCGAACAATGGACTCATGAGATCCACGTGCCGCAGACCATCGAGGGCGCGTTCGCCCAGGGCTCGAAGGAGATGATCGTGGTGTTGCCCGATTCGAAGACTGGCTACAACGGATCGATGTATTCCAGCTCGGAAACGACCGGCGACTTTGAGAAATTCATCTGGCACGACCTGGTCGCATATATCGATGCGCATTACCGGACCATCCCCGATCGCATGAGCCGCGGGCTGGTTGGGCATTCGATGGGAGGCTACGGCGCGACGCGCATCGGCATGAAGCATCCTGAGGTGTTCGGCAGCCTGTACATCATGAGCGCCTGTTGCCTGTCGCCGCGGCCGTCCGGACCGCCGCCGGGGATGGACGCGACGAAGTGGGAGGACGCCGAGAAGCAGTTCGAAGCGAAGGTTGCGGCCATGAAATCGCCTGCCGACTCCGAAGGCATGCCGTTCTTCCAGCGTGCTCAGCTGGCCACAGCGGCGGCATGGTCGCCAGACCCGAAGAATCCTCCGCTCTACCTCGATCTGCCGATGAAAGACGGCGTTCCGCAACCGGACGTCGTCGCCAAATGGACCGCCAATGCACCGCTCGCCTTCGTCGACCAGTACGTCGACAATCTGAAGGAGTACCACGCCATCGCGGAAGACGTGGGCGATCAGGACGGCCTCCACGTCGACATGCAGAAGCTCCACGAAATCCTCGACAGCTATGGCGTCAAAAACAGCTTCGAGATGTACCACGGCACCCATACCAGCGCTGTCGCCGATCGCTTTCAGAACCACGTGATTCCGTTCTTCAGCCAGAACCTGTGCACCGAAAACTGCAAGTGACTGCAGCGGCGATGGCGGGCGCGGCTTTCTGGACGGTTCGTCGGTGGCGCAGACGGCTTATGCGGAGCGGACGGTGCGGCGTTCGATGCGTTTTTCGTAGTGGGCGCCCTGGAGGATGCGCTTGACGTAGACGCCGGGCGTGACGATGGCTTCGGGGTCGAGAGTGCCGGTGTCGACGAGCTCTTCGACTTCGGCGATGGTGATGCGGGCGGCGGTGGCCATCATGGGGTTGAAATTGCGGGCGGTCTTTCTATAGATAAGGTTGCCGGCGCGGTCGCCTTTCCAGGCTTTGACGAGTGCGAAGTCGGCGCGGAGCCAGGATTCGAGAAGGTAGGGGCGGCCATCAAAGGTGCGGGTTTCTTTGCCTTCGGCGACCAGAGTGCCGGCTCCGGCGGGAGTGAAGAAGGCGGGGATGCCAGCGCCACCGGCGCGGATGCGTTCGGCGAGCGTGCCCTGGGGGGTGAGGCGGAGGTCGAGTTCACCCTTGATGACTTTTTCTTCGAGCAGCTTGTTTTCGCCGACGTAGGAGCCGGTGTGGGAGGCGATCATGCCGGCTTCGAGCATGAGGCCCATGCCGAAGCCGTCGACGCCCATGTTGTTGGAGATGGTGTGAAGGCCGGTAAGGCCGCGGCGGCGGTTTTCTTCGACGAGGGCGTGGATGAGGTTTTCGGGGATGCCGCAGAGGCCGAATCCGCCGAGCATGAGGGTGGCGCCGGAGGGGATATCGGCGACGGCGGCTTCGGCGAGAGGGAAAGACTTTGTTCACGGGGCGCTGTTCTCCGGATGGGGCTGACGGAGAAGGATAGCGGGAGGGGTGGGTTGGGGGAAAGGGGACGCGCCGGGGCTGCGCGGGCGGATGCGGCGAGGGACTAATCCGCGACGGGTGGGCGTTCTTTGGAACCCATGATGACAAGCCAGAGCATGGTGGCGACTTCTGCAAGCATGAGAGGCTGGCCGAGGGTGAAAATGCGGTCTTCAGAGCCTGGCCTCAGAAATCCTGCAATGCAAATACCGAGGTAGGGAAAGCAGGCGGCCATGAGCCAGACGCCGAGGAAGCGGGGCAGCATGCGCGAGCGATAGACGAGAAGTCCGAAGGGCAGGAGCCAGAGACCGGCCAGCATCATGTTGGCAAGATCGAGTTGGTGATGCAGGTTGAGGCAGAGGCGGGCGAGGGCTTCACGCTGCTGCTGATTGAATGCGGTGAGAAAACCACCGCCGCGCGCAAACATGAGGGCGGCGACGTCAGTGACGGTGTTGTAGAAGTAGGTGGGCACCTGGAGGAAACTGCCAAGGATCACCATGAGAGCAGCGAGCGAGGGGTCGACGTCTCGAAGCAGGCGATAGAGGGCCAGGGGCACGAAGATCCAGAGGGTGCCTCCGATGAGGTAGCAGACGATACCGAAGCGGAAGAGGGGTTCATGCGCGACGATGTTGGCGGCGGTGGCCGAAGCGTTGCCGGAGACGAACAACGCGCTGGGGATGTAGAGGAGGCGCACGATGCCGAAGGCGGAGGCCAGGATGTAGAGGAGCCCTGCAACCCTGGCGTTGCGGCTGGTTGAGGTCATGGGCGTGGGTTCTCCCGCGGGGATGCAGTCCTATACGGGCGCGAGAGGGGGAGAGTTCCGGTGGCGAGGCGGGATTAATTGCGCAGGACGCGGGCGGGGTCGGTGCGGGCGGCGCGCCAGGCCGGGAGAAGGCAGGCAGCGAGGGCGGTGGCCGTCATAACGGCGAGCGCCAGGACGTAGACGAGCGGATCGCGCGGGCTGACATCGTAGAGAAGATTGCCGAGCCAGCGGGTGAGGGCGAGTCCGGCGATGGCTCCGAAAACGATGCCGGTAGCGGTGAGGCGGAGGCCGCGCGCGAGGACGAGGCGCAGGAGGTTGGCGGCGTCCGCGCCGAGCGCCATGCGCAGGCCGAGTTCGCGGCTGCTTTGCGCGACGGCGTAGGACATGACTCCATAGAGGCCGACGCCGGCGAGGAGCAGCGCGAGGCTGCCGAGGATGGAGACCAGGGTGACGGCGACCATCTGTGCGGAGGTGGAGCGGTTGACCTGCTCCCGCAGGGTGATCATTTCGTAGAGGGCGAGATTTTTGTCGAGGGCATGCACCTGGCCGAGGAGTTCGGGGAGGATGCTCTGGACCGGCTGCGAGGTGCGGATGAAGAGAGCCGGCGCGATGGCGAAGTCCTGGCGGAGCGGGACGTAAAAGAAGGGCGTGGGGGCTTCGCGCATGCTTTGGTAGCGTGAGTCGGCGACGACGCCGACGACGCGCGCCCATTTGCCTTTGACCTGGAGGCGGCGGCCGATGGGATCCTGGCCGCTCCAGTAACGGTTGACCATGGTGCGGTTGACGATGGCGACCAGCGGAGCGTTTTGGTCGTCGTTGCGGGCGAAGTCGCGGCCGGAGAGCAGAGGGATGCCGAGCGTGGCGAAGTAGCCGGGGCCGATCTGGTTGTAGTCGATGGAGGGGCGCTCTTCGAGCGGAGGCTGGTAGCCGTCAACGGCGATGGGAGTCGAGGAGTAGCCCTTATAGCCAAGCGGCGCGAGACGGGCGAAGGCGGCGGAGTCGACGGCGGGGAGCGCACGGACGCGGTCGATGAGTTCGTCCTGAAAGACTTTGGCGCGCGGAGCGTCGTATCCAGCGGCGACGAGCGAGATGTTGGTGGTAACGACGCTGGTGGTAGAGAAGCCGGGACTGGCGGTGCGAATCTTTTCGAGGCTGCGGAGCAGCAGGGCGGCACCGACCAGGAGGATGAAGCTGAGCGAGACCTGCAGGACGACGAGGGCGGCGCGGATCCAGGTTTTACTACGGGAACCCGGCGATGGAGGAGGATTCGGCGCGCAGCGGGATGGCGAGGTCGATGTCGCGGGTTTGGAAGGCGGGCACGAGTCCGACGAGGAGGGTGACGAGGATGCAGAGGGCGGCGCTCCAGGCCATCACGCGCGCGTCGATGGCGCCGGGCAGATACATGGAGATGCCGGAGCGCGCGGGCAGGAGCAGCACGAGCGCGCGGCGGCAGGCGAAGGCGACGGCGAGCCCGCCAATGGTGCCGAAGGCGGCGAGGAGGAGGCCTTCGGTGAGGAGCTGGCGGAAGAGGCGGGAGCGGCCGGCTCCGATAGCGAGGCGCACGCTCATCTCGTGCCGGCGGGCGAGGGCGCGGACGAGCAGGAGATTGCCGACGTTGGCGCAGGCGATGAGGAGAACGAAGGCAACGACGGCGGTCATGATTTCGAGGGTGGGGAGGAGTGCGCCTGCGTTGTTGAATGGAGTTTGCCAGAGAGGATAAAGCTGGAGGCCACGGCCGCGATTCGATGCCGGGTAGCTGCGCTCGAGCTGCGATGCGACGGCGGAGACCTGCTGCTGCGCCTGGGCTCGGGTGACGCCGGGCCGGAGGCGCACGAAGGCTTCGACCCAGCGCGCGTCGCGATCTTCGAGTTTGTAGCCGCCGCTCTCGAAGGCTTCTTCCATGGAAACGGGGACCCAGAACTGCATGGCCCAGCCGACGAAGGTTCCGTTGAAGCCCCGGGGCGCGACACCGATGATGGTGTGCGGGACGTTGTTCAGGCGCTGGGTTTTTCCGATGATGGCGGGGTCGGCGTTGAAGCGATCGCGCCAGAGCTGGTCGCTGATGACGACGACGGGATGCGCGTCGTTGCCGGTATCTTCATCGGGCTCGAAGCCGCGGCCGAGGACAGGGCGAACGCCGATGGCGTCGAAGTAGTTCGACGAGACGATGCTGCCGATGGCGGTTTGAGCATGGTCGCCGATGGAGAGGGTGCTGCTGCTGATCTTGCTGACGAAGGAGTCTTCGCAGAGGGTGCAGCTGCGGCGGAGGTCGAGAAAATCGGGCCAGGAGATTTCGGTGGCACCGGTTTCGCCGCGAGCAGTTCCGGCGAGAGCGACGAGGCGATCCTGATGGGCGACGGCGGGCCAGGGGCGGAAGAGAATGCCTTCGAGCCAGCTGAAGACCGCGGCGTTGGCACCGATGGCGAGAGTGAGACAGAGAATCGCGAGCGCAGTAAAGCCGGGGGCGCGGCGAAGCTGGCGAAGGCCGTAGCGGAGATCGAGGGCGAAGTCGGGGAGGAGCGAGCGCAGTGGCGACGGCAGAGAGTTGAGCCAGGACTCGGAGCGCATGGGCAGGCCTCGGCGAGCACAGGGATGCCGGAGGCTGGGGTTCCTCTCGGTTGAGGCAGACTAAGCCCGATTCTGTTTCGGATAGCAAGGGTAGAGTGACCAAGGGCAAGGAGTGCTGCGTTGAGCGTCTTGCCCGTGGAGAACTCAGTGGGAGCCGGCGCGAGGCCGGGCGAGTCTCAGTGGCGAGGGGTGGTCTTCTGCGGTTTCAGGTTGCGCGGGGTCTGGGCCGGGTGTTCACGCTGATGGCGGGCGACGGCCTTGGCGATTTCCTGCGTGGTGAAGTGGGAGTGATGGTCGGATTGCAGGACGTCGGAGACTACCGGCGGTGTTGCGGCTTTGGCTGGGGTTACTGGCTGGTTCATACATCCTCCTGGTTCAGCGAGTCTTGTTCAGCGGATCGGGGCGGAGGCGCTTGCTCCGAGGAGGTTGCCGGGGGACGGCGCGATGGTTGTGGGTCGCACTGCTGCCGGTAGCGCTGCGGGGGACCAAGCGGGTAGCTGGCTCGGTTGGTTCTGGCGGACCGCGCGATACAACGTTGACAACTTCATTATAGGCCTGTGGAGCGGGGCCGGCGCGGGTTTGTGCAGAGGTGGGACGGCGTGGCGGCGACCCTGGTACCGTGACCGTCGTCCCGCCCAAGCGGGACCGCTTCGCGAAAGGCCTCCATCGTACGGTCGGCGCCCTGGTTTGCCTCGTGGTGAGTTTGCTTCCTGACGCGTTGCGTTTTTGCTTCGAGGCAGCGCGTTCGCCCACCCGCCGAGGACGCGGGCAGCTCAGACGGGCGGAATCACTTGAGGGTGTGGAGGAGCTTCACGAAGCGGGCGAAGGCCTGCTCGCGCGCGGTTTTATTGGCGGGGTTGGTGTTGGTGGGGTCTTCGCCGGCGCGCATGAATCCGTGGCCCGCGCCGTCGTAGGTGACGGGCTCGTAGACTTTGCCGGCGGCCTTCATGGCCTCGGTGGTGGCGGGGACCGTGGCGCCGATGCGCGCGTCGTTGCCGGCGTAGAAGCCGTAGACGGGAGCGGTGATGGGCGTGACGTCGGCTGGGCCAGAGCCGTAGAAGACGAAGGCGGCGCTGAGGTCTTTGCGGTGCGCGGCGAAGGCGAAGGATTTGGTGCCGCCCCAGCAGAATCCTGCGACGGCGATTTTGCCGTTGGCGGCGGGAAGCTTCTTGCCGTAGTCGGCGGCGGCATCGAGGTCGGCGAGAACGACGCCGGGGTCGAGCGCGGAGACGGCTTTGACGCGGTCGTCCTGAGTGGCGAAGGCGTCGGAGCCGCCGCCGTTGGGGCCGAAGCCGCTGAGGAGATCAGGCTCGACGACGATGAAGCCTTCGGCGGCGACTTCGTCGGCCATCTCTCTGGCCCAGTCACTTTGGCCGAAGATCTCGTGGATCATGACGACGACGGGGACTCTGTTCTTCACCTCGGGGTAGACGACGAGGGCCTGGACGGCGCGGTTGTCGTGGTGGAGGGTGACGTATTCGCGATGGCGGGGCGAGGACTCGAGGCGGGTTTTGGCCCAGTCCTGCGCGGCGGCTGTGACGGAGAGAAGCGTCAGAGGCAGGAGCGACGCGAGCGCGAGAGAGGGGGCGTGCGGGAGGCGGAATTTCATGCGCAGCAGTGTAGCTGACGGCGGGTACAGGGTGCAGGGGACAGGGTGCAGGGGACAGGATGCAGGGGGCGGGCTCCGGGCCCGGGTTTACGACTTACTGCGGGCTTCGTTGAGGGTGGCGAGGAGGGTTTCGATGTGGCGGGGCTCGGTGCGGTAGCTGGTGATGCAGGCGCGGAGGGCGGGCTGTTTCTCGCTGCCGACCTGGATGGTGGAAATCCAGGCCTGGCCGGATTCGATGACGGCGTTGGCGACGCGCTGGCACTGGGCGAGATCCCAGGAGTGGGCTGCGTCGGTGAAGCAGACGAGAGGGAGCGGGGTATCGTTGACAATCCGCCAACCGCGGCCGGCGAGTTGGGTGCGGAGCTGATTGCCCATTGCTGTCTGGTGGCGGATGGTGGCGGCGTAACCTTCCCAGCCGGCGACGGCGAGGGAGAGGAAGAGCTTGAGGCCGGTAAAGCGGCGGGACCACTGCAGGGAGTGGGAGAACGGATCAGTGGCCTGGAGGCGCTCGCCCTCTTTGGGCATGTAGGCGGTGAGCGTCCCGAAGGTGCGGGTGAGGATGTCGGGATGGCGGGTGAGGTAGATGCCGGCACCCATGGAGACGGAGAGAAATTTATGGGCGTCGAAGGTGACGGAGTCGGCGTGCTCGGTTCCTTTAAGGAGCGGACGGAGTTCGGGGACGAGGGCGGCAGCTCCGCCCCAGGCGGCATCGACGTGGAACCAGAGGTTATGTTGGCGCGCGATGGGAGCGATGTCGGAGATGGGATCGATGGCGCCGGCTCCGGTGGTGCCAGCGGTGGCGATGACGAGGAAAGGAGCCAGGCCCTGGGCGCGATCGCGCTCAAGAGCGGCGCGGAGAGCGTCCGGACGCATGCGGAGAGCGGAGTCGACTTCGACTTCGCGCAGAGAATCGGCACCGAGGCCGGACGCTTTGGCGGCTTTCAGGAAGGAGTGGTGGCCTTCGGCGGAAACATAGAAGACGGGTTGCTGGTCGAGGGAGCGGAGCCCTGCGCCGGCGAGCTGCGGCCAGCGATGGAAGAGCGCGGTGAGCAGCGCGGTGTGATTGGCTTCGGCACCGCCGCTGGTGAAGACGCCGTCGGCCTGGCCGCTGGGGATGCCGAATTTTTCGGCGAGGGAGCGGACGAGGTGCAGTTCCATCTCGGAGGCGAGAGGCGAGTGGCTCCACGCGGCGAGCTGGGGGTTGAGCGCGGCGACCAGCGCGTCGGCGGCGATGCTCATGGTGGTGGAAGCGGGATTGAAGAGGCCGTAGTAGTTCGGGTGCGGCGTGTGGACCTGGTAGCGCGTGAGCTGGGCCGCGATGGAGCGCAGGGTTTCCGCGGGCGGGAGGGGATGGTCGAAGGTGAAGGACTCGGCGAAGGCGCGGATGGCGGGAGCGTCGAGGGCGGGCGAGACGGGGAGCTCTTCGACGGAGCGGAGGTAGCGCTCGACCTCGGAGACGAGAGTGGTCCAGAGGGAGGTGCGGGTGGGCTCGTCGAGGAGAAGGAGGGGCGCCGTTTGCGTTGAGGAGGTCATACAGGACGCAACCAGAATACGGAAGTGCAGGAGACGGTGGGGCGCTTCACGCTGGAGAACAGCAGGGCGGCGGCGGCTTGAACGATCCGCGCGGCGGAGGCCGTCAGCCGGATTCGGAAAGCGGCTGCGGCGCGCGGTTGTCCGGGCCGGTGAGGATGACTTTGGGTTGAATGGGAGTGTCGGAGAGCTCGAAGCCCATGACGATAATCTGATCGCCGCGATGGATGAGGTGAGCGGCGGCGCCGTTCATCTGGATTGTGCCGGAGTTGCGCTCGCCGGCGATGGTGTAGGTTTCGAGGCGAGCACCGGAGGTATTGCTGACGACGAGGACTTTTTCGCCGACGGCAAGGCCGACCGCTTCCATGAGGGCGGCATCGATGGTGATGCTGCCGATGTAGGCGATGTTGGCTTCTGTGACCGTAGCATTGTGAATCTTGGACCGGAGAAACCAGCGCACAACTTCCCTTCCCGCCTGCCGCTCCGTCGCGCGGATGCAGTGGCTCTGGGTTCTATGATATGCGCCGGGGGCCGGGCGATGAAAGCGCACGGGATCGGACCGGGCTGCCCGATGCGGCGGGCCTTCAGGAAGAATTCAGCAAGGCTGAGTAGAGTGCAGGGGGCGCGGAATTGCGATTTTCCGCGCGCTGGAATTCCTGCGAGGAGAATAACGATGCGTGTTTATCCAGTTGTTTTCGCTGCGATCTCGGTGGCCTTGCTGGGTGCGGCTCCGCTTGAGGCACAAACGCAGTGGCAGGTGACGAAGACGTTTCCCGTGGGCGGCGAAGGCGGCTGGGATTATGTGACGGTGGACGCGGCGAATCACCGCTTGTTCGTGACACGCTCGACGCACACCCAGGCAATCGATGAAGAGACAGGCAAAGTGCTGGCGGATATTCCAGGGCAGGTGCGGTCGCACGGCGTGGCACTGGTGCCGAAGCTGGGCCGGGGATTTATCACGGATGGCGGGGGCAGCGGCGCGATTCTGGTTTTCGACATGAAGAGCTATCAGGTGCTGGGGAAGCTGGCGACGATGCCGGACTCGGATGGGATCATCTATGACCCGAGCACGAATCTGGTGCTGGCGGTGTCGGGCGACGGCAACGCGCTGATGACGTTCAAGCCGGACATCGATCCGAACGGGAAGATCGATGAGCCGATCAAGCTGGACGGAGCGCCGGAGTTTCTGGCGGTGGACGGAACCGGAAAGGCGTACATCAACCTCGAAGACAAGGACGTGGTGGCGGTGGTGGATCTGCACACGCGCAAGGTGGTGGCGCGGTGGCCGGTGGCACCGGGCGGGCATCCGGTGGGGATGGCGATTGACGCGAAGGCGCACCGTTTGTTTATCGGCTGCCGCAATCCGCAGAAGATGATCGTGATGAGCACCGAGGACGGGAAGGTTGTGGCGGACCTGCCGATTGGGGCGGGCGTGGACGCGACGCGGGTTTTCAAAGACCAGGCGTTCGCGAGCTGCCGGGATGGATCGCTGACGGTGATCGGCGAGAAGGCGGGGAAGTTCGACGTGGAGCAGACGGTGAAGACCGCCGATGGAGCGCGGACGATGGGGTTGGATCCGATGCGACACGAGATTTTCCTGCCGACGGCGGAGATGGAGCCGGCGGCGAACGGCAAGCGTCCGCAGATGAAGCCGGGGACGTTCAAAGTTATTGTGGTGGCGCAGAAATGACGCGTTGTTCATGAGGCCGTTTGGCAAGAAGCGTTGCTGCTGCCATCCAATGAAGGTGCGGCTCTGTTTCTTTCCGGCCGGCGTCTATTGAGAAGATGAGACTGGTGATGTTCCCTGCAACGATCGCCGGCGTGCTGTGTGCGCTGAGCACGTTGCCGGGCATTGCGCAGACCACCGTGATTCCGGCAGGCGTGCCGTTGCGGATCCAGGTGGATCACCGCTACCGGGTGCGGGCCGGGACCCACCTCGAAGGACATCTGATTGCACCGATCTACAGCGTGGATCACAAGGTGCTGCCGGTGGACACGCGTGTATCGGGCGAGATTGTGGGGACGCATCCCGCGGCTCACAAGGATCGCGTGCGGTCGATGGTGGACGGCAACTTCGTGCCGGCAGGAATTCCCGAGGTTCGTTTCGACTCGCTGCAACTGCCGGATGGCACGACGGCGAAGATCGAGACAACGGTAGTGCAGCGCGACGCAGCAGTGGTGAAGATGAGCGTCAACAAGAAGCACTCGAGCCTGAAAGAAATGGCGCGGCAGGAGATCGAGAACCGCAAGCGCGAGGCGCTGGACACTTTTCATCATCCGAACCTGGGGGATCGGCTGGAGAAGTGGGTGTATGCGCAGCTGCCATGGAGTCCGCCGACGATCTGGACGGGGACGCAGTACGACGCGGAACTGACGGCGCCGCTGGAAATTCCGGAAGCCAGGCCGGCGCCGTTGCCGCAGGCGGAGGTCCATGGGGCGCCGACGGGAGTGGTGGAAGCGCGGCTGACGGTGGATCTGAATTCAGCCAAAGACAAACATGGCGCGCCGGTGACGGCGGTGCTGACGCGGCCGCTGCTGACGCCGGACGGCAGGCAGGTGGTGTTTCCAGAGGGCGCGAAGATGCAGGGGCTGGTGACGCTGGCGCAGCCGGCACGGTGGTTTGCGCGCAACGGACGCCTGCGGTTCACGTTTCGCAACATTGAGACGGAGGGTGGCACGGCGTCGACGGTGTACGGACAGCTGGCGGCGGCCGAAGCGGCAACGAACGCGAAGATGAAGATCACGGAAGAAGGGACGGCGGCGACGAGTTCGGGTCCGGGGAAGTATCTGGCGCCGATGGCGCTGGGGATGTTGACGGCAGCTTCGTATGGGGACGACGCGGCGAATCCGAGTAACAGCGCGGTGATCAGCAACGGGTTTGGATTTGCGGCACGCGTAGCGGCAATGGCGTCGGCGAATGCGGCGGTGGGGCGGGGGTTCGCGTATTTTGCGTTGTCGAAGTCGATCTACTCCCGGTGGATCGCGCGCGGACACGAAGTGCAATTCCCGAAGGACACGCAGATCGAGATTCTGCTGAACGAGCGCTGACGGCAGGAAGGGTGGTTATTCTTCGTGCGTCAGATCCTCGCCGTTGGGCCCGACCTGAATCTCGAAATGTTTGCCGGAGCTGCGGAGCTGCGCTTCATACGCGACGATCGCGCCGTTCTTTGTGATGGATTCCACTTTAACGATGTCAGCCCGGCCGGCTTTGCGCCGGAGGCTGTAGAGAACCGGCGAGGGGAGTGCGTCGGGGGCCATCTGTTCCTCGATTTCGATGAGGCGGCCGTCGGGAGCAATGGTGACGTCTTTTGAGTGGCCGTTGAGGCTCATTTCAACTTCGTACTCGCGCTGGCCGTTCTCGACATCGGTCGTGTACGCGCGGACGGTGGCGCCCTGCGCCTGCTCGTCGGCGATTTTGCGAACAGCGGGGGGCAACTGAGCGCGGGAGATACGCTTTTCTTCGGCATGAGCGGAGCACAGGAGCACGCAGGAAGCGTACACGAAGGCAGGAGAGTGCAAGCCTCGGGCATTGTGCCATGGGATTTCTCCTTCGGATTGGCGGCGATGCAGTCACCGCGAGCAGGTTCCTCAGTGACGATTCCTTTCATACGCCAGCAACCTTAAAGGGGACTGAAGGCTACAACGAGGAGGCGCAGCTGCGGGGAACAGAGAAGGCGAGGAGATGACTGGCGGGGGGCCAAAGAAAAAGCAACGAGGCTGCCAACCGAAATCTGACAGAGGCAGCCTCGTTGTCCGAGGAGAGTTGCTGTGTGAGAAGCCCGCCGGGACCCCTCACGCTGGGTAAGGACCCTGGGTTGGGATCGAAAGTTGCGGGGCTTCGCAATATTTTGAATCAGGGTGTGTGTTTTGGGGGCGGGCTGACCCTTTGGCCGCAGGCGGGCACGCCGAAGTGCTATTTAGTTCGGGGCCACCACCATAGAGACTGGTCCTGCCCGGAGAAGGCCCGAACCGGGCGCATGAAAGCCCCTATGCGTGACGCTCTGATCGTGGTTTTATTTGTAGCTATGGTTCTGACCCCGGCCGTGATTGCGGCGCGGAGCGGACGGGACCTGTATCGGGACGAGTAGCTTAAGCCGCCGGTCACCAGGTGATTGCGCTCCGGTAACCGCTGCATTGGCTCCATCTGATCGCCTTTGTGCACCTGTTCCACTACACTTGGGTTAGCTCAAGTGAGGGAAAGACCATGCTTGTGGTGATGAAGGCGCAGGCGACGCCGGAAGAGATTAAGGCGGTCTGCGAGCATATCGAGGGGCTCGGGTATCGGGCGCACCCATTGCCGGGAGCACAGCGGACGGCGATTGGAATTACCGGCAACCAGGGCGAAGTGGATCGCGGAAACCTGGAAGAGCTGGCGGGGGTGGCAGAGGTGATCCGCGTCTCGAAGCCCTACAAACTGGTGAGCCGCGACGTGAAGGAAGAGGACACGGTGATCCGGTTCGCGGGGACCGATGCGACGATCGGCGGTGCGAAGCTGGCGATAATCGCGGGACCGTGCTCGATCGAATCAAGAGAGCAGGCGTTTGCGATTGCGGAGGCGGTAGCGGCGGCGGGGGCGCAGTTCTTTCGGGGTGGCGCGTATAAGCCGCGAACATCGCCGTATGCATTCCAGGGGCTGGGCGAAGAAGCGCTGAAGATCATGGCGGAGGTCCGGGAACGGTTCGGGCTGCGGATTGTGACGGAGGCGATCGACCACGAGGCTCTGGAGCTGGTGGCCGAGTACGCTGACGTGATCCAGATTGGCGCGCGGAACATGCAGAACTTCTCGCTGCTGAAAGAGGCGGGGCGGAAACGCAAGCCGGTGCTGCTGAAGCGCGGACTGGCGGCGACGCTGGAGGAGTTTCTGATGGCGGCTGAGTACATCATGAGCGAGGGGAACTACGAGGTGATCCTGTGCGAGCGCGGGGTGCGGACGTTCGCGGATCACACGCGGAATACTCTGGACCTGAGCATTGTGCCGGCAGTGCAGCGGGAGAGCCATCTGCCGATCCTGGTGGATCCGAGCCATGGGACGGGCAAGCGGAATAAAGTGCTGCCGCTGGCGCGGGCGGCGGTGGCGGTGGGCGCCGATGGGCTGATCGTCGAGGTGCATCATCAGCCGGACAAGGCGCTTGTCGGACGGGATGCAGTCGATTGTGCCGGAGCAGTTTGAAAAGCTGATGGAGGAGTGCTCGCAGATTGCGACGGTGCTGCACCGGAGCGTGCCGCGCGGGATCCATGTGGAGAGCGCCGCGGCGCGGTAAGGCGATTCCCTTCCCTGGTTCATGAGAGCCGTTTTGGGCGCAAGGTTTGGTGTGCGCGGCTGGCGTGTATGCTGAACCGGACCGTGGAAACTGGCAGACAGTCTGCGACGGATTTGAGGAAAGCCTCAGGGGCTAAAGCCCCCATTCTTTTTGAGCGTTGTATCGGCACGACTGAAGTCGTGCCCTGATACAAAAGCGGCTGATCGAGGCCTTCGCATTCCCACCCTGCTTGCGCCCAATGGCAGGCGCAACCAGGATGAGGCACCCATTGTGTCGTGCGCGGATACAAAATCGGCCTCGTGCCCTGATACAAAAGCAAAACATCGCAGTGAATGGACGGCCGCTTTGGCGGTCTTGTTCTTGCTGTCGCTCGCTCTGGTGACGACCGGGTGCCGGCGGAGGCATTTTCCGACGTATCCGACCGATTTTCGGGAATACGCGTGGGTGACGAATGGCGGGGGGAATTCTGTCACCGTGCTGGATCTGGTCAACATGACGACGGCTGCGACGATTGCGGTGGGCGACGATCCAACGGACGTGGCGGTGAACCCGACGCGCGATGAGGTGTACGTCGTGAATCGGGGCAGCGCGTCGGTGAGCGTGATCGACGCGGTGACGAATAAAGTGGTGGCGACGATTGGGGTGCATCGGGAGCCGGAGTCGATCAGCGTGGACGCGACGGGGGAGCGGGCCTGGGTGGCGAACGCGGGATCGAACAACGTATCGGTGCTGGATCTGAGGAAGCGGCGCGAGGTTGGCGCGGTGGGTGTGGGCGAGACGCCAGGAGTGGTGCGGGTTTCTCCCGACGGCGCGACGCTGGTGGTAGCGAACCGCGCCGGGAACAGCGCGACGGTGGTGGATGCGGAGAAACTGAAGGTGCGCGCGGTCTTCGATGGATGTCCTGGAGCTTCCGATGCGGTGATCCTGCCGGACTCGTCGAAGGCGTTTGTGGCGTGCACGGGCGGGCACCAGGTGATGGCGGTGGGGCTGGAGCGGCCGGAGAGCCAGAACTGGGCGGGACAAAATCCGCAGGAGAGGGTCGACCGGTTGCTGGCGTTTCTGGACGTGGGGCTGGCGCCGGTGCATCTGGCGCTGAAGCCGGATGGCGGCGAAATTTTCGTGTCGAATTTCGGCGACGACACGATGTCGGAGATCGCGACGGGAGCCAACGAAGTGGGCGGCGCGTATGTGGTGGGCGCGGCGCCGCTGGGTGGCGTGGTGAGCGCGGACAACTCAACGCTGTGGGTGAGCAATTCGCGCGACAACACGGTGGCGGCGTACTCGATTGACGATGGGCAGCTGGTGAACACGGTGCAGGTTGGGGATGGGCCGGGGCCGTTGGTGCTCTCCGGGAACGGATTTCTGCTGCTGGCGGTGGATCGCGGGGCGGGCGATGTGTCGGTGGTGCGGACGATCAGCTACACGCCGAAGGGGCAGCCGATCACGGGATCGCTGTTCACGGTGTTGTCTGCGGGCAAGGGGCCGAACGCGATCGCGGTGAAGAGCTTTAATGTGGGAGGCAGCCGCTAGCTGTTAGCTTCTAGCTCTTAGCTGCGAGGGCTGTCCTGGGGCGGCGCCAGACGATGGCGAGTTCTTCGCGGTCGAGGATTTTGCGGATCTGCAGGCGAGCGTGATTGGACCAGGGGCCAACAGGATCGAGCTTGATGTAGGCGCGCCAGTGGCGCAGGGCTCGACGGCGCTCGTTGCTGCGCTCCAGGGCGAGAGCGAGATTGTAGTGCGCGTCAGCGTAGCCGGGTGAGAGACGAATGGCAGCCATGTAGGCTTCGACGGCCTCAGGGAGACGCTGCAATTCGTCGAGCGCGTTGCCGAGGTCGAAGAAGGCGAGCGCGTAATCGGGGCTGGCGAGGGTGGCGCGGCGGTAGAGCTGCTCGGCGCGCACAAACTGGCGCTTGTTATAGAGGATGGTGCCGAGATTGATGGCGGCGGGCGCATGTTCGCCGAGGGCGAGGGTTTCTTCGTAGAGCTTTGCGGCCTCGTCGATTTTTGCTCTGCTCTTCGCAACGAACGCCCTCGAAGAAGAGGGCGTTGATTTTGCTCTGGCGCTGAGTTTCGGAGACCGCGCCTTCTTCGACGATTTCGAGGCGCGAACCCCCTCCTTCAAAGTCGAATTCGAATTGTCCGGCGATGGGATCCATGGTGGCGCCGGAGTGGCGAAAGACGAGGCGCGGGCCGTGGAGGGCAACGCCAGCCTGGAGCAGCGGATTGGAAATGCCGGAGACGGCTTTCATGGCGGTGAGGCCGGCTCGGATGTTGGAGGCGGAGATACGCTGGGCGCAGAGATCGCGAAGCTTGCGGAGCTGAACCAGGTCCTGGAAGCCGTAGTCGGATGCGGGGACGATGAGTCCTGCTCTCTCCCACGCGCTGAGTTGCCGGGAGGAGATACGCAGTATGCGAAGAACATCCTGGCGGCCGTATCGGTTCACTGTTTGGGGTGTATGCCCCTCCACTGCTTCTTCACGATTATCCAGGGGCGACTTTGCGTGAGCAAGGGTACGGAACAAAAAACACGTGGATAAGTGAGTACGAATCTGGTACGTGCCGAAGTGGGTTCATCGCGGTTGAACGGGAAGCCTGCTTCACCACAGAGACACAGAGTTCACAGAGCGTGGGAGGAAAACGGCGCACTGCGTTTGCGCTCGTCGACGACGATGGTTTCGGCGAGGCGATCATGGGCGCATATGCGAAGCGAAGGCACGGATGAGCTATTTCCCTTGCCCGCCGGCGCCGGAAGTGGCGGTGGCGGGCGGAGCGGCCGACGGCGCGGGGCGAATCAGCACGGCGGTGCGCGGGAAGGTGAAGGTGCCACCGGCGTCGTCGATGACGTTGATCTGGCAGATGTAGGTGCCGGGCTTGAGGCTTGCGAGAGGCACGTCGAACTGGAAGGCGACGGCGTCGCGTGCGGGATCGTTGAGCTGCGTGGCCTGGACTAGCGGCGTTTCGAAGGCTTTGGCGGAGCCGGAGAGGAATTCGATGCTGGTCATGACGCGCACGGGTGGCGGTGCGTTCTTGTCGGGCTTCTGATTCTTTTGCGGCACGGGCGCTGCCGTTCCCCCCTGGGATGCCGGAACGGCGGCAGTCTGCTCCGCCGTGGCTTTTGCCGGATCGTAGACCTCGTAGAGCAGATACATGTGCTGATCCTGACGGAAGACGTGAGGCAGGTTGGGCACAAACTGCTGGCCGTCGCGGACGAGCGGGTTATTCTCCTGCTGCTTTTTGGCGGCGGGCATACGCTGGCTGGCGAGCAGGACGGAACTCATTTTGAGCGGGATCTTCTTCAGATCGGGCACGGTGAGGTCGGTTTCGAAGGAGCCCATGCGGCCGGTGACGTTTTCGCGGACGACAAACTTGACGTGATATTTGCCGGGCGGCAGGTTGAAGCCGGTGGTGTACTGCACGTTCTTCTGGCGAACCTGCTGCGACTCATCGATGGCGAGTTTGACGGTGTCGCGCACGTCGCCGATGTCGTGGCCAGCGGTGTCCTTAACCTGGCCAATGACGTCGAGAGTGGCTTTATCGCGGTCGCCGCCTTTGACGAAGGGAATCTGCGAGCCGGGGACGACCAGGGAGATGGGCACGTAGAAGCGATTCTCGGCGAGGCGGAAATAGAGTGCCTGCATGTAGACCGCCATGTCGGTGGCGGGCAGATCGCTGGCGAGTTCTTCTTCGAGCTGGCGCTCGCGCTCGTCTTTGGTGGCGTGCTGGTAGTCGGCGGGAGCGTAGTAGCCCGGGCGGTACTCCAGCTTGACGTCGCTGCGGTTGACTTTGATGGACAGGCGGCGATAGCGGCCGTCGCGGCGAAGGTCGGTGGAGTGATAGCCAAGGACGTAGTAGGCGGAGGTGTCGTTCTGAATGCGGGAGAACGCGCCGGAGAAGTCGTTGGAGTCGAAGAAAGTCTTGCCCCCTGTGTCGGAGGAGAGCGTGGCCATGACTTCCTGGGTATTGAAATTGGAGTCGAGGTTGTTCTGCAGGGCCGCGCCGTTGAAGGAATTGGCGCCGCGCAGGTTGCCGGTGGTGGCGTCGCCGAGCGGCGAGATGGCCTGGAGACCGCGCGCGTCGACGGAGTAGATGGCGACGTTGGCGCGGACGGAGGCGTTGACTGCGGCGTGGAGTGAGGCCTGGTTCTCAATGCCATCGCGCTGGATGCCGCCGGAGAAGTAGAGGAGGGATTTTTTCTCGTTGAGGTAGGCGAGAGATCTGGAGATTTCTTCGATGGCGAAGAGCTCGCGGTCGGTATTGATGTCGTTGTACTCGGATTCGTCGGGCGTGAAGGAGCTGGCGTCTTCAGTCTGGTTGGAGGTGCTGGTGGCGCCGGCTTCGAAGCCTTCACTCTGGGATCCGCCGTAGCTGTTCACGGCCTTGAGGAGGAGGTCCTTGTTCGCGGTGAAGTCCTGATCGAGGGAGAGGGTGTCATTGAGCGAAACGACGGCTACGAGGTCGGCAGGGTGCATCTGCTTGTTGAGGTAGTTGCGGGCAGCGTCCTGGGCACGGTCGATGTCGTCGGGCTGCATGGAAGTGATGTCGAAGAACATGACGATGAGGCGGTGGTTGCGCAGCTCCGCCGTGGTGGCGGTGCCGTTTTTCGCGCCGAAGATGCCGTTGGGCGCGGCGGCGTTGATAGTGGCCTCGTTGAGCGCGGCGGCCTGGTCGACGTTCTCAAAGTCGAAGCTGACGATGTGCTGCGGCTTGCCCTCTTCGGTGATGGTGAAGTCTTTTTCGGTAAGGCCTTTGACGAGTTGACCGGTTTTTTTATCGCGGACGACGATGTTGGTAAGGACCAGGTCGGAGTTGACCTTGAGGGTGAAGGGATTGGTGGGCTGCGCGGACCGAGCCTGTGGGGGCGGAGGATTCTGATCCTGCGAAAATGCAGGCAACGAAAGGAGGAGCGCGGCGAGGCAAGGGAGGCAGCGTCTCATTGGAGCAAACCCTCAGGGGCTAAAGCACGACGCACAAAACGGCACGAACGCCACCCGTTCGACTCGCCTCGCGCCGCTCGGCGTTCGCTCAGAACAGGCTCTTGAAGCCATGCCCAGGTACAAAAGCGGTCGCGCATGGCGCGATGCCCACATCCCCAACAGCAGGGATGTAGGGCACCCAAATCGATCAACCCGCTCTCGAAGAGATTCTTCATAACTAGAACCGGTAGCGGCCCATGAAGCGAGAAGCTGCGCATGGGCTCGGTGGAGGTGACCTGGCCGTAGGTCGCGGAGCCGAGTGTGGAATCGACACCGGAATACTGCACGGTGTTCAGGACATTTTCGGCGGTGGCACGGAGTTCCATGGTTTTGGTGTCGCCGAAGCGGATGCTCTTGGAGGCGGAGGCGTCGAGACTCCAGCGCGAGGGGCTGGGAATGCTGAAGCGCGAGGCAGTGCCGTAGGCGCCGGCAGGCGGAGCGAAGGCGTCCTTGTTGAACCAGTTGGTGAGCGTGCCGCCTCCGGTGGAAAGAGAGACGCCGGGGAGGCGATCGGGGCGGAGGGTGCCAGTGGTGCCGCGCGAGACATCCACGACGCTGGCCTCGTAGCGCGGGGTGAGCGGGTTGCCGGTGGTGAAGCCGTAATCGCCGGAGAAATTCATATTGGCGAGGGCGTGGCCGAACCAGCCAGTGGTGAGCAGGTGCGTGTCGGGTCCAAAGGGGAGCTCGTAGACGAAGTTGCCGCGAACCTGGTGGCGGACGTCAAAGCTGGAGTTGGATTCTTCGGCGCGGATGTCCTGCCAGTTCTGGACGATGCCGCCCGACGTGGTGCCGCCGTTGCCGCCGACGGTGGTGGCGTCATCGATGGAGTGGGAGTACGTGTAGGTGCCGCCGACGGCGATGCCGCCGCTCATGCGCTTGCGGGCGCTGACGGTGAGGGCATTGAAATTCGAGAAGGCGAGCGAGTCTTCGTAGTTGTAGGGAACGGTGAGCGCTGGGTTGTTGACGGCGGTGGGCAGTGTGGTGGTTGGCACGCCGCCGGCGTTGGTGACGAAGACGCCTGGAGCGTCGATGATATCGAGGCGCGACCCTTTGGAGCCGTTGTAGCCGACGTTTAGAAGGATGTTCCAGGGGAGGGTGCGCTGCAGGTTCAGGTTCCATACCTGAACGTACGGCAGTCGGTAGTTTTTGTTGACGCCGTAGTTGCCGATCTGATCGCTCTCGGGAATGGGAAAGCCATTCTGCAGCGTGATGGGGACGCCGCTGGTGGCGAGGTTGGTCTGCACATTGGCGAACGGTGGCTGGAAGGCAAAGTTCTGCACGAATTTCACGTACTGGCCGACGGTGTAGTTGATGCCGTAGCCGCCGCGGATGACCGTGTCTTTCAAGGGATGGAGGGCGAAGCCGACACGCGGGGAGAAGTTGTTGCGCTCGGGGTAGATGAGGTCGTGCGGGTACTTGCCGTTGAAGGGACCGACGCCGTTGGGCGTGACGATGCCGACCTGCGTGAAGTTGTTGCCGGGATCGAGGGTGGCGAGGCGGTCGTTTTCTTCCGAGTAGGGCGAGTCGTAGTCGTAACGAAGACCGATGAGGAAAGTGGCGTTCTTCATGGCGCGCCAGTCGTCCTGAGCGTAGCCGTCGATCTGATTGGCGCGGAGATGCGTTTCCTGGTAGGCAGCCTGGAGAGTGGTTTCCTGGGGCAGGCCGAGCAGCAGATCGGCGAGCGATGAACCGCTGGTGGCGAAGCCGTTGCGTCCGGTGGTGCCGGCAGAACCAGGCGCTTCGGTAGAGAAGCCGGTGAAGACGTAGGTGCCGGTGGAGTTGGTGTCGCCGATCATGTCGTTGTAGACGCGGCGAAAGTCACCGCCGAAGCGGATATTGTGCTTGCCGTGGTTCCAGATGAGCATGTCGGTCAGGCCGATGGTTTCCGAAGTCTGGAAGTGCGGCTGCTGCTCGCTGAGGCCGGTGAACTGGTTCAGGGTGATGTTGGGCAGGCCCCACAGCTGCGGCGAGTCAGGCAGGCCGTTGAGTCCGATCTGCGAGGCGACGTCGCTGACGCTGGAGAAGTAGTTGCTGAGCTCGGAGTGGGTTTGGTTCCAGGCGAGGGTGACGTTGTCGGTGAGGCGGCCTTTGCCGATGGAGTAGCCGGCCTGGACTGCATACTGATG
Organism: uncultured Acidobacteriaceae bacterium; assembly: GCA_963819725.1. Lineage (GTDB taxonomy): Bacteria > Acidobacteriota > Terriglobia > Terriglobales > Acidobacteriaceae > Palsa-343. Next base: position 32,919 of record CAWFXK010000013.1, read on the forward strand.
GCTTTGATTTTTGCCGCCGAGCTCGGGGAAGAGGTTGAGGTTATCGGAGGCGGAGTGGCTGTAGTTGAAATTGAAGTACATGCTCTGCGTGATGCCGGGATTGCCCTGGCCGAGGAACTGACGGACCATGCGCGCAATACCGTTCATGCCGGTGGCATTGCTTCCGAAGGTATGCATGAGACGCACGCCGACCTGGGTGGTGTTGGTCTCGGCAGAGGTGAGGCGCTGGTAGTTAAAGGTCGAGCCGCTGAGGGTAGGCTGCGGAACGTAATTAAGGAGCGCGCCAGCCTGAGAGACGATGCACTGCGTGGGAATGGCATTGCCGACGAAAGGTGTGCCTGGGGTGTTGCCGTTCGCGGTGCATCCGGAGTTCGCCGGATTATAGATAGTGATCGGCGTGCCGCTGGGCGTGGTGAGTGCGCTGAAGTCGCCACTGCGCTCGGCGATGGTTGGGACGGTGCCGTACTGGTCGAAGGGCGAGGAGTTGCGCGTGCCGGAAAGGGTGAGGAACAGGAAGTCGTGTTTGTCGTTGGTGAGGATCTTCGGGATGTAGGGCGCCGAGAGGAAGGTGATGCCGAAGCGATTGGTGGAGTAGGCGGGCTGCTGGAAGGTTTGGCCGCGAAGGGCGAAGTCCTCGGCGTTGAGCGCACCGTTGCCGCCGTTCCAGAAGAGGGCACCGTGGGGCTGGTTGGGTTTGAAGTTGCGGAAGTTGCCGCGCATGCCGCGGCCACCACCGCCGCCGCTGACGAAAACCGGACCTCCGCCTCCGCCTCCGCCTCCTCCGCCTCCGCCGCCTCCGCCGCCTCCACCGCCGCCGGGACCGATCTGCACGCGCATGCCTTCCGTGCCGGGGCCGCCGGGACCGCCGTTGAGGGATTCATTCAGCTCGGCGCTGTCGCGCATGCGGCCGAAGTCGATGCCGGCGAGCGGATTGGTGGTGCCCATTTGTCCGGAGACGGCGACGGATTCGCCCGAGGAGAAGTCGGAGTTGGAAGCTGCGGAGGGCAAGGCTGCGCCGGCTTCTTCATTGCCGCTGCCGGCCTGGATGAGATCGGACGCGGCGCCGAGGAGGTTGAGACTTTGCGCGCCGCCGTTACCCAGGAACTGACGCGCGGCGCCGGCGAGGTCGGTTTGCTGCTCCTGCTGCGCGGCACGCGAGGCGAGCATGATGGCGAAGTCGACGGTCTGATCGTGGGAGGTCGCGTTGAGGAGCGCGTCTTTGGTGACCGGCGCGAACGCGGCGAACTCTGTGCGCAGGACGTAGCGGCCATTTTGCGGGATCACGAGGGTGTAGCTGCCGGTGATGTCGGTGGTGGTGGAGTATTTCTTGCCGGTGAGCGAATTGCTGGCGGTGACGCTGACGCCGGGGAGAGGGATGTTGCCGTTCTTGACGGCGCCGCGGATGGTGCCGCCGGTTTGCGTGGGAGCCGCCTGGGACGCCGGCGATTGCACAGCAGGCGGTGTCGCGGGCTGGGTTGGCTGTTGGGCGTCAGAGGCAGGCGCAGGGGCAGGCGACTGGGCAAGGCCGAGAGATCCTGCGAGAACCAGGGAGACAGCAAGGGCGGCGATACGGCTGCGCACGGTCATCGGCGTCAGTTCTGCACGGCATTGGGCTGCTGCGGTGGCGTCGATCCTGTCGGGGTTCCCTGGGGTTGCGGCTGCGCGTGCGTGCGCGGTCCCGACTCCCCACCCGGAGGAGGGGCGCCGTTGCCGAAGCGCCGCTCGCCCGGCTGTCGTGGCTCCATGACGACTACGTTGGTGGCGAGGAAGTTGTTCCCCTGCGGGGAGCCGTCGGCGCGGAGCATTTCGCCAACCTTGATGTCGGGGAAGGTGATGTCGGTGGCCTGGCCGCGCGCACCCTTGTGGAAGGTGGTGTTCTCATCGACAGCAACGGTCTGCGTGACCTTGTCGGGGCGCTCGATGGTGAGGGTGAGGTCATTAATTGCTGTGATCTTTCCGGCGGTCCAGGTTTTGCCAAAGGTGGCGCGCATCTTTTCCATCTGCGCGACCTGTTCGGGGGTGGGAAGCATGACGAACATAGCGCCGAGGGCTTTGGTTTGATCGTCGAGATTGCCCATGGCGATGATGGTGTCGCCGATGTGGATGTCGGAGAATTTCGCTTCTTCGCGGTCCTTGCGGATGCGGGTGTTGGGGCCGGTTTGAACTTTGTATGTCTGGCCCTGCTCGTCCTGGAGCGTGAGATCGGTGCCGGAGATGGCCGTGACTTTGCCGTGGACATCGTTGGCGCCCATCATGAACATGCCGCCGCGGCCCATGCCACCCCCACGAGGGCCTTGCTGCTGCGTGGGTTCATCCTGAGCGCGGAGAACAGGGGCGGCGAATATGGCGGCCAGAGCGGCACAGAGCGTGAGACGTGCAAGGCGCGAACGAAGCATACGGATTCCCATCGGTCCAGACGCGGATTACGACCGCTCTGATTATGCCGGAATAGACGCATTTTGGGCCGGAAAGACGCGGTGGCCGTGGTCGCGCGTGGGCAAATTCGCGGTTGATGGGCCTGCAACGCGGTGTTCCATGAGCATGACCGGACGATCCGCCAAAAAGCGAAAAAGCACCTCAGCCGGACCCTGGCGCATCCGAGATGCGATGAGGGTGGTAGGCTAACGGGCATCCCCAGCCCGGTTCGCTTGCTCTCAGTTGGGAAAACTCCACAAGGACGGCCGAATGAGCGTACTGACGACAACCGTTGCCGCTGAGGAATTTTGTCGCGTGCGGAGCCAGAGCCTGGCGCTCTGCGTGCCGCTGACGGCTGAGGACATGATGGTGCAATCGTGCGCGGACGCGAGCCCCGCGAAATGGCACCTGGCGCACACGACCTGGTTTTTCGAGACGTTTGTGCTGCGGGAGTTCGTGCCCGGGTACAAGCCGTTTCACAAAGATTTCATCTGGCTGTTCAACAGTTACTACAACGCCGTGTCGGAGCAGCCGGAGAAGAAGCTGCGTTCGTCGTTCTCGCGACCGACGGCGGAGGAGATTCTGGCGTACCGGCATCACGTGGATGCGGCGATGGAGGATTTCGCGGCGGGCGAGATTGCGGAGTCGGCTCGCGAACGCATTGTGCTGGGGCTGAATCACGAGCAACAGCACCAGGAGCTGCTGATCACCGACATCAAGCATGCGTTCTGGTCGAATCCGCTGCATCCGGCGTATGTGCAGGGGGCGGACGCGATTCGCGGGGCGGGTGAGGCTGCGCCTGTGCGGTGGGTGGAGTTTGCGGGCGGCGTGGCGGAGATTGGCTACGGGGGCAAGGAATTTTGCTTCGACAACGAGACGCCGCGGCACAAAGTGTATCTGGAGCCGTACCGGCTGGCGTCGCGGCCGGTGAGTTGCAGCGAGTATCTGGTTTTCATGGAGGACCGCGGATACACGCGCTCGGACCTGTGGCTGTCAGAAGGGTGGAACACGGTGCGGGCCGAGGGGTGGGAGGCTCCGCTGTACTGGCGGCGCGGCGAAAACGGGTGGGAGGTTTTCACGCTGCGCGGTTTTGTACCGCTGAGAGATCTGGCCGCAACGCCGGTGTGCCACATCAGCTATTTCGAAGCGGATGCGTACGCGCGGTGGGCGGGGAAAGCGCTGCCGAGCGAAGCTGAGTGGGAGACGGCGGCTGCGGCCGCACCGGTGGAGGGGAACCTGCTGGAAGAACAGCGACTCCACCCGCAGGCGCCGAAACGCGCATCCAACCCGGAGCAAGCCGCCGTTGAGCAACTCTACGGTGATGTCTGGGAGTGGACCGTCAGCGCTTATCTTCCTTATCCGGGCTATCACCCGCTCCCTGGCGCGCTGGGCGAGTACAACGGCAAATTCATGTGCAACCAGATGGTGCTGCGCGGGGGATCGGTGGCGACGCCGGCTTCGCACATTCGCGCAGCCTATCGCAACTTTTTCGCGCCCGCGACGCGCTGGCAGTTTTCCGGCGTTCGGCTGGCCGAGCACTGATCCGAGCACTGAACCCTGGAGGCGCTCATCGCAATGCACGCACTCTCGTCTGTTCCCTGTCTGCCGGAGGCGGTGTCGACGCCGATCGGCGCGGAGGTTTATCGCGGACTGACCGCGTTTCCCAAGAAACTTTCGCCATGGCTTTTCTATGACCAGCGCGGATCGGAGCTGTTTGAGGCAATCACCGAACTGCCGGAGTATTACCTGACACGCACCGAGCGCGGGATCTTCGAGCAATATGGCGATGAGATCCTGGCGTCGGCGGACGCGAAGAAGCTGTCGATGATCGAGCTGGGCGCGGGCACAGCAACAAAGACCCGACTGCTGCTGGATGCGGCGGTGCGCCGGCAGGGCAGTGTGGAGTATTACCCCATCGACATTTCGACCTCGGCGCTGGAGGAGGCGCGGCGGCGGATCGGCGAAGAACAGCCGCAGGTCTCGTGCATGCCGATCGTCTCGGACTACACGACCGATATGTCCGACGTGCACAGCATCGGCGGGCGGCGGCTGGTGCTTTATATCGGATCGAGCATTGGAAATTTTGAGCCGGCAGAGGCCGCGAAGCTGCTGCGGCGATTGCGCGGACAACTGGCGGCCGGCGATCTGCTGCTGCTGGGCGTGGATCATGTGAAGGACCGTGGGACGCTGCTGAAGGCTTATAACGATGCGGCGGGCGTGACGGCGGAGTTCAACCGCAACATGCTGGTGCGGATCAAGCGGGAGCTGGGAGCGAAGTTTCGCCCCGGGCTGTTCCGGCATCGCGCGTGCTGGAACGAGCGCGAGTCGCGCATTGAGATGCACCTGGAGAGCCTGGTCACGCAGGAGGTTGCGATTCCGGCGCTGGAGCTGCAGGTGAGTTTCCGGCGAGGCGAGAGTATTCACACCGAGAACAGTTACAAATTCACGCCGGACAGCGTGGGGGAGATGCTGGGGCGTGCGGGGTTTGAAGTGCGCAAGGAGTGGAGCGACCCGAAGAAGTGGTTCGGAGTCTATCTGGCGGAAGCTTCTTAACCGGGCACAGAGCACCGGGCTCCGGGCACCGAGAGTAGAGTATCGCCATGGACGCGGAGAGTCTGCGCACCTTCTTGCTGTCGCTGCCCGATGTGTGCGAGACGATGCAGTGGGGCGACAACCTGGTCTACTGGGTTGGGGACAAGAAGATTGGTGGGAAGATGTTTGCGCTGTGCAGCCTGACGCCCGATCGCGGGGTGATGTCGTTTGCGGCAGGGCCGGAGCGGTTTGCGGAGTTAGTTGAAGTGGAGGGCGTCTTCCCTGCCCCGTATCTGGCGCGGGCGCACTGGGTGGCGGTGGAGGGTTGGAATACGCTGCCGGCTTCCGAGCTGAAAGATTTGCTGCGCGCGGCGCGGGGCATCGTCTACGAGAAGCTGCCGAAGAAGACGAGGGAAGCGCTGGCGGGGACGGCTGTGGTGAAGAAGAGGGTGGCGGCAAAAAAGAAGGCGACGGCAGGCCGGGGCTAAAAGCCCTTTCTTCTCTTTGCTCGATTCCAAGGCCTGAAGGCCCTGGCTTCTACCGTCGCGCCGCTTCGCAGCGCTTTAGGCAGGCCGGTAATGGAAGCAAATGATCTGCTCCTGTGAGATTGGGTGCTGTTCTCCGTTGACGGGTTGTTCCACCGGATTCGAGCACAGAGCCCGTCCACGCCGACATATCCGGTTTATGTACGGACGGGTGAAGCCCCCTCACACCCCATGGCGATTTTAGTGCGATGCCCTTAGTGCTGTCCGGCGGCGTTCATGAGCGCAGTGCGCTTGTCACCCGTCATGGGGCCGGAGGAGCGCCACAGGACCTTGCCCTGGCGATCGACGAGCAGCACGACCACCTGCTTGTCGTTGGGGATATCGAGCGACTGAAAGAACTTCTTACGGTCAACCCAGATGGGGACGATCCAGTGCAGGGCCTCGGGGTCGGTTTGGTCGCTGCGCATCGAAGAGGTCTCCCACCAGCGGAAGATGAAGTTCTCCTTCTCGGCGACGGGGAGCTGGTAATAGCGGAACTGGAAATTGAGGTGCTGGAGCGCCTCGGCGGTAGACATCCAGGAGTTGATGTCGTTTTGCTGTTCTTCGCGGAAGGAGAGGAGAAGCAGGTTGATCTGGCCCTGGGCTTCGCCGGGCAGCGTGATCCTCTCTTTATCGAGGCTGTACGAAGTGACCGGCGGGAAGGTGGCCTGTTTGGGTTGCTGCGCACTGAGGAGAGACAGGAGACAGGACAGGAGCGTGAGGATCAACGATGGGCGTAGGAGCTGCAATCAGTGGGTCCGACTTTCGATCGTAAGAAGGCCTGCTGGAGGCATAGTATCACCCGCGAATTTGAGCTCGTTGCTCGGCCAGGCGGGCGGTGAACCACGTGAATTATTATGGAAGGTAGTATGAGTTCGCATCCGTTCACGACCGACGATCCGCGCCTGGTTCCGATTGCCAGGAAAGTGGCATCGGGCGAACGCCTGAGCTACGACGAGGGGCTGGCGCTGTATCGCTCGCCCGACGTGCTGGCGGTGGGATGGCTGGCGAACAGCGTACGCGAGCGAATGCACGGCGACGTGACGTACTTCAACGTCAATCGGCATATCAATCCGACGAACGTGTGCGTGGCCGCGTGCCGGCTGTGCGCGTTTGGGCGGCACAAGAGCGCCGAGGGCGCGTACACCATGGCGCTGGAGCAGGCGTGGGAGACGGCCGCGTCGGGATACAGCGAGGCGGTGACGGAGTTTCACATTGTGGGCGGGCTGCATCCGGATCTGCCGTTTGAATATTTTCTCGACCTGGTACACGGACTGAAGGAGCGGTTTCCGCTGGTGCACATCAAGGCCTTCACCATGGTGGAGGTCGCGTTTCTGGCGAAGCGCGCGAAGTTGTCGATTCCCGAGACGCTGATGAAGCTGAAAGAGGCGGGCGTCGATTCCCTGCCCGGGGGCGGCGCGGAGATTTTCGCGGATCGGGTGCGGCATATCATCTGCGATCACAAGATTGACGGCGACGAGTGGCTGGAGACGGCGAAGGCGGCGCATCAGCTGGGGCTGAAGTCGAACGCGACGATGCTGTACGGGCATATTGAGAACGACGAGGACCGCGTCGATCATCTGCTGAAGCTGCGCGCGCTGCAGGATGAGACGGGCGGGTTCCAGACATTTATTCCGCTGGCGTTTCATCCGGAGAACACGGCGCTCGCCCATCTGGCGAAGACGACGGGGATGACGGATATTCGGCAGATTGCTGTGGGGCGGTTGCTGCTCGACAATTTCCCGCACATCAAGGCGTACTGGCAGATGATGACGGCGAAGATTGCGCAGATTGCGCTGCGGTTTGGGGCGGATGACATTGACGGCACGGTGATCGAGGAGAAGATTTACCACGACGCCGGCGCGACGACTCCGCAGGGGATGCGGCGGCAGGAGCTGATGCGCCTGATCACGGCGGCGGGGCGGGTTCCGGTTGAGCGGGACACACTGTATCGGGCCGTGACTCGGACGGAAGAGAGTTTTACGGTCGCGGTGTAGTTTCCTAATTGCAAGTCAACCACCCACGCCTCACTTTTGACCAATCATCGAGCGTCAGTCAGGATGCCTCCATTTTCCTGTAACCGGGCAAATACAGCAGAGCCTCTACCAAGCAACAGAGAATCGCGGCAGCGTAAAGCAAAAGTATCGGAGCCTGAAAGCTGCCGAAGTACATCGGGTCGCTCAATGGCACCCCAGCCGTGCGATTGAAGATGAATCCAGCGGCGTAGATTGCACTCAACGCAACCACGACGAGTGCGCCTACGCACGTGATCCATTTGAGAGCTCTCCTCTGAGAGAATGCTGAGCAGAACCCCGCGAGCAGCCCAATGGTGCCCCCAGCCGACGCGATCAGATACAACCAAACGACCCAGTTGACCCCGTTCCATGCTGCCGACCCAACGGTGTCAGCCAAGACTGGCAACGAAGACCCAAGCGCAAGAAACGTCCACAATACCTGCAGCAACGGAGTACGTCTAGGCACGCTGTGACCCCTTATGAAGACTAACGTATGAATGCCACGATCCCTGGTCGGTCGGGTTGGCGACAACTCAGACATTTCAGAATTCGCATCGTCTTCCGTGCATTAGTCAATCTTCTTCAGCCACAGATTCCTGAACGACACTTTGCAGGTTGTGCCTTCGATTTGCAGGCCGAAGAGGCCGGGGACGTTGTTGGATGAGTTAGGGTCGTCGTCGACTAAGACGGCCATGAGCTGGCCGTTGAGGATGTGCAGGATGACTGGGCCGCGGGCGATGATCTCGTATTGGTTCCAGTCGCGCTCATGGATATAAGTGCCGAGGGCGCTGCGGTCGCCGATGGTTCCGATGAGTTGCGGTGGTTTGTTAGGTAGTGTCTGCACGACCTGGCCGCGCCAGACGATGATGCCGCGGTGGGTGTTCTGCGAATAGAGCTGGCCGCTGTACTACTTGTTGCTGTCGTTGGTGGCGAGCCAAAAATCTGCCTGCGGCCCGATCATAACCCAGCGCGGGTCGAGGGGCGGCTCGCCTTTGCCGGCGGTGCGACCGGGCGGAATGCCGGTGCTTGATCGATATTGAATGCCGCTGCCTCCGCCCTGCTCAACTTTGATTTCGAGCTTGAGGTCGAAGTCATTTGCGGTGACGTTGCGGAGGACGAGGAAGGTGTTGCCGGCGCGGTGCTCGGGTGTGGAGACGCCGACGATGGCGCCGTCCTCGACACTCCAGATACCGGGTTGGCCGTCCCATCCCTGGAGAGTGCGGCCGTCGAAGAGGGAGACGAAGCCGGTGTGGTCTTCGAAGTTGAGGGGGTTGGGTTCGGGGAAGGCTCCGTTGACCTGGCCGGCGATGTTGGGTGTGGATTGTGCGGCCGCGAACGGGAGCGCACAGAGGAAAAGCGAGAGAGAAGCGAGGAGGCGGATTTTCACATTGTTCTCCGCTGACAAGTTCCACGGAACAGTATCGATGAAGAATGGTCTGGTTTTCTGCGGAAGACCAGGGAGCACCGGCCCGGAGAATGAACCCGGGGCTAAAGCCCGCTTTCTTCTGTTCGCTAATTCCACGGCCTGAAGGCCGTGGCTTTTACCGTCGCGCCGCATTGCGGCGCGATTATCGGGGTTTGGGGTTGTGCCGGTGGAAATCCGGGTTGAGCGGACGCAATCCGGCAAACAAGTGCCGCAGTTGAAGCCCTCAGAGCGGGCGCTCTTCGAGGGCTACGGCGGCGATGGGCGGCGAGTTGTTGGGGGGAGCGAGGGGAGTCTGCGCGGAAGCGTCCGGTGCGGGCGGCTTTGTAATTCCCCGCCTGGCGCGGCGCTTCTTGCGGACTTCGCTGGCAGCGACTAGGAAGAGGGAGACGAAGGTGACCGATAGCAGTGCAATCGCGGTCCAGCCGGTGAGCTGCTCCACTTCGCCGACCAGCAGCGCCAGACCCGCGAAGACGAAGAGCAGGTGCGCACAGAAGACCTGGAGCGAGGCTTTGCCGAAGGTGAGGAAGGGTTCGCGTGCGACGGCGACGCGGATATATTTGCGCAGCCAGTAGAAGACGACGAGGAAGGCCGCGATGTTGAGGACGCGGAGAGGGCCGATTTGCCACTTATCGAGGAGGAGGCCGAGGGACTGCTCGGTGAGGTGCGGACCGAGCCAGCTGAAGCGAACGCCGATGAAGAAGAGGCAAACGGCGGCGCTGAGGGCGACTCCCCAGCGCGGGACCAGCTTCAACGGGACGTCGTGGTGGGCGGAGCGGGCACCGAGCCAGAGGCCGACGATCCAGACCATCTGCCACGCAAAGAGGTTGAAGGCGCCGGTCTCCTGGAGGGGGATTTGGAGGTGCGTGAGGTGGACGACCCAGGAGTGAACGAGGTCGCGCAGGCCGAACTGGGCTCCCAGCCAGATGAGCGCGCTCACGGCGAGGACGGTCTTCCATCCCCAGCGAACGGCGGCGGAGAGGAAGAGCGGGGTGAGGAAAAGGAAGAGGACGTAGAGGGGAAGGATGTCCAGCAGTGGCGGGCAATAGATGAGGAAGATGGAGCCGACAATCGCAACGACCGGGTGATTGAGATAGAAGTTCAGCAGGTTCGTAATCGCGGCGCGATGGTGATGGACGGCCCAGCTGGCGGCGATGGTGAAAGCAAACGCGAGCAGAAACAGGTGGTAGGCGTAGAGCTTGAGGGAGCGGCGCCACATGTGGGAGCGAACGCCGACGGGGTCCTCCATGGATTTGCGGATGTAGAGGCGGCCGATGAGGACGGCAGAGAGGAAGACGAAACCTTCGGCGGAAGAGACGAAGCCAAAGGGCTCGTTGACGAGGCTGCTGTAGTGGGTGGGGAGATGGGTCAGCGTCATCCAGACGAGGAACAGCCCGCGAAGGGCGTCGAGTTCGGGAAGGCGCTGAAGCTTCGGGAAATGCATGCTGGGTGCACCCCTGGTGGGGGTGCTCCTAGATTAGACGCGGCTCGGTGGGCCGGGTTGCGGAGCGCCGGACGCAGGTTACAGGGCACAGGTTACGGGTTACAGTCTTCAGAGGATAGCTGCTGAGCTGAGGTTCAGGAGCATCGGGCGGCTAGTACGCGGCGATTCCCGTGACGCTGTGGCCCAGGATGAGGGTGTGGATGTCGTGCGTGCCCTCGTAAGTCTTTACGGATTCGAGGTTCATCATGTGGCGCATGACCGGGAAGTCGTCCGTGATCCCATTTGCGCCGAGGATGTCTCGGGCGAGGCGGGCGCATTCAAGGGCCATCCAGATGTTGTTGCGTTTGGCCATGGAGATGTGCTCGTGGCCGACTTTGCCCTGGTCCTTGAGGCGGCCGACCTGGAGGACGAGGAGCTGGCCCTTGGTGATTTCGGTGATCATCCAGGCGAGCTTTTCCTGGACGAGCTGGTGGCTGGCGATGGGCTGATCGCGGAACTGCTTGCGGACGAGGGAGTACTGGCGGGCCGTGTCGTAGCAAGACATGGCGGCGCCGATGCCGCCCCAGGCGATGCCGTAGCGGGCCTGGTTGAGACACATGAGGGGCGATTTGAGGCCGCCGGATTCGGGCAGGAGGTTGGTCGCGGGGATGCGGACGTCCTGCATGGAGAGGCCGGAGGTGACGGAGGCGCGCAGGGACCACTTGCCGTGGACATCCCAGGAGCCGAAGCCGGGGCGGTTGGTTTCGACGAGAAAGCCGCGGACGGTGCCGTCTTCCTGGCCGCCTTCCGAGGCCGCATCGCCGTAGGTTTTGGCCCAGATGACGGCGACATCGGCAATGGAGCCGGAGGTGATCCACATCTTTTCGCCGTTGAGGATGTACTCGTCGCCACTGCGTTCGGCGCGGGTGCGCATGCCGCCGGGATTGGAGCCGAAGTCGGGCTCGGTGAGCCCGAAGCAGCCCAGCTTTTCGCCGGTGGCCATTTTCGGGAGCCAGAAGTTCTTCTGGTCATCGGAGCCGAAGGTGTAGATGGGGTACATGACCAGCGCAGACTGCACGCTGACGAAGCTGCGTACGCCGGAGTCGCCGCGCTCGAATTCCTGCATGACGAGGCCGTACTCGACGTTGGACATGCCGGCGCAGCCGTAGCCCTGGAGGCTGGCGCCGAAGAAGCCGAGCTGGCCCATCTGGGGAATGAGTTCTTTGGGGAAGCGGCCCTCGCGGTTGCACTCCTCGATGATGGGGACGAGGTTGTCTTCGATGAACTGGCGGGCGGTGTCGCGGGTGAGGCGCTCGTCGCCGCTGAGGAGGCTGTCGAAGCCGATGAAGTCTACGCCCTTGAAAGGAAAAGCCATAAGATAAAAATCGCTCCGGAAGGGAAATCATACCGGTTCGGGGTGGGAGGCTGGAACCGGAAGATAGCCGCGTGAAAGTGCGGCGAAGTCCGGGCGGCACCGTCCAAAAATTTGCGGGCCCGGTTTACGCGGGGCGCAAAACCTTGTAATTATGGCGTAGCAGGGGAAACGAGGAACCCATGGCTGGCGATCTGCAACTCATCTGCAGCGACTGCGGGCAGGAATTCACATTTACGAGCGAAGATCAGGCATTTTTTCAGGAACGCGGGTATACCGCACCCAAACGCTGCAAGAGCTGTCGTCAGGCGAAGAAGAGCCAGATGGGCGGAGGCGGGGGCGGGGGCGGCTACCAGCGAGCGGAGCCGAGAGGAACGGCGGTGGTCTGCTCCGGTTGCGGGCAGCAGACGACGGTGCCCTTTGAGCCGCGTGGCGATCGGCCGGTGTACTGCCGGGATTGCTACCAGGCGCAAAAGGGCGGCGCAGGCGGCGCGAGCAGCAGCCGCGGCCGCGGGCGCTACTAGGCAACAGTCAGCATCGTGGTGAGCAACGAGGCCCGCCGGGTCGGGGCTAACGGGGGCTTGTGCCCTTGTGCTCTGCCCTGAGCGTGATCTTCAGGCCGCGTCCTTTTCTTTGCTGGGGCGCTGGTTGTCGCTGGAGGAGGGCGGGCGGCCGACTTCGCCAGGGTCATTGGCGTCTTCATGGCCGGTTTCTTCCTGGCGGCGCTGCTCAGGGTGTTCGGTCACGGTAGGGTGCTTCTCGTGCTCAGATTGTGCGCTCATGGGATCCCTCACACGGAGTGACATGCGCACGGGCTTGCTGAGGAGAGGCGGCGGTCAGGCGCGCTCGAGCAAAGACTTGACGGCTTCATAGAGGCGGGCGGTGATCTGCTCCGGGGTGTCGTCCTGCGTGAAGCGGACGGGCTGGCCGACGCGGACGGTGAGTTTGCCGGAACGGAACCAGCCCTTGCGGCGCTGCTTGAGTTCGCTGAGGCCGACGAGTGCAGCGGGGATGACCGGCACATCGGATTCGCGCACGAGCAGACCAATGCCAGGCCGGAAAGGCTGCAGGCCGGCTTCGGTGCGGAAGCCTTCAGGGAAGACGAGGACGTTGTAGCCGCGGTCGAGAGCTTCTCCGGCGTGCTGGAAGGAGCGGCGGAAGCCGGCGCTGCGCGGGAGAGGGAAGACGTTGTAGAGCGCGGTGATGAGCAGCCAGGCGGGCGGACCGAGAGGATCGAGCAGGAGGCGGGAGACGGCGCGGCCCTGTGGACCGACGTTGCGCATGTGGCGGAAGTCGCGGAGCATGTTGCCAGCCATGGCGACGGCGACGTGGCGGCGCATGGGGCCGGGGAGGGCATAGAGGATGAGCGCGGCGTCGTACGCCGTGACGTGGTTGGCGATGAGGATGACCGGACCGTCGGGGTGCAGGTTCGCCGGACGCTCGACGCGCGGTTTGCCGAGGAGCCAGACGAAAAACCGCGAGACGATCTCGAGGTAGAGGATGCGGATCAGTTGGAACGGAGCCCACCAGGGCCAGCGCGGGTAGATGTCGTCTTCGCCGCTGTGCCGGAGCTGGTCGTGACCCGGAGTTGGAGCTGGAGTGGGCTCGGCGGCCGCCGCCGGTGCGGTGGCGGAGGGGCCAGGCTTTGCAGCTTCGGCGGTCGTGTCGGCCGCGTGCATGCCGAGTTCGCGGCGCAGGTCGCCGAGGGTGATGACGCGCTCGATGGCGGTGTCGTCGAGGGTGAGGCCGAGGCGCTGCTCGAGTTCGGACTGGAGTTGCACGCGGCCGAGGCTGTCGAGGCCGAGGTCTTCGGAGAGGCGGGCGTCGTCTCCGGCATGGGCGGGCGTGGCGTGGCTGATGGAGAGGATGAGCGCGAGGAGCGGGTCGGCGACGGAGCCGTTGTTTTCGGCGCGCTGCGCGTTGACCCACTCGGTAACTTTGGGGCGGCGCACTTTACCGGTGGAGGTGCGAGGCAGGTCGAGCTCGGGCCAGAGACGCCACTGGCGGATCTGCTGGTAGTCGGCGAGGTGACTGTTGGCGGCAACGATGGCGGCGTGCGCTTGTTCTTTTGATCCGCGGAAGAGAAGGACGGCGACGGGCTCGGTGCCAGCCTGCGTGAAGAGCGGGACGACGGCGGAGGCCTGGACGCCGGGCTGCTCGTTCAGGGCGGCCTCGACATCTTCAGGATGCACATTGAGACCCGAAGGCGTGACAATGACCTGGCTCTTGCGGCCGACGAAGTGGAGCTGGCCCTGATCATCGCGCTGCGCGAGATCGCCGGTGGAGAGCCACTCCGATTGGTTTTGCTGCAGCGCGCCATGCTGCCAGGTGGCACGCGAGACCATGTCGCCACGGACGAGAATCTCGCCTTCGTCGGTGATGCGAACGTCGCGACCGGGGAGGATTTTGCCGATGGTCCCCTGCGCGGTATGGAAGGGGTGGTTCAGGGTGATGAGCGCGGAGGTTTCCGTCATGCCGTAGCCCTGGACGATGAGGAAGGCGAGTGTACCCCAGAAGCTTTCCAGTTCCGGAGAGAGGGCGGCGCCGCCGCAGACGAAGGCCCAGAATTTGTAACCGAAGGCGCGATGAATTCGGCGGAAGCGCCACCAGCGGCCGAAGACCCCTACTCCGGCAGTGCGCTGGAGTTCATCGGCGAGCTTCGGATCGACAGCCAAGAGGTGCGAACGCAGCAGATCGAGCACGCGCGGCACCGAACAGAGGACAGAGACTTTTTCGTTGCGGATGGTCTCGATGAGGCGCTGCGCCTGGAGGCGGTCTTCGAAATGCACGACGGCGCCGAGCAGAGGTGGAATCCAGAGACCCATGAACTGGCCGAAGACGTGGCTGAGCGGAAGCGTGTGCAGAAAGTGAAGGGGGTGGAAGATGCGTTCGTACTTCAGATACTTCTTCATCTCGCGCTCGACTGGGTCGAGGCTGGAGAGAACGTTGCGATGGGTGTGGACGATGCCTTTGGGTTCAGCGGTGGTGCCGGAAGTGAAAAGGATCTGAAAAGGCGTGTCGAGGCCGACGGAGGGCTCGCGCAGATTCGTGTGAGGCGCTACGGGGGGCGCTGAGGCGAAATCCTCGAAGCTGAGCTTCGGTAAAGCGGGGGGGAGTTCGCGCAGAAGTGCTGCGTCGCCAACGATCAGACGGGGCCTGGTGTTGGCAATGACACGGTTGGTGAAGTCGAGGGCGCCCGCGGGATCGAGCGGGACGGTAATGACACCGCGCTGGATGCAGCCGAAGAACGCGGCCATCCATTCGCGGCCATTGGCGCCCCAAAGGACGACGCGTTCGCCAACGGGGATTTCGCGGCGCATGAGCTCGTCAGCGAAGCGGTCGGCGAAGTCGGCGGTCTGATTCCACGACGAGATCAGCCGGCGGTTGCCGCGATGGACAACAATCGCGGGCGCATCGCCGTGGCGGCGGAAGTCGTCGAGGAACGTGATGAGGCTGGAGCGCATGACGATCGATGCCAGGTGATTGGACAGGCGCGAAGAGTCAGAGTCGCAACGATGGAAGCCAACCTGCGCCTGACTTCAGCTTAAACGCGGGCGAAGTCGATGTAGCCCTGGGCTGGATCGGTTCGGACGAGGGAGACACGGAGGCGGTCGCCGACGTCGACGCCCTGCGCGCCCTGGACCAGCATGCCATCAACGGGAGGCTTGAGGGTGCGGACGAAGGAGCCATGCTCGTTGACACCGGTGACGATGGCATCGAAGGTCTGGCCGATGCGGTTGCTCATGGCGACGGCGGCGATGCGCTTCTGCATCTCGCGCGAGACCTTGCGCTCGGCATCTTCCATGCGCGTGCATTGCGCGGCAATCGACGAGAGCTCGTCGTCGGAGTATGGCGAGGGTTTGCCGGCAATCATCGCTTTGACGATGCGCTGGATGACGAGGTCGGCATAGCGGCGGTTGGGCGCGGTGGAGTGCGTGTAGTCCTGTACGGCGAGGCCGAAGTGGCCGATGGGCTGCTGGCCGGGTATTTCGAGGATGTATTCGCCCGGGCCGAGGAGTTTGATGACCGCGAGGGACAGATCGGCGAAGTGGTCGGGGTCTTTGCGCTGCTGATCGCAGAGGAAGTCGTGCAGTGGCTTGGGATCGGGCTCGGCGGGAAGCTGCGTTCCGCGCTGCCGGGCGAGTTCGACGATGCGCTCCCAGCGCTTTGGCGTGCGGACGACGCGGCGGATGGACGAGTAGCCTTTTGCGTCGAGCATCCGGGCGACCGCGCCGTTGGCGGCGATCATGAAGTCCTCGATGATCTGCGTGGCGCGGTTCTTCGTATCGGATTCGATGTCGATTTCGCCGTCGCGCAGGTGGATGGGGTGGGTCTCGATGGTTTCGAGGTTGAGGGCACCATGGCTGTCGCGCTCCCCGAGCAGGCGCTGGGCGAGCTGGTCCTGGAGGTGGAGTTGCTGCTGCAGATCCGGAGACGCGGCGACCTTGGGCGGCGCCGGTTGACCCGAAAGCCACGCACCGATGGAGGGATAGGCGAGCTGGGCTTTGTTGAGAACGCGCGCGAGGTACAGTGCGGTGGCAACGACGTGCGCCTGCGCGTCGATGGTGAAGTCGCCAACGACCGCGAGGCGTTCCTGGTTCTCGAGCAGTGAGGTGGAGCCCGTAGAAAGCTCCTCCGGCAGCATGGAAAAGATTTCGACACCGGTGTAGACGGTGGTGGTTTCGCGCAGGGCGTGCTGGTCGATGGGCGATCCTTTGGCGACGAAAGCATCGACGTCGGCGATGCCGATGAGGACGCGGGAATTGCCGTTGGGGAGCGTTTCGACGTATTCGATCTGGTCCAGATCCTTCGAGGTGTCGTTGTCGATGGAGGACCAGAGGAGTGCGCGCATATCGCGCGCCGGAGGAGTCAGGCTGCGGAGGATGCGCGCGCAGCTGTTCGAGCTGAGCGGCGATGGCCGGGGGATAGTCCGGCTCGAAGCCGTGGGCGAGCATGGTGCGGCGCGCCGCGGCGCTCAGGTCGAAATGAAGCTGGTGATTCATCGGTCTCCTCGGCTGGGCGAAGGGCAAGGCTATCACGAGCGGCGGCAGAACCGGCTGCACGGAGACAAAGAGCATCCGCGGCAGGCAAATAATCGCGCCTCGGCATCCAACCGGCGGGCCACTGTCGCCTTCCAACGCACGAATGCCCTTGCGCAACATCAAAGTCGATGCGGATCCGGCGAAGGATTCGTCACAGTCGCAGCAGCGCGATCTCGACCGGCCGACGGCCATCGATATCTGCGAGCAGGTTTCACGCAATGCGCGCCGGGAGCTGCAGCGGCCGGCGAAGGCGCTGGCGATTTCCGGCATCGTGGGCGGGCTGACGATGGGGCTGACCGGGTTAAGCGTGTCGGTGGTCGGCGCGATGCTGGGGAATTCGCCGCTGGCGCAGTTTGTGTCGCTGCTTTTCTATCCCATGGGATTCATGGCGGTGATCCTGGGACGCGGCCAGTTGTTCACGGAGAACACGCTGTACCCGGTGGCGCTGATTATGGCGGAGCGCCGGCATTTTCTGACGACGGCGCGGTTGTGGGCGATTGTCCTGCCGTCGAATGTTGCCGGGGCATTTCTGTTTGCGTTGTTGGCGGCACGCACCAGGGCTCTGCAACCCGACACGCTGCACGCGCTGGTACAGCTGGGCACGCAGGCGGCCAGCCCTTCGATGCGGCACATCTTCTGGAGTGGCGTGGTGGGCGGGTGGATGATCGCCATGGTGGCATGGCTGGTGAGTGGCAGCCATTCCATCACCGGGTCGGTGGCGGTGATCTGGGCGCTGACGTTCATCGTCGGCGCCGGACACTTCGCGCACTGCATCGCGACGAGCGGCGAGATTCTCGTCGCCGTGCTGGGTCACGGCGTTTCGCTGGCGGGCTATGGGCGATGGCTATTGGCGGCGACGAGCGGAAATATTGCAGGTGGAGTCTTGCTGGTCACACTGCTCGAATACGGTCAGGTAAAACTGGACTGAGACGATGTCGACCTGGACCCATCACTTGTTGCAACTGCACGGGCGGCACTGGAGCGTCGGCCTGGGCATTCTGCTGCTGGTGGTGCTGCTGAGCTCGTTCGCGAAGAAGATTCTGATGAAGGTGGTGGGCCACTTTCACCGCAGCCAGAATGCAGGAACTCCTCCGATCCTGCGAATCGTGTCGCGCATTCGCCGGCCGGCACAGGTTTTGGTTTTGCTGGCGGGCGCCGGGTTTGTGCTGCCACTGGCGGACCTGCCGCCGTACTGGCTGAACATCGCGCAGAAGACGGTGGGCGTGGCGTGGTTTGTGGCGCTGGGCTGGCTGCTGATCGCGCTGGTTTACTGCTTTGAGGATTTTCTGCTGCTGCGTTTCGACGTGAGCGTGGCGGACAATCTGCGCGCGCGGCGGGCGAGGACCCAGGTGCTGCTGTTGCGCCGGATGGTGATTACCCTGCTGGTGCTGGTCGATGCGGGTCTGGTGCTTTCGGTCTTTCGCGATTCACAGATCTGGCATTACGGCGCGGGACTGCTGGCATCAGCGGGGTTGGCCAGCTTGTTGCTGGCGACGGCGGCCAAGTCATCGGCGTCGAATATGCTGGCCGGAATGCAGATCGCGATGACGGAGCCGATCCGGCTGGACGATGTGGTGATCGTGGAAGGGCAGTGGGGGCGCATCGAAGAAATTACAACAACGTATGTGGTGGTGGCGATCTGGGATCAGCGGCGGCTGATCGTTCCGCTGAGTTATTTCATCGAGAACTCGTTTCAGAACTGGACGCGCCAGAGCGCGGAGCTGCTGGGTTATCCGTATCTGTACGTCGATTACAGCGTGCCCGTGGAGCCATTGCGGGAGGAGTTCAAACGCATCTGCGAGTCCACGTCTTTGTGGGACCAGCGCGTCTGCGTGCTGCAGGTGACGGATCTTTCGGCGAGCATGATGCAGATCCGGTGTTTGTTCAGCGTGAGGAATTCGAGCGATCAGTGGAATCTGAGCTGTCTGGTGCGGGAGAAAATGGTGGAGTTCATCCGCGCGAATTATCCGGATGCGTTTCCGCGGACCCGGTTCAGCGCCGTGGCGGAGTTTCCGGCAGAGACGGGGGCCGCGACCGCTGGGCGTCGCTGCGGCAGGCGGTGAAAGTGCAGAGCCGCGGCAGGCACCGCAGCGCAAATCGGCGTAAATTGCAGGCTGCAGGCAGCACCGGGGCGAAAACGGCGAGCGAAAGAGACTATCGCAGAGACTCGGCGATCCTGGTGCGGCTCTTGTCTTTCATGCGCTCGATGACGAATCTCGGGACGAGACCGTCGACAGAGCCACCGAGGCGGAAGACTTCTTTAACGAGACGCGAGCTGACGAAAGAGTATTTCGCGTCGGGCATGAGGAAGATGGTCTCGACGTCGGGCGAGAGGCGGCGGTTCATGAGGGCCATCTGGAATTCATACTCATAGTCGCTGATGGCGCGAATGCCGCGGACGACGGCGTGCGCACGCTGCTCGCGGGCGAAGTCGACGAGGAGGCCGTCGAAGGTGGAGACGGAGACGTTGCCGAATTCGGCGGTGCCTTCAGAGAGCATGGCGACGCGCTCTTCGACAGTGAAGAGCGGGTTCTTGGAGGAATTACGCAGGATGGCAACGACGAGGTGGTCGAAGATTTTCGCGGCGCGCGCAATCAGGTCGAGGTGACCGTTGGTTAACGGATCGAAGCTGCCGGGGTAGATCGCTTTGACGGTGTTCACGCCAGATGCATTTTATCTGGTTTGGACGGGGTGCATGACACGGAGCGTGTCGATTTGCGACACGAGTGACCGCGGCGAGTGCAGTCAGGCTTCCTCCCAGCCGCCGTACACCTGGTGCAGCGCGTTACAGATCTCGCCCAGGGTGGCGTAGTTGCGCACGCAGTCGAGGATGAAGGGCATGGTGTTGGCGCTGGAGACGGCCTCGGGTGCAGGTTGCGGTTCCTGCTCTGCTGCGCGGCGCAGAGCATCAAGTGCACTCTGGACGGCTTCGCTGGAGCGCTTTGCGCGCAGTGCTTTTAGCTTTTCGGTCTGCGCGTCGCGGACACTCTCGTCGATGTAGAGGGTGCGGGTTGCTTCGTCATGGGTCGCGTACTGGTTGACGCCGACGATGATCTTCTCGCCGGCTTCGACAGCGCGCTGGTACGCGTAGCTGGCTTCGGCGATTTCCTTTTGCGGATAACCGGCCTCGATGGCTTTGACCATGCCGCCCATGGCGTCGAGTTTTTCGAAAGTGCGGAAGGCGTCACGCTCCATGTCGAGGGTAAGTTTCTCGAGGAAGTACGAGCCGCCGAGGGGATCGATGATGTCGGCGACACCGGACTCATGGGCGATGATCTGCTGGGTGCGGAGCGCGATGCGGGCGGCTTCCTCAGTGGGCAGGGCCAGGGCCTCGTCGAAGCCATCGGTGTGGAGGGATTGTGTTCCGCCGAGGACGGCGGCGAGGGCCTGGAGTGCGACGCGGGCGATGTTGTTCTTCGGCTGCTGCGCGGTGAGAGAGACGCCGGCGGTCTGGGTGTGGAAGCGCATCCACGTGGAGCGAGGATTCGTGGCGCCGAAGCGGTCGGTCATGACGCGATACCAGATTTTGCGGGCGGCGCGATATTTGGCGATCTCCTCGAAGAAATCATTGTGGGCGTTGAAAAAGAAGCTGAGGCGCGGTGCGAAGTCATCGATGGCGAGACCGCGGCGCAGAGCCCACTCGACGTACTCGACGCCGTCGTAAAGCGTAAAGGCGAGTTCCTGGAGCGCGGTCGATCCGGCTTCGCGAATGTGGTAGCCGGAGATGGAGATGGGATTGAAGCGAGGCGTATGGCGTGCGCCGAATTCCAGCGTGTCCACGACGAGGCGCATGGAGGGCGCGGGCGGGTAGAGGTACTCCTTCTGCGCGATGTACTCCTTGAGGATGTCGTTCTGCAGGGTGCCGGAGACCTGCTGCCAGGCGGCGCCCTGGCGCTCGGCCACGACCAGATACATGGCCCAGAGAACCGCGGCCGGCGAGTTGATCGTCATCGAGACGGTGGTCGTTGCAAGCGGGATGCCGGCGAAGAGCGTCTCCATATCTTCAAGGGAGTCGATCGCGACGCCGCACTTCCCTACCTCGCCTTCACTCTTCGGGTCGTCGGAGTCACAGCCCATGAGCGTGGGGAGATCGAAGGCGACGGACAGCCCGCCGGCTCCGCCTTCGAGGAGATATTTGTAACGGAGATTTGTTTCTTCCGGCGAGGCGAAGCCGGAGAACTGACGCATGGTCCAGAGTCGACCGCGGTAGCCGGTGGGCTGAAGGCCGCGCGTATACGGCGGCTGGCCCGGTGCTCCGAAATAAGCATCTTGATTCTGGAGCCAGTCTTCGGGGAGATCGGCCTCGGTGTAAAGGCGGCGGACAGGTGCGCCGGAAATGGTGGTGAAGCGGGCGGCGCCGGTTTCGTCGCAGTTGATACCGGTTGGCTTGCCGATGGCGTGCTCGGGATTCTTCGCGAGCGCGGGTTCGAGAGTTTGCTCGGCCCAGCGGATTTCCTCGGGCGAGGGATGGCGATCCGAGGTAAGGTCGGCGAGGAGCGAATTGCGGAGGTGGGTTGCCTTGTCGGGCATGCGGGTGGCGAACGGTTCAGGATAGGAGAGCGAAAGGGCGAGGAGCAACAACCGCTATTCGTCGAGCCTCGCGAAACTCAATTTACCGCGGTATTTTGTCATGAACCGCTTGAACCGTTCGAGAGCCCTGGCCTCTTTTGAACGTGGGCCGGATGATTTCCTGGGGTGAGTCATCGAGGCCGGGCGAGTGCTCTTCTTTTTTGTGCTAACCGATCTTGTCGTGGTGGGCATAGCTACCCTCGGTGTTCGCAGTCTGCCAGGAAGTAGTTTAGCGCCGCGACTGCTCCCAGGCCTTGGCATATTTCCAGCTCACGTAGGCGGAGTGGTAGAGGTGCTGGAGGAAGCCCTCGCGCCCGTCGAGGAAGCCGAGGCGGAGCACGTAGTTGTACTTGAAGGTGGCGATGGGGATGACCCAGACGTTCCAGAAGAAAGCAAAGCTCGAGCGGCTGGTCTTGCCGCGGGCGATGGCCTGCGTGGCGCCGAGCGTGCTGTAGCGATTCATGTGCTCGATGTAGCCGTCCAGGGTGGGATAGGCATGGTGGAGGAGATCGCCGCGCAGGCGTCCCGTGGGGCCGCTGGTGCGGATGGTTTCGTGGACGGCGCGCTCTTCGAATTGTGCGGCTCTGCGGCGAAAGAGGCGCAGTTTCGGGTCAGGGTAGTAGCCGCCATGCCGGATCCAGCGGCCGAGGAAAAAATTGCGGCGGGGGAGGAAGTACGCTTCATGCTCGGGCTGGCCCTCGAGCAGCGTGCGAATTTCGCCGTCCAGTTCAGCGCTGACTTCTTCGTCCGCGTCGAGCGAAAGCACCCAGTCAGAAGAGCACTTCGCGATGGCGGAGTTCTTCTGTGCGCCGAAGCCCTTCCACTCTTCGGTGAAGAATTTCGCGCCGAATTCACGAGCGATCTCAGGAGTGCGGTCGGCAGAGCCGGCGTCTACGATGACGATTTCGTCGGCCCAGCGGACGCTGGCGAGGGTGCGCGCCAGATTCGCTTCCTCATTCTTCGTGATGATGGCGACGGAGAGGGTCAGTGACATGGATCGTGGAGCGGCGAGCGAGCGCGGCATCAGTCGCTCTGGCGGAAGTGTAACAAGTCGGATTCCCTTTCCGGCGTGTCACAGAGTCTTCAGGAGCGATTCACGCGAAAGGCGAGGAGCAGTGCAGGGGAAAGGCGGGGAAGCGGTTCCCGGGAAAGGCGAGGCACAGGGAAGGCGGTCCGATTTTCGACCTGTGCCGCACGGAACGAAGCTCGAGGAAGCCAGAGAAATGGTAAGCGATGCCCTGGATCGGCAAACGCAGGCGCGGCTGGCGCCCGGGCCGACCGTGTCGAGGCGGGCTAGTTCAAACCGCTGGCACGGGGACCGGGCGTGTGCTGGTCGTCGGCATTGTGACGCATCCGCTCGCGCGCCGATGGCCGTTGACCCATACTCCCCATGGCCCGGAAGAGGAAGAAGATGCCGACCAGGAGGACGATGAGAATAACGCCGGCGATCGCAACCATAGCGGACTCTCCTGTTCAGTAGGAGCAGGCGGGCTGGAAAAGGGTTATCCCGGAAAACGTTCTCTAGAAGGGAATGTCGTCGTCGGTAATCTCGGTGCCCTGAACGATGTCGTCGGCATGGGCGGGCTGCCGCTGGTCGTAGGAGGTACCCGAGCGCGAGGAACTGCCCGATTCGCCATCGCCGCGACCGGAGAGCAGAACCAGATCGTTGACGATGATTTCGGTCTTGTAATGCTTCTGGTTGTCCTTGTCGTCCCAGGAGCGGGTCTGAATGCGGCCCTCAATGTAGAGCTTCGAGCCCTTCTTCACGTAGTCGCGCACGATTTCGGCCAGACGCTGGTAAGCGACGAGGCCGTGCCACTCGGTGCGCTCCTGAAACTCGCCGCTCTTGTCCTTGAAACGCTCATTGGTCGCCAGGGTGAAGTTGGCCACGGACATGCCACTGGGCAGCAGCTTCACTTCCGGGTCTTTGCCGACGTTTCCTACAAGGATGACTTTGTTGACGCTTCTCGCCATAACAGGTTCTCCGGATCGTTTTGTCTGATGAAGGATAGCAGGAAGGCCGAGGGCACGGCAGGCGAGCGGCCGGGAGGGACATTACGCAAGACACAGGACCTTCGTGCGGGGCGGCCGGCGTTCAGAGGGCTTCGTTGATCTGCGCGATCAGTTCCTCCGGGGTGGCGGCGGGCGGGAGACAGGAAGTGCCGCGGCATACCAACGCGATCGCGCCCGGACCGAGCGTAGCCAGCTGCGGGAGGTGCGGCAGCGTTTCCCTGAGGACTGGTGGAAGCTGGGCGGAACGGATCTGGTCCGCGGTCAGCGTGAGGACGGCCTTGTTGACGGCGTAGCGCGCGTTAGCAATAGCAGCGAGCTGACGCGCGGCGGGGCCGGCGCCGACGATCACAACCTGGACAGGCGGCAGGAGCAGGCGCTCGAGCGCGAGCCCATAGCTGCCGGCGTAGAGGCCGTAGTGCTCGATGACGCCTGCGAAGGCCGCGAGGGTTTCCTCGGCTTTCGCGCGGAAGTCGTCGCGGCCACTGAGGGCCTCAAGGCGCAGCAGAGCGGCAGCCGCAGTGGAATTGCCGGCGGGCGTCGGGGAATCCTGCATGGGTTTGCGCCTTGCAGTGAGAGCGCCGAGCTTGTCGGCTCCGTTTTTTTCCGTGTCGAAGAAGCCGCCGTTCTCGGAATCGTGGAAGCGGTCGATCATCGTTACGGCCAGTTCCATTGCGGACTCGTAATAGCGCACCTGGCCGGTGGCTTCACAGGCGTCGACACAGGCATGGATCAGAAAGGCGTAGTCGTCGAGGACGGCGGGGATGCGGCGCGGCGGAGTATCCGAGTCGGGATAGGCGATGACGTGGGCGAGACCCGTGGCGGGGTCCCAGCCCTCGCGAAGGACACGGTCGAGGGTGCGCAGGGCGAAGGCTCGCATCGGTTCGGAGTCGAGGACGCGAGCCGCGTCGAGGTAGGCCGAGATGGCCATCGCGTTCCAGCCCGTGTAGAGGGTCTTGTCGATGAAGGGCGTGGGGCGCTGGAGGCGAGCGGCGTAAAGTTTTCGCTTTGCTGTGGCCAGGTCGCGCTCGATATCCGATTGCGCACGGTTCAGGCGCTGCGCGACTTCCTCAATGGAGAAGTTGCGGTGGAGGACGTTCTTCTGCGGGTTGTGGTGCATGTCGCCGAGGGGGCCGATGTCGTAATACAGCTCGGCAATAGCCAGTTCTTCCGGCGTGAGCACAGCAGCAGCTTCGTCGCGCGTCCAGGTAAAGTAGTCGCCGTCGTCTTCGAGGGAGATGTCGGCGTCCTGCGAGGCATAGAAGCCGCCACGCTCCTGATCGCTGAGCCACTCGTTCATCCAGCGGATGATGTCCTCGGCGACCGCGGCAAACTCCGGCTCGACGAAGGTCTGGAAGGCGTGGACATAGTTCGCGAGCAGGCCGGCGTTGTCGTAGAGCATCTTCTCGAAGTGCGGGACGACCCAGCGCTCATCGACGGAGTAGCGGTGGAAACCGCCGGCGAGCTGATCGTAGACGCCGCCGCGGGCCATCTTGCGCAGCGTGACGGTCGCGGCTTCCTTTGCGGCTTCGTTGCCAGTGCGCGCGGCCACGTCGATCAGCAGGTCGAGCACGGAGGGATGCGGAAATTTAGGCTGCGAGCCGAAGCCGCCGTTGCGCGGATCGAACTGGGTAACGGCGCTCTGGACGAGCTTGTCGATGATGGCCAGCGAGAGGCCTTCGCCGCGAGCGGAGAAGGTCTCGCCGTGTTCGATGGCGGCGATGACGCTGGCGGCCGATTCGAGGACTTCGTTGCGGCGGGTTTGCCATGCCTGCGCCAGCGTCAGCAGAACGCGCTCAAAGCCGGGGCGGCCGTAGCGGTCCTCGCGCGGGAAATAAGTGCCGGCGAAGAACGGGCGGCCGTCGGGCGTGAGGATGGCGGTGAGCGGCCAGCCGCCCTGACCGGCAATGGCCTGGACGGCGGCCTGGTAGCGAGCATCGACATCGGGACGCTCGTCGCGGTCAACTTTGATGGCGACGAAATGCTGGTTGATGGTTGCGGCGAGCGTGGGGTCCTCGTAGGATTCGCGGTCCATAACGTGGCACCAGTGACACCAGACCGCACCGACGTCGAGGAGGACGGGTTTGCCGGTTTCCTCCGCGAGCGCGAATGCGGCTGCGCCCCACTCCTGCCAGTACACGGGCTGATGCATGGCGGAACGCAGATAGGAGGAAGCGGCTTTGTCGAGGGTGTTACGCGGTTCGAGGCTGGTGGCGGTCCGGGGCTCGGCCATACCTCCAGACTAACTCGGAGACGCGGGGGCGTTCACAAGGCGGCGGGCGACTTCGACGTAGAGGTCGATGGCGTCGAACAGTTCCTTTTTTGCGAGCTTTTCATGCGGCGTGTGCGCGACGTGGATCGAGCCTGGGCCAAGGAGCAGGGGCTCGCCCCAGTTGTCGAGCCAGGGAATATCCGTGGTGAAGGCGGCGACCATGGTCGGCAGGCCTTCGACAGCGCGCAGGCGTTTGAAGGGGATCTCCAGGGTGAAGTCGACAGTGGCGAGGCCGGAGACGGCTTGTTCGATGGCGCGGCGGGTTTCGTCGGAGGGTCCGACAAGGCGGACCATCACCTGAGCCTCGGCATGATCGGCAATGACGTTGGGCGCGTAGCCGCCGCTGATCATGCCGATGTTGAGCGTGCTGGGTCCAACGTCGTCGAGTGTGGGCAGCGGAATCGCGAGGATGCGATGCAGAGACCTCGACGAGTTTGTGGGTGGCGCTGTCGCCGAGTTCCGGATAGGCGGAGTGCGCCATCTTGCCGGTGGCGGAGATCACCGCGCGCAACGTGCCTTTGGAGGCGATAGCAATGCGATTGTCGGTGGGCTCGCCGTTGATGAGGAAGCGGCTGCCCGGGAGGTTGCAGATTCGCGGCCTTCGCGCCGGCCGAATCGCGCTCTTCACCGGCAACGAAGAGGATCCCGACGCGAATTCCCTGCTCGCGGAGTTTCTCAGCGGCAGCGATTTGCGCGGCGATGATGCCTTTGGCGTCGCAGGAGCCCCGGCCGTAGATGAAGCTCTCGTCTTCGCTCGATGGGATGAAGGGTGGCACCGTGTCCATGTGTGTAGACAGGACCACGTCGGGGCTTTGGCCAGCGGTGCCAGCGTAGACATTGAAACGCTCGCTGGTGAAGCGGCTCTCGCGGTGCTGCTCGACCGGCATCTTCTCTACAGCGAAGCCGCGGTCCGCGAGAAAATCGGCGAGAAACGCCCCCACGGCGCCCTCGTTGTAGGTGATGGACTCGATGTCGACGAGGCGACGCGTGAGCTGAATCGGGTCGAGGCTCATGAAGGATCAGAATACGCGAGCGATGCTTCGTACAATGATGGAGATGACGCAGTCACACGTTGGGTCGGCCATTCTGCGGACGGTTGACGATCTTCGCGGGCCGGCGGGGCGACTGGAAGCGTTGCTGAACGCGGGCAGACCCGATGCGCCGTATGCAGTGCTGGTCTGCCATCCGCATCCGCTGGGCGGCGGGACGATGCACAACAAGGTTGTCTATCACGCGATGAAAGCGTTTCAGAGCTTCGGGCTGCCGGTGCTGCGCTTTAATTTTCGCGGGACGGAGTTGAGTGAGGGAGAGCACGATTACGGCCGTGGGGAACAGGACGATGTGCGTGCCGCGCTCGACTGGCTGGATCGTGAGTTTCATCGGCCGTTGTTGTTTGCCGGATTTTCGTTTGGATCGTATGTCGGTCTGCGCGCGTGCTGCGGCAATCCGCGAGTGGTGGGGTTGGTTGCACTTGGAATTCCGGCGCATGCGGAAGGCCGCGACTATGACTACGAATTTCTCCGCCATTGCCCCCAGCCGAAGCTGTTCGTGAGCGGCACCCGCGACCAGTACGGACCGGTCGCCGACGTGGAAGCGGCGGTGGCGCTGGCGCGTGAGCCGAAGGAACTGGTGTGGATTTCCGAAGCGGACCACTTTTTTGCGGGTAAGCTGGAGGATGTGAGGCAAGCCATTCGCTCGTGGGCGCTGCGTTATTTTCCGGCTCTCGTTGAATCATGACCCCCCTCGAAGAAATCCACGCAAGTTCCAGAGACATTTTCGATCGAGCGCTGCAGGCCTGCGATATTCCGAAGGCCTTCGATCGCCATATGCATTTCGAGGGGAAGACGCTGGTGCGTCATCCTTCGCCGCGTCTGCCTTCCATCTCGCAGCCGCTGGATGGTTTCAAGGAAATCTACGTCATTGCATTCGGTAAGGCCGCGCTGAGCATGCTGAATGCGCTGCTGGAACGGCTGCCGCCCAAGATGCACGTGCATGGCGTGTGTTCGGCGCCCGAGATACCGAAAAAGCGGCACCGGCACATTCGCTACTTCGACGGCGGGCATCCGCTGCCGAATGAGGATTCATTTGCTGCGGCGCGGGCCACGCTGGCGCTGCTGAAACACGCGAAGAAGACGACGTTCATCTTCTTCCTGATCAGCGGCGGCGGGTCGGCGATGCACGAACTGCCACGGGACAAGAAGATCACCCTGGACGATACGATCGCGTTCCACGAGACGCTGGTGGCCAGCGGCGCGACGATCACGGAGATCAACACCGTCCGGAAATACTTCTCCGCGGTGAAGGGTGGAAGGCTGGCGCTGGCGGCCCCCACAGCGGAGAAGCTGTCGCTGCTGCTGGCCGATGTTCCGCTGAAGGACCTGGCCGCGGTTGCGTCGTCTCCCACGCTGCCGGACTATTCCACGCTGGCGGAGTGCCAGGAGGTTTTGGAGCGCTTTCATCTGCTGGAGAAGTTTCCCCCTGCCGTGCGGGAATACTTCGAGACGCTGATCAGGGAAGAAGGGACAGCTTCGGCACAGGTGAAGGTGGAGAAGGAAGCCGCGGTGGCGTTTCAACACGCGCAGTTCGACACGCTGCTCTCGAACCACGACTTTGTGAATGCCGCGCGCGATCATGCGCAGTCGCTGGGATACAAGGTCGTCATCGACAACACCTGCGACGACTGGGATTACGCCGAAGCCGCAAAATATCTGCTGGCGCGCTTCCACGAACTGCGGGGCGAGTATACGCGCGTGTGCCTGCTGTCGAGCGGCGAAGTGACGGTTAGCCTGGGCAAGAACCCAGGATGCGGCGGGCGCAACCAGCAGTTCGCGCTGCAATGCGCTCTGGATCTGGCCCGGTTTGAGGGTGAGGCTCTGGCGGTGCTGAGCGCGGGATCGGACGGGATCGACGGCAACAGCCCGGCGGCGGGTGCGATCGCCGACACAACGACGATTGCTCGCGCACGCCGCTATAACTTCGATCCCGCGGCAACGCTGGCGCGGTTCGATGCGTGCACGCTCTTTACGGCGCTGGGCGATTCCGTCGTGACCGGACCGACGGGCAACAATCTGCGCGATCTGCGGATCCTGATCGCGGGTTAGCCAGGGCTGGGCCGCGTCGAGGCTAGAAGTGCACCTGGGGCGCATTCTGCGATGACGGGCTGGCCTCAAAGTAGGCATTGTTGCGCTGGAATCCGCCGATGCGTGCCCATATATTATTCGGGATCTGTTCAATGAAGGTGTTGTAGTCCTGAACGGCGCGATTGTAGCGCTGCCGTTCGACGGCGATGCGATTCTCGGTGCCTTCCAGCTGATCCTGCAGCTGCAGGAAGTTCTCGTTGGCCTTGAGATTCGGGTAGTTCTCGGCGATGGCCAGCAGGTGGCCCAGCGCGCCGTCAAGCTGGTTGTTGGCCGCAATCTGACCCGCGGGGCTGTGGGCCGCCAGCAGCGCTTCGCGCGCTTTGTCGACGTCGGCAAATACGGTTTCTTCGTGGGTGGCGTAGCCCTTCACCGTGGCCACCAGGTTGGGAATCAAATCGGCGCGACGCTGCAGCTGGGCCTGCACATTCGACCACTGCGCGGCGACCGCTTCCTGCTTAGCAACCATCTGCTTCTGGGCGCTGATGTAGCTGCCGACGATCAGCAGGCAGGCGAAGACGATCACGACAACAACCGCTACTGCGATCCACAAACCACGACGCATCATTGCGTTTCTCTCCCGTGCAAATCCGATTCGATGTTACCAGCTGCCTCCGGCTCCGCCACCGCCGGTACCGCCGCCGCCGAAGCCACCAAAACCGCTGCCGCCACCACCACCGCCGCCGAAGCCTCCGCCACCGAAGCCGCCTCCGCCCCAACCACCGCCGCCCCAGCGGCCACCACCAAGAAACATGCCGAGCAGAAAGCCGAGCAGGCCGTGCCCGCCGGCCCAGATGAGGAAGATTAAGACAAAGATGAGGAAGATAATGCCGCCGACGACCTGGCCGGCGGTCGCGTGCGGCTGTTGCTGTTGCGCGCCCCACCGCGAAAGGGGCTGCAACTTCACACCTGCATCCTGCGCGATGATCTGAGTGGTTTCATCGACGGCGAGGGTCGCGGCGCCGTCGAAGTCGTTGTTGCGGAGCATCGGCACCATCTGGCGGCCGATTTCACCCACTTTTCCGTCCGGCAGAATGCCTTCGAGCCCGTAGCCGGTTTCGATCCAGTACTTCCGGTCGTTGACGGCGAACAGAATCAGCAGGCCGCGATCGGAACCCTTCGGGCCGACCTTCCAGGCGTCTTCCAGTTCCACGGCATACGGCTGGATCGCCTCGCCGTTCGTCGTGTTGACGGTGACCACGGCGATCTGCGCGTGCGCTTCGTGGTCCACCTCGCCGCACAGGTGGTTGATCTGATCGATGGTCTGCGCCGACATGACGTGAGCGAGGTCGCTGACATAGTCGGTCGGCTTGGGGAGATCTTTAACGGCCTGCGAAAAGGCCGGCGCCAACGCGCAAAACAGGGATACGAGCGCCGCGACTGTGCACGCGATCTTCGCCCTGGAGGGTAGCATCGCCTTTATTGTAGTCGCGGGGGAACCGTTGGCGTTTACAGCGGCTTTTCCATCACCAGCGCATCGATGCGGCCGAGATAGTAGCCGGGAATGCGCCCGGTGCGCACAAAGCCGTGACGCTCGTAGAAACTTTGTGCGGTCGAGTTATCGACGGCGACTTCGAGAAGAACGGCATTTGCGCCCGCGGCTCGCAACTGACGCTCGATTTCCTCCAGAAGAACATGGCCGACGCCGCGGCGGCGCAACGGGGAATCGACATCGATAGTGATGAGCCGGCCAAAGACCGCTCCCTGGCGACGCTGTTTTCCCGCAATCGCAAATCCGGCGAGGCGGCCGGACTCATCTTCGGCAAGAACGCCGATATTGCCTGGATATTTCATGAAGTACAGCAGCTCCGCCTTCGACCAGGCGATGCCGGGGTCGAAGCAGGCCTGATCCAGGGCGTAGAGCTTCGGGAAGTCCTCCGGCGAGACTGCGCGAAGCGAGAAGGCCACCGTCTATCTTCGCGCATCCTGCAGGGCATCGCCGGGTTTTGCCGAAGTTTGCATCTCCGGCTGCACGACCACGCCGCTGTAAAACGATGCCGCCGCCAGACGGTTGCCCAGCGAAGCCACCGAATGCACAGCCCATCCGGCGTTCCACCATGTCCATGATTCGTCGCGAGGATCGACGGCGTAGATGACGGTGCCCACGTCACAGGTGACCATGAGGCGATTGAGCGACGAATCCCAGGTGAGGTTGTTGACGGCGACTACGGGAAGCTTCAGGATGCTCCAGGTTTGTCCCTGATCCTTCGAGAAGAAAACACCTTCACGGCCTCCGGCCCACAGCGTGCCATCCGGCGTGAGCGCGAGGCTGGACAGCGCGGTGAGACCCGCGGGTAAAGTGACCGCGTGCCAGGTGGCGCCGACATCGTCGGAGGCAACGATGCCTTCGCGACGACCCATGAAAATATGCTGACCGTAGAGCCGTAATGGTCCGATAAGCGCCATTTGGGGCGCCGGTCATTTCCGGCGTCGCAACGGAAGTCCAGGAAGCTCCGCCATCCGTACTATGAAAAACACCCTGCGCGGTCGCCGCGAACCATGCGGCACCGACTGCCTGCATCGCGCTGATGCGCCCCCGCAACTGCACGGGATCCTGCTGGGCCTTCGCCTCCATGCGATGCCGCTCCCTGCTGGGGCTGGCATGCGTTTTCTGCGGCCTGGTTGGGGCGGGCGGATCGGGCTGGCTGGCGACAGCGTCGGCGCGGACCCAGGCAATTTCCATCCCAGCGGAAAATGCCGTGGCTGCTTCCGGCCAGCAGGGTGCCGTCGTCGCTCTGCGCCAGAACAAAGATGTCGTCGCCGTGAAGGCCTTCGCTCTGCTGTTTCCAGGTTTTGCCCATGTCGGTGCTGACGAAAACGCCGCCGTATGCCTTGTCATTGATGACACCGGCGTACATGGTTTCGGGGGATTTGCTGTCCACCAGGAGTGAGGCGACCTGGCGTTGCGAGAAGCCTGTGCTGGAGGCCTGGAAACCGGCTGCGCCGTCTTCGCTGGCCAGGATGCCCCCGCGGTCGGTAGCGAGGAGGACGTGCTTTGGGTTTCGAGGATCGACGTAGACATCGTTGACGATGACGTCGGGGTCGGTCGTGCGCGACCAGGTGTCGCCGCCATCGGTGGTCTTGTAGAGCCCCTCGGTGGTTCCGGCATAAACCGTGTTGCGGTCCGAAGGGTCCATCTGCAGGGAGCGCGTTCGGCGCGCGGTGGAGGGTATCCCCTGGACTTTGCGGAACTCGTAGCCGAAGTTGTCCGTCCGGTAGATGCCGGAGCAGGCGCTGAGAAACATGACGCTGGGTCGCGAGAGATCGACGATCATGGAAAAGACGTCGGAGTCGTCGATGACACCCTGGTGGATGCTGGTCCAGTGAGCGCCGCCGTCACTGGTCTTCCAGGGAAGATGCCAGGTTCCCGCATAGATGATCTCGGGATCGTAAGGATCGATGGCAACGGACTCCACTTCGTGAATCTCTTTGCCGCCCGGGGGACTGATCTCGCGCCAGTGCAGGCCATGGTCGGTGCTGCGATAGACGCCGCTCAGCGTGCCGGCAACCAGGACACGAGGATTGGAAAGGGCCTGAGTCAGCGCTCGCACCGACTGGCCGCTCATGTCGGGTGCTTCGGTCCAGGTGCGGCCTTCGTCGTGACTGATGTAAATACCACCGTCAGGATGGTCGATGCCCCAGACACCGGCGTAGAGCGTCTTCGGGTCAGAACGATCGACGACGAGGCTATCGACCACCAGATCGTCGTGGGTGCCGAGCCGGGCGAGCCGGGACCACGAAGACCCGCCGTCGGAGGAGAAGTAGATCCAGGAGTCCGTGGTGCCGAGATAGATTTGGCTCGGGTCGCGCGGATTGAAAGCGAAACGCCGGGCATCTCCGCCATCCGGGCCTGTGGGTGACCAGGGACCGGGGTTTCGCGAAAGCGGGGACGCAGCACAGAAGAGCCAAAAGAGCGGTCGAGATGGCCAGGGAAAATCGAAAGGGCATCAGCTTCATCATTCGTTGTTGGAGCGCGAAAACTCGCCGTGACGCTGTGCAGACGAATCCCGCCGCCATCTCTATGCTAACGGGTTTTGCCGCGATTCGAGGCTCTGCGAAGAGGGGCTGACCCATTCCGGGAAACATGGGGAGAGTGTTTCGCGACAGGAATGGCCGTAACCGCCCCAATAAAACGGGGCTGACCGGTATACCGATCAGCCCCGCTTTGTTTCGCGTTGGCGTTTACTTCGCCTTTTTCGCCGCCGCCCGATGGTGATGGTGCGGTGCGGTGCGAGGCTGGGCCTTCACTGCGCTCTCATCGACAGCGGTCGTGCCCGGCACGTCGTTGTCGAAGGTTGCGCCTGCCGGAACCAGGTAGTTCTCCACCTCGTTCTGGCCGTTGCTGCCCGTCCTCACCTGGATACGGCTGGCGTCGATGCCCTTTTCCGAAACCAGGTAGGCTTTGGTGTTGACCGCACGCTGCGCCGCCAGTTTGTCGGCGGTCATTTCGTTGCGGGTATGGTGTTTGTGCGCCGGAAGCGGAGCCGAGTTGCCAACGACCACCAGAGCGGCATCCGCCTTCTGCTGAGCGTTGAGTGCCACATCGTCCAGGCACGCCTTGGCTTCGTTGTCGACGCGTCCGGGGCGCCGCTTGTCCTTATTGAACTGGATTGAGCAGAGCGTCTGCGTCTTCGGAGTCGGCGGCGGTGGCGGCGCTTCCACGTTGACCGTGGTCGTCGCGGAGGCCGTCTGGCCCTTGTCGTCCTGCACTGTGCCGGTCACCGTGATGGTGCCAGCGGGAGCGCCGGAGGTAGCCAGGGTTGCCGTGTTGCCGGTTCCGTTGATGGATCCAGCAGAAGCCGAGTAGCTGTAGGTCAGCGGACGGCTCTGCGGGCTGACGCCGTTGCAGGTAATGGTGGAACTCTCACCCGGCTTCACGGTCGAAGGATTGGCCGTGCAGCTGACGGTTGGGGGCTCGAACTGCTTCACCGTGAACTGCGCGGTGCAGTCTGCGGACTGGCCGGCTTTCGGACCCTCGCTGACGTGGCCGGTGATCGTGTAGTTGCCGGGCTGCAGGTTGCCGGTATCGATGGTCGATGTCGGGTTGGTGCCGCCGACCGTCAGGCCCTGGCCGCTCCAGGTGTAGCTGGGTGTCTTTTTTGGATTGAGATTCGTTGCCGTGCCGGTGACCGTAACCTGCTCACCGGGGAAGACTGAAGCCGGGTTCACCACGCAGGCGTACTGCACCGGCGGCGGAGGAACGATGCTGCCGAAGTGAAGCACGATGCCGGCGCTGAGCCGAGCCGCATTCACGTTGGCGCGACCACCGCTGAGGGTTTGCGGACCAAAATCCGCATGCCAGTACTCGTAGTCGGCCTGGAACACGCGCAGGGCCAGGCGATGATTCATGAAGGGCAGCTCGTAGTCCAGACCGCCGCCTGCGGTGAGAGCCGGACCCCAGGTATATCCGTGCCATGGGCCGAGAGGTTCATGATTTGGGCCGCCGAGGCGAACGCCCCCCGCCAGACCGTGTGCGAACCACGTCATTCCTTCAGCGGGATAACGGAAGATGATGCCAGCCTGGGCCGATTGGGCACCGTCATTCGCGCCGTTGGGATGGTTAGCGTACTCGATCTGCCCGCCGACATACCGATTGAAATAATAGGCAACGCTTCCGATGGCACCATACTCGATGGAGGAGTAATTCAGTTCGTTAATCGTCCCGTCGGGCATGGTCGTCGTCACCGTTCCGTGGGGGGCAACATATGAATACCCCATTAACACGTCCCACCGGGAAGGCGAGTCCTGTTGGTTCTTAGGAGCGGGAGCCGACGGGATCGAGGACGAAGACTGTCCCAGCACTGTTGCCGCTCCAAGCAGCAGGGTGCAGGCTGCGAGCAACGTTCGGCGTCCACGGGCAAATGGACGAAATTGCATGCGTCTATCCTCCACAAAATACGAATGATGGCTGATTAGAAAATGTCTTGAATCGGATTTTTGCCGCGTGGGCATTCGCGCCGACCGACGGGGAGGGGGCCGGAGAAAACTCGCGCGAATATGTTGTGACCACGGGCATACTTGCCTTCGACAATGATTATTTCAATAACTTCCCTGCGACGAACACACAAAGCCCGACATGTATCGAAGCCGTTAACCCCTGCAATGGTCCAGCACTTCAACAGGCAACCGGCGTTCTTCTGCTTGGGGGAGATGCTGCAGCCAGATGCGAATCAGGGCTGCATTGGCATTAGAGTACTCAACTTGCGCTGATTATTGCAAGTTCAGGGCACGCCGGAGACTTCCCTGCTCGTGCTGGATCTTCTCCTGAAGAAGCGTAATGGCATACAGGAGTTGCTCGGGACGAGGCGGACAGCCGGGCACGTAGACGTCCACGGGGATGATCTGGTTAACTCCCTGAACGAGTGCATAGTTGTTAAACACACCGCCGGAAGTCGCGCAGGCGCCCATCGAAATTACCCACTTCGGTTCGGGCATTTGATCGTAGAGGCGGCGGATGACTGGCGCCATCTTCCAGGAAACTCGACCGGCGATCACCATCAGATCGGACTGCCGCGGGGAGGGGCGAAAAACCTCGGCGCCGAAGCGTGCGACGTCGAAGCGCGAGGCGCCCATCGACATCATCTCGATCGCGCAGCACGCCAAGCCGAAGGTCATCGGCCAGATCGAGTTCTTCCGGACCCAGTTGATGGCTGCGTCGACAGTCGTAAGAAAAACCCCTTCCGGCTGTTCGAAACCGTAGCTCGCTTCCAGAACCTTCTCGCGGTTTTTCGCGCTGCTTTCCAGGGTGCCGAAGAGCCGGCGATCGCGCAATGCTTCGCTCATGTATCCATGATACCGTTGCGCGGCCTGTGCTCCATCATGGGCGCGCTCCCTGCGGTTTTTCGTCCCGCAGGGAGGGAACG
The DNA here is from genome assembly GCA_963819725.1 of uncultured Acidobacteriaceae bacterium. Lineage (GTDB taxonomy): Bacteria > Acidobacteriota > Terriglobia > Terriglobales > Acidobacteriaceae > Palsa-343. Next base: position 68,516 of record CAWFXK010000013.1, read on the forward strand.
AAAGGAAACCGAAGGGCCTTAAGAGCGCGAAGTCTGCTCCGCAAAGGCGAGAACCATGGCGCTCGGGAGATCGTCGAAACGCGACGGGCTCCCTTCGTGTTTTCTCTGTTTTCGATTCGCGAAAAATATGTAAAAGTGTGGTTCAGGCATTTTCCTGTACTCGCGGGTCTCCAATCATCAACCTGGGGCGCGGGAGTGTTGCCCGTGTCCCACCGGTCACCACGTCGTGACATATTTCCGTCCCGTCCAGCGGAGTTATATGCATCTTCGTCGTTTGATTCGGTTGCTTTGTGTCCTCCCTCTGATCTGCGCTTCGGCCGCGCTGGCGCAAACGCCTGCCCCGCCCACCATTTCCAATGGCGATAACGCCTGGATGCTGACCAGCTCCGCTCTGGTGCTGATGATGACCGGACCGGGTCTGGCGCTTTTCTACGGCGGCCTGGTTCGCCGCAAGAACGTGCTGGCCACGATGATGCAGAGCTTCGCGATGATGTGCATCATCTCGGTGCTGTGGGCTCTGGTCGAATACAGCTTTGCCTTCGGTCCCGGCAACAGCTTTATCGGCGGCTTCCATTACGTCTTCCTCCACAACGTCGGGCTCTCCCCGGACGCGGACTACGGCGCAACCGTGCCGGCGCAGACGTACATGATCTACCAGCTGATGTTTGCGATCATCACACCCGCCCTCATCTGCGGAGCCTTTGCCGAGCGCATGAAGTTCAGCGCGATGTGTTTGTTCCTCACGCTGTGGGCCCTGGTGGTGTACTCGCCCATGGCGCACATGGTGTGGGGCAAGGGCGGTTTGCTGAATGCAGCCCTGGGCGGCAGGATTCCCTGCCTCGACTTCGCGGGCGGCACAGTGGTTCACGTCACCTCAGGTGTTTCGGCGCTCATCTGCGCGCTGTATCTGGGCAAACGCGTCGGCTATCCGAAAGAGCCGTCTCCTCCCCACTCGGTGGTGCTCAGCTTCATCGGCGCCTGCATGCTGTGGGTGGGCTGGTTCGGATTCAATGCCGGCAGCGCGGTGAATGCCAGCGGCCTGGCCACCAGCGCCTTCGTGAATACGCACTTCGCCACAGCGGCCGCGGCGATTGGCTGGAGCGTTTCAGAGTGGTTTCGCAACGGCAAGCCCAGCGCCCTGGGTGCGATCTCGGGCGCAGTGGCCGGCCTGGTCGCCATCACACCGGCTTCCGGTTTCGTGCAGCCCATGTCGGCGCTGGTGATCGGTCTGGTCGCGGGAGTCTTCTGCTATCTGATGGTCACGGTGGTCAAGAGCTGGTTCGGTTACGATGATTCGCTCGATGCTTTCGGCGTTCATGGCGCGGGTGGGACCATTGGCGCCATCCTCACCGGCATCTTCGCTTCGAGCGCCATCAACCCGATATTCGGCGCCGGCAAACCAACGGGCGCGATCGACGGAAACTGGCACCAGGTGCTGAACCAGATGGTCGGGGTCGCCATTGCCTGGGGGCTGTCGATCGTCGGCACCCTGATCCTGCTTAAGCTTGTGGATATGACCGTCGGCCTGCGCGTGACCCGCGAGGAGGAGATCGAGGGACTGGACGTGACACAGCACGGCGAAGAAGGCTACGATTTCGGTTCGTGATTCTCGACGTATACTCAACATTCAGTCAGGACTTGAGCGCGCAAATGCAAAAGATTGAAGCCGTTATTCAGCCGTCCAAACTGGACGCAGTGAAAGACGCCCTGCTCGAAGCGGGTATCGAAGGCATGACCATTCTGGAGGCCCGTGGACACGGGCGACAGAAAGGCCACACCGAGTTTTACCGCGGCCGCGAATATACCGTCGACCTCCTGCCGAAGATCAAAATCGAGATGGTGGTCCGCGACGAGATGGCCGAGAAGGCGGTACAGGCGATTGTCTCTTCGGCGCGAACCGGAAAAATCGGCGATGGGAAGATCTTTATTTCCAGGATCGACGACGCGATTCGCATCCGTAACGATGAGCGCGGCCCCTCCGCGCTCTGATGTTCGGCCCCGCGCCTGTTCCGCTGGTCCGAACGAAGTTCAGCTGGACCCACCGTTCCGGCGAAACGGTGAGCACGTTTGGATCGCTGATGGGGCCCGGGCCGATTGATGATCACTGAGCCGCACACTCTGGCGCGTCTCCGCAGTCGCTATCAGGACGACTCTGCCCAGTTGCGTCAGAGCTTCGAGCGCACCGGCGACGGCTCGGCAGTCATCCGGCGCCGCTCGCAGATCGTGGGCACCCTGCTGCGCCAGCTGTGGGAACAGGCGGCCGCCAACGCTTCGCAGAATGACATCGCGCTGGTTGCAACCGGCGGATTTGGCCGGCGCGAGCTTTTCCCCTGTTCCGACGTGGACGTTCTCTTTCTCTGCGCGAGCGAAAAAGTGGAGCCGCTCTACAAGGATCAGATCCGGGCCTGTATCCAGGCCATGTGGGACATCGGCCTGCGCGCCAGCCCCGTCACGCGCACCCTGAAAGAATGCGAAAAGGTGCACCCGGATAATCTGGAATTCACGGTCTCCCTCCTCGACCGCCGTTACCTTACCGGCAGCCGCGAACTGTACGCAAAGTTCGAGCAGGAGATCCTGCCGTCGGTCATTCTGCGCGAGTGGGACACGGTGGTGCAGAACCTGGCGGAGATGGCGCGCGCGCGGCACAGCAAATACGGCAATACCATCTTCCACGTCGAGCCCAACGTGAAGGAATGCCCCGGCGGTCTGCGCGACTATCACCTGGCGCAGTGGCTGACCCTGCTGAACTCGATCCAGGCAAACGGGGCATGGCCCCGCTCGGCTGCAGACGATTTTTACGGAACGCACGATGAGCCGGAGTCGGCGTACGACTTCCTCTCCGCGGTGCGATGTTTCCTCCACTACCGGTCGGGGCGGGACGACAACACGCTGGACTGGCACGCGCAGGATGAAGCCGCGGCTCGCTCCATCGGCCTCGAGACGCGGGGCACGTCCGACCCGGCCTACTGGATGCGCACCTGGTATCGCCAGGCACGCACCGTCTATCGTCGCGCTTCCCTGCTGATCGACGCTGTGCCGCCGCCGCGCCGCTCCTTCTACAAACAATTTCGCCGCAAGCGAACGCCGGTTGCGGGGACGGATTTCTTCCTTGAGGATGGACGCCTCGCTCTGGCCGAAGGCGCGACGGTCAACGATGCCGAGAGCATACTGAAGATTTTCGGTCTGATGGCGAAGCACGGCTACCGGCTCAGCTTTGCGGCGGAAGACCGCATCTCCGACGCTCTGCCGATTCTGGCGGTGCAGATGCCGGAGGGGCCCTTCCTGTGGAACTGCCTGCGCGAGGTGCTGCTGGGACCGTGGGCCGCGCACGCCCTGCGCACCATGCACGCTCTGGGCATCCTGGAGCTGATCATTCCCGAGTTTCATGGCATCGAGTCGCTCGTCATCCGCGACACCTGGCACCGCTACACCGTCGACGAGCACACCTTTCACGTCATCGACAACGTGCACCGGCTGCGCCAGCCGCAAAATGACTGGGAGAAACGGCTCGCCAGCCTGCTGCCGGAAATCGACCGTCTCGACTTGTTCTTTCTTGCGCTGCTGATGCACGACACCGGCAAGGCGCGCCGCAGCGGGAATCACGCCGCCAACAGCGTGGAACTGAGCGAGAGCCTGTTTTCGCGCCTCGAACTCGACGCGGAAGAACGAGAGACCGTGCGGCGCGTCATTCACAATCACCTGGACATGTCAGCCGCGATGCGGCGGGATGTGTTCGACACGGAAACGGTGCGCGCCTTTGCCGAGAAAATAGCCACCCAGCCGCAACTGAAGATGCTCACCCTGATGACCTATGCCGACGTCCGCGCTGTTTCGCCGGAAGCGCTGACGCCGTGGAAAGCCGAGAGCCTGTGGCAGTTGTACATGAGCGCATCGAACTTCCTCGATCGCAGCGTCGACGAGATCCGCTACCATGCTTCCGCCGATCCCGCCTTCTTCAGCCGCATCGTCGCGCTTATTCCCGCCGTCACTCCGGGCCGCTCGACGCAGGCTCCAGTTCCCACCGAAGAGCTGCGCAGTTTTCTTGAAGGCCTGCCCCAGCGCTACCTCAGCAGCCGGACGCCGGAGCAGATCGCGGCGCACTTTCGCATGGCGACGCAGTTGCAGGAAGACCCGGTCCAGCTTTCCTACCGGGCCCTGCGCCAGCTGAACGAAGTCATGCTGGTAACCCACGACAGGCCAGGCCTGTTTGCCGACATGGCCGGCATCCTCTCAGCGTGGGGTATGAATATTGTTAAGGCCGACGCGTTTTCCAACACCGCCGGGGTCATCGTCGACACCTTTCAGTTCATCGACACCTATCGCACGCTGGAACTCAATCATTCCGAGATCGAGCGCTTTCTGGCCAGCATCCGCGATGCGCTCCTGCACCGCATCTCCATTGAGGAACTGCTGCGCTCGCGCAAACTGAAGCCCTCGCGGCCCAAAGTGACCGTCGAAACGCGGCTGGAATTCGATAACGAATCCTCATCGCACAGCACGTTGCTGCAGATTGTCACCCAGGACACGCCCGGATTGTTGCGCGAGATTGCCCTCGGCTTCGCCAGTTGCCGCTGCAATATCGAGGTGGCGCTGATCGACACGGAGGGCGAGGCCGCCATCGACGTGTTCTATCTGACCTCAGGCGGGCGCAAGCTTGACGAGGCGGCGCAGTCCTCGCTGAGCGCTTCGCTGATCCACCGTTTCGCGCAATTGCGACAGTGATTTCGGCTCCGCGCCCGTCCTTCAACCGAAGTTCAGATGCTGATTCCAGAACTCAGGCCAGGGGAGCCGCGGTGCGCCGCAGAGGAAGATGTCTGGGTGATCGCTACTCTCTTCATTCTCCACGCCCAGCGAATTCTGCACGTGGCCTGCCAGCCTGCATCCAGTGAAGCTTCGATCTGCGCGCGCCTTCGAATAACCAAGGACGATCAGCGTGGACGGAGGCGGGGTTGGATAGCCGCGCAGCCACGCTGAATTTGTCGTGCTGATGGGAGGCGGCAGATGATACGCGGGGCCGAGAAGCTCCACCGCGCCCGCCTCGCCATAATTGCCGGTAAGGATGCCCGTCCGGGCTCGCTGTTCCGAGGGCAGCGAATCGAGAATCGTGGCGACAGACTGGAGTTCCTCCTGCCAGCCGATCTCCTCGCGGAGGTCGCCGTTGTTCTTGAGCGCGAATCGCATCAGGGGTCCGCTCGAGGCGAGGGGCAGGATGAACGCCACGCCATAGAGTCCACAGAACACGAGGCCTGCGTAGAAGACCCCTTCCACCGCCCAACGCCACCCGCGCTTCAACGACGCCACCCACCGCTCGCCGGCGGCCGCGCCCATCGCCAGCAGCATCGGATAGGCGCCGGCCATGTAGTAGTGGCGTCCTTTGCCAAAGAAGAAAAGCGCGAGGGGGATCAGGTACATCCACGCGAGGACGCGATAGCGCCGGCTCAGCAGGAACGCGATCAGGCCGCCGATCCACACAGGTGCAGACGCCGGATTCGTACAGATCCAGAACTGTCCGCTCAGAAAGCCCTCAGCCCTGCCCTCGCCGACGTCGCGAACATGAATGGACTGCAGAAAGTGGTACGAGATGAAGTGATGATGGATGAGCCAGATGAGATTGGGGAGAAAGATCGCGACCGCGATGGCGGCGCCGGCCAGGAAGTACCAGCTCAGGAACCAGCGCCTTGCCGACGTGAGCAGGAATCCTCCCAGCAAGCCTGCCAGGTAGAACATGATGGCGTACTTGGTCATCAGACCCAGACCAGTGACGGTGCCGATAGCCAGCCACCATCTCGGGTTCTCGGATCTCAGCAGCCGGATCACGCCGTACGCGATCAGCACCCACCACAGGAAGTCAAAGCTCGTGTACTGAAATTCCGTTCCGTTGAACAAAGGCACGGGGGAAAGCACCACGCACAGCGTGGCAGCGAGCTGGGCCATGCGGGCTCCGCCCAGTTCTCGCACCATGAGCCCGGTCACGTAGACGGCGATCGCCTGCGCGATCACTGAGAAGAGGCGAAGGCCCTCCATCGAAACGCCGAAGATGTTCAGCAGAATCCGCTCCAGAAACGGCGTGAGCGGCGGATAGGCAACGAAACCCCAGTCCAGATGGCGCGCGTCACTCAGAAACTGCAGCTCGTCGCGATGAAAACCGTAGCGCTGATTGGTGAGTAAGTGCGCGAGCGTCACCGCAGATGCAACTGCGAGCGGTATGAGGCTGTCGCCCCCCGCTCGCGTCCCCCTCGACTGCATCGTTTCCACTGTCGTCACGCTGGCTCCTCGTCTCGTGCTCTACGCGGAATGCCGGCCGCCGGTTCATTTCAGATAGGCGCGTAGCAGGTCGATGAGATCCTCGGCCAGTTCGGTCGAGTTTACGCTCTCCTTTTTGCCGGACATCATGTGCAGGCGGATGTGATCCTCCAGGACCTCGGCCATGAGGCTGTTGATACCGCCGCGGATATTAGCCAGTAGCATCAGCAGCGCGGCGCAGTCATCACCCGCGGTGAGCGAGCGCTCGATGGCGTCGACCTGACCGCGAATGCGGTGAATACGGGAGAGCAGTTTTTGCTTTTCGCGTTCCGAAGAATGAGACTGGCTCATAGGTTTTATATGGTAGGGGGATATGTTATTATGACCCTCAGAATCAGTTTAACCCGTTCCAGCTGATCCGCGCATATTTCGGCCCTCAGGGAGCGGTTGTAACACAGCTTCAAAATTTCACAGCGAAGATCATCCCTGTCTTCTCAAGCCCCGGAGGGGCGGTGCGACTTTATTGTTCCCTGACAACTCTGGCGTTTGCGCTGTCCACAGCGTTCGCGCAATCCACTGCGCTGCCCAATGCTCCGGCGCCCGCCGTGGAAACAAGCCCCGTGTTTTTGCTGGCCGGCGCTAACGGACAAAACGGAACAGCGGCGCAATCGAACGCTCCGGCCCCGCAGCCAGCTCAGCCTCCAACTCCGCCGGGCGAGGATCCGCAGCTCACCATGTTTGCGCACAGCGAGACCGCACGCTACTGGATCTCCGGCCAGACCAACACGATCTTTCAGGGCAAGCTCGGATTTCACGCGCCGTACCAGGGACCGAACAGCCTGGACAATGCCCCCGAATACAAGACTTCCCTGCTGGAGACGCTTTTCCTCGGCTACCAACCGCATCGCCACTTGCGTTATAACACCGATTTCCTTGTCGATTTTGAAAGCGCGGCGGGACGCGGCATCGGTCAGGCCCTGGGCGTCGCCGGATTCACGAACCTCGATGTGGTGCGCAATCCTAATCTGAGCTCGGCGCCTTACCTGTCGCGCGGGGTCATCCACCAAACCGTCGGTCTGACCAGCGAACTGGTTGAAGCCGACCGTGACCAGTTCTCGCTGGCAACGCAGGTTCCGGCACGGCGTTTTGAAGTTCGCGTCGGGAAAATGGGAGCGAACGACTTCATGGACGTCAACGACGTAGCCACCGACAGCCATCTCCAGTTTTTGAACTGGGCGATCGATGACAACGGCGCCTGGGATTACGCGGCCGATACGCGCGGCTACACGGTCGGCGGCCTGCTGGAATACGACGATCGCAGCTGGAGCGCCCGCTATGGCATCTTCGCGATGCCCATCGTCGCCAATGGCATCGACCTGGACTGGGCCCTTTCCCGCGCACACGGCCAGAACTGGGAGTACGAGTGGCGTCACTCGTTCATTCACGGCCACAAGGGGACGACGAGGCTGCTGGGCTTCGCCAATACGGCCCATATGGGCAACTACCGGCTCGCAGTGCAGCACTACTTCGCCGGTATTACTCCCCGGCCGGACATCATCTCCGTGGAACGGTTCGGCACGGTGAAATACGGCTTCAGCTGGAACAACGAGCAGGACCTTACCGAGCATCTGCGCCTCGGCACCCGATTCGGCTGGAACGACGATCACGAGGAGTCCTACGCCTACACCGAAGTCGCCCAGACCGTCGTGATCGCCGCAGACTACGCTGGCGGCCGATGGCACCGGCCATCGGACAAGATCGGGACTGCATTTGTCAGCAACGCCATCAAAAAAGACCACCAGAATTATCTGAAATATGGCGGGCTGGGATTCCTGCTGGGCGACGGCCAGCTCGATTACGGACGCGAAAACATCGTGGAAAGCTATTACACGTGGCACGCGTGGAAGGGGTTGTTCTTCGCGATCGACGTCCAGCATATCGACAATCCGGGCTACAACCGCGACCGTGGGCCAGTGTGGGTGGGGGCGGTCCGCGGCCATATGGACTTTTGAACCGGCAGAGAATCTGATGACCAGACAGTCAACCGTTACTCATTTCGATACATCCAACGCAATCAGGTCTGCACGCAAATTTTTACCGAGGAAACGGATTTTGCAGGGAGTTTTTCGCGTACATGGAGTATTGCAGGGACTGGACCGGGAAGCGAATTGCGTGCTGGCTACGTGGAAGGAACGATCCAGCGCGGGGCGCGTTTTCACCAGGTGCAGAATTGTCGATGAGCCCAACGATCTGCCCGAGGGCCCCTACACCCTGACCTTTGCAGGCTATACCGTGCCAACCAGGAAATTCGACGGCTGCTGGATGCTCTCGTTCCTCCCGCCGTGGATCGACCTGGAGCAAGCTGCCTGAGACCGCCTCTTCTCAATAGCATTGGGCTGATGTCCTGTTTCGAACTGTGAGGGCGCGCCTCCGCTGCAAACAAGGGCCGCTCCGGCACAGCCGGACCGCGCCTGTTGCGCCCGCGCTAAGATGAAGGTTCGTCTCAGGAGGCCGGCTTGCGCGTTGGTTTGATCACTCGAGAGTATCCGCCGAATGTTTATGGCGGCGCGGGCGTTCACGTCGAATATCTGAGCCGCGAGCTGGCGAAGAAAATCGAAGTCGAGGTTCACTGCTGGGGCGACCAGTATTCCGACCAGGGCAATTTACATGTCCGCGGCGAGCAGCCGTGGGCCAGGATCAGCGAAGGCACTCAGGAAAAATTCAAAACGGCTCTGGAGACATTCAGTCTCAACCTGGCGCAGACGACGTCGATCGGCTCGATCGATATCGTACACACGCACACCTGGTATGCAGCGATGGCCGGCTTCCTGGCGAAGAAGCTCTACAGGATTCCTTTTGTGCTGACCACGCACAGCCTGGAGCCGCTGCGCGCCTGGAAGGCCGAGCAGCTGGGCAGCGGTTACGCGATGAGTGCGTGGATGGAACAGACCGCGATCCTTGATGCCGACGCTGTGATCGCCGTCTCGCAGGGAACGAAGGCCGATATTCTGTGCGCTTACCCGGAGATCGATCCGGATCGTATCCACGTGATCTACAACGGCATCGACCTGAACGAGTATCGAAAGACGCCGGACACGACGGCCCTGCTGGAATACGGTGTGGATCCGTCGCAGCCTTACGTGTTGTTCGTCGGCCGGATCACGCGCCAGAAAGGCGTCACGCATCTGGTGGACGCGATCCCGCATCTGCCGCCGAAGACGCAGGTGGTGCTGTGCGCCGGCGCGCCGGATACACCGGAAATCGCAGCCGAAATGCGCGAAAAAGTCGAGCGGGTACGCGCCGTCAACCCGCGCGTGATTTGGATCGAGAAGATGCTTTCGAAGCGGGAGGCGATCCAGCTCTACAGCAACTGCAGCGTCTTCTGCTGCCCGTCGGTGTATGAGCCGTTCGGCATCATCAATCTGGAGGCGATGGCGTGCAAGGCGCCGGTGGTGGCCAGCGCCACGGGCGGAATTCTCGAAGTGGTAGTGGATGGCGTGACGGGCTACCTGGTGCCCTTCGATCAGGACTCGGTGACGGGTTTCCCGCTAAATCCGGAGGAGTTCTCGCGCGATCTTGCCAGGAAGGTGACCGCGCTGCTCGGCGATCCGGAGAAGGCGCGGCATTTCGGTGAGGCTGGACGGAAGCGCGTCGAGGAGAAGTTTTCCTGGACCGCGATTGCCGATCAGACCATTGCGTTGTACCGCGAGCTGATCGAAAGCCATCAGCGATAACCTGCTGCTGCACCCGAAACTGAACGGGCCATTGTTATACTTCTCGCGCCATGCGAGAGGATCGCAGCCTGCTGGAAGTTGCTCTGGACGACGGGCGGCCTTTGATCGCGCTGACCGGCATCTCTCTGGTTCTGAGCGGCGGGTTTGCCATCATGCAGTCCGTATCAGGGCAGCTGCTCCCCCAGGACAGTCACGCCATCGGCCTGGATTCCGCTGCACTGATTCGTGCAGGCAACCGGCACCTGCTGGGCTTCATGTTTCACGATCGCGTCGCCTATGGAGGCACGCTCGTGGCCATCGGCGTCGGCTATCTGTGGCTGACGGCATTTCCCATGCGGGTGCGTTTCATTGGCCTCGACACGCACAACCTGGTTCGCATCTCACCGGAGCTGATTCCTGTGATCTCTCATGATCGCGCAGGATTCGGCGGCGGTTTGTGCTCCATCGGATCTCTGCTCCTCTTCATGGCGCGTTGCGCGGAACTGAACCGGAGCCTTGCCGAGATCGTCGCCGTCATGGGCTGCGCAGGATTCGGCGGCGCCATCGGCGTGCACTTTGTCGTCGGATACGTGGACTTCTTCCACCTGCTTCCGGCGTTTCTTGGCCTGCTGATCTTTCTGTTGGCCGACGCCCTGCTTTGGGCCGCATGGCGCCGGCTTTTGCCGACGACTTGAGTCGCCGACTGCCCCGATTCTGAGCGAGCTGCCTGGTCCTGGTGGGCGCTCGCTTTCTCCGGCGGAATTGGTTTCCTGGCTTTTCTCGCCTACCTGGGGCAGGGCTATCTCGACACGTGGCACGGCGTGGCCACGCTCTTTCTGCTGCCGGTGTTTCTCGTCGGTCTATGGCGAGCACGGCCGGAATCATTCTCGCTCTCATCGGTTTGGATGGACGCGCCCAGGCCGGAAAACTCGTGGGCGAAGTGGGGCAGAGTCGCTGCTTGGCGCCTGTGCCATTGGCCTTGTACTGGCGGGTCTCACCATAGCTGTTTTCGGAATGACGACGGTCTTTGTTCCTTCCGACCTGCGTTTCATTGGCCTCGACACGCACAACCTGGTTCGCATCTCACCGGAGCTGATTCCTGTGATCTCTCATGATCGCGCAGGATTCGGCGGCGGTTTGTGCTCCATCGGATCTCTGCTCCTCTTCATGGCGCGTTGCGCGGAACTGAACCGGAGCCTTGCCGAGATCGTCGCCGTCATGGGCTGCGCAGGATTCGGCGGCGCCATCGGCGTGCACTTTGTCGTCGGATACGTGGACTTCTTCCACCTGCTTCCGGCGTTTCTTGGCCTGCTGATCTTTCTGTTGGCCGACGCCCTGCTTTGGGCCGCATGGCGCCGGCTTTTGCCGACGACTTGAGTCGCCGACCTGCCCCGATTCTGAGCAGACCTCGGGAAAATACAAGGCCCGGTTTCCTCAGGAAACCGGGCCTTTGCTATTCGCTGCTCCCTATTCCCTGCTCCCTACGTTTTCAGCACGCGCAGATCGCCGCCGGTCATTTCCTTTGGCTGGCCAAGGTTGAGCAGACCGAGAATGGTCGGCGAAATATCGCGCAGCGAGCCATCGGGCCGCAGCGAGTAGTGCTGGGCCTCTTCGCTGACGAAGATGAAGGGCACCGGGTTGGTGGTGTGCGCGGTGTGCGGGCCGCCGGTGACCGGATCGACCATCAGCTCGGCGTTGCCGTGGTCCGCAGTGATGAGCCATGATCCGCCGCCGTGCTGCTTCATCGCCTGGTAGATGCGGCCGAGGCAGGCGTCGACAGTTTCGACCGCCTTGATGGTCGGCTCCAGTTTGCCGGAGTGACCCACCATGTCGGCGTTGGCGAAATTAACGACGACCACGTCGAAGGCGCTGTCGTTGATGGCTTTGATCACCGTATCGGCGATGCCGGCGGCGGACATTTCCGGGGCAAGATCATAGGTAGCGACTTTCTGCGACGGAATGAGGATGCGATCCTCGCCGGGAAACGGCTTCTCGATTCCGCCATTGAAAAAGTAAGTCACGTGCGCGTACTTCTCCGTCTCCGCCACGCGGAGGTTGCGGAGATTCGCCTGGGCCATCAAGTTGGCCAGCAGGTTCTCCATCGACTCCGGCAGGATGATCATCGGCAGCGTGAAATTCTTGTCGTACTGCGTCATGCAGACGTAGTGCAGCCTGCTGGGAATCTCGCTGCGCGGGATGGTCGTGTCCAGTTCTTCCCACGAAGGCAGTTCGCGTCCGCCTTCTTTGCTGAGGCCGCTGTTGCGCGCGAGGACACGCGTGATCTGGCGCGCCCGGTCGGCGCGAAAGTTGAACATGATGCAGACGTCTTCGTCGCGGATAACACCGTTCGGCTTCCCGTGTTCATCTGTAACAACGAACGGCACAATAAATTCATCGGTCGTGTCGTTGTTGTACGACTCCCGGATGCGCGCGATGGCGTCCTTGTAGGCGCCGCCCTCGGCCTGGCCCTTGACCATGGCATCGAAGGCCTTTTTCTCCCGTTCCCACCGGCGATCGCGATCCATCGCATAGTAGCGGCCGGAAACACTCGCCAGCTTGCCGCCGTACTCGCGCATCTTCTGCTCCAGCGCAGCGAGGTATCCGGCGCCGCTGGTCGGCAGCGTGTCACGTCCGTCCATAAAGGCGTGGACGAAGACCGTCCCGACGCCCTGCTGCTTCGCAGCTTTGAGCAGCGCGTACAGGTGCTCCTGGTGCGAGTGGACGCCGCCGTCGGATACCAGCCCGAAGAGATGCAGCTGCGTCCTGCGCGCCTTCTGCAGGGCTTCGACGATCGTCGGTTGGCTAAAGAATTCGCCGTTGGCGATCAGGCGATCGATGCGCGTGATGTCCATCTGCACAATGCGCCCGGCGCCGATGTTCAGGTGACCCACTTCGCTGTTGCCCATCTGGCCATCGGGCAGGCCGACGAAGTGATCGGAAGCGTGCAGCAGCGTGTTGGGGTACTCCTTCAGTAGCTTGTCGTACGTCGGCTTGCGTGCCAGCGCGATGGCGTTATTTTCGATCTGCGGTCGATAGCCCCAGCCATCCAGAATGGTCAGAACAACAGGCTTTTTTGAAACGGGCACGAAATCTCCTCTGTGAGTTTCCCTCTGCACACGCGAAAATGCGGAGCTGGTGCTCCGCATCCCGCCCTTCTCCATTTATCGCTGCGGGTGCTCCTCGTGATAGATCTTCGCTGCCGCGTCTATCTCATCCCTGTGGCGCTGCATCACCTCGACCATCACCTGCTGGCCCAGGTTCGCCACAGCGTCCTGGCCTTCATTCAGGACCGAAGGCATCACCGCAATCATGTGTTTGCCCGCGGGCGATTTGTAAAACGCGATGATCTGCGCAGCCTCCTCAGTGGAAAGATGCTGCTGGAACGAGCGCACCATCGCGCCCTCAAAGTCCGCCGTGCCCAGGGTGCGCTCGAGATCAGCCACGACATTTTCCGGCATCCAGGGCATCATTTCCTTCAGGTGGGGCAGCAGGCCATCCAACATCTCCCGCTTCTGGGTGTTCGTCCCTGTCAGTTCCAGAATCTCGTACACCTGCGCCACCGTTACCGGGTGCGCCGGCGTTGGATTCTCCGCTGCCGTTGTGGCCGCTACGTTGCGCACGCTTCCAGGTTTGGCCGTATTTGCCGCCAGAAGCGGCACCGATCCCAACAGAACAATCCACGCCAGTCTGCGCATAAGAGCCCCCGTGAAGAAAACCTGTTGCGACGCGCGCAAACACGGCGGCGTCGGATCAAGTATCTCGACGTGGAGACACGGTTGAGAAGGACCACTGCGGAAACTCCGGCAATCGGAGCGCCACAGTGGCAAGCTGCTGGATTAAACCTGTCTAATCCCCGTAATTCACGGCCTCAAGGCCCAGAAACTCAGCCGTCTGTCCCAGCTCTTCCTCGATCCGCAGGAGCTGGTTGTACTTCGCGATGCGATCGGTGCGCGAGGCCGAGCCGGTCTTGATCTGGCCCGCGCCCGTGGCGACCGCAAAATCCGCGATGAACGTGTCTTCGCTCTCGCCGGAACGGTGCGAAATCACCGAGGTGTAGCCGTAGCGCCGTCCCAGATCGATGCACTCGAACGTCTCGCTCACCGTGCCAATCTGGTTCAGCTTGATCAGGATCGAGTTGCCCACGCCCTCTTCGATCCCCTTCTGCAGCAGCTCGGTGTTGGTGACGAAAATATCGTCGCCCACCAGCTGGATCTGCTGCCCCAGCTCGCGGGTCAGGATCTTCCATCCTTCCCAGTCGTTCTCGGCGAGTCCATCTTCGAGCGAGACGATCGGATATTGGCGTACCCAGTCCGCGTAGAACGCGACCATCTCCTCCGCCGTCTTCTCGCTTTTGTCGGACTTCTTGAAAACGTACCTGTTCTTGTCCGGATCGAAGAACTCGCTCGACGCCGGATCGAGTGCGATCGCCACTTCCTCGCCGGGCTTGTAACCCGCCAGCGAGATCGCCTCGAGGATCACTTCGATCGCTTCGGTATTCGACTTGAGCGACGGTGCGAAGCCACCCTCGTCACCGACCGCGGTGTTGTAGCCCTTCTTCTTTAGCACGCCTTTCAGCGTGTGGAACACCTCGACACCCCAGCGCAGCGCGTCGCTGAAGCGCTCGGCGCCAACCGGCATCACCATGAATTCCTGGAAGTCTACATTATTGTCGGCGTGCGCACCGCCATTGAGGATGTTCATCATCGGCGTGGGCAGAACCGAGGCGTTCGCACCGCCCAGATACCGGTACAGGGGAACCTTGAGCTCGATCGCCGAGGCGCGCGCCGCCGCCATCGAAACCGCCAGAATCGCATTCGCTCCCAGGCGGCCTTTATTCTCCGTGCCGTCCAGCGAGATCATCGTCGCATCGAGCAACCGCTGGTTCGAGGCGTCCATCCCCGTCAGCTCCGGCGCGATTACGCTCTCAATGTTCTCCACCGCCTTCAGCACGCCCTTGCCAAGGTAATGACCCTTGTCGCCATCGCGCAGCTCCACCGCCTCATGCTCGCCCGTGGAGGCGCCGCTGGGTACGATCGCCCGTCCGAGCACTCCGCTTTCCAGAACGACATCGGCTTCCACCGTGGGGTTTCCGCGTGAATCCAGTACTTCCCGCGCGTGAATCGCAGCAATTTCCGTCATTTTGCTCCTTGTGATGTGGTGCTGTAGTCGCTCTCTCAGTTTAGGCCGTCGATCCACGCGAATGGCTTCCCCTGTGGTCGCGCCGATGGTTTCCAGGATGTTCATCGAAGGCCTTGCCCTAATTTTGCAGGGGTTCCAACGCAGATTTTAGCAAAGCAACGTGAAGCCAAACGGTGACAGCCATCACTGCGCGCCGCGTAAGGCTCCCAGGCGAGCGCTGTCTCCTGCCCAGGGAGCGAGCCCTTCCGCTGGAGACTCCTGAACCGGAGATGGACGCAGAACGCCGCCGCGGCCGGCGGCGTCGAAGCCTCCATCCGAACGATGCTCACTTCTGCCGGTCACTTCTTCGACGGAGCCGGAATGGGCCGTGGACGCCCGCTCCTGTCGGCCGCAGAAGAAATCAGATGGCAGCAACCGATGCGGAACCCCCTGCCGTCACGCATCCGCTTACGGCTTGAGGTTGACCTTGCAGGCTGCGTCCCGGCCGGCGGCTAGAGCGGTGAATTCGGTGGGGTGGCGCGAGCCCGTGGCGATGAGATTCTCGATGGCAGAGACGGGCTGGATGCCGCCCCTGGCACCGGCTCCACCGCAGTTGAGGGCGGCGGCAGCGCAGGCGAAGTCGAGAGTCTCCCCGAGACACCATTCGCGCAGCAAACCGTAGATGAAACCAGCGTGAAAGATATCGCCGGCGCCGGTGGTGTCGACCACGTCCACCTGCCAGGCGGGCCGGTGACAGAACGCACCGCCGATGCAGGCGAGCACGCCTTCGTGTCCAAGGGTCGCCGCAGTGAGCAGACAACCGAACTTCTGTTGCACCGCGATCAGCGCCTCGAAGAGATCCGGGATGCCGGTGAGCCGGCCTGGAACGTCGCGGCTGACGATGAGGTAGTCGACCTTTTCGATCAGCCCTTCGACTCCCGGATACAGCTCATCGAGATCGGCGACGACAGGGATTCCCGCCTGCCGTGCCCACGTTGCCGCTGTGATGGCGGCGGCGGTGTCGTGGCCATCGACATGAAGCGCGCGCGCGTCGGTGATCCACTCCTGGCGAAGATCGCCGGGATGCAGAGTGAGGCGATGGTCGCGCTTCCAGAGGACGGTGCGCTCGCCGGAGTCTTCCACCAGGATAAAGGCCCGCTGGCTCGAACAGGCCGGCGCCGTCACGATGCAGGTTTCGACCCCCGCCTTGCGGAATTCCTCCGCATGCAGCGCGGCGGCGGGGTCGTCGCCCAACTTACCCACGTAGCGGGCGCGCAGCCCCCAGGTCTGACAGGCCACCATTGCAGTGGCGACCTGGCCGCCGGGCAGCACGGAGGCGGAACGAATCTCAACTTTGGAACCAGAAGCGGGGTAGTGTGCGACCGGAATCAGCGTATCGGTGGCGTTCAGGCCGACGCCCACAATGTCAATTGGCACGGGCAGTTTTCCAGTATGTCGAACACCATCTTAACGGACCGCTCATGCTGGCCCAAAGTCTGCGCATTTCACTCGAATAAGCATTATTCGAAGTGAGTCTTCTTCCAGAGCAACCAGCCAGCGCCGCCCAGGACGGCAATGAGAATGGCGGCGAGAACGACGGCCGCGGGAATATGGAGGGCGACCTGCGGCATGCGCACGAAGCGCGCAAACCAAACGAACACCGCGACAGCCGCCAGGAGAACCAGATAGTCGAACCAGTAGCGCCGGCGCACGGCGGCGGGAGCGCCGGATGGCTCACGTCCCTGCAGTTCCTGCGTTTGCAGGGTTACGGCCAGGTCCATGCCGTAGCGGTCGCATTCGCGGCGAATGGCGCGGACCGTGGAGGCGGATTCTGCGGAGGAAACGGTAGCGCCGGCGATGAGCATGGCTCCAAATATGGTGATGGCCGAGGCACCGAGTGCCATGAGACGCACCGATCCATGCGTACCGGCGAGTTCGCCGAAGACCAGCACGCCCCAGGCGAAGCCCCAGAGTTGATTCGTATTGGAAAGAGGAATGGCGCGGCTGATGCCGACATATTTTGTTGCGTACTGCTGGAAGAGATCGCCGATGACCCAGCAGAATCCGCCCAGGAGCAGCCAGAAAATGGAGGAGCGCATGGCCGTCAGCTGATGGAGAAGCGCGGGAAGCCCACCGGGGAGAACAATGGCCAGGAGAAACATGGTGCCGAGTTCGCCGAAGGTGAAGATGGTGACGAAGGAGAGCGGATTGATGCCGCTGAGGTATGCCTTGCGATAGGGGACGTACATGGTGCCCCAGAGCACGCCTGCACCCAGAGCCGCGGCGATGCCCGCGAACGCGCGGCCGGGGGTTGCGGCCATGGTATGCACGGAAAGCGCAGAGAGCAGCACCGATCCGAGGACAATGGCGGCAGCCCCGCCGGCAACACGAATCCAGCTTCGGGTGGAAGCGCCATCGAGTTCGTGAAACAGGGCCCAGCCCCAGAAGATCCCGATCAGCGAGTTGGTATTCCACAGCGGAAAAGCGATGGAGAGGCCGACGTCGCGAATCGCGAAGATGGTCAACGTGTTGGCGACTGACCACAAGGAACCGGCGACGATGGCCCAAACCATCAGATGGGGACGGTGGAGCAGATCGCGGACAACAGAATGCGTGCCCTTCGCAGCGATGGGCAGCGTCCAGCGCGCGAGGAACACGCCCCACACCATGCAGAAAGAGATGGTAAACGGTGCGAAACCTGAGGCTGCCAGCCGGGCGGGTGCTTCCGCCGCGCCGAGCCACGCGCCAGCCGCCAGTGCACAGACAATCCCGAGCCCGAAACGCCCCGTCGCAGCGACCTGCGCGTCGGGTACGAGTGGCTGCTCCGGACTGGAGACAAGACCCGGCTTCAAAAACCGCTCCGATGGGCCAGCGCGTCCCGGCAAAAAGCAAGTGCGATGCGCAACGCAGCGGTCATGCGGCCGGATGGATGGGTTGTTTCGATCATCGTGGCTCGATCAGCAAAAACAGACCCGATGAGTATACTTTGGTTAACGATGAGAACGCTGCGCTCCATCCTGACCGACAGGCATCTCTGGGTTCCGCTGCTGGTGCTGGTGGCGGGCGTTGCATTGTTGCTGCGCCTGATTTAGCTCTCCATTCTGGAGGCTGCGGCGTTCCTTTCTGCGCGCGTCTGCAGGTCTTTGCGTCGCTTACCCCGCGATACACTTGGGGCACGGTTCACTGCTCTACACCCCAAAAGGAAACTGAAGGCCGATGTTTCAGACTCGCCGTGCCTGCGCCGCTTCTGTCACTTTGGCTGCCTGCGCTCTGATCGCGAGCAGTCTTAACGTCGCCGCGCAAGCCCTTTCGCCAGCCGAAGGGCGAACTGCGCGCGCGTTCGATGAGGCCAGGAAGGAAGGGCCTCCGGCGCTGCGTGCTTTCCTGTACCGCATGCCGAAGGGCGGCGATCTGCACGTTCACCTGAGCGGAGCGGTCTATGCGGAAACCTTCATTCGCGAGGCCGGCGAGGATGGGATTTGTGTCAACGCCGCGCAATTGACGATGGATGACGAACATCACGCGTCGGAGTGCCCGGCCGGCGAAACCGCGGCGAAAGATCTACCAGGGAATCAGCATCTGTACGACGAGATCATCGATTCGCTGTCGATGCGGACGTTTGTGCCAACGACGGGTGAGTCGGGTCACGACCACTTTTTCGATACCTTCGACAAGTTTGGCGATGACAAAAGATTCACCGGGGAGTGGATCCACGAGGTCGCATCGCGGGCGGCGGCACAGAACGAGCAGTATCTAGAACTGATGCAGACGCCGGGATACAAGCCTGCGAAAGCACTGGCGGACAAGTTCGGGTGGAATGGCGATCCGGCGGAACTGCGGGAGAAACTGCTGGCCGAGCCGTCGTTTCGAGCCAATGTGGACAGCGATCGTGCGGAACTGGCCGCCGCGTTGCAGGGGCGCGACCAGATCGAGCACTGCGGGCGCGCCGATGCGGCTCCGGCCTGTAAGGTCACCGTGCGCTTCCTCTATCAGGTGCTGCGCGGACATCCGCCTCAGCAGGTCTTCGCGCAGACGCTCCTTGGCTTCGAGGTTGCCTCAGCTGATTCCGATGTAGCGGGAATTAACTTTGTTATGCCAGAAGACGGGTATATTTCCATGCGTGATTACGCGTTGCAGATGCGCATGCTCGACTATCTGCACGCGCAGTATCCGAAGGTGCACATCACGCTGCACGCAGGCGAACTGGCAGAGGGCATGGTGCCTCCGGATGGGCTGAAGTTTCATATCCGCATGGCGGTGGAGCAGGGCCACGCCGAGCGCATCGGACACGGCGTAGACGTGATGTACGAGGACCGGCCCTGGGAGTTGATGAGGGAAATGGCGGACCGGCACGTAATGGTGGAGGTGAACCTGACCAGCAACGACGTGATCCTGAATGTAAAAGGCGCCGATCATCCCTTCATGCTGTATCGCAAAGCCGGCGTGCCGGTGGCGCTTTCCACCGACGACGAGGGCGTATCGCGCATCGACCTGACTCATGAATATGTGCGCGCGGCGGATACGTATCTGCTGAGCTATCACGATCTGAAGCTGATGGTGCGGACTTCGATCGAACACAGTTTCTTACCAGGAGCTGGTTTGTGGAAGAAGGTAACACCGGAAAAGCTTGAAACCCCCGTCGCCGCATGCCGCGGACAGTTGGGAGCTGCATCGCCCTCCGGCACATGCGCAACGCTGGTGCATAACAGTGAGAAAGCACAGCAGGAGTGGGAACTGGAGCGGCGTTTCCACGCATTTGAATCGAGTTTCTGAAGGAGATCTGAGCGAGGTTCGGGTGAGCCGGGCCCTTGCGCGCGATGAGAATCGTATTCTCCACCTACGGCACCTTCGGCGATGTGAATCCACTGATCGCACTTTCGCTGGAGCTGAAGCGCCGCGGGCACAAGCCGGTGCTGGCCATCCCGGAGATGTTCCGGCCCAAGGTTGAGCCGCTGGGAATCGGATTTGCGCCGGTGCGTCCCGAGCAGGACCCCAACGACACGCGGCTCATCGCGATGATCTACGACATCAAGCATGGAACCGAGACGGGCCTCCGCAAATTTCTCTTCCCTTCTCTGCGCGAAAGCTATCAGGACCTGATGGCAGCTGTGGAGGCGGACGGCGGCGCCGACCTGTTGGTAACGGGCGAACTGGCCTATGCGGGACCGATCGTCGCGGAGAAAACCGGCATCCCGTGGGCGTCCTATGTGCTGGCGCCGTTCTCGTTCTTCTCCGGATACGATCCGCCGGTTCTGCCGCCGTATCCAGCACTGGCGAAAATGCAGGAGGCAGTTCCCGCGCTCGGCCATGTAGTCGCGCGGTTTGCTCGCTTCGTAACGCGGAAGTGGCCAAAGCCGGTCTACGAGCTGCGCCGCGAACTGGGCATGGCGCGGGGTGAGGATCCCATCTTCGACGCGAAACACTCCCAGAGGCTGGTGCTCGCTCTGTATTCCCGCGTGATGGGCGAGCCGCAGCCGGACTGGCCGCCCGCAGTGAAGATCACGGGCTTCGCCTTCTATGACGGTGCCGGATCGGAGGGCGTGTTGCCGCCGGAGCTGACGGCGTTTCTTGAGAAGGGCCCCGCGCCGCTGGTATTCACCCTGGGATCGGCGGCGGTGATGCACGCCGGGGATTTCTACGAGCAAAGTGCTGAGGCTGCCGAGATTCTGGGACAGCGTGCCGTCCTGCTGATCGGGGTGGACGATCGCAATCTGCCGAAACGCAAGCTGCCCGAGTCAATTTGCGTGGCGCGCTATGCGCCTTACTCCAAGATCTTTCCGCGTGCGTCGGTGATCATCCACCAGGCCGGCATTGGAACGACAGCGCAGGCGTTGCGCGCCGGACGCCCGATGCTGGTGATGCCCTACAGTCACGATCAGCCGGATAACGCTCGGCGTGTGCGCAGCCTGGGCATCGCTGAAGTGCTGGGGCGCAAGCGGTATGAGGCAAAGCCGGCGGCCCGTTTGATCGCGCAACTGCTTTCGGACGAGGCGTACCGTACGCGTTCGGCTGAGGTCGCGGAGAGAGTCGCCGCCGAAAACGGCACGGTTAGGGCCTGCGATGCACTGGAAGCCGTACGGCCATGGACCTGAGACTTTCTGTGGGGCTGCCGGGTAAATGCGCGATCATGGGGAGTCTGCGGCCCAGACGGCGGCGCGAACCGACTTTCCATCGAAATAGAACGTCGTCAGGCCCAGCGTATCCGTGCGGAAGGTGCGGACGCGCGCGTTCTGCAGTTCACTGAGGATTTCGGGCCGGGGATGCCCGTAGAAATTGCGCCGGCCCACGGAGATGGCCGCCCACGATGGCGAGACGGCAGCGAGAAAATCGGGCGTCGTCGAAGTGCGGCTGCCGTGATGGCCGACTTTGAGGAAGTCGGATTGGATCCCTCCCCTGGCCAGAATGCGCTCTTCACTGGGAGATTCGGCATCGCCCTCAAGGAGTGCGTGGGTGTTGCCGTAGCGCATTTGTAACACCAGCGAGTCGTTATTTCCGGGACTCGCCGCCGGGCGGTAACCGGGCTCGGGCGCAAGCACGCGGATGCGAATGCCGTCGAAATCGAATATGTCACCGGCGGTGTGACGAATTACCCGCGTCTGCACGCTTTGCGCGTCAGCGAGGACGGCGTCGTAAGCGCCGGAGTGAGGATTGATGCCAATCCATAGCTCTCGCGGGCGGAAATTCGCGATCACCGCCGGCATGCCTCCGATGTGGTCGGCGTGGGCGTGGGTAATAGCTACGGCGTCGAGGCGCTTTATACCGCGGGCCCAGAGAACGGGCGAGACAACATCATCGCCAACATCGAAATTGCTCCCGTGAGCATTGGGATCCGTGGCATTGGGCCCGCCGGCGCCGACGATGCCGCCTGCGTCGATGAGGAGTGTTTTGCCGTGGGGTGTCACCACGAGAATCGAGTCGCCCTGGCCGACGTCAATCGTTGAAATCTCGAGAACGCCATCGCGATGAAGAACGGGACGCGGCCAGGTCGTCACTGCGGCCGCCGCCAGCAGCAGCACTGCGGAGGAGAGAATCGCGTAGCGGCGCTGGCGGATCAGGAGCAAAGCTGCGACGATGAGGCCGACCACCGCGGCAATAGCGATTGGACTGGGCGGCGGGATGCGGAGATCTCCCAGACGCATCGCTCCGAAGCCATGCACCAAAATGCTGACGCCGTGCAGCAGCAGAGCGACCGCCATCGCAGGGAACATGGCGAGTTTTGGTGCAAGGATCACAACCAGAAGCGTCGCCAAAGCGAGGGGCAGCAGAACCCCGAGCAGCGGAACGATGAGGATGTTCACCGGCAACGCAACCACTGTAATGCGGTGGAAGTAGATGGCCATGGGCAGGGCCATGAAGAGCTCGATCGAAAGAGAGGTGACAACGAGTTCGACGAACAGAAGTACGAGTCGCACCACGCGTGGGAGGAGACCAAGAGCGATTCGTGCTCCGATCATAGGGCGAAGCGCGGTGGCCAACATGCGCAGCATCACGCGGAATTGCGCGACACGGTGGGGCAGTGAGGGATCGATGGGGAGCAGCCATAAGCCGCGAGTGGCTCGGAGCCAGGGGCCGAACGTTCTGTCCGCGACAGGAACGGCGATACCCGCGACCGCGAGAACCGACAGCAGCGTCATCTGAAAGCCCGCATCGAGAAGTGCCGCGGGATTAATCACTATCATGACGAGTCCGGCGAACCCGATCGCATTCAGGGGATGGCGCTCGCGCCAGAGGATGCGGCCGCAGAGATAGAGCGTGATCATCCAGAAGGCGCGCTGGACGGGCTGACCAAAACCGGTGAAAAGAGCGTAGGCCAGTGCGAGGGCGATCGTCACGAACGATGCTGCGATGCGCGGGAGGCGAAATCGGCGGGTGATGAAGAAGACCAGGCCGGAAAAAATCGCCAGATGCATGCCGGAGACAACGAGCAGGTGAAAGGAGCCGGTGCGCTCGAATCCCACGCGCAGCCGATGACCGAGAAGCGAACGATCGCCAGTGAGCATGGCTGTGAGCATCACAGCGTCGTCGCGGGAAAGGCGCAAAAAAACGGGAACAGGGTTCATGCCCGGTGCATCGGCGAGCTTGCCGAGGCGCTCACTCGCGGCCTGCTGCATTGAACGAATCCCGCAGAGTAATCCGGGGGCTGAATTTGTAACACTCACGGTTCCCTGATCGGCATGGGCGCTGCCAAGAGCCGCAATTCCCTGCTGACGAAGCCACGCAGAAGCGTCCCATACACCAGGATCGAGGAACCTCTCCTCGGTATGCAGTGCAGCGGGTCCCGTGAAGGAGGCCCCGCAGGCAATGCGCGGGAACGGTGCATCGGCGGGGGCGTAGAGGGTGAGACGCAGCCCCTCGGGCGAAGGCAGCGGCCGGCCATCAACCGCGGTGACGCGCAGATCGACTTGCTGGCTGTGCTCGTGACGCAGAACGTCGGAGTAAGGAGCGAAGCTTTCGATGAGGCGAACCGCCGTGGTGCGGATCACGGTTCCGGAGACAACGTGCGTCGTCGCAATGCCTGCGTGCCGGATCGCTGGAGTGGAGGCCGGCGTCGCGAAGGCGATGCGTTCCAGTGGCGTAAAAATGGCCAGCCGCGGTTGCACTTCGGCGCAGAAGATTCCGAGTAGAACACCAAGTGATCCGGCAGCCGCCACGGCGATACGGGTCGCACGAAAAGCTGCGACTGCTGTAACCGCAAAGAGGAGGGTGAGACCGACAAGCAGATGTGCTGGGAAGAACCAGAACCAGTGCGAGACAACTGCGCCGCCGGTAAAGCAGACCGCGAGGAAAAGCATGGGCGCAGCGAGGAGCGCGTTGGGTCGAACGTGCGGCTCCGAGGGGTTGGCCGCACCGGCACGAGCCGAAGTTTCCGGAATGGCGAGGGAGGCGGCCATTGCGAAGGCTCGCCTCGGTCAATTCAATCCAGCGAAAGATGCGTCACACTCTCGATGTGAAAGGTCTGCGGGAAGAGGTCCAGCAGATGCATTTGATTGAGGCGATAGCCGAATTGTACGAGCGCGGCGAGGTCGCGGCTCAGCGTGGCGGGATCGCAGGAAACGTAAGTAATCTTGCGCGGCCGGATTTTCCCCAGGGCGGCGGTAACTTCAGGACCCAGGCCAGCGCGGGGGGGATCGACCACAACGAAATCCGGTGGGGGATGGTGCTGCGTCGCAGCTTGACGAAGGAATGTCGCCGTATCCGCGGCTACAACCCGCTGCTTCGTGCCGCGCAGGTTTTCGCGCAGGTCGCGGACGGCGGAAGGTGACGACTCGACGGCGACAACGCTGGAAAAAGACTGCGCGAGCGGGACAGAGAAAAGACCCACGCCGGCGTAGAGGTCCCATGCCGTGGCGCCCGTTTCAGCGTTCGTTACGAGATTGACGAGGGGATCGATAAGGAAGCGATTGACCTGGAAAAAGGACCCGAGGCTGACCCTGTAGCAGGAATTGGCGCTCGAATAGAGGAGCGAATCGGTGCCGGCGTGGGCGAGCAGGCGACTTGGGGCGCGGCCCTTTTCCACGGCGAAGAGGCCAGCCCCATGCACTTCAGGAAGAATTTGTCGCAGCCACAGCGACGTTTTTCCCAATAGCTGTTGCGCGGCGGGCGCCGGACGGTCAGTCCACAGAGACACGAGCAAACTGGACTCCGCCGGATCGGTAAAGAGTTCGACTTCGGTTACAAATGTGGCCAGCTGTGCGCTTGCATCGTGGCGATTCACCGTCTGAATTGCGCGCTGAAGGGTCGGCGCAGCGATGGGACAGGAGTCGACGGGCAGGTTGTCGTGAGAGTTCCGGAATTTGTAACTGAGCGAGAAGGGATTCTTCTGCACGTGAAGACGAACGCGATTGCGATAGCCAAACGGCTCCGCAGTGATGGCGCCGATCTCGGGAAGGTCGCGAAGATGAACACGCTCGAGGGACTCGCGGAGGATGGCCAGCTTCATCTCCACCTGCGCCGGGTAGGCGGCATGCTGATAATGGCAGCCTCCGCAGCGTCCGTAGTACGGACACGGTGGCTGCACCCGCGCGGGACTGGCATCGACGACGGACAGCAGTTCTGCCCTGGCGAATCCGCCCTTGTTCTGGGTGATGGCGGCCTCGACTTCTTCGCCGGGCAGGGTGAGGGGAACGAAGACAGCTTTCCCGTCGGCGCGAGCCAGGCCCGATCCGCCATAGACTGGCTTTTCGATAAGCAGTTTCACGGCCGTGTGCTCACTCCTGCTTCATGTAGAAGAGGCTAAGCCGCGGAAGATTGTGCCGCTCAAGCAGGCGCTTGTGGAGGAACTGCTGCTCGATCTGGCGAATCTGGAGCGCCTGCATGCGGCGGCGGTAGGGGGCAAGTTCGCTGGCGCTTTGTTCGCGGAGCGCGGTGAGTTCGGCCTCCGGGGTTGTGGCGATCAGCGCATGGAGCAATTTGTCTTCGAGGACCGTGAGGTTCCGCTCCAGATCCTCAAGGTTGGGCGCGGGCGACGCTGGAAGTGCGAGGACATCCAGGCGGTCCGCGATTTCAGACGCCGTTTGCGCGGCAAGGCCGGTCAGTTGCGACGATCGAAGTTCGCCAGCCGCGCGCGCGAAATGCGTCGCGATGCGCTCCCATTCGAGACCGGCATTGGCAGTTTCAGCTTTCGGCTTTCCCGCGCCCAGCGACGCTTCGCGCATGTCCTCCGCCGCGGTTAATACTTCCTGGGCACACCAGGCGAGACCATTCACACGGCGCGCTGTGCGGTGCCTGCGCGCCTCATAGCGATCAAAGGCTGTGTCGATGCCGCGCAGGACGGCTTCCAGCGGGATGCCGGCTTCGCGCCAGGTGTCGATGAGAGCCCAGTCCAGTGTCGAAAGCAAAAGGATGGAGGCGCGACGGCGCTGGAAGTGCTCTTCGATCTCCGTAAAGTAGTTGAAGTAGTTTTCCACGGCGTCAGTCGCCGCTGGCGCGGGCCGGCTGCGATTCCGAATGTGACGCACTGCGTGGGCCGCGGTTGCGATCGTAGATGAGGCGCAGGCCCTCGAGCGTGAGGCGGTCGTTGACCTCGGAGATATATTTCGATTCGCGCGCGATCAGATGGGCGAGGCCGCCGGTGGCCACGCACTTCGTTTCCGGTCCCAGCTCGGCGATCATGCGCTCGAGGATGGAATCCACCAGCCCGATGTGGCCCCAGAAAAGGCCGACCTGCAGATTGTCGACGGTGTTGGTGCCGATGATCTTCGCGGGGCGGCGAATCTCGACGCGGGGCAGGCGCGCGGCACGGGAGAAGAGCGCATCGGCGGAGATGGCGAGTCCTGGCGCGATCGCTCCCCCGAGAAATTCACCCTTCTTCGAGACAACGTCGAAGTTGGTCGCCGTCCCAAGGTCGACCACAATCGTGGGACCTCCGTAGCGATGAAAGGCACCCACGCAGTTCGCAACGCGATCAGCGCCAACTTCGCCGGGATTGTCGGTGAGGATCGGTAAGCCGGTCTTGACGCCGGGCTCGATGAACAGAGGCTTCTGGCTGAAGTAGCGCTCGCAGAACTGGCGCAGGATCCAGTCGATGGGCGGAACGACGGAGGCAATCACGATGCCGCGGATGGCGCCGGTCTCGACGCCTTCATGCTGCAGAAGACTGCGGACGAGGATCCCGTACTCGTCCGCAGTTTGTGACTGGCGCGTGCTGATGCGCCACGTTGCGCGGAGATCGCCCGTACGCCCCTCCGCGGTGAGCGCGTACAGCGCGATCACCGTGTTTGTGTTGTTGACGTTCAGGACAAGCAGCATGGTTTTGATTGTAAGCGTGCAGTTTGCAACGGCTTGATTCTATGCTTTCGCCTCGCGGACGCCGCCGGAAAGCACCGTGCGCAGGCCATCGGGGGTACGCACCTGGAGGAAGCCGCGCGCGTCAAGGCCAGCCGTGAAGCCCGTCCAGGGTTGGCCCTCGTCGACGATCACTCGCTTGCCGTGAATCCAGGAAGAACGCTGTTCCAGCCGGGCGCGAATGCTATCCGCGGCAGTTGGCGGATCGGCGAGGGCCGCCACTTCGCGGTCGAGAGATCGCAACAGCGCGAGGAGCAATTCCTGGCGCAGCCAGTTGCGGCCGGTCTCCAGAAAGAGCGATGTCGCGACCGCGCTGATCTCCGGAGGAAACCCCGCTTGGTGAACATTGATGCCGACGCCGACAACCGCGTGTCGGACGCGCGTGACCTCGGCATTCAGTTCGGTGAGAATGCCGCAGAATTTGCGCGAGCCGAAGAGAAGGTCGTTGGGCCAGCGCAGATCGGGCTGAAGCGAGGTGACGGTCTGGATCGCATCGTGGACGGCGAGGCCGGCTGCGAGCGAGAGCCAGAGGATGTCGGCGGGAGCAATGTGCGGACGCAGCAGAATGCTGACGTAAAGGCCGGAGCCCGGCGGCGATGTCCACGAATGATCGCCGCGGCCACGGCCCGCGGTTTGCTCATCGGCCACGTAAACGCTGCCGTCGGGCGCGCCCGACTCGGCCTGCTGCATGGCGTGCGTGTTGGTGGAGTGGATCGACGGGAAGAAGTGGAGGTTGCCGGCAAACCGCGATCCGGCCAGGGCCGCATTCAATGCGCTCAGATCGAACTGGTCGTCGACGGGCGTGGGGCTGGGCTCCGGCACCGCTCTAGTAGATCTCCGCCGTAATGCGCATGGAAAGATCGATCGCCGGCGCAGAGTGCGTGAGAGCGCCCACCGAGATGTAATCCGGGCCGGCGAGGGCATACTTGCGGATGTTCTCCAGCGTGATGCCGCCGGAGGCCTCGATGGGGATCTTCAGGCCGCGCTCGCGCACGAATTCGACGGACTTCTTGACTTCGCCCGGGGTCATATTGTCGAGCAGCAGGGATTCGGCGCCGTGGTCGAGGGCCAACTCGAGTTCCGTATGGTTGCGCACTTCGATGTCGATGGTCTGACCCGGCTTACGGCGCTCTTTCGCGCGCTCGAGGACCTTCACAATCCCGCCGCCGAGGGTGATGTGATTGTTCTTGATGAGAATGCCGTCCGAGAGATCGAGCCGATGGTTTTCCCCGCCGCCACAGCGGACCGAGTACTTATCGAGGATGCGAAGGCCGGGGATGGTCTTGCGCGTGTCAAGAACTTTGGCGCCGGTGCCTTTTATTTCATCGACGTAGCGTCGGGTGAGCGTAGCGATGCCGCTCATGCGCTGCATCAGGTTAAGAATCACACGCTCGCAGGCCAAAATGACACGGGCATTGTGACGAATGACGGCGACGGCCTGGCCTTTGCGCACGCGAACGCCGTCGAATATCTCGGGGTGGCTGATGACTTCGTAGCGGCCGCTCGACTTGCCGTCGAGCCGCGCGAAGATGTCGAGGAACCGCGGGATGCAGCCGAGCCCGGAGAGAACGCACTCTTCTTTGGCAAGGATGGTGGCGGCGGCGCGCAGCGAGGGCTCGATGGTCACGGCGGTGGTTACATCGCTGGTGGCCTTATCCTCAGCGAGGGCCTGCTCCAGGATGGCTTCGACGCGGCGGCTCTTCCATTCCATGATTTAGCTGAGGCCCTCCTGTGGGAGATCGTCGAGGGCCTTGCGGATCTTTTCGATGAGGAGACGGTTGTCGGCTGCGGCTTTTCGCAGGCCTTCGACGACGTGGGGCGGGGCCTTGTCGAGGAAGGCTTGATTCCCAAGCTGGCGTTCGGCAGAGGCGAGAGCCTTTTCGAGTTTGGCGAGTTCTTTGGTCAGGCGCTCGCGCTCGGCGGCAACGTCGATGGTCTTTTCGTAGATGACTGCGACGTCAAAATCGGGAGTACTGCGAACGTTAGGACCGCCTAGTGGAATATCGCCGAAGCTAATTTCAGACACGCGAGCGAGCTTCTGGACGATGACCTTGTTCGCCTCGATCTGGTCACTGAATCCGAGGCCGTAGACACTAATGGCCACAAATTCGCCTTCCGGAATAAACATCTCCTTCCGCAGTGCTCGTATTTCAGTAATGAGCCTTTGGAGGGGACGTATCAGGTGAGGTGATAGTAAGGTCGCATCTTGGCTTCGAGGATAGGAAGCAAGTGCAATCGATTTCGCGGGTGATCTACCCGCGTAAAATGTGTGCCACAATTCCTCAGTAAGAAAAGGCATGAAGGGTGACAGCAAGCGCAGTGCGGATTCAAATACCGCAAGCAGCGTAGTTAGCGACCATTCTTTCGCGTCTCTTTCGGCGTTGTTCGTGAAGTCGAGCCGTATCTTCGCGATTTCCAAATACCAATCGCAGAAATCTCCCCAGAAGAACTGATAGATGTGGCTGGCAGCCTCATCGAAACGGTATTCGCGCAGCGAGCTATCTACCATACCAGCGGTACTAGCTAGACATGATGCGATCCACCGCTGTTCTACATAGCCTTCGTCCGGGTAGAAGTGAAGGCCCCGGCGTAGGCTTGCTTCGTCAAGGCTCATTTCGATCCCTGCTTCTCTTGCCCGGTCCACGTTCATGAAGATGAAGCGCGCCGCGTTCCAGATCTTGTTGGCGAAGGCGCGGTAGCCTTCGGTGCGGCCTTCGTTGAAGGCGATGTCGGTACCGGGCGAGGCCATGGAGGCGAGCGTGAACCTTACCGCATCTGTGCCGTACTTCTCGACGATCGAGACTGGGTCAATGACGTTGCCCTTGGTCTTGGACATCTTCTGGCGGTCGGCGTCGCGCACCAAGGCGTGGATGTAGACCTCGCGAAACGGGACGGATTCGGCCAGGGTGCGCGGTGAGCCATCAGGCAGGGGCGCGTCGACCGAGAAGTAGCAGCCGAGCATGATCATGCGCGCGACCCAGAAGAAGAGGATGTCGAAGCCGGTGATCAGCAGCGACGTTGGGTAGAAAGCGTCGAGATCTGGCGTCGATTGGCCGGGCGCCGTCGGCCATCCGAAGACGCTGACGGGCAGCAGGCCGGAGGAGAACCAGGTGTCGAGAACGTCGGTCTCCTGGGTGATCTGGTCCGATCCGCAGTGGGCGCAGTGGGTCGGATCCTGGCGGGCGACGGTGAGCTGTTTACACGCGGCGCAGTGCCAGGCGGGGATGCGATGGCCCCACCAGAGCTGGCGCGAGATGCACCAGTCGTAGATGTTGTTCATCCACTCGAGGTAAACCTTCGAGTACTGCTCGGGCGTGATGCGGATGGCACCGGTCTCGACGGCTCTGCGGGCGGCACCAGCGAGGGACAAGCGGCCGCTCTTCGTTTCTTTGTTCACCGCGACGAACCACTGCGTGGAGAGGCGCGGTTCGACCACAGTCTGACAACGAGCGCACTTGCCGATGGCGTTCACGTGGTCGCGCACCGGTCCGAGCAGGCCCTGCGCCTCGAGATCCTCGAGGACTTTTTTGCGCGCGTCGTAGCGGTCGAGGCCGGCGTACGCGGGACCAGCCTCGGCGCTCATGTGCGCGGTCTCGTCCATGACCGAGATCGACGGAAGGTGATGCCGTTGGCCGATCGCGAAGTCGTTGGGGTCGTGCGCGGGCGTCACCTTCACGGCTCCGGTACCGAAGTCGGACTTGACCCATTCGTCGGCGATGACCGGAATCTCGCGACCCGTTAATGGCAGCTTGAGACTCTTGCCGATGAGGTGCGTATAGCGCTCGTCGAGCGGGTTGACGGCTACGGCGACGTCGCCCAGCATGGTCTCCGGCCGCGTAGTGGCGACGGTGAGGAACTCGCCAGACGTTTCGCCAGATCGGCCGATGACCGGGTAGCGAATCTCCCACAGCTTGCCCTGTTGCTCTTCGTGCGTGACTTCGAGGTCGCTGATCGCGGTCTGGCATCGCGGGCACCAGTTGACGATGTAGGCGCCGCGATAGATGAGGCCGTCGTCGTAGAGGCGGACGAAGGCTTCGCGCACGGCGACCGAGAGGCGCTCGTCCATGGTGAAGTACTCGCGCGACCAGTCGACCGTGTCGCCGATGCGTTTCATGGAGGCGAGGATCGCGCCGCCATAGTGCCGGCGCCACTCCCACACGCGCTCAACGAACTTGTCGCGTCCGAGGGCCTGGCGCGAGGTGCCTTCAGTGGTGAGCTGGCGCTCGACGAGCATCTGGGTGGCGATGCCGGCGTGGTCGGTGCCGGGAAGCCAGAGGGTCGTCTCGCCGCGCATGCGATGCCACCGAACCAGGATGTCGGTCTCGGTGTGCTCGAACATGTGCCCCATGTGCAGGTTGCCGGTGACGTTGGGCGGTGGCAGCAGGACGGTGAAGGCGCGCGGCCCGGATATATCCGCTTCGGGGCCCGTTTCGGGAGTGCTGACCTCGAAGAGGCGCTCGTCGACCCAGTACCTTGCCCAGCGATCCTCGATGGCGGCGGGATCGTAGGCCTTGGGGAGCTCGCGGCGGGCGGGCTGCGGTTCGTTCATCGCCGGGTCGTTCTGGAGCGTGGTTCCTGCTTCCTGGGGCATTCCCCTTCACGATAAACGAATCGGAATACCGATGCTGAAGGGCGGGGCCCCGATTCCATCCCGACGATCCTGGGGAGCCCGCGCCCGGAGATGCCGCCCTCGCCCCTGGTGCGTGGCTGTGGCAAGCTGCTGAAAAGAGTGGGCATTGTCCTGTTGACCAGTTTGACATCCCCTGTCGATCCCGGATAGCGGTACGACTCGGATCGACTGGCGGTGGTTTGAATACCCAGGTTGCGTCTTCCGCCATTCTGAGACGAGAATCGGATGCACTAACCGCGGTCAAAGCTCAAGACTCTGTCGACAAATGATCTCTTTCGGGGGACTGCATGAGAATTGCAACGCCTGTTGTGACAATTTGCCTGATAGGCGCGGCGCTCCTCGTTGGTAATACGCCTGCGCTGTCTCAGAACGATGTGCAACCGCATCGGCGGATTGCGATCCGCGCAGCGCGGCTGATCAGCGGCAAGGGCGACACGGTTCTGAACAACGCCGTAATTGTGATTGAGGAGGGCAAGATCGCCTCCATCGGCTCCGGGCTTGCGATTCCCCCGAATGCCGAAGTCATCGACCTGGGCGACGCAACGCTTCTGCCCGGACTGATCGATGCGCACACGCATCTTCTGATGGAGATGGATGGCGCGAAGGTGCTGGAGCAGGACTCCGAGATGCTGAGGATTGTGGCCACCGAGAGCACAGCCCAGCGCGCATTGCGGGGTGCGAAGTCGGCGCGGGAGGACCTGGAAGCCGGGATCACGACGGTGCGCGATCTGGGCAACTCGGGGGTTGAGGGGGATGTGGCGTTACGCCAGGCAATCGATCGCGGCTGGCTGCCCGGACCGCGCATCGTTGCCGCCACGCGCGCGCTGGCCGCGCCCGGCGGACAGTTCGGGGCTCTTACCCCGGAAGCGCGGAAACTAGTCGAGCAGGAATACGTGACGCTCAATGGTCCGGACAGCGCCCGGCAGGCGGTGCGAGAGGCGCTCAACGAGGGAGCCGATTGCATCAAGGTGATCGTGAACGGTCAGCCCGCGAACGTGACGCTGGAGGAAATGACGGCGATCGTGCAGGAGGCGCACAGAGACGGAGTGAAAGTCGCGGCGCACGCGATCGGAGACCAGCCCACGCGGATTGCAGCGGAGGCGGGCGTGGATTCCATCGAACATGCTTACGTTGTTTCCGACGATGTGCTGAAGATGATGGCGCAGAAACACATTTTTCTGGTTCCAACCGACTCCACTCGGGATCAGGTGGAGGCCATGATGTCCGGGGCCTCGGCCGAGGTACGCAGCGGTTTCGAGAATGAGCTCAAAGGCTATCTTGAAGGAAATCGCAAGCGGCTGCAGCGAGCGCTGGAGCTGGGAGTGCCGGTCGCATCCGGATCCGACATGTATTTCTCTGTACCGGGCAAGACACGGGGCCAGGCAAGCCTCGATGTGCTGGAGGCGTACGCCCAGGAAGGCATGACGCCCATGGCCATCATCCACGCGGCGACCAGCAGCGCCGCGGAGCTGCTGGGGCTGCAGGACCGGGTGGGGACCCTGGAGGCGGGGAAACTGGCCGATGTCGTCGCGGTTCCAGGAAACCCGCTCGAGAACATCGCTGCCCTGGAACACGCGACGTTTGTGATGAAGGCGGGCGTCGTGGTCAGGCACGGGAAATGACGGCGGATTCCGATCGGGCCTCAAAGTAAAGGATCGCCGCGCCCGGCGTCCTGGGTATCGTCTCCTGTGATGATTTGAACCCCGGTCGAGCGGCGATTCCGCAGGTGCGCTAATGCGGTGAGCCGATTTCGGGAACGGGAGAGAGATTCCCTGCGTACTGTCTCGCCAGGACGGTGCGGATGACGATTGATCTGAAGGTTGCTCTGCGACAGCTGCGCAAGACACCGGGGTTTACGGTGACGGCGATCCTGACACTCGCGCTGGGAATCGGCGCGAATGCCATTGTGTTCAGCGTGCTGAACGCCATTGTGCTGAAGCCGGTGAAGGTGCCGCACCCGGAAAACCTGTACATGGTGCAGCGAGGGCAGTATCCGTCGCAGTCGGTGCCCGACTACGAGGATCTGCGGGACAAGAACCGCACCTTCCAGAGCCTGGCAATGTACAACATCATCGGTCCGGTGGGATTCGATACCGGAAACAATCCGATCACGGCATGGCCGTATGAGGCGAGCGGAAATTACTTCGACGCGCTGGGAATTCAGCCGTACCTTGGGCGGTTCTTTCACGCAATGGATGAGAAGGGAGTGAACAGCGCTCCTTATGTGGTGCTGAGCTACGACTTCTGGCACACGCAGTTCCGTGACGACCGGAGCGCCGTGGGGCGGGTGGTGCAGGTGAACAAGCATCCGATGACGATTCTTGGGGTCGCGCCACCGAGTTTTCGAGGCACGGAGATGTTCTTCGCTCCGGCCTTTTGGTTTCCGCTGATGGAAGCGAATGAGGTGGAGGGATGGGACAAGGTGCATGAACGTGGGTCCCACTCAGGGTTTGTGGCAGGGCGTTTGAAACCTGGGGTGACGCCTGCGGAAGCGCGCGCGGATCTGCAGTCGCTGGCCGCGTGGTTGGCGAAGACCTATCCAAAATCGGATGACGGGATCACCTTCAGCCTGGCGCGGCCGGGCCTTGTTGGCGACATGCTGGGCAAGCCGGCCCGGGCGTTTGTCGCGGGCCTGATGCTGTTAGCAGGGATGATTCTGCTGGCGGCGTGCGCCAACCTGGGCAGCCTGTTTGCGGCGCGGGCGGCGGATCGGGGAAAGGAAGTTGCGTTGCGCGTGGCGCTGGGATCGCGGCGCGGGCGGATCGTGCGGCAACTGCTGACCGAGGCGGTGATGGTATCGCTGGCGGGTGGCGTGCTGGGTCTGGGCGGCGGGGTGGCGATCCTGCATTGGCTGAGCGCGTGGCAGCCGATTCCGAGTGTGCCCATCAATGTGCCGGTCAATCCCAGTCTGGCAACCTACGGCGTGGCGATGGGGATGGCGCTGCTGAGCGGTTTGTTGTTCGGGATGGTGCCGGTGCGCCAGGTGATGAAGGCGGATCCGTGGCAGGTGATTCGCACCGGCGGGACAGGACTGGAGGGGATGCGGAAGGTCACGCTGCGAGATCTGCTGCTGGTGGCGCAGATCGCGATCTGCGCGGTGCTGGTGACCTCGTCGCTGGTGGCGGTGCGAGGACTGGTGCGGTCGCTGCACAGCAATTTCGGCTTCGATCCGAACCATGTAGTGGTGGTCTCGGCGGATTTGCAGATGGCAGGCTATAAGGAAGCGCAGCAAGCGCCGATGCAGCGGCGCATGGTGGAGGCGGTGGTGGCCATTCCGGGTGTCACGGCAGCGGGCTATTCCGATCAGTTGCCGCTGAGCCTGGGCGGGAGCGACTCGGATGTGTACAAGGACACGACGACAGATTTCCGGCCGACGAACGCCGTCGCGGACGCGATGAACTACTCGATCGCGCCGGGTTACCTGGCGGCGGCGGGCACGGCACTGCTGGCGGGCAGAGATCTGACGATGCACGACGATAGCAAGACGCCGAACGTCGCGCTGGTGAACCGCGAATTTGCGGTGAAGGTGTTTGGGTCGGTGACCGGGGCGCTGGGCGGGCACTTTAAATACTGGGGCGGCAAGCGGGCGGAAGTGGTGGGCGTGGTGGAGAACGGGAAATACCGGACGTTGACGGAAGATCAGCAGCCCGCCATGTTCTTCTCGTTCCAGCAGCAGCCCAACAGCAGTGTGTGGCTGGAAGTGCGGTCGATGCAGGATGCGGCGGCGGTTTCGCGGGCGGTGGAGCAAGCGCTGCATGGTCTGGATGCGGGGCTGCCGCTGGAGATGAGCACCTGGAGCGAGGAGATGGACTCCGCGCTGTTTGCGGCTCGCGTGGCTACGGTGGCGCTGGGCGTGCTGGGACTGCTGGGGGCGATGCTGGCGGTGACGGGAATCTTCGGGATGTCGTCGTATGTGGTGACGAAGCGGATGCGGGAGCTGGGGATTCGCGTGGCCCTGGGAGCGCGGCAAAAACAGGTGCTGCGCGCGGCGCTGGGACGGGCTTTCCTTTTGCTGGCGGGTGGATCGGTGGCCGGGATCGTGCTGGGCGTGCTGGCGACGAAGGTGCTGTCGTACATCGTGTACCAGGCCACGCCCCGGGATCCGGCGGTGCTGGGCGGGGTCGTGCTGACGATGGTGCTGCTGGGTCTGCTGGCGGCGTGGATTCCTGCGCGCCGGGCGCTGGCGGTGGACCCGATGATTCTGCTGCGGGAAGAGTGAAGAAACAGGTTCAGGCGCTTGCTGAGAATGCCGAAGCTGGAGCGGCCGCAGGCTGGCTGCTCCGCAATCATTCGCTGATGGCGTGATCGCGTTGGATGTCCACCCCGCCCCAGGCTTTTTGCTGCGTCCACATTTGTGCGGGAGCGCTCCAGAATTCATCGGTCGCGGGCAGGCCCAGCGGCAGCCAGGCGGCCGAGCAGAGATAGAGGCTGCCCGTGGATATGTAGGACTCGCCGATGGAGGGCTGGTGGCCGGCGAAACCGATGGTCAGCCAACCGTTGTCGTCGAATGTGCCTTTCGCACCGATCTGGCGCGTCATGACTGCAGTTAGGGCGCAGCGCACCTGCGCTGGGCTGATGCCCTCAGGCAGTTGGCGGCGCAGCGACATCTCGGCCAGATGCTGGAAAGCGCCGAAGCGATACGCAAGCGAGCGGCCGATGGGCGGGTACGTGCCCTCCGGGCCGATCAGCCGCTCCTCGATCGCGGCATAACGAGTGGCGCGCGCCTGGATGGGCTGCCGCAACGCCGACCAGCGAGCGGCCTGATCGCCAAGCGCGTCAAGAATGTTGAGAAGCATGGGTTGCATCACGAAGCTGTTGTAGTAGTCCCAGTGGAAATGCGGCCCATCGCCATAGATTCCGTCGCCCATGTACCACTGCTGGAGTTGGCGCAGGGCGTAGTCGATGCGGGTTGGATCCCAGGTCTCGCCCACTTTGCACAGGAACGCCTCAATCATGGCGGAGAACAGGAGCCAGTTATTTTGGCCTGGCTGGATTTTGCGCGTATCGCGCATAGCGGTTAGCAGGTTCTGTTTCGTTGCGCTGTCGAGCCTGGCCCAAAGTTCGTTGGGTGCGCGCACAATCGCCAGAGCAAGAAAGGCCGCATCGACCAGCGACTGACGGTTGCTGCCAAAGTTGAGAGCGTCGGGAGATTTGGGGTCGGTGCCATAGCGGATAGCCAGCCGCGCCCACTCGCGATAGCGGGTGCGCAGCTTCTCTTCAGCTGCGTTGGTGCCGGGCGTTGCTTCGAGCCACGGAGCCAGACCGCAGAGCAGGCGGCCCACGGCCTCAAGGTGGGTGGATTGCGCGCGCGCCTTTTCGAGACCGGTGACGGTCTCCACCGGCATGGTGGCGCGCAGCTTTTGCCGGCTGATGGCTTCCAGCAGAGGCTGCGAGACGCGCTCGACGATCTCAATCCACTTTTGGCGATCATCCGCACCGCAGAGAAAGTGAGCGGTGCCGGGCTCCGGTTCCATGGCTTGCGGCGGCCGCCGCGCGATGACCCAGCGCGGCGTCGCTGCCAGCAGTGCGGCTTTCAGGAAGGTTCGTCTTGATCGCACTAGAGTGAGCGGGCCTGGGCCAGTCCCACCAGCTTCTCGATCACGTCGGTGTAGGAGTAGCCGGCCTTTTTGGCAGCCATGGTGAATTCGGCGACGCTGGAGAGCCATGGGTTCGGATTCGCTTCGATGACGTAGACCTCGCCTTTTTTGTTCACGCGCATGTCAATGCGGCCGTAGTCGCGCAAACCGAGGGCGCGCCAGGCGGCGAGACCGGTGTCCTGCAGTTTTTTGGTCGTCTCCTCGTCGAGGTCTTCGGCAGGCGCGGACTTTGTCACCTTGTAGGCCTCGGTATCGTGATCGAACTTCACGTCCTGGCCGGCGATGCGCGGAGTTCCCCGGGGCAGCTTCGAGAGGTCGAGCTCGATCAGGGGCAGCACCTCGGGGTTCTCGTTGCCAAGGATGGAGGCGTAGATTTCGCGGCCTTCGATGTACTCCTCAATGAGCGCGGGGCTGTCGAATTCCTCGTGGATGTAATGAATGCGCTCCATCAACTCCTTCACGCTGTCGACCAGGGAGCCGGCGTCGATACCGATGGATCCGTCTTCGGACACAGGTTTGACGATCAGCGGAAACTCGATGTCGTGCGAATGATCGGTGCGTCCTTTGTAGGAGACGGCGAAGTCCGGGGTCTTGATCCTGTGAAAGTCGAAGATCTTTTTTGCGATCGACTTGTCCTGGGCGAGGTAGAGCGCCTGCGGGCCGCTGCCCGTATACGGAAAGTGCAGCAGCTCCAGATACGAGGCGATGTTCTTATCCATCGTATCGTCGCCGGCGTAGGACTCGGTGAGGTTGAAGACGAGGTCGGCGCCGCATTTTGCCAGCGCCAGCAGCGATTGATTTTTGCCGTCGAGGATGTAGTAGGAAGGTTCGTGGCCGAGTTTTGTGAGCGCCTCGAAGATTTCTTCGCGGTCGTGGAGCGGATCTTTCTTCTTCCTGGACCGTTTGGCATTCTTGCCGCGCGGCGCCTTGACCGGCTCTGGCTCAGGCTCAGGCGGGCCCTCCTCCCAGACGTCGTGCAGGATCGTTATTTTCAGATTCGCCATGATGCCTCTACGCTTCGTCGTACGGCCTGCATCTGCCGGAGGCAGATGGAAAACGCCAGTCAGGGCGAAATGAACTTGCCCCGAGTAATAAAGTTCATCGCCAGCGCGGTCGTGTACACGGAGACTTCGGTTAAGTATTCTCGTTCACATTTTATGTCGGCGCGCAGTCCCAGGTCGTTGACTTTCGCTTCGATGGATTCCACCAGCTTCTTCACCAGCGGACGCTGCACGCCCGTCCAGTAATTCACTTTGTCGACGAGGACCTTGCGGTTCTCGCGGAGAAGATCGACCGCGGGGCGAACATTCTTCCTGCGCCGTTTCGATATGTTGAAGATATCGCGCAGATCGGTGTCGAAGGGAAGTTCGCCGGGGACGAGCTGCTGATCGAGCGCACGCTGATAAAATTCGCCGACGGTGACGTTCATTTCGTCGACCGTGATATCGGTGTCCCCATGCGCGACGACTGCGTCCACATCGCGGAGCTTGCGGGCGATGCGATCCATGTAGAGCAGTTTCTTCATCGCGCCCCAGCCTTTGTAGCGCTGCCGCCAGTTGGAGCGAGGCGTCATCCAGACGGCAAAGGTCTCGGCGAAGTCCTCGTCGGGATGTTTTTGCGCGTACCAGCCCTCCATATGGCGCACGAACTGGCGCGAGAAAGGAACCGGCTTGTAGTTGTCGCGGTAGGGCCGGCGGAACGGTCCGAAGAGGTTGCGCCATTCTTCGGTTTTGTAGAGCACGTAGGCGTAATTGAAAGCGTGGCCGGCTTCGTGGCGAAGGTACATCATGATCTGCCGCACGTCTTCAATGTCGTTCATTTCCGATTCGAGGCGCTGTAGTTTGGGGTCGGCCAGGTAGAAAGGGATTCCGATGACGGGCTCCATGTTGGGGCAGCCCCACTCATCGGTCAGGTAGCACCTGGGGCGGAACCGGTTGAGCCCCTTGGCGGCCAGCTCCTTGTAGAGTTGCTGGACGAAGCGTTCGAGGGGAGAGCCTTCGAGCTTGAGGCCAAGCTGCTGGATCGGTTTGGAGAGAATCTCCTGGACCTCAGCCGGCGCTTTTTCGAAATTGGCCACCGGTGCGAAGCGTAGCACAGGCACGGGCGGAACTTCAGAGCAGCAGAAAGGCCGCCCGAAGGCGGCCTTGTCCTGCTTCGTGCCGATCGCGGATCAGAACGGGTTCAGCTTGTCGACGCCCGTCTTCTTCTTGTGCTTGCTCGAAGACTCGTCCTTCTTGTCGTAGGGAGCCTTCTTCGTCTTCTTGCTGGGCTTGCCGCTGGCGTTCGCGCCGGTTTGCACCTGGGTGTTCTTCCCGCCGGCAGGCACTTCGTTGACCTGTTGCGGCGTCTCGGCCGGCTTGTCGACGGCGGGGAGCGGCTTCTCATTGCCGGGACTAACCGGCTTGACGAGCGGCTCGGCGTTGCTGTGTTCGGGGGCCGCGGCGGCTGCGCCATCGGCTGGAGCCTCACCCCCTGCTGGGGGGGCTGCGGCGGATGGAGCATTGTCGGCCGGGACCTGGACGGTGACCGTGCTGCCCGGGGTTCCGCTGGCATCGGGCACTTCCTGGAAGGACGGCTGGGCGGGATGCTCGGTGGTGGGAGGCGCGGTCCCGTTGTCGATGGCGGCGTTGGCGGTTTGAGCGGCGGGCGTTGAAACGCCGGTGATCGGCTTGTTGTGCATCGCCTCTTCCCAGGCGGTCTGGGTTTCCTTGAGGACGTCAGGAGCGACGAACGGAGGCGGGCTGTTGAGCGACGGCTCTCCAACGCGGGCGGCACGCACGGTGTTGGGACCGCGGCCGAAGATCTGCACGGCGCGGCTGCCGAGGCGGAAGTTGACGCGGCTGTCTTCCTCGGCCTGACTTTCGGCCAGCGCCTGCTGGCTGGGATCGGGAATCGGCCGGCCCAGGGCGATCAGGCGATCCTTCGCATCCTCAACATGCGGAGCCAGCGGATAGCGGGTGACTACGCGCGACCATGCGGCCGCAGCCTGATCGTCGTAATGCTTCACCAGCTCCGCTTTAGGCTTGGCCGGAATCCTGGCGCGGGACATGACCTGCGCTTCCTGCGCGTAGGCATCGCCGATGGTGATGAGAGCCTGATCGTTTTTGCTGAAGAGCGGGTAGGTGTCGGCGACGGTCTGCAGGCGCGCGATGGCGGCGGCCAACTGCTCGCGCGAGGCGTAAAACTCGCCAATCTCGAACTGGCGCTGGCCGAGGACCTCCTGCACTTCGCGCAGGCGCTGCTTGGCGCGCGGGATGAGCGGGGAGTCGGGGAACTGCTCGAGCATGGTGCGGTATTCCTGCTCGGCGTGGGTGGCATTTTGCGGATCGCGGTCCGGCTTCTCCATCTGCTGGAAGTAGATGTCGCCGACCTTCATCTGGGCCTCGGCGGCCTCGGGCGAGTTGGGGAAGAAGGTGATGAAGTCCTTGTACTCGGACTCGGCCTGGGTGAGGGCCGCGGTGCCGCCTTCCTTGAACCAGGTATCGCCGACCATCAACTTGGCACGCATCTGGTATTCGGAGTCGGGATAGGTGTTGAGCAGGGTCTGGAGATCGAGGCGCGCCACGTCGTACTTGCCATGCTTCATGGCGTTGGCGGCCTTGTCGAAGAGGACCTTGTCGGGCTGCGCCGATTTCACGTTGCCGAGCGGGTTAGCGCTGAGGTCGACGTTCTTCTTCTTCTTCTTCGCGTGCTCTTTGGCCAAGGCGGACGGGGAGGAAAACGCGATCGCGATGCCCAGACTCACTGCCGCAATACGAATGACCCAACGATTCATAACACCTCAATGATCGCAGACGCCCCTGTGACCTTGCGGCCGGCCCGGGATGGTCTGCAAGGACCCCGAGCCGGATCGAAAAACCTATGCGGCCGCGATGCTGGCGGCCCGTTGCGCCGCTTCCAGCAGGCTGCGCGCGTCGCGTTCCGGGTTGCCGTTGCCGAAGACGGCGTTGCCGGCGACCAGCAGCTCGGCTCCCGCTTCGACGACGCTGGCGACGGTGTCGTGAGCAATGCCACCGTCCACCTCAATCCTATAACTCAGACCCAGCTGGCGTCGAAGGTCGGCGAGGCGGCGAATCTTGTTGAGCGAATAAGGGATGAACCGCTGGCCGCCGAAGCCGGGGTTGACGCTCATGACGAGCACGTGGTGCACCATGCCGAGGATGGGGATGAGCAGGTCGACTTCGGTGTGGGGATTGATGACCACGGCGGGCTGCATCTTGTGCTGGGCGATCAGCTGGAGCGAGCGATGCAGGTGGCGGCAGGCTTCGTAGTGGACGCTGACCCAGTCGGCGCCCGCATCGGCAAAGGCGGGGATGAACTCGTCTGGGTTCTCGATCATCAGGTGGCAGTCGAGGGGCAGCCTGGTGTGCTTGCGGAGCGAGGCGACGATGGGCGGGCCAACGGTGATGTTGGGGACGAAGTGGCCGTCCATGACGTCGACGTGGATCACGGAACCGCCGCCCCGTTCGGCCGCGGCAATTTCGTCGGCCAGACGGGCAAAGTCGGCGGAAAGGATGGATGGAACGAGCTCGACCACTGAGAAACAGGTTACAGGAGACAGGTTACAGGGTACAGAGGAACAGGTCGAGGCAGGGAGCAGGGAGCAGGGAGATTCGGATGCGATCAGCCCCTATCGGCTTCGAGCGCACGGTGGCCGGTCGTGGTGAGCACGACGACTGCGGCGATGATGAGTGCGCCGCCGGCGTAGGCGCCTGGACCGAGGTGTTCGCCGAGGACGACGACGCCGAGGATCGAGCCGAGCGCCGGTTCGATGTTGAGGAACACGCCGGCACGCGAGGCGGGAACGCGATGGATGCCCCAGTTCCACAGCAGCGTTGCGGCTGACGTGCAGAGGAGGCCGCTGGCCGCGACGGCGAACCAGACGTGCCAGCCCAGTCCGCGGACCGGAGGCAGGCCGTCCTCGAAGATGACCCAGGGGAAAAGCATAGCGGAGCCGGTAAGCAGGGTCCAGGAACTGACGGCAAGGGGCGAACGGCCCAGGACCATGAGGCGCTGGCTGATGAGGACCCAGCCGAGCGCGATGACGAGGGACAGGACGACGAGGAGATCGCCGCGGATGTTGCCGCCCCGAGCGGCGGCATAGCCCGCACCGTGGCCGGCGCTGAGAACGATGAGGGCGATGCCCGCTGTGGAACCGAGCAGCGCAACCCAGCCTTTGAGGTCGAGGCGTTCGTGGGCGAAGAGGGTCGCGCCCACGGCGAGGATAACGGGCATGGTGCCAACCATGAGGGCGGCATGGCTCACGGTTGTAAGCTTGAGCCCTGCGAACTGCACCATGAACTGGAGAGGGACGCCGAGGAACGCGCCGATGAGGAGCAGCCTCCACTCGCGCGCGGAGAAGCGCGGCGTTTCGACGATGGGCAGCAAGCCGAGGCACGCAAACACGAACCGGTAGAGGACATAATGGCCGACGCCCAGGCGTGTGAAGGCAATCTTGCCGAAGAAGAAGCCCATGCCCCAGCAGCATCCGGAAAGCGCGCAGGCAATGTAACCCGCGGCGCGGCCGACGTTGCGGCGGTGCAGGGCGTGCAATGCCTGGGGCTGATCTTCTTTCACAGCCGTTATCTTAGGCGGGGGGACATTTCGGGGTTGGATGATCCATCAGGACGATGGTCGCACAGATGTGACGGGTGGCGGGAAGGCTACGCCGATGCACGCACGGGCAGATCGATGAGGGAGCGCCAGTCATCGCCGAGAAACAGGCGGATGGCGGCGATGCCGACGGCGCCGTTCTGCACGCAGGCGACGGCATTCTTCTCGGTGACGCCGCCGAGGGCGAGGACTGGCGTGGGCTTCGCGAGGTCGACGGCGGCGCGCAGGGCTGCGAGTCCCTGGCCGCGGGTTGTACCCTGCTGGGTGACCTTCTCGAAGATGGGAGAGAACAGCAGCATCGAGGCGCCGTTTGCCTGGCGGATTTCGTCGGGATTATGACAGGCGGCGCTGATGACGGGCTCGAGATTGGCACGGGCGTAGACCTGTTGCGCCGCACGGATTGCGGCGGGTCCGGCGTTGGCGTGAAGATGAACGCCATCGGCGCCGACGTCGAGGGCCAGTTGCGCGGGACCATTGACGAGGACGCGGGTTTTGTTCTTCGTGGCGCGGACTTCCTGGACCACGCGGGCGGCGAGGAACTGAAGCTCGGTGAGGGGCAGATCTTTTTCACGGATCTGGATAGTGTCCACGCCGCCACGCGCCCACTCGCCGGCGAGTGCAACCAGAGCGTCGCGCTGCGCGGTTTCGTCTCCTGCCAGCAAACGGCGACTCGTAATGGCATAGAGCAGCATCAGAAGCTTAGTGTACGAGGGGATTCACACGGTCTGTCATCAACGGATTGTAAGATGGGCTCTGGCCTGAACCGTAAAAGATCCCCTGCGGGCCATCTTGTGACACATGGCGAAATACGATTTGCTTGTCATCGGTTCCGGCCCTTCCGGGCAGCGCGCGGCGGTTTCCGCCGTGAAGAGGGGCAAGAACGTCGCGCTGGTTGAGATGCGGAGCGTCGTGGGCGGCGTGTGCATCAACACCGGCACCATTCCCAGCAAGACGATGCGCGAGGCAGTGCTGCATCTTTCCGGGTACAACTATCGCTCCATCTACGGCATGAATTACCGCGTGAAGGAAAAGATCACGATGGGCGATCTGGCCTTCCGCGTT
Source organism: uncultured Acidobacteriaceae bacterium (assembly GCA_963819725.1). GTDB lineage: Bacteria > Acidobacteriota > Terriglobia > Terriglobales > Acidobacteriaceae > Palsa-343. The sequence continues at coordinate 112,276 of CAWFXK010000013.1, forward strand.
CAGCATGTGATCAAAACCGAAATCGACGTGACCGAGGCACAGCTGTCACGCAATGGGGTGGAGATCTTCAACGGTGTCGCTCGCTTCGAGGATCCGCATCACGTGCGCGTCGATGGACCGCGCGGGACAAATACGTATGAGGCCGACAACGTCGTCATCGCAGTGGGCACGCGGCCGGCGTCATCGCCAAAAGTGCCGGTGAACGGGAAGACCATCATCAACAGCGATCAGGTTCTCGACATGGTCGATCTGCCGAAGAGCCTGATCGTTGTCGGCGGCGGGGTGATCGGCGTCGAATATACATGCATGTTTGCCGCGCTGGGCGTGCGGGTGACGCTGATCGAGAAGCGGCCGCGCCTGCTCGAGTTCGCCGATCAGGAGATTATCGAGGCGCTGAGCTACCACCTGCGCGACAGCCGCGTGACCATGCGCCTGGGCGAGGAAGTGGAAAGCGTGGAGCAGTTGGCCGACGGCACGGTGGTAGCGAATCTCGAAAGCAAGAAGAAGATGTCGGGCGACGCGCTGCTGTACGCGGTGGGACGCCAGGGCAACATCGACGAGCTGAATCTGCAGGCCGCCGGCATCGACGCCGACAATCGCGGACGCATTCCGGTGGACAAGGATTTTCGGACCAAAGTGCCGCACATCTATGCGGTGGGCGACGTGATCGGTTTTCCGGCACTGGCTTCGGTTTCGATGGAGCAGGGACGGATTGCCGCCGCGCGCGCTTTTGGCGACGACCACATCATCTCTAACCCGAGTTTTTATCCTTACGGGATTTACACCATCCCGGAGATTTCGTTCATCGGGAAGACAGAGGAGCAGCTGACCGAGGAGGATGTGCCGTACGAGGTGGGCGTGGCCTACTATCGCGAAATTGCGCGGGGCCAGATTCGCGGCGACACGACGGGGCGGCTGAAGCTGGTGTTCCATCGCGAGACGCGCCAGGTGCTGGGGGTTCACATCATTGGCGAGGGGGCGGCGGAGCTGGTGCACATCGGCCAGGCGGTGATGGTTCTGAACGGCACCGTGGACTACTTCATCGATACGGTTTTCAACTATCCCACTCTGGCCGAGTGCTACAAGGCCGCCGCGTTTAACGGCATCAACCGGCTGGCCCGCTTTGAGGGTTGAGCCGCGGAGGAGTTATGTCGAAGACGGTTGGCGCGGTGATGACGGGGCGAGTGGTCGCGGGACTGACTGAGGATCACAAGCTCCAGGGCGGCCTGAAGGAATGTCCCGAAAATATCGACGACACGAACGGGCTGATTGAAGTCCCCGCGGAAAGCCTTTGCGACATTCTCTGCGATGCGATTGCGTCGCTGATTCCGGCGGGATCGTCGATTGACGCGGCAGGCGTGGCGCTGCCAGGGTATGTGCACCAGGGCGTGATGCTGGACGCGCCGAATCTGCCCCAGCTGAAGGGCGTGCCGGTGTGGAGCAACATCAGCGCGGGGCTAAAGAAGCGCGGGATCGATGTGCGACTGAGCGTGTTCAACGATGCTGACGCCGTGGCGGCGGGCATTGCGGCCACGCGCGGACAGATGGATCGCCAGGTGCGCGTGTGGACCATCGGCAACGGGATCGGGTTCGGGCGGTATCCATACACCGAAGGCCCGTGGGAGGGCGGTCACATGGTGGTGACGCTGGACCCCAGGGAAAACTACTGCGGCTGCGGAGGGCACGGCCATCTGGAAGGCATCATGGGCTATCGCGCCATGCGGCTGCGCTTCCTCGACATGGAACCCGACGAAGTGTTTGCCGCCGCGAAGAAGGGCGACAAGCGCTGCGGAAACTTCGTGGAGCTGTGGCATCGCGCGCTGGCGGCGGCCACCGCTTCGCAGATCCACCTGGAAGGTCCAGGGCGGTTCTACTTCACCGGACGCGATATCCAGCGGCTGGAGCTGCCGCGGCTGAAAGAACATTTGTGGGAGATGGTAAAGATGAGCCCGCTGCAGAACTACACCGTCGAGGTGCTGCCGGAGGATCCTGCGCTGGCGGTGATTGGCGCGGGCGTGGCTGCGCTCGTGGAAGGCAAATGCTGAAGATGACCCAAGGCAGTGCCCGAAGAACAGGCTGCTGGTTCGGTGACAGGCCAGCTACCAGATATGCAGCGTCAGTCCCGTGCTGGCCATGATCGGCGAGACGCCTGAGCCCGTGTAGATGCGGCCGTAGCCCACTTCGAGGATGCGCCAGTCCAGCCGTGGCAGGATTCCGTGCGAGACGCCGGCATCGGCCTGCCACGCCGCTCCCCAGTCGGAACCGAGCGTGCCCGGTGAACTGTAGTAACCGCCGGTGTAGCCCATGCCACCGCCGGCTTCGACCCACGCCCTGACGAAGGGCAGGGTCACAGCAATGCGCGGACCGAGAACCGCGTCGTACACATGAATATCCTGGTTGCCGGGCAGCACCGTGGCGCGCGCGACCAGGCCCAGGACGCGCCCCTGGATGTAGGCTCCGGCGCTGCCGCCCCAGACGTAGCCGGCACCCTGGCCGGTTCGAGCCGCGGACGCCTCCAGGAACACGCTCCCGCGGCGGGAGAGACCGCCGAGGCCGGCATCCTGGGCAAGGGCAGGGGTTAAGAGAGCGCCAGACAACAGCAGCAGAAAGAGGCAAGCGGAAGGGGTCTTCACTGGAGGTCTCCCATCCCTGCAACAAAAATGGGCGTGCTTGTGCCTGCTCAGATGGCGTCGTGATCGAAATAGTTACCTGCGTTGTGCGTGAGATCAAAAAGCGATCTTGTCGACTGTGGGCGGCGCACAATACGAGCGGGGAGGATTGGTATGGGTACGACTCCCAGCACGATCTTTGTCGTTATCATGTTCCCGCTGATTTTCGCCGTTTGTATTCTGTGGGCGACGCACGGTCACCCCTCGAACGCCGACAACGAGGATCTTTCGGTGGTGGCGAAGGATCACTGAGGCACCGTTCTCCACCGGTTGCAGTCTTTCCGGATCAAGACGGGTACTTTTGTCTCCGCGGGACAACGAAACCTGGTCCTGAGGCTTCACTCCTTACTGGAGTCACATCATGGCCGGAATGCCGAACACCGTTGGTCTCATCCTCTTGTTCACCGTCGTCTTCCTCGTCTGCATCTTGTGGGCGACGCATGGCCACACCGCAACAGCCGATCCGGAAGAGGAAGACGTTGGTACGCCCGGCAAAATCTCCTGAGAAACCCCCTACCAGAAGTTATGCTGCCGCCGCCTGCCCTTTCGGCAGGAAGGCCCGCGTCACCAGCGACAAGCCGAAACTGACCAGCAGGCACTTGACCAGCAGCAGCGGTTGATAGCGCCAGGCGAGAGCGGCCAGGCAAATCGAGAACACGACGGGGAAGATCTCCGCCACCAGGCTGGTGAGCCACTGCGGATGCGCGGTGGCGGATGGAATCCTCGGGCGCAGTCGGGGCACCAGCCGCGGAACCTGCTTCTTGTAGGTGAGGTACGCCTCGCCGGACTGGTTCGCGAGAAACGCCTCTTCGCCCAGGATCAGCCGGAAATAGAAGACCCCCAGCAGCACAGCAAAGACGGCCGCGCCCGATGGCGGCATCAGGATCGCGATGCTCAACCCCAGCAGGTACGAGCCCAGGTAGAGCGGGTTCCGCACATAGCGATACGGCCCCGAGGCCATCACCTGGTCGCCGTGCATCGCGCCCGAATGCACCACCGATGCGCTCAGGTACGCTGTCCCCCAAAGGCGCAGCGCCGCTCCGGCGAGTCCAGACAGGATCGCGAGCCAGGTCACGAGCAGCGAGGCCTGGTCGAGGCGCATCCAGCCCCAGCGATCCAGCAGCGTGGGAATCGCAAGCCATGCGGTTGTGGCCGCCGGCGCATAGCGGAAAGCCGTCCAGGTCCACGGAGCCCAGAATCCCAGGGTATAGAGCAGCAGGATGATGATGAGGCGGAAGCGAAATTCGAACTGCGTGGCTTTCATGTCTTTCTCAGGGCGTCTTTAAGGCGGCCATGCGCGGAGGCGAGGCGAGCCTCAGCGTCAGCGCGGCTCAGCTGGAGCTTTTGCATGACGACGGCGGTTTTGACGGCCTCGGCTTGTGCGAGCAGTTGCGCCGCCTGGTCGTGGGTCAGGCCGGTGATGGTCGCGACGATGCGTGCCGCGCGGTCTGCCAGCTTGGTGTTGGTGGGCTGCACGTTCACCATGAGGTTGCCGTAGACGTAGCCGAGACGGACCAGCGCGCCGGTGGAGAGCATGTTGAGCACGAGTTTGGTCGCGGTGCCGGCCTTCATGCGAGTGGAGCCGGTGACGACCTCAGGGCCAGTTGCGGGGACGATGGCGATTTCGGCAGCGCCTGCGACGGGCGAGCCAGGCACACAGGTGAGGCCGATGGTGAGCGCGCCGAGGCGTCGCGCGTGTTCCATGCCGCCGAGGACGTACGGCGTGCGTCCGCTGGCGGCGATTCCGACCAGCACATCGTCCGAATCAAAGTCGTGCTCTTCCAGATCCCGCGCGCCAAGCTCAGGATTGTCTTCGGCGCGCTCAATGGAGCGGCGCAGCGCGGCGTCTCCCCCGGCGATGATGCCCTGCACCAGTTGGGGCGGGGTGTTGTAGGTGGGCGGGCACTCGGAGGCATCGAGCACGCCGAGGCGGCCCGAGGTGCCGGCGCCAAGATAGAATAGGCGCCCGCCGGCCTCGATGCGCGCGGCAATGGCATCGACGGCGGCGGCGATCTGCGGCAGGACGAGCCCGACGGCGGCGACGGCCTCCTGATCTGCGGCGTGCAGGATGCCGAGCATCTCGAGGGTCGAGACTTCGTCAATGCGCTCGGAGGCGGGATTGCGAGCTTCGGTGGGGAGGTTTCCCAGGTCAGGTTCCGTCATTCGAGATGATGCTATCTCAGCGGCCAAGCCTGAGTCCCCGCACTTTTGCTTCGGCGGCCCCGTCGGTTCGCACCTCGCACTCCCACAACACGACCACCCTCCAGCCGAGCCGCCGCAGCGCGGCCGCGTGCCGGCGATCGCGCGCGACGTTGCCGCCCCGCTTCGCAGCCCAGAACTCGGCTCTCGTCGCCGGAACCACCGATCCGTATTTGCAACGGTGGCAGTGCCAGAAGCAGCCGTGCACGAAAATCGCCGTGCGGAATTTGGGCAGCACGATGTCCGGCCGGCCGGGGAGGTCCTTGCGATGCAGGCGGAAACGAAAACCCATGGCGTGCAGCACGCGCCGGACGCGGACCTCCGGCCTGGTATTGCGCGAGCGGATCGCCGCCATGTTGCGGCTGCGCTGCTCGCGGGTGTGAACGTCGGTCATGACGAGACCAGCAACGGTTCCGGCGGGAAAGGAAGTTTCGCTGCCGTGGATCGAGGACGACGCTCCGCGATTTCGGGCAAACCGAGGACCCACGGCCGCATCGCGCGCGCGACGGTTGCGATTACAGGGACGGCGACGCTGTTGCCGAATTGCTTGTACGCCTGCGTATCGGATACCGGGATCCTGAAACCGTCCGGAAAGCCCATCAGCCGCGCGCACTCCCGCGGTGTGAGGCGGCGCGGATTCTCGCCGCGGCCACGGCTGACCAGAATCTCCGAGCCATCCTTGTAGTAGCGCGCCGAGAGCGTGCGCGCGATCGAATCACCATCGACCAGGCCGAAGCCGAATCCATTGCCCGCGGCCCGATGCTTGGCTGCGTAGGCCTGCAGGTAAGCCCACAGTTTGTTGGTCAGCGTGTATTTCGGATTGACTCGGCCGCGAGGGGCAAGCGTGTAGGGCTCTTCCGGCCGCTCGCTGCCATTTTCCGGATGAAGCACGGCTCGCAGCTTTGGAGCGGTTTCCGGGAGCTTCACATCCTCCATCGCGAAGTCGGAATCCTCGCGAAAGCCGGCAATGAGAATACGCTCGCGGTGCTGCGGCACGAAGTGCGCTGCGTCGATCACGCGCCAGGAGATGCGATAGCCCAGATCTTCCTCAAGAGTCTGCCGGATCACACGAAACGTACGGCCGCGATCGTGGTTGACCAGGTTCTTGACGTTTTCCAACAGGAAAGCGCGCGGCCGTTTGGCGGCGATGATGCGCGCTACGTCGAAGAAAAGCGTCCCCTGGGTCGCGCAGGCGAATCCATGCGGCCGGCCGAGCGCATTCTTCTTGCTGACGCCCGCGATGGAAAACGGCTGGCAGGGAAATCCTGCCACCAGCACGTCGTGATCGGGAATTTCGTCCTCGTCCTGATCGCGGATATCGCCGGCAATCGCTACGCCATCGCCGAAATTCGCCGCGTAGGTCTTGCGCGCAAAAGGATTCCACTCGCTGGTGAAGACGCAACGGCCGCCCGCGGCCTCAAACCCCATTCGCATTCCGCCGATGCCGGCGAAGAGATCGATGAAGGTGAACAATGGCCTCGGCACGAACCTATTTTCCGCGCTTTGCCCGAGATTGCGCCGCCTTTTTCGCGCTTTTCTTTGCGGCCTTCTTCGCGGGAGCCTTCTTCGTCACGGGCGTCTTCGCCACCCGCTTCACCGGAGCCTTCTTGCGCGCCGCGAGCGTCTTCTCGGTGAGCGCCGCGGTCAGCTCGGCCAGCTCGATGGGGCGCGCCGACTTGCGCAGCCGCTCGATGTCGTAGAAGGTCCGCCGGTCCCGCAGAAAAATGTGGACCACGAAATCCACGTAGTCCATCAGGACCCACTCGCCCACGCGCCGGCCTTCCACCGAGTTCGGATACGTACCGAAGTCGCGCTTCAGGCGCAGCTCAATTTCGTCGGCGATGGCCTGCGACTGGCGGTCGTTGGCCGAGCTGGTGATCAGGAAAAAATCCGTAAAGGCTGAGTCTGCGGGATCCAGCTGCAGAACTTTTGTGTCTTCGCCCTTTTTCTCGTCGCAGGCCGCTACGGCGGCCAGCACCATCCTGCGCGTTTCGGTAAGTGTCATGCGTGGGTTTTGAAGCGTTCTCGTTCGATGGTACGGCAAGTGCCTGCGGATTTGCAGTTGCGATGCTCAGGATGCTCGTGTGTCGCGGTAGAGCCCGTGTTCGGCGATATAAGCGGCGACGGTGGGGGCCAGGTCCCAGCGCGGCTCGGCACCCTGCTGCAGCGAGCGGCGAATGCCGGTGGCGGAAGCCGGCTCCTGCAGATGCGGCAGCAGGTAGAGGCGCGACTCGCGATGAGCGCCGTGCAGGCACAGAACCAGATTGTCGCCTCCCGCCTCGCCGCAGGAGGCGACGGCGATGCTGGCCGGCAGCGCCGAGGTGATGCGGCTCAGGTCGAAGCCGGGCCGGGCCGCGACGACAAAGTTGCACGCCACGAGCAGATCGGCGGCATGGTGCCACTTGCCGATGCCGAGAAACGAATCGGCGCCCATCAGGCAAAAGAGCGGGTCGTCGGCCGGGACAGACGCTCGCAATGCGCGGACCGTGTCGATGGTGTAATTGGGGCGGCCATCGCTGCGTGGCGCATCGATCCGCGACAGCTCCATGCCCTTTTCGCCGGCGATGGCCAGCGCCGTCATCTCCAGGCGATCGGCAAAGCTGACCTGGGACCGGTCACGCTTGAGTGGCTGCACGCCCACCGGCGCGAACAGCACGCGATCGAGGCCGACGCTCTCCGTCGCCAGCCTCGCCAGCGCAACATGTCCGCGATGGGGCGGATCGAAACTGCCGCCGAACAAGCCGATCCTCATGGCTTTGAGCATAGCGCGAGAGCGGCGCCCGCCCCGAATCCCCCTGGTGTAGTGTGGCGTTGTGAGCCCGCTTGCTGCCATCGGCCTTGGCGCCAATCTGCCCTCACCGGCTGGGCCGCCAGAGCAGACCATCCTCGCGGCCATGGACGATTTGGCTGGAGCCGGAAAGGTCCAGGCGCGCTCGTCGCTTTACCGCACCGAGCCGGTCGGCTTTGCGGATCAGCCGGCGTTTGTGAACGCTGCGGTCACGCTGGAGACGGAGCTGGAGCCGGAACACCTGCTCGATTTTCTGCTGGGGATCGAGCGCCGCTACGGACGCGATCGGAGCCGCGATCTGCCCGACCGGCCACGAACCCTCGACCTCGATCTGCTTCTGGTCGGCGACCGCATCGTGAATTCGCCGAAGCTGACCCTGCCCCACCCCGCTCTCGCCAGGCGACGCTTCGTGCTGACACCCCTGGCGGAGATCGCGCCCGAACTGCGAGATCCGGTTACTGGCATCACCGTCACAGAATTGCTCGAGCAACTGGCCAACGAGGGCGCCAACCGCATCGAAGCAGTGCGAAAGCTATACTCGCCTCAAGCCCACGGGTAAGCCTCCAGTCTCCATGCTCTTTTGCGTTAGTCGCACTTTTTACATTTTGGCGCTTGCCCTTCTTTTCTCCGGCTCGGCAATGGCGCAGGTCCGCGGCACGGTTCGTCGCGCGGATGGAACGCCGATCGCGTCAGCCACGATTACGGATGTCAATGGCCATCGCCTGGCCACTTCGTCCGCTGATGGCTCTTTCAGCGTGGAAAAGTCGCCCGCGCAGGTCGAAGTCAGCGCGCCGCATTACGTAACCGCGGTCGTCACAATTGTGCAGGGCGAACCGTTGAACGTCATTCTGCGCCAGCCGCTGGAGACGGTCACGGTCACGGCCTACCGCTCTCCTCTGGGATCGTCGGACAGCCCGACGAGCACACGCGTTCTCGACCAGCAGCAGCTCCAGCAGGCGGCGGTGCCGGCGCTCGACGGCAAGCTGCGCGAGGTTCCGGGATTCGAGCTGTTTCGCCGCTCCAGTTCTCTCGTCGCCAATCCAACCACTGAAGGCGTCTCGCTGCGCGGCCTCGGCTCCACGGCAGCCAGCCGCTCCCTTGTGGTTCTCGATGACATTCCGCTCAACGATCCTTTCGGCGGCTGGATCCATTGGGAAGAGCTGCCGGAGCTGGCGATTCACTCGGTCGAAGTTGTCCGCGGCGGCGCGTCGGACCTTTACGGGTCCAGCGCGATCGGCGGCGTCATCAGCATCATCCCGGCGCGTCCCCAGCCCACGGGCCTGCAGATCGTGACCAGCGGCGGTTCGGAGAGCACGCTCGACGACGATGCTTTGTTGACACTGAAGCGCAGTTCCTGGTCCGGCATCGCCAGCGGCGGACTGATCGCCACTGACGGCTACACGCTGATTGCGCCGGACCAGCGCGGCCCCATCGATCAGCCGTCGAACGTCCACGCGCAAAACGGGCTCGCAGAAATCGAGCGCTCTCTCCCCGGTGGCGGCCGGGTTTTTCTGCGCGGCAATGTGCTCAACGAGCAGCGTCACAACGGCACGCCGGCCACGTGGAACGCAACTCGCCTGTGGCGCGAGGCGGCGGGCGCTGACTGGCACGACTTCGCGGTGCGCCTCTTCGGCGACAACGAGCACTACCGGCAGACCTTTTCCAGCGTCAGCGCGGACCGCGCCACGGAGACGCCGACGCGCTTCGCCTTCGATCCCGCCGATGAGCTGGGAGCCGCCCTCCGCTGGCGGCATCCCATCGGCGGGCGCGCCCTCATCCTCGCCGGCGCCGATACGCATGACGTTCGCGCCGGAGACGACGAACAGGCCCTCGTCTCCCAGTCCACGCTGGACACAACCGCGCGCCAGCGCCAGACCGGAGTATGGGGGGAGTTGCTCTTCACGCCGTCGCAATGGACCATCATCGGCTCGGCGCGTGTCGATCATTTTTCTAACTTCGACGCATTGCAGTTCTCCAGCTCCGCGGCGCCAATCCGGCTGCCTTCGTTTTCCGAGACCGTGTTTGACCCGCGTCTCGGGCTGGTTCGCCGGCTCACTCCGTGGCTCTCGCTGAATGCATCCGGCTTTCGCGCCTATCGCGCGCCGACGGAAAACGAACTGTACCGCACCGGCCAGGTGGCGCAGCAGATCACGAATCCCAACCCCAATCTGCGCTCCGAGCGCGCGACGGGTTGGGAGACCGGGTTCCAGGCCGATCTTCGCAGGTACGGATCAAGCCTGCGGGCGAGTTATTTCTGGACGCAGGTCAACCGCCCGATCACCGCGCTGACCCTCAGCGTGACGCCCACGTCGACGCTGCTCCAGCGCGAGAACCTCGGCCAGATCGAGAGCCGCGGCGTCTCTCTCGATTACGCCATGCAGCTCGCATCGTGGATCAACGTTGAGGGCGGCTACCAATTTGCCGATGCGACGGTTACAAAATTCGCTCCCGAGCCGCAGCTGGTGGGCAACTGGATTCCGCAGGTGGCGCGCAACATGGCCACGGCCCAGGTGCGCTTCATGCGTCCGGCTCTCGGCATCCTGAGCCTGCAAGGGCGCATGAGCGGCCACCAGTTCGACGACGACGCCAACAATTACCTGCTGCACAGCTACTTCCGTCTCGACGCGGATGCCGAACACAATATCGGCCGGCACGTGGTCGCGTTTGCGGGGGGAGAGAATCTGTTCGATCGGTCCATCGAAGTGGGCAAGACGCCGCTGACGACGCTGGGATCGCCGCGGCTGGTCCGGGTGGGATTGCGGCTGAACTTTGGAGAATGATCCCACTTAGCTCGACTCTGCGAAGCCGATTTCAAATGGCGGCGAAAGCTCTGCGCGCCGCATCGATCGTCTGCTCGATATCAGCATCCGTGTGCGCTGTGCTCATAAAGGCCGCCTCAAACTGCGAGGGTGGAAGCCAGACACCCGACTCCAGCATGGCGCGGTGAAACGCGGCAAAGCGCTTTGTGTCGGACCGCGCGGCCTGCTCGTAGTTGGTGATGGCACCCGCAGTGAAGAACCAGGTCCACATGGCGCCAACACGGTTCGTCGCGAGTGGAATACCTGCGCTGGACGCGGCACTCGCAACGCCATCCGCCACGGCGGCACTCAGCTTTTCAAGCTTCAGATAGACCTCAGTGCGATGCTGCTGCAGATAGCCCACGGTCGCGAGGCCGGCGGCCATAGCCAGCGGATTGCCGCTCAGTGTGCCGGCCTGATAGACGGGGCCGAGGGGCGCCAGCTGATCCATCAGGTCGCGCTTGCCGCCGAAGACGCCGACCGGCAGTCCGCCGCCGACGATTTTGCCCAGGGTGATCAGGTCCGGATCGAGGCGATACAACTCACAGGCGCCGCCCAGAGCCACGCGGAATCCCGTCATCACTTCATCCAAAATCAGCAACGCGCCGTTTTGACTCGTGAGCGCGCGCAGACCTTTGAGGTACCCTGGCGCCGGGGGGATGCAGCCGGCGTTGCCGACGACCGGCTCGACGATAATGGCCGCGATCTCTCCGGGGTGCGCCGCAAAAGCAGTCTCGACCGCAGCGAGATCGTTGTAGGGCAGAGCCAGGGTGAGATGCGCGATTTCCTCCGGAACACCGGCCGAGCCGGGAATGCCAAAGGTGGCCACGCCCGAGCCGGCTTTGACGAGGAGCCCGTCGGAATGGCCGTGATAGCAACCTTCGAACTTGACGATGATCTTCCGGCCCGTAGCGGCCCGCGCCAGGCGGATCGCCGACATGGTGGCCTCGGTGCCGGAGCTGACGAAGCGCAGCTTCTCGATGGCGGGATAGCAGGCGATGATTTTCTCTGCCAGGTCGCCTTCGGCCTGCGTCGATGCACCAAAACTGGCGCTGTTCGCGGCAGCTTTCTGAATGGCTTCGACGACCGGTGGGAAGGCGTGGCCGAGGATCATCGGTCCCCAGGAACCGAAGTAGTCAATGTAGCGATTGCCATCGGCGTCCCACAGATATGCGCCCTCGCCGCGCGCGACAAAGGGCGGCTCGCCACCCACGGCAGCAAAGGCGCGCACGGGCGAGTTGACCCCGCCAGGAAACAGTTTTTCTGCGCGCTGCCGCAGCGCGGTGGAGCGGGTGAACGTGACGGGCATGGTTCCAGTATAGGTTGGGCAGATGGCGGACTCGCTGCAGTTATCCGATACTAAGACAGAACAATGAAGAACCTCCCCGCTTCCCTGCTGACCTGCGCCGCTCTCATGATGACGACCGTCCCCGTAAGTCCCGAAGCCGCCGATGCCGGAGCGCGATTTCGCGCGCTCGCCGATCAATATTTCTCCGACGTGATGTTCCGCTTCGGGCCAACGAATGCCACGGCCGCGGGCTTTCACCAATACGACAGCAAGCTCGAGGACTACAGCCGCGCGGGTGTAGACGCGGAGATCGCTGCGCTGAAGGAATTCGAGTGGAAGTTCGATGACTTCCCCGACACAGGCCTCGACGAGAGTACAAAGGCCGACCTCGCGATTATGCGCAGCCAGGTGCGCAGCAATCTGCTGGACCTGGAGACGGTTCGTCCCTGGCAAAAGAATCCCGACACGTATTCGAGCGGAATCTCCAACAGTGCCTTCGTTCTGATGGAGCGCGACTTCGCCCCGGCGGATGAAAGGCTCCGATCGCTGATCGCGAGGGAGAAGCAGATGCCCGCCGTCTTCACCGAAGCGCGGGCAAATCTCGAGAACCCTCCCCGCATCTACACGGAAATTGCACTGGAACAGCTGCCGGGCATCGTCGACTTCTTCCGCCACGACGTGCCGGACGCATTCAAAGCCGCAAAGGATCCGGCCACGATCGCGGAGTTCCAGAAGACCAACGCCGAGGTGATTGCCGCTCTCGAAAGCTACGAGCAATGGCTGAAGACCGATCTTCTGCCGAAGTCCAAAGGCGATTTCCGCATTGGCGCGGACACTTTCCGCAAGAAGCTTCTGTACGACGATATGGTGGATACGCCGCTGGATCGTCTGCTCGAGATCGGCTACGACGATCTCCACCGCAACCAGGCCGAATTCAAACGCGTCGCAAGAGAAATCGATCCGAACAAGACCCCGCAGGAAGTGCTGGCCGAACTGGATGCCCTCCATCCCGCGCCCGACGAGTTGCTCCAGAGCTTTCGCAGCACCTTCACCAGCCTGATCGCCTTCATCCATGCGAAGAACATCATCACCATCCCGTCGACGGTCGAGCCCACGCTGGAAGAAACGCCGCCTTTCATGCGGGCGACGACCCAGGCGTCGATGGACACACCGGGGGCTTACGAGAAGCACTCCACTACGGCATATTTCAACGTGACGTTGCCGGAGAAAACGTGGCCGGCGGCGCGCACCAGCGAATACATGGCGGTCTTCAATCGCGGAACCATCATCAGCACCTCCGTGCATGAGGCCTATCCCGGCCACTACGTGCAGTTCCTGTGGGTGAATCATGGAAACCTGAGTGCGGTGCGCAAGCTGACCGGCTCCAGCACAAATATTGAAGGCTGGGCGCACTACTGCGAGCAAATGATGCTCGACGAGGGCTACAACCAGCCCGGCGCGGGCGCGAAGGACGAGCGCGAGTCGCGGCTGATCCGGCTGGGCCAGCTGCAGGATGCGCTGCTGCGCGATGCGCGGTTCGTCGTGGGCATTCGCATGCACACCCAGGGCATGACCCTGGAGCAAGCTGAAGATTTCTTCGTCAACGAGGGCTACCAGTCGCGACCGATCGCGGAGGTGGAAACGAAGCGCGGCACGGCCGACCCGACGTATCTCTACTACACGCTGGGCAAGCTGGAGATCATGAAGCTGCGGTCTGACCTCCAGAGCAAAGAGGGAGCCAGCTTCTCACTCGAGAAATTTCATGACGCCTTTATGCGCCAGGGCGGCGCGCCCATCAAAATTGTGCGCAAGGCTCTGCTCGGCGACGACTCGCCAACGTTGTGAGCAGCCGTCGCATCCTACTGCTTTCTCGCGATAGAATGCCCGGTTCGTGTTAGAGGCGTGTGCGGGGAGGAAATCTAAAGTAGAGAGATGCCGACTCAGATGAAGGTACGCAAGGCAATCTTTCCGGCGGCGGGCTTCGGCACGCGCTTTTTGCCGGCGACGAAGTCGATCCCCAAGGAAATGCTGGCGCTGGTCGACAAGCCCATCATCCAGTACGGCGTCGAGGAAGCGCTGGCCGCCGGCTGCGATCAGATCGTGATCGTCACCGGCCGCGGTAAGTCGGCCATCGAAGATCACTTCGACGTCAGCTACGAGCTCGAGTGCACGCTGGAAAAGCGCGGCAAGACCGATCTGCTCGCCGTAAGCCGCCAGGTTTCGCACATGGTGCGTGTCTCCTACGTGCGGCAGAAGGAAGCCCTCGGCCTGGGTCACGCCGTGTTGATGGCGCGCGACCTGGTGGGCGATGAGCCCTTTGCTGTGATCCTTCCCGACGACGTGATCGACGCGCAGGTGCCCTGCCTGAAGCAGATGATGGACGTCTTCGAGAAGATGCAATCGTCGATCGTGGCGACCCAGGTCGTCGACGGGCCGGCGATTTCCGCCTACGGCGTTCTCAGCGGCAAGCAGGTGAATGGCAACCCGCGCCTCTTCGACGTGTCGGGCCTGGTGGAGAAGCCAAAGCTGGCCGACGCGCCGTCGAAGAACGCCATCATCGGGCGCTACATTTTGACGCCGAAGATTTTCGATCTTCTGGAACACACGCCGCTGGGCGCCGGCGGCGAACTGCAGCTCACCGACGGCATCAAGGGACTGCTGGAAACGGAGAAGGTCTACGGGTACAGCTTCGAGGGCACGCGTCACGATGCCGGCGACAAATTCGGCATGCTGAAGGCGACCGTGGAATTCGCGCTGAAACGCGAGGATCTCGGCCCGGCTTTCAGAAGCTACCTAAAGTCGCTGAAGCTCTAGCTGTGAGGTTTCAACAGGTTGTCCATCGGATCAAGAACTGGGAAGCTGGGTTTGCGAAGACTCAGAGATCCAGGAGACCCGATGGACTACCACCAGAATGCCCGACTGACGATTCACAGTCGAGAGCAGTTAGCCAGAAGAGTTGTGATGGAGGGATGCACGCTGAAGCAGGCGGCGGCCTGCTTCGGCGTGAGCGCGAAGACGGCGGCCAAGTGGGTGCGGCGTTTTCGCGAACAGGGTTCAGCCGGGCTGCGCGATCGCCGCTCGCGTCCGCATCGGCTGCATCGTCCGACGTCGGCCGAGCTGGTGGAACGGGTCGAACAACTGCGCCGCCAGCGCTGGACCGGGCTGCGCATCTCGCAGCAGACTGGGTTAAGCCGGGCCACGGTCAGCCGCATCCTGCGCCGGCTGAGGCTCAGCCGCATGCGCGATCTGGAGCCGAAGCCCGTGGTCAGGCGTTATGAGCACGCTGAGGCCGGGGATCTGCTCCACCTGGATATCAAGAAGCTGGGGCGCATTGCGCGGCCTTCGCACCGCGTAACCGGTGATCGTCGCGACTCCGTTTCCGGCATCGGCTGGGAGTATCTGCAGGTAGCCGTCGATGACCACTCCCGCATCGCCTTCTCCGCTCTTTATCCGGATGAGAAGCAGACTTCGGTGCTGGCCTTCCTGGCCGATGCGCTGGCTTACTATGCCCGCTTCGGCATCCGCTTCCGCGCCGTGCTCACCGACAACGGACCGGCCTATCGCTCCCATGCCTTCGCCCAGGCCTGCCGCGCACTGGGTCTGAAGCATCGCTTCACCCGTCCCTACACACCGCAAACCAACGGCAAGGCGGAACGGTTTATCCAGACTATTCTCCGCGAATGGGCCTACGCCCGTACCTATCAGAACTCAGACGAACGCAGCCAGGAGCTTCGCCCCTGGCTGCACCAGTACAACTGGCATCGACCGCATGGTAGTCTCGGCTCGTCGCCACCCATCAGCCGATCAGCTCTCGATCGGAACAACCTATTGAGACTCCACAGCTAGAGACAAGGCTGCGGGTCGCGTCGAGAAAGTCCGTTCGGCTCTGAAACTTTCTCGGAGGACGTTTCGTCGACTTCAAACAGGGCCGGGAGTGTTGCTTAAAGCTCCGCGTTTCGCTGTGCTGCTGACCCCGGCCTCTTTCTTAGCTCGCGCTCGTTCCGGCTGTGTTCCCCCATAAGGCGATTTGTCTTCTCTCCGCGAACCGGCGTATCGTCGATCCTAGGTTCGGGTGGCATCCTCTGCTCGCGGGAGGAGCCGCACTGGAGACGACATGAGCGTTACGCAGTTCCGCACCCAGGACGGATCGGCATCCGCGCCGGTCCCGGTCACCTTCCAGACATTACAGGCCAAGAAGCAGACGGGCACGCCGATCAGCGCGCTCACCGCCTACGACTACGCCACCGCGCGCCTGGTGGATGAGGCGGGCATCGATCTGATCCTGGTCGGCGACTCGCTGGCTCAGGTCGTGCTCGGCTACGACAACACGCTGCCGGTGACGATGGAGGAGATGCTGCACCATACGCGCGCCGTGCGTCGCGCCGTGAAGCACTCCATCCTCGCCGCCGACATGCCGTGGGGCTCGTATCACCTGACCGTCGAAGAAAGCGTGAAGAACGCCGTGCGCTTTGTGAAAGAAGCGGGCGCGCAGGCGGTGAAGATCGAAGGCGGAGCCAGCCGCGTTGAGCTGGTGGAGCGCCTCACCGATGCCGAGATTCCTGTCATCGGCCACCTGGGGCTCACGCCGCAGTCGGTGAATCGCATGGGCGGCTACAAGGTGCAGGGCAAGTCGATCGCCGCGATCAACGAGCTGCTCCACGATGCTCACGCGCTGGAGTCCGCCGGCGCGGTGCTGCTCGTGCTGGAAGGCGTGCCGCGCGAAGTGGCGGCGCGCATCACCGCCGAAGTCGGCATTCCCACCATCGGCATAGGCGCCGGTCCCGACTGCGACGGGCAGATCCTCGTCTTTCATGACCTGGTAAATCTCAGCTTCTCGCCTCCCGCGAAATTCGTCCGCCAGTACGGCGACGCCGCTGCTCTGGTCCGCAATGCGATCGAGGGATATCGGCAGGACGTGGAGGCCCGTGCGTTTCCTTCCGACAGCGAAAGCTATCACCTGCCGAAAGACGTGGCGCCGGCGTTCGATTGCAGCCCGCTGCGCGAGAAGGCCTGATTCCATTGTCATGCTGATTGCCAAAACCATTGCCGAGGTTCGCGCAGCGGTGGCGAAGCTGCGGGGCGACAGGAAGTGCATCGGGCTGGTGCCGACTATGGGCGCTCTGCACGAGGGGCATCTCTCCCTGGTGCGCGCCGCCAGGGCGCATTGCAGCGCCGTGGTCGTCACCATCTTCGTCAACCCCACGCAGTTCGGCCCCAAAGAGGACTTCGCGAAGTATCCGCGCACCTTTGACGCCGATTGCGCGCTGCTGGAGAAGGAAGCTGTCGATGTCGTTTTTGCGCCGGAGGCGGCTGAGATTTATCCGCCCGGCGCGAGCACCGTAGTCGATGTCGCAGGCATCTCGGATCGCCTGGACGGCCAGTCCCGGCCCGGACATTTCGTCGGCGTCGCGACGGTGGTGGCGAAGCTCTTCAACATTGTGCAGCCCAATCACGCCTTCTTTGGCCAGAAGGATGCGGCACAGGTCGCTGTTCTACGCCGCATGGTCCGCGATCTGCACTTCGACCTGGAGCTGATCGTCTGCCCCATCGTGCGCGAGCCCGACGGTCTCGCGATGAGTTCGCGCAACCGTTACTTATCACCCGAACAGCGGCAGCAGGCCCTGGTGCTGCACCGCGCGCTTCGGCGTGTAGAAGCGGAAGTCGCGGCGGGCGTGGTGGAGTCGCAGCCGCTGATCGATGCCGGCCTCGCCGTTCTCGCCGATGAGCCGGAGATTCGCGTGGACTACTTCAGCATCGTCGATCCGGACACGCTCGAAGACGTTCCCGACGTGACGGCAGGAGCGCTGGTCGCGGTCGCGGCAGCCGTGGGACCGGCGCGCTTGATTGACAATGTGCTGATCCCGCCTCGCTGATGCCTAGTGTGGCGGTGGCTGCGCTTCCGGCGCACCCTGCGGTGGATGGTCATGCGTTTCCGGCGGCGGCACAAAGTGCGCCGGCATGGTGTGGCCGCAATGGCAGGTGCCGCAGGTGACGTGTTTGTCGGCCGGCATCGCATCCGGATCGTCGATCTTCGACATGTACTGGTCGTTGATGGTTTGCGTCATCGCGATCATCGTGCGCGCGAAACCCTTGTCTTCCTTTGCATCCGAGGCAAAATCCAGCTTGTGTGTCTGCTTATTGGCGGCGTGGCAGAAATTGCACTTCACGCCGAGCGAGCCGGCGTAGCCGTGCATGATTTTCCTCAGCTCTTCGGGAGCGATGTCCTTCGGCAGGACCTTCAGGTTCACCGGTTTCGGGAGGGGCCGCCGCTGCCGCGCTCCAGACGTCGCCTGCCCCGCTCCTGGCGCGGCCTGCGGCGGCCCGTCCTGGCCGAAGAGAGACGGAGCGGCGAATGTGAGGGCAAAAATTGCTGAGAGAAATAACCGGCTGCGCATGGGGGCAATATCCTGCGGATCTGGGGTCGACAGCTTTGCCTGCAAATAACCTTACTGTGACGTGAACCGTCCTGGACCAGTCTCAACGTGACGGAGAATTCATCCTGAGACGAAGCGGTTGCCCGCAATCGCAAAGCGCGCCGGCCGCTCTGCCGCCTTCCGGATGCCGATGCGGCGTGTGACCGCAATCTCCTCCGGCACAAAGCCATCGTCTTCGACATGCAGTCCCGAGCGCGCGCTCGTGACATCGATGCCGTTGTGGGTCTCGCGCACGATGCCCAGCGCCTGGCACAGCCGGCCTGGACCCGATGTGAGCAGCCTGGGTTTTGAGGCGGAATCGAGTCCGCGCAGCCGCGCCATGGTTCCGAGCCCCTCCACCGGCTCCAGCGCGCGCAGCAGCACGCCGGCGCCGTGGCCCTCGGGCTCGCAGGAAAAATTCAGGCAGAAGTGCATCCCGTAGATGAAGTAGACGTACGCGAATCCGGCCGGCCCGAACAGCACCGCGTTCCGCTCCGTCTTGCCGGCAAAGGCGTGAGCCGCCGGATCGTCGAGACCGAAGTACGCCTCCACCTCGACGATGCGCCCAGCGAGGCGCTCGGTTTTCCTGCGCGCCCCTGATCCGGTCTGGTAACGCCGCACCAGCAGTTTGCCGAGCAAACCGCGCGCGACGACATCCGGCGGATCGAGGTAGAAATCCCGGGGCAGAATCTGGGCCTTCGCCATCTATTTCGACGGCAAGCCCTTGATCGCCGCCAGCACCTCTTCCGCGTGCCCCTCCGGCTTCACCTTCGGGAAGACCTTCAGCAGCCGCTGGTCCGGCCCAAAGAGGAACGTGGTCCGCTCGATCCCCATCACTTTCTTCCCGTACATATTCTTTTCCTTCAGGACACCAAACTGATTGCAAACCTTTTCGTCTACATCAGCAAGGAGGGGATAGGGGAGGTCGTACTTCTCGCGGAACTTCTTCTGCGCCTGGGGCGTGTCGCGCGAGATGCCGAGCACCACGGCGCCGGTCGCCTGGATCTTCTTGAACTGGTCGCGGAAACCGCACGCCTCGATGGTGCAGCCGGGCGTATCGGCTTTGGGATAAAAGAACAGCACCACCGGCTTTCCGGCAAAATCCTTCAAATGAACGGTTTTCTCTGAGTCGTCCTGAAGCGTGAAATCGGCAACTTTGTCGTTGATTTCCATCTTGTCCCTTCTCCGGCGGTGGGGCGCGAGCAACCGCACAAGATTAAGATTAATTCGTAGTAGTGAGGATTATGGCAGGGGTTCGGACAGGATGTTGGAATTGGCCGGCGGCAGCGGTGCTGGCAGCGGTATGCGCGGCGCCTGCGCTGGCGCAATATGTGGGCCGCGTCGACGACCAGAAGCAGTCCGGCACGCATCTGCGTTCCACAGCGATCCTCGAATATACAGGCGACCTGAAGGACCTGAAGCAGAGCCGCCTGGTGCCGATTGCCATCTGGGACGGCGCGCAGTATCAGCCAGGCGGCCTCTACCTGGCGCAGCCCGCGCCTCTGGCGGTGCTCTCGGGCACGCAGTACGAGCTGCAGGATTCCGGCAAGCCCGAAGGCTTCTTCAACATCCGTGACGCCGAAGACCTGGCCGGATTGTGGATCGGCGTGGGGAGTTACGAGGCTCCGCCACCGCCGAAGGCAAAGGCTCCTGCGTCACGAAGCAATCACACCTACGTGGTGAAGGACGTCGATCCCGACAAGCCGCACTTTGCGCATCAGCCGAAGGACGAGCAGAACCAGACTGATTCGGGCAATGCGCCGGCACCCGCGAGCACACCGCAAAAAGCGCCGCCCGTCGATCCTGACCGGCCCACGCTGCATCCGCGCACCGGTGATTCCGGGTCGAACACCGGTTCGAACCCCAGCACGTCCGGATCGAACCCACCCGACAACGATCCGGACCGGCCGACCTTTCATCGCCACGCGAATGCATCCACGGAGACTCCGGCCGCTCAGCCGCCTGTCGATCCCAACCGCCCGCGCCTCGAGTACAAGCAGCCCACGGAACAGGAAAAGCTGGACAAGGCGGAGGCGCTGTTCGGCCTGCCGAAAGACATGAACCAGATCGCCGGCGTCTCGGACAGCCGCAGCGGCGGCGACACACTCTCCTGGCAGTTTTTCTGGGCAAATGCGGAGGACGAAGCGAAGATGAAAGCGGCACTGGAGGAGATCGCGCAGAAGGCGATCGCTCCTCCCGCCGCGGCGCCGGCCCCGGCGAGCAAGCTGGCGAGCGCGCACCGCAGAACCCATCAGCCGCCACCACCACCGCTGCCCATGCTCGCCGATGAGCAGTTCAAAGCTTACAGCCTAAGCTTCGGCGGAGGGGCCACCATGGTGCTGACCGCCCGTTCTGCCAGCGCGCCGGAGAAGTACGTGACGATCATTGCAGCGCCGGACTTTTATGGAAATCCGAAAGTCCTGCTGCAGCAGGTCACCAGCGACGCCGCGCTCGATGTCTCTCCCAGCTATCGTCTGATCGACGCGGTGGACACGGAAGGCGATGGCCACGCCGAGTTGCTCTTCGAGCTGCGCGGAAGAACCTACCGCCAGTTCGCGATCTACCGCATCGCGGAGGGAACCGCGACTGAGGCGTTCGTCACGCAGCCCACCCCGGTCAGCTAGAGTCGCTGCCGCGGCCCGGCCGAACAATCAGATCTGTAACAGTTACAGTTTTGGAAGCTGGCTGGTATCCCAGCCGCCGCCCAGCGCTCGGATCAGCTGTACGCTGGCCACAAACTGGCGTGTTGCGATGTCGGCCTGCGTTCTCTGATTGCTCAGCTGGGTCGTCTGTGCCGTCAGAACCTCGAGATACGTCGTCACGCCACCTTTGTACCGATTGGTGCTGATGTTCAGCGAACGCTCCGCCGCCTGCACCGCGAGCTGCTCCTGCTCCGATTCCTGATTGAGGATGCGCAGCGCGGCAAGATTGTCTTCCACGTCCTGAAACGCCGCCAGCACCGTCTGCCGATAGTTGGCCGCCTGCTGTTCGTACGCGTCGCGGGCCTGCTGCGTGATGCCGTGCCGGCGGCCGGCGTCAAATAGCAGCTCCACCGCCGATGCCCCCAGCGACCACACCTCGCTCGGCCCCTGGATCAACGTGCCGGGCCGCCCGCTGGCAAAGCCGCCGGTTCCGGTGAGCGAAATATTCGGATAATACGCAGCGATGGCAATTCCAATTTGCGCGTTCGCCGCATCCGCCTGCCGCTCGGCGGCGGCGATGTCCGGCCTGCGCTCCAGCATCTGCGACGGTACGCCGACCGGGATCTGCGGGATCTGATCCCCCAGCGGCATCGGCGCCAGGCTGAAGGTCGAAGCGGGCGTGCCGGTCAGCGTCGCGATCGCGTGCTCGTACTGAGCACGGGCCACCTGCACGTCGATGTCCTGCGCGCGCGTCGTTTCCAATTGCGTCTGCGCCAGCGCTACATCCGATTCCGTCGCCACCCCGCCCTTAAAACGTATCTGTGTCAGTTTCAAATACTCTTCGTACGACTTCACCGTGTTGTCGAGCAGTTGCTGCTGCGAGTCCAGCCCGCGCATCTCGAAGTAGTCCGAGGCTAGCTCGGAGCGCAGGCTCAGCTCCACATTGGCCAGCAGCGCTGCCGAGGCCTGGGCGTTGGCGCGTGCCTGCTCCACGGTGCGGCGCACCTGCCCCCAGAGGTCGGGCTCCCATTGCGCCTGTCCGGCGATAGTGAAGGTGTTGAACTGGTAGTTGGTGAGGGCGCGATTCGTGTTCGCCTGGTTCAGTGACTCGCGCGTACGCTGTGCCGACGGGCCCGCCGACAGCGTCGGGTAATACTGCGAACGCGCCACCCGCACCTGCTCACGCGCCGAGAAATACTGTTCCATCGCCGCACGCAGCGTCTGGTTCGAGACGGCGACCTTCGCCTCCAGCCCGCTTAGCTGCGGATCGCCGTACATCTCCCACCACGCGCCGCGCAGCACGCCATCGCTGGGCTCGGCCTGCTTCCAGGTCCCATTCGGCGGATTGGGCGGCGGCGGCGCATTCTCCTTCCACGCCGGCGCCGTCGCGGCGTCGGGCCGATGGTAGTTCGGGCCCACCGTACAGCCCGCAAGCAGGAACGCTGCTGTCGGCAACGCCAGCGCCCATGCGCGGAGTCGCATCATGAACCGCCCTCCGGACCCTGGGTGCCCTGATTCTCCTCCGGCCGCTCCGTACCCGGCACGCCGCCATTGTTCGGCGAGACGACGCGGACTTTCTCGCCATCGATCACCGAATCCGGCGGATTCCGCACCACCTCATCGTTCGGCGTTCAGGCCCTCAATCACCTGCACCACGCGGCCGTCATCCTGGCCGATGGTGATCGGGACCAGCTTCGCCTCATCGCCGCCGCTGCCGTGCACCACCGTCACCACGCGCAGCCCTTCCTGGCGGAAGAGCAGCGCCGAGACGGGCAGAATCAGCGTCTGCCTGCACGATCCTCAGCTGGAAGTGAACCTGCGTGTAGGCGCCCGGCACCAGCTCGCCTTTGGGATTGGGCACATCGACCTCGACCAGCAGCGTGCGCGATGCCGGATCGATGGCGCGCGCCGTGCGCACCACCTTGCCGTGGAATCGCCGCCCGGGATATTCGTCGAGCGTCAGGTCGGCCGGAGTTCCCGGCGGGCACGAGGGCGAATCCACCTGCGGCACGTTCACATACACGCGCATGATGTGCTCGTCGTCCATATGGAACATCTCGCGGCCGCCCGTCCCGCCCGCACCCGCGTTGATGAGCGTGCCAATGTCCACGTCGCGCGCCGTCACAACGCCGTCGAATGGAGCATAGACTTTCTCGAAACCGGTCAGCTCCTCCAGGCGCTGCACGTTGGCCTGCGCCGACTTCACCTGCATGTTGGTGGATGCGGCCTGGGTGACGAAGTTCTCCGTATCCTGCTTCGCCACCGCGTTGCTCGCCAGCAGATCGGTATAGCGAGAGGCCTGCTGCTTCGCATAGCCTGCGTTCGAAACTGCCGTCGCCAGATCGGCTTTCGCCTGCGCCAGTTGCTGATCCACCTCCGGGCTGGCAATCGTCGCCAGCAGCTGGCCCTTCTTCACATGCGCGCCGATATCGAAGTACCACTTTTCGAGGTAGCCGTCGGTGCGCGCGTAGATCGGCGAATCGACGTAAGCGAACATGTTGCCGGGCAGTACCAGTTCCTCGCTCGGCGCGCCGGCCGTCGGTTTCTCCACCGTGACATCCGCAAGCGCGAGCGACTCGGTGCGGTCGCGCAGCGTCTTTTCCGCGCGCAGGCGAGGCAGGATGCCGGCAATCGCGACCGCCGCGGCAATCGCGACCACAACAACGATCCAGACCAGCGCCTTTCGCCCCGAGATCGGCGGACGGTCGTCGACGTATCCGTGGGTATCGGGGGCGTGTGGACTCTGGGTCGGATTGGGTTCGCTCATGGCTGACTCCCGGACAGAAGCTGCCGCCTCAGGGCCTGTTGACGCGCGTCGCGCTCTCTGCGGCGGCGCTCACGTCTCCCGTGCAGCACGCTGAAAATCGTTGGAACAAAGAACAACGTGGAAACGGTCGCGAACAGCAGGCCGCCGATCACGGCGCGGCCCAGGGGCGCATTCTGCTCGCCGCCCGAGCCCAGGCCGAGCGACATGGGGATCATGCCCAGGATCATCGCCAGCGCCGTCATCAGAACCGGACGGAATCGCACAAAGCCCGCGTTGAGCGCGGAAAGCGACGCATCGCCGACCGTCACTTCGAGTTGCTCGCGCGCAAAAGTGATCACCAGAATCGAATTCGATGTGGCTACACCCATGCACATGATCGCACCCGTCAGCGCCGGAACGCTCAGCCGCGTGTGCGTGAGGAAGAGGAACCACACGATGCCGGAGATGGCCGCGGGCAGCGCGCACACGATGATGAACGGATCGAGCCACGACTGGAAGTTCACCACGATCAGCAGGTACACCAGCAGAATGGAGAAGACCAGGCCCGCCAGCAGGCCCTCGAAGGACCGGCGCATCGTGTCGATCTGCCCGCGCACGTCGATATGCGACCCGTGCGGCAGATACTTCTTTTGCTGATCGACGATCCGCTGAATCCCCTTGCTCACGCTGGCCAGATCGGCGCCGACGACGTTGCCGTAAATATCGATTACCGGCGAGATGTTGTAGTGCGTCACAATCGCCGGCTCTGTTCCCGGCACAACCGAGGCCAGGTTGCCCAGGATCTGCACCGGCCTCCCTCCCACCGGACCGGGGGACGACGACGGCAGGCCCGCGCCCAGCGAAGCGCTGCTGGAGGAGAACCCAGTTCCATTCCCGCTTCCCGCTGTCAGAGGAATATTGCGCAGGTCCTGCATCGTATCGAGCGCATACTGCGGCGACTGCGCCGCGATATTGTATTCGACGCCGTTTTGCGGATCGAGATAAAAGGTCGGCGAGGTCTGAAAGCTGCCGCTGGTGGCCACCAGCAGGCTCTGCATCACGTCGCGCTGCGCAAACCCGGCGCTTTGCGCCATGGAACGATTCACGTTCACGGTGAGATTCGGATTGTCGAAGGTCTGCTGAATGCGCATATCCGCGGCGCCAGGAATGTACTTCACCTGATTCAGCAAACGCTCGGCAAAGGCGCGGTTGCCCTGCTGGTTGGGCCCGACGATCTGAATGTCGATGGGCGAGGGCAAACCGAAGTTGAGAATCTGCGTCACCATATCCACCGGCAGAGTGTAGAACTCCGTGCCCGGAAAACGCCGCGGCAGCTCATCGCGGAGGCGTGCTACATAATTCTCGGTCGTATGGTGATGTTCGGCGAGCGATACCTGGATATCGGCGTCCGCCGGCCCCGCGGTTCCGGAGTTCGAATACGAGGTGTTGATGCCGGAGTAGGCCAGGCCGATGTTGTCGATGATCGTGACCAGTTCTTTCTGCGGAATCACCTGGCGGATGGTGTTGTCGATCCGATCGCACAGCGCGGCCATGTCTTCGATGCGGGTGCCGGTGCGCGCGCGAACGTGCAGCTGAAACTGGCCGCTGTCCACGTTGGGAAAGAAATCTTCGCCCAGAAAAGGATAGAGAAGCGCCGCGGACCCCATGCTCAGCACGAAAAAGAGCAGGATGAAAAGGGCGGAGTGGTTGATGCAGAACTCCAGCATGCGCCGGTAGCTGCGGCGAATCTTCTCAAAGCGGCTCTCGAAGGCCAGCTGGAAGGCAATGAAGGGATTGCGGCTCCGCCGCTTGCGTTCGCCTTCCTGCGGGTCATGCTCGCGCAGGAGGTATTTCGCCATGGTGGGCACGACCGTGCGCGAAAGCAGATACGACGCCAGCATCGCAAAGACCACGGCTTCGGCCAGCGGCACGAAGAGATACTTCGCCACGCCGCTGAGGAAGAACATGGGCACGAAAACGATGCAGATGGAGAGGGTGGCAATGAACGCCGGCCCCGCGATCTGCGCCGCGCCGTCGAGAATCGCCTGCTCGATGGCCTTGCCCTGTTCCAGGTTGCGATTGATGTTCTCGATCTCCACCGTGGCGTCGTCCACCAGGATGCCCACCGCCAGCGCCAGACCGCCGAGCGTCATGATGTTGATCGATTCGCCCAGCGCGCTCAGCACCAGCAGCGAAGTCAGAATCGACAACGGGATGGAAACCGCGATGATGAGCGTGCTGCGCCAGCTGCCGAGAAAGATCAGGATCATGATCGCCGTCAGACAAGCGGCGATGATGGCTTCGTGGACGACGCCGTCGATCGAGTTCCGCACGAAGACGGACTGATCGGCCAGCGGAATGATCTTCAGCCGAGGAGGCAGCTGCGACTTCAGGCTGTCGGCCTTGCTCAGAATGCCCTTCACGATGTTCAGCGTGGAGGCGTTGCCGGTCTTGATGATGGAAAGCAGCGCCGCGCGCTGTCCGTCGACGCGAACGATGTTGGTCTGCGGCGGAAATCCGTTGCGCACGTGCGCCACGTCGTGGATGTAGACCATGGCGCCGTTTACCTGGCGAATGGGCAGATCGTTGAGCGCCTGGATGGTGCTGGGCGCACTGTTGGTCTCCAGCTGATATTCGAACTGGCCGATCTTGATCGTGCCCGACGGCAGAATCAGGTTCTGCGCGGAGATGGTGTTCACCACATCGGCCGGCGAAAGGCCTTTGGACTGCAGCGCAGGCAAATTGAGATCGACCTGAATGGTCCGCTGCTTCCCTCCGTAGGGATACGGGATCCCCGCGCCGGGCACCGTCACCAGCTGCGTGCGGATAAAATTCAGCCCGTAGTCGTTCAGCTGCATCTCCGAGAGCCCCTGCCCGGAGAGTCCCAGCTGAATAATAGGAACGCTCGATGCGTTGTACTGGATGATGAGCGGCGGCGTGGTTCCCGGCGGCAGCTGATGGATCTGCGTTTGCGCGATCGCCGTGACCTGAGCCACGGCACTGCCGATGTTCACTCCCGGCTGGAAAAAAACTTTGATCACCGAGCGGCCGCTCACCGACATCGATTCGATGTGCTCGATGTCGTTCACGGTCGTGGTCAGCGAGCGCTCGCTCAGCGCCACGATGCGGCTCGCCATCTGCTCCGGCGAGAAGCCCTGGTACTGCCAGATAATCGAAACCACCGGGATGTCGATGTTCGGGAAAATGTCCACCGGCATATTCACGATGGCCAGCGGCCCCAGCACCATCAGCAGGAGCGCGAGCACGGCAAACGTGTACGGCCGTCGCAGCGCGAGGCGGACTATCCACATATCGGTTCAGCGTCTCCTGCGGCCTCCCGGAAGGCTCCACGCCGGGGTGCGGGATTGCAAAGGCAAGTCAGTTTGCCCGCTGCGGGGACACAATGCCCGCCTCTAACAGTATCCATCCTTTACCTGTAGGGAAAGAATTTCGAACGTGAAAATCGCTCTACGTTGCAGACGAACGGAGAGGCGAAAAAGACTTCGCCGCCCACACCGCCCGTGCTTTAGAGATGTCCGATTACCCGGTCCAGATGCAGGTCTTGTGCCTGATTCCCTACATATTCATGCGCTTGAAAATCCGCCCGGGCACACTGCGCACCACCAGCATGATCAGCCTCCAGAAGGGCGGCGAATACACCACATCCTTACGTTTTTCGATGGCGCGGACGATGTCCCTGCCGACGCGCCCCGGCTGCGCGAAGAGGGCGTTCTTTTTCAGGTGCGCCGTCATCGGCGTGGCGACGAAGCCAGGCTTGATGGTGAGCACCTGAACGCCCGCCCGGTCGATGCGGTTCCGCACTCCGTCCAGAAAGATGCTCAGCCCGCCCTTCGACGCGCCGTAGACGTAGTTGCTCTTCCGGCCCCGGTCGCCCGCCACCGAGGACACCACGGCGATGGCGCCCCGGCGTTCGGCCTCCATGTAATTCGCCAGCCACGTGACGAGGGAAACCGGGGAGAGGAAGTTGGTGCGCAGGATCGCTTCGGCCGTCGCGTAATCCATCTCAGCCACCGGCTGTTCGCCCAGAACACCGTGCGCCAGCAGTGCCACATCGATGCCCCCGAGCGTGGAAACCGCGTAGGCCAGCATCGCCGGATGCGCTGCCGTGTCGTCCAGATCGGCGACGAACGCCGTCGCCGCCCCGGCTCCGCGCGTGAGCAAATCGTCGCGAACCGCGGCCAGCTTCTGTGCGTTGCGCCCAACCAGGAAGAAAACGGCGCCCCGCTCAGCCAGCAGCCGCAGAGCCGCCTGCGCGATTGCCGATGTCGCTCCCAGCGCCAGAATCCGCTTTGGTTTTGCCGTCTCCTGCTGGTCAGCCAACGAGCGGCCTCCGTCCGGTGACACGCTGCCAGAAAGCCGAGTCGAAGCCCGGATCGATGTACCGCGAGAATTCCTGCCACTGCGGATAGAAGGCCTGATACTGCTCCGGCGTCATCCGCGCGTCCTTGGCGGAGTACATGCGTCCACCGTGTTCGAGCGTGATCCTCGCCAGCCGGTCCACCAGATCGAAGCTCACCTCGCGCCGGATGGGAAAATCCAGCGCCAGCATCGGCCCGGGCTTCGGGAACGACATCATGCCCACCGAAGGCACGTCGCCGAAGAACTTGATCACCGCCAGGAAGGACGCGAGCCCCGACTTGGTGATCGCCTTCAGGATCTCGATCATGCCCTCGCGCCCGCCTTCGTGCGGCAGCACATTCTGGAACTGCAGCAGCCCCTGCCTGCCGTACATCCTGTTCCAGCGCAACACCGCGTCCAGCGGATAGAAGAACGGCTCGTAGTCCACCGGGCCTGCCTTCCGCTTTGCCAGCTGCTTGTGGAAGTAGAGCGAGTTGAAAGCCGCCATCGAAAGACGGTTCAGCGCGAACTCCGGCAGGTTGAAGGGGAATGTCAGCTTCGCTTCCCTGCTTTTCGTCAGCGGTCCCGGCGTCTCCGAGTGGTCGCCCTGCATGAAGATGCCGCGCGCAAAATTGCTGCCGGTGGACACGCAGTCGATCCAGGCAACCGTGTACTCGCTGTTTGCGGACTGCGACAGCGCAAAAAACTCGTCGATCCCGTGAAACTTCTCGCCGCGGTAGTCGATTTTGCGCGAGACGATCGGCCGCAGGTGCAGTTCGACCCACGTAATCAGTCCGGTCAGACCCATCCCGCCGATCGTCGCGGCGAACCACTCAGGATTCTCAATCGGGCTGCACACAAAGCGCGTTCCATCGGACCGAACCAGCTCGAAGCGCAGCACGTGACGCCCAAAGGTCCCCGCCACATGGTGGTTCTTGCCGTGAATATCGTTGGCAATAGCCCCGCCCACGGTTACAAATTTGGTCCCCGGAGTCACCGGCAGGAAGTACCCGCGCGGAACCGCGAAATCGAGAATCTGCCCCAGGGAAATACCCGCTTCGCAGCGCAGCAGGCCCGTCACCGGATCGAAGCACAGCAGCCGGTCCATTCCCGAGGTCTGCAGCAGCGTGCCGTTCTCCAGCAGACAAACATCGCCGTAGCTGCGCCCAAGGCCGACCGGCAGCTGTTTCGTCGCCGGCGCCTGGGGCAGCGGAAAATCGCTGGCCCAGTTAAGCGGAACGACCTCAGCCTGGAGTTTTGGATAACGCCCCCACGATTCAAACGCTGGGGCTTCTTCTGTCGGATTGCCGGACTTATCCATGAATATTGTTCACCTTCACTGCATTACAAAGCGGCAAGGGCCGCAACCACCGCCACCGCCGCGCCCGTGAGCAGGCTGATGGGATCGGTGACGGCAAAAATCACGGGATCTTCGTCGAGTTCGCCGCGCGAAGCCAGCAGCCATACCCGGCTGATCCAGTAAATCATCAGCGGCGCGATCAGCCACAGCCGGTTCGGGTGATGGTAGAGGCCGTTCACGTCGCGCGAAACGCCGACGTAAATGAGGAACACCAGGACTGCCGCCGACGCGTTCGACGTACCGAAGCTCCGCAGTTGCTCGATGTCGCCCAGCTGATAGCCGCGTCCGTTGGCAAGCGCCTGCCCGCGAACGCGTGCGTTCTGCAGCTCGCTGAAGCGCTTGACCATGGCGAGACTGAGGAACAGGAACACCGAAAACGCGGCAAACCAGGGCGAGATCTCCACCCTTGCCGCCGCGGCCCCGGCCAATAACCTCACCGTGTACAGACCGGCCAGCACGATCACATCCACCAGCACAGCACGCTTCAGGATCAGCGAATACGACAGCGTTCCCACCAGGTAAAGGAACAGCCACAGCAGGAACCCGAGGGGAAGCAGGGTGACCGCAATCGCGATTGAGCCTGCGAGAAGCGCTGCGCCGATCAGCATCCCGGTAAGAACCGGCAGATCGCCCGCCGCAAAAGGCCGGTTCCGCTTGCGTAAATGGCGGCGATCCGACTCAATGTCGAGCAGGTCGTTGGCGATGTAGGTCGACGACGCACAGAGGCTGAAACTCACAAACGCAATCGCGGCGTCCGCAAACACTCCTGCCCGCAACACATGCGCCAGCAGCATGGGCACGAAGATCAGGATGTTCTTGGCCCACTGATGGAGCCGCAGAGCCTTCAACACCGCCTTCGCGGGCGCTTTCCGATCCCGGAACTCCCTCTGCACCTTGATGCCGTGCGAGCGCAGGCGCGCGCGCAACGCCGGCGCCGGATTCGCAATCATCGCCATGCCCGCGTGCTGCAGCAGAGGCAGATCCGGACCGGCGTTGCCGATATAGTCGTACCCCTCGTCGCCAAACGTCCTGCGCAGGCCGTCGAGCTTGTTGCCCGCCGTCAGATTCGTCGTGCCGTCGCTGGCCAGCACGCCGTCGAACAGACCCAGATGATCGGCAATCCGCTTCGCAAGGATTTGATCCGCGCCCGTCGCCAGATACAGCTTGCGCCCCTCGCCGCGCTCCACTTCCAGATACTCGACGACAGACCGGTTGTAGGGCAGATGCCGCACATCGAGCGCCACGCGCGCGCCCACCTCCGCCTTCACCGCGGCCTTGCCGCGCAGCAGCCACAGCGGAAACCGCAGTGCATCCAGGGGCCGGCTGCGCAGCAGCAGCAGCAGCGAGTCCATCAGGGTGTCGCTCTTCACCAGCGTCCCGTCCAGATCGACGCAGAGCGGCCGGCGCGACACCTCCGGCGCCAACGGCTCAAGGGACGGCTGGTTCAAGGAAGTCTCTCCCATGGTTTCCGGACAAGAACCCGAGCGAACTGCGCCGTAAGAGGACGGTGCGCGGCTCGTCACACTCCATCGGACGAGAGCGTAGAAATCAGGCCAAGTATAGCATCGCTGAGCGACGCGGCCAGGACGGAGAATCAGCCGTCGATACAGGCGTTCAGCGACGTTGCACGCGCTGCGCGGAGTTCTAGCGGGCGACGTAATTTTCCAGATCGGGCTGCGGCGATTTCGATTCCGGCATCTCCACGCGGCGCTCCGGAAAGTACGCGTTGATCACGTACTGCTCGAGCATGCGCTGCGTGTTGAAGAACGACCCGTTCAGCGCGATCGTCGAACGCATGATGCGCCGCCACTGTCCCGTGTCTTTGGTGTACAGCGGCAGGATCAGCTTCTCGAGGTGGTCGTAGAGCGAATTCGCTTCGACCGCCTCATCGTCGTTGTCCTCGATCGCCCAGCCGGTCACGCCCTCGATCCAGCCCTCAATCCACCAGCCATCGAGAATGCTCAGGCTGGGCACTCCGTTCAGCGCCGCCTTCATGCCGCTGGTTCCCGAAGCTTCATACGGACGCCGCGGCGTGTTCAGCCACAGATCGACACCGCCGGTGAGGATCGCGCCCAGCTTCCACTCGTAATTTTCCAGATAGACAACCTGCAGCGGAGTCGCTCGCAGATCCCGGGCCAGCTCAATCACGCGGCGAATCTTCGCCTTGCCCGGCTCATCGGCCGGATGCGCCTTGCCGGCATAGACAATCTGCAGCCCGCCGAACTTCTCCGCCATCTTCACCAGCCGCTCCGGGTCGGTGAAGAGCAGATCGGCCCGCTTATACGTCGCCGCGCGCCGCGCAAATCCCAGCGTGAAGACCTCCGGTTTCATCTCGACGCCGGACGCCGCCTTCACCGTGTCGATCAGCACCTGCTTGGACGCGGCATGCGCCTCCACGACCTCGTTTTCGGGAATGTCGATGGCGTAGCGCAGCGTCACGTTGTCCTGGCGCCAGCGCGGCAGGTGCTTGTCGAAGATCGCCTGCACCGACCGCGCCGCCCAGGTCCCGGCATGCACCCCGTTGGTGATCGCGTCGATGGTGTACTCGGGAAACATCTGCCGCGAGACTTTGCCGTGCTGCATGGCCACGCCGTTCACGAAGCGCGAGAAGCGCAGCGCCACGTAGGTCATGTTCAGCAGGCCGTCGTGGAAGCAGCCGAAGCGCTCCAGCATCCCGGCGCGCTCCGCTCCAAGGATGCGATAGGCCTGCTCGCCCGAGAAGCGGTCGTGCCCGGCCGGCACCGGCGTGTGCGTCGTGAACACGCAGCGCCGTCGCACCGCCTCCAGATCGCGCTCGCTCGCCGTCTGCAGTCCCGCGCCCCGCAGTTCCTGTTCCAGAACGGGAACCGTCAGCAGCGCGGCGTGCCCTTCGTTCATGTGATAGACGGACGGCTCGTATTCCAGCGCCCGCAGCAATCGCGCGCCGCCGATCCCCAGGATTGCCTCCTGGCGCAGCCGATAATCCGGATCGCCGCCGTAGAGAAAATCCGTGAGGGTGCGATCCCTGCGGATCGTTCTGCTCCAGGTTCGTGTCCAGGAAATAAATGGGAATCCGATGTCCGGTTACACCTTCCAGGTCGTACCGCCAGCCGCGAACCGCTACCGGGCGCCCTTCCAGGGTGACCGTCACAATCGGCTCTTCCGGAGTCAGAATGCTGTCCGGATTCCAGGGCTGGGGCTCCTCCGTCTGCATCCCGGTCGTGGGATCCAGACGCTGCCGGAAGTAGCCCTTGCGATCCACCAGCGTGACCGCCGCCAGGGGCAGGCCCATGTCCGCTGCGGATCGCAGCGTATCGCCGGCCAGAACGCCCAGGCCTCCGCTGTAGGTGGGAAACTCAGGAGCGACGGCGATCTCCATGGAGAAGTAGGCGACCATGCCGCCTTCACCTGGTTCCTCGGGGGAAATGTACTGTGAACGGTTAAGAAAGCGCATCGCTAAAACGTTTCGTCAGCCTCGTCAGAACACCTGGCCTTCAGAATAACAATCTCTGCGTCAGGCATGTAGCAGTTTCAGCTCTTCGATTCTTACATCGGCGTTCCCGGTGCCGGTATGACCCTTCTGTGGAATATTTGTCATCTCCTCAAATTCCCATTCCCGTCATGAGGGACGCTCGTCCCCGGAGGGTCCATAGATCGCCGGCACTTTGCTCCCCAGGGGCCGCAAATACGTCGTTAGTTGCCCACGATGGTGGATCGAGTCGAAATGCACCATCCACAGAAACGCCGACGCCGGCTGCTCGGAGACCATCTTTCCGTCGTAATAGAACTTCGCGGGCGCATCCCACGCCGCGTCGTCCGTCGCGGCTACGCTCTCGATCAGCTCGTTCGACCAGCGTTCGAACATCGCAATCATCTCGTCGAGCGGCGGCGCCGGGTCCGACTTCCACTCCCCGCGATGCTCTCGCACCACCTCCACGCACGTGCCCAGCTCCCACGTCAGCGTCCACACCAGCTGCTCGGCCGAAGGCGAGCGCTCGTGCGGCTTGTAGTCCATTCTGTCCGCCGGCAGAGCCCGCAGCACCTTCAGAAATACCGGCAGCTCCGCTCTCCGCCGTTCCAGATAAAACTCTCGCAGGGTCGTCATGCAGTGCTCCTTGTCACATCGCGTGGGCAGCCGCCGATGCATGGCAGCGGTAGATCTCCGCATCGATTCCGGTGGCGGCATGGTACTCGTCATGCAGCCGCGCAGCAAATTTCTCCGCCCGATCGGCGTGCACCAGATTCACCGTGCAGCCGCCGAAGCCGCCGCCCGTCAGGCGTGCCCCGATCAGCCCCGGCAGCCGTTGCGCCGCCTCTACCATCGCGTCCGCTTCCTCGCAGCTGGCCTCGAAGTCGTCGCGATAGCTCGCGTGCGCCGCCGCCATCAGGTCCCCGAGCTTCTTCATCTGGCCCGCCGCCAGGGCATCCGCTGCCGCCACCGTCCGCAGGTTCTCTGTGATGATATGCCGGCACCGCCGCAGCACGTTGTCCGGCATCTCCGCGCCCCACTTCTCCAGATCCTGCGGCGTCGCGTCGCGCAGCAGTTGGATCTCAGGCCGGTGCCCGCGCAGGATCGCAGTCCCCTCCTCCACCTCGGCGCGCCGGATGCTGTACTCCCCATCCGCGACGCTGTGCTTCACCATCGTGTTCGCGATCACCAGGCTTACCGACGGCGGAATCGGCGCCAGCCGGTATTCCAGCGACCGGCAGTCCAGCAGAAGCGCGTGGTTCTCCGCGCCGCGGCAGGCGATGAACTGATCCATGATCCCGCACGACGAGCCCACGTAGGTATTTTCCGCGCGCTGGCACAATTTCGCGATCTCCTCACGCTCCGGGTTCGCACCGGCCAGGCTCAGCGCCGCCAGCGCCGTCGCCACTTCAATCGACGCCGAAGAGCTCAGCCCCGCACCCAGCGGAACATCGCCCTCGATGGTCAGGCTGAACGCCGGCACCTCAAAGCCGGCCTCGCGCAGCACCTTCACCACTCCCAGCGGATAGCCCGACCAGTGCCCGCCCCCGTTCTTTGGAAAACCCTCAAGCTGATGGCTGACCTGCTCGTTGAAGTTCTCCGACCAAACCACTACCCGCCCATCGCTCCGCGGACTGATCGCCGCCAGCGTGCCAAAGTCAATCGCCGCCGGCATCACGAATCCGCCGGCGTAGTCTGTGTGCTCGCCAATCAGATTCACCCGGCCCGGGGCCAAAAAAACCGAGGCTTCGGCGCCGAATCGTTCGGTGTGCTTCTTTCGAATACCGTTTACATCCAGCATGCAGACCCTTTCTCTGCCGCATTCCGTAAGCCAGCCAAAATACCCACCTCACGTTCTATTGGGATTCTAAGTACGGCGAGCGCACTGGCATCGGCCAAAAGTCTGAGCTAGTCATACTGCTCTCTGCAGCCTCTTCCCGATCTCCTCTACCCAGCTGAGATGCTCCGGCTTCATCAGAACAGACCGCAGACACATCACCGTGGCCGCCGAATCTCGGTCCGGCCATTCCGAGCCATGGAAGAACCGTGCCGGCAGATGCGCCAAAGCCAGGTGCAGGTCCTGTTCCGCCGCGCGCCCGAAAACCTCCTGCGCCCGTCGCGACGATTCCTCCCGGCTCGGCGCCCGCACCGCCCAGGTGACAATATCCAGCTCCGGCATCGGCCCGGCGACAAAGTGCGGATCGTCAGCGATCGTGCGATGCAGCCGCAGCGCCGCCTCCCTTCCCTTCTCCAGCCCATGGACAAACTCTCCGGCGCGCACCAGCGGCAACAGCCGCTGCGTGGCCCATAGCGCCACCGCCGAGGCACCCGCCCGCGAGCACTCCAGACTGATCTCTCCCAAATGCATCTCCGCCGACGTGAAGTAGGTATACGGCGAGTCGTGCTTGTACCACCGCCCCATGGCCGGATCGCGAAACAGGATGCAGCCGCAGCCGTACGGCTGCAGCCCATGCTTGTGCGGATCGATCACGATCGAATCAGCCTCGCCGATGCACTCAAACGCCCGTTGCGCCTCTGCATCCAGATTCGACGCCAGCCTGAAATAGCCGCCGTAGGCCGCATCCACGTGCAGCCGGAAGCCGTGTTTCTGTCGCAATGCGAGAATCCGATCCAGCGGATCGACCGCACCCACCGCCGTTGTGCCCAGCGTCGCCACCACGGTACCGACATCGCCGCCCTTCAGCGCCTCCTCCAGGGCTGCGAGGTCCATCCGGCCGCGATCGTCCGTCCCGACCGAAGCGAATGGCAGCTTGAGGACCCCGGTAATCCTGGTGTGCGTGTAGTGCGCCTGCTCGGACGCCACCACCTTCTTGCCCGGCGCCATCTGCCCGGCCACCCACAGCGCTTCAAGGTTGGCAAAGGTCCCACCGCTGGTCAGATGTCCCAGAAACTCGCTCCATCCGAACATCGCGGCGATCTCGCGGACCGCCTCCACCTCCATGCGCGAGCTGGCGCGCCCGCCATCGAGTGCGTGGTTGTTCGGGTTCAGCGCCATGGCCATCGCATAGGCCGCGCGCGCCACCGGATGCGGCGGCTTCAGCATCTGCCCGGCATAGAGGGGATGGAAATAGGGGAAGTTGTCGCCCAGCCGCTGCGCAGCTTCTGCCAGGACCCCAGCCATCTTGCCCTCGCCGGGGATCTCGGGCGTGTACTGCGGTAGCGCGCTGAACTCGCGCTGCAGGCGCTCCAGGGCAGCGTCCAGGAGTCGGTCCTGCAGTTCCGTTTCGTGGGTCAGGCCTTGATTCATCGAAGCAATCAGAATACGCGCTTTGCCGCTCCGGCCAAACCCGCAGGCGCCACACACGTCGGCCCCACTGACGCCTTGCGCCCTCGCCTCGCGCCGTTCACGGAAAATTCATGGTCCTTTTCCGGCGTCGGCGTTCAAACGGAGCAAAGAGTTTTGAAGTTGAGAAGAGATTGAGAAAAGTCATCAACAATTCGTTTGCGTATTTCTTTGGGAATTTCCTCTCGCTGGCGCGTCTATAGCCAGTTGGGAGGATTTCCCATGACAGTCTCCGGGGCCTTTGCCCGACTTTGCTCCTTGTTCTGCGCCTTGTTTCTCGCCGCGTCGGCGCACGCCCAGACCGAGATCATTGCCGCTACCGCCGCGAGCGGCCCCTGCTCTTCGCTGCCCTCACAGCCCCATTTCTCGGTGAAGCCTGGGAGCTACCAATCGCCGCTCTCGGTGCGCCTGAAGGACGGCACCCGCGGCGCCATCATCTTCTACACCACCGACGGCTGGACGCCGACCAGTAACTCCAGTCGCTACCTCGGCCCCATCGCCGTCGACGTCACTACCACCCTGCAGGCCATCGCCCTCGTCCCCAATTGCTCCATCAGCAGAGTCGCGTCGGCCACTTACACCCTGCCCTCGGCACCGGCTGCCTTACCGTCCGCTGCCACGCTGCCGGTCCTGCCCGCGGGCCAGGGTAGCTTCACCCTGCTCGCCGACGCGCAGATCCCCCTGGTCTTCTCAACAGCGATTGACTCCCGCACCGCGCAGGTGGGCGATCCCATCGCCTTCACCCTGCCGCAGGATCTGAAGATCGGCGACACGATCTTTGCCCCTAAAGGAACTTCCGCAACCGGCAAAGTCATTCAGGTCGACCGCTCCGGCGCCGGCGATCAGCCCGGAGAAATCGAGTTCCAGGTCGATTCATTCTCGGTGAACGGCAACGCAATCCCGCTGCACGCCACCAATGCTCTGTCAGGCCGATATGCAGCGAGAACCTCGACTGACGTCCTCGCCGCTTTGTCCACCGCCGGCATTGCCGTCCTCTTCACCCGTGGCAAAGACGTCCAAATCCCTTCAGGAACTCCGCTCACAGCAACGATCGCCGCCGGAACGATGCTCACGCAATCGGGCAGCCCGGCCGCTGGGTTGATCCCAGTCACTCCCTGACTCCCGGTGCGGACCCCGGCCTGCCCCGCCGAAGCATCCCCCGAAAACCTCTGCCGAAAGACCCAGCGGATCGTGGTATGCTTCCGCCGAACCGGGCCGCCCCTGGCCCGGCTCAGCCCAGCTTCGCCGCCGACTGACTCTTCCCCCGCGAACGGTGTCGACCTTAACCCGAACGGAGAGAAAACATGGATTGGTATGTGATGGTCTGGCAGAAATACGCGCAGTTCACCGGCCGCTCCCGCCGCAAAGAGTACTGGATGTTCGTCCTCTTCAACACCATCAGCCTGCGTGGTCCTCTACGCAGGCATTGTGGCGGCGTTCTTAGCCGGCCAGAAAACGCTGGCCATCTTCCTCGCCTGCTTTTGCGTCATTTATGGCCTGGCCGCTCTCATTCCCGGCCTCGCGGTCAGCGTGCGGCGGCTCCACGACATCAACAAGAGCGGCTGGTGGATCCTCATCTCCCTGGTTCCCTGTGTGGGGGGCCTCATCCTTCTCATCCTGGACTGCATCGAAGGCGACCCCGGCGACAATCAGTACGGCCCGAACCCCAAGCTGCTCGCGCAGCCGGCCATGGGCTGAAAACCCCTGCTCCTGGTATGACTTCCGAAGCCTGACCTCCCCCGGCTGGAAGCCATTTCTTCAGAGGACTGGCTCGGCGATCTGATACACTGGATATCAGCGTTAGAACCGAACCGGGCAAGCGCAGTCTTTCGCCTCGCCCAACAAAGCAGGATTTGCAGGTCTGCCAGTTCGCTCCGATTCACTCCAGCGCAATTCAATCATCAGGACATAGCAACAAAATGGAACAAGGTACTGTGAAGTGGTTTAACGACGCGAAAGGCTACGGCTTTATCTCGCGCCAGAACGGCGAGGATGTCTTCGTGCACTACTCTGCCATTTCCGCAAATGGCTTCAAGAGTCTGCAGGAAGGTCAGGCCGTGCAATTCAACGTCGTGAAGGGGCCGAAGGGCTGGCAGGCAGCAGACGTGCAGCCTCTGTAAAGACGCAACCAATTCTTAGAAAGTCAACAGGACAAAGGGCAGGCTAACCGCCTGCCCTTTGTCTTTCCGGGAAGAAGACTGGCTGTATCCCTCACTTCACCTCGCCCCCCGTCCACACCTGTTCCACAATCAGCCAAATCGCATTCCCATTCGCCAACTTCGTGCGCCGGTAGACGGTCAGATAATCCCCTGTCATCAGTTGCGTCTTCCCCGTCGCCCGGTTCAGCAGCGTCTCCTTGTACGTCCCCGAGTCATACGCCAGCTCGCCTGAAATCTCGATCCGTTCCGAGTGGAACGTCATGTCGCTGTCGAGCGTCTTCGTGATGGTCGTGAACAGTTGCCGGAGCGCCGCCATCCCATGCGTGCGCCCCACATCGCTGATGAAGTCCGCATCCGGCGCATACTGCGCCAGCGAATCGTCGATGAACTTGCCTTTCAGGTCCTTCGCCCACTGATCGCGCAGCGCGGCAAAGGGATCCTGATCGGTTGCCGGCGCCGGCTTCGCCGCCCCGGGAACCTGAAACGCCAGAAGCAGCAGCAAAAGAAGTCGCGTCATCTCTCCAGAACACCCACAGTCACCCGCAAAGTCAAGGCGCGAGAACTCTGCCATCCCGGCGCTCCCGCCTTTGCACCCGCCATAACTTTGGTGATCGCTGCATGACCATCGTGCGTTGCCTCACCCCACCGCGCATCCGAAAATGACCCCAATGCTCCTCCGCCTGCGAGTCAGTCTCATGGAATCGGCGGTCAACGCCATCGAGCGCGCCGCCGAGCGCCGCCGTCCGGAGCGCGCCCAACACCTTAGAACCGGCCTCGAAGGCGAGCGCGCCGCCTTCTTCTGGCTCATGCGCCGCGGCTATGCCATCGTCGCCCGCGCCTGGCGCTCCTCCCGCGCCCCGGGCGATCTCGACCTCATCGCCTGGTCTCCGAGTTCGCAGGGCGACACCCTCTGCTTCATCGAGGTCAAAACCCGAACCACCCGCGAGGTCGCCCCCGCCCACCTCGCCGTCGACTCCAGCAAGCGCCGCGTTCTCCGCCGCCTGGCCCGCCACTACATGCGCCAGCTTCCGAACAAGGATGTCCAAACCCGTTTCGACATCCTCTCCATCTACTTCGAACGCGACAAGCCACCCGGCTTCGAGCACTTCCCCGGCGCCTTCGGCTGGGCCGAAGTCGAACGCTAACTCACACCCCCTTCGGGTGCCCTGCATCCGCCCAGGTTGGCAGATGCAGTTCGCGCGACGCTCCGGTGCCCGGAGCCCGGTGCTCTGTGCCCGGTCACGGAGCCACCGTTCCCCACAACGCATTCGTTCCCGCCCGCAGATCGCGCCCCCAGCTCAGCACCACGCTCGTGTGCAGCACCGTCAGCCGCGCCTCGACACCCGTATCCACCAGCCACTCCCCCGACGACAGCCCCGCAGTCGGAGCCGTCATCTTCCCCACGTCGAGCAGCGGCCCCGCCTCGATCGACAGCAGCCCATTCCCGTACACCCGCCGCAACAGGTCCGTGTTCGACAGCAAGAAGTCATCTCCCACCGGCGAGCTGCCCTTCCGTCCGTCCCGCGTCGCAATGTGTCCCCGCATCCACAAGTCCGTATCGTCGCGATCCATCCCCAGCACGTAAAGATCATCGAACGGCGGCGACCCGAAAATCTTTCCCGCCCGCAACTTCTCA
Source organism: uncultured Acidobacteriaceae bacterium (assembly GCA_963819725.1). Taxonomy (GTDB): domain Bacteria; phylum Acidobacteriota; class Terriglobia; order Terriglobales; family Acidobacteriaceae; genus Palsa-343. The sequence goes on from CAWFXK010000013.1 coordinate 152,085, forward strand.
CGCAGTTCCCACCGGTCCCCCTCCATCCCCGGCAGCCAACGCGCGAGCGCCCACCCCTCCACCTTCCCCGACGCGTGCGACGGCCCGCTCAGCATGCGCGCAGAATCCGCTGAGCCGCCTCCCGTCACCGTGAACCGATACTCCGGCAACCGCAGCAATCCTGCCCGCACCGACGCCAGCGGCTTCAACTCCCACCCCGGCGTCACCAGCGACGCGGTCAGCGCCGGTCCGGAAACTGAGGGCACCACATCACGAAAAATCCTGTGCGACAGCTCCGCGCCCAGCGTCCACTGCAGCGCCCCGCTACGCAGCGACGTCAGCGCCCCGGCCACAACTTCACGTTCGAGGTTGAACGAGCCCAGCACCGGAGCCGTTCCCGTGAACGATTTGCGCACCGCCCAGTTCTCATTCCGGAGATCGGCCCCGACACGCCACCGCCACTCCGGCCGCCCCTGCAACGGAGCCGACAGCTCGCCCCAAGCGCGCCGCTTCTGCGCGTCCCACCGCACCAGCGAATCGAAATTCATCGCCCCGCGCCCGATATTCGCGTAGCTCGGATACACCGTCTCGTACGGCACGCCCCCCAGCATCGAGATCAGTGCCGCCGCCGTGCTCGGCCCGAACCCATCCTGCTCCTGCGCGCGAAACATCGCATCGAACTTCCCGGCGGAATGGGCTTCGGGGCGCGCATCCAGATGCAGGTTGTAGCCAGGAAAAATCCCCAGCCCATCCAGCCGCGTTTCTGTCGTGATCAGCTGCGGCTCGCGCAGTACCGCCGCCGGCGAAAACGCGAACGCCCGATCCAGCAGCAGCCGATGTACCTTCAAATGCGAGTCGAAATCCAGCCCGGCAATCTCCGGTTTCTGCACGCGATTCCAAAACCGCAGCGCGGCCTCGAGATTCCCCGACAGAAAATACACCGTCCCCAGGAAATTGTTCGCATACGCATCCCCGGGATCGATCCGCAGCCCACGCCGCAGCCAGTGCGCCGCCTCTGCGTACTTCTTCTGCTCGAACGCCACCCCACCCAACTCAATCGGAAACCGCTTCTCTCCCGGACACGCCCGCGCGCCAGCCAGCAACGCGCCATGCGCCTCCGCAAGCCGCCCCAGGTGCGCCAGCGCCATGCCATAGTCGAATTGCGCGTCTGCGCTCCGCACGCGCATCGCCCCGGCCACACGCACCACTCCGGCCCAGTCCTTTTGCTCAAAAAGCTGCCGGAACTCCGGCGGTCCCGATGTTCCGGAACACTGGCCGCGCGCGACCCCTGCGCCAGCCCACAACGCCACGACCAGGCTCAGCGCGCAGAAGCGGGCGCCGGCACAGCAAGCAGCATCCAGTCTCCCGTAGCGCTCCAGTCTTTCTCGAATTCCGCACGCTCCTGCGACAAAAGCTTTCGCTCTGCCGGATCGTTCATCGTCACCAACCCGCGCCCCGAATCGATCCCGTCCACCACAACATAATGCAGCTCCCTCTGCCCCGCAGGCCGCAGCGCCACAATCAGCGGCCGCCCCTTCCCGAGCTGCGTCTCCAGATCGCTCCACCGCCCGCTGAGTGCGAAGACATGAAAACCATGCTCGCCCAGATATGTACCCATCGACGACGCAGGGATGCCGTGTTCCGACGGCACATACAAGCTGCCGCTGGATCGCTGCGACGTCGCTCTCCGCTCCTGCAGCCCGTCCCTGCTGCCGCGCCCAGTACTGCATCACCATCGAGAGCGATGCCGCCCCACAACCCTCGCGTGGCTGATGCACAAACGGCACGTCGATCCACACCGCCTGCGGAGCCTGCGCCACCGCAGCGACGGCAACCAGGAGCAACCAGCTAACCAGTGCGAATCGGCTCACACTCTCAGTGATACACCGCCAGCAGAATAAGCAGCACGATGGCCAGGATGATCAGCGTCAGTGCCAGCGTCGTCAGGCCGCCCGCGGCAAAATCGTGCTGCGCCCGGTCCGCGCGCGCGGAAAGATCCGCCAGCTCCGCGTTCGACAGCGTCGGAATCGCCGTCTTCACCTGCACCGGATCGATCTTCGCGTCCTTCATCGCCTTCTCTGCCTGCGGCGTGGAGAGGAACTCCGTCAGACCCTCGATCCGCTTCTGCCGTGTCGCGGTCGATTCCTGCAAGTGCCGATCCAGTTGCGCGGGGCTCACCAGATGTGCGTCCGGAGCCGCGGCCTGAACCGCTGTTGGTGTCCTGTTCGGCGCCGGATCCTGCGCGCGTGCCGCACACGAAGAGACAAGAAGCGTAACGAGTGCGCAGGCGGCAAGCCCGCGCGTCATCAGAAAAAAGAACCGGGAGAACTGCATACTGGCTCCATCGATAAGGATGGTCCGCGCAGGCACGGACACTTCCCGGTGGGATGCCGAGCGAACGGAACCAAGTTGGCCTCCGATCCAGGCGCCATCACGGCAGCGAAAAAGCAATATAAATCCCGCCCACAGGCCCCTTCGGATCGCGTCCGCCGCTCGCCGCGATCACCACATATTGCTTCCCATCGACGGAGTAGGTCGCCGGCGTCGCGCCCGCTGAAAACGGCAGCTCTGTCTCCCACAACAGCTTTCCCGTCGCGCTGTCGAACGCGCGAAATTTGCGGTCGTACGACGTCGCGCCGATGAAAAGAAGACCACCCGCCGTCACCACCGGCCCACCGTAGTTCTCCGATCCCGTATCCTTCATCCCCTGCGCAGCCAGCGCCGGATACTCGCCCAGCGGGATCTTCCACAAATACTTCCCCGTGTTCAGGTCGATCGCGCTCAGCGTGCCCCAGGGCGGCGCAATCGCCGGAAATCCGTCCGGATCGAGAAATTTCCTGTACCCGGTGAAAGCCCACTGCATCGCCGGTCCACCGCCCATCTTTTCCCCCGGCACGCGTTCTCCCGGTTTCGGTTCACTCGCCGCAGTCTTCAGGAATGCCAGCAACTCCGTCACTTTCGCGTTGTCCAGGTTCGGCAGGCCCGGCATGCGCCCCCGCCCGTGCGTGATGACCGCCGTGATCTGTTCATCGGTCAGGCGCTGACTCACATCCACCAGCGACGGAAATGCCGGTGGCGAGCCCGCGCGGTTCGCTCCATGACAAATCGCGCACTGCGACTGATACGTCTTCGCCCCGGCCCGCGCGTTCGGATTCTCCGCCGTCAGGCCGCCCGTCCACGCCATCTCGTTCGCGTTCACATACAGCACGCCCGTTGCCGGATCCACCGCAGGTCCGCCCCACTCCGCGCCGCCATCGAACCCCGGAAAAATCACCGTCTGCCGATCCACGCCGAACGGAATGAACTGCCCATCGCTGCGAAACGTCGCGAACGTCTTCACCGCCCACGCATGCGCCTCGGGCGTGCGCGTCGTCAGCATGTCCTCCGTCAGCCTCTGCCGCGCAAACGGCGCCGGCTCGGCCGGCATCGGCTGTGTCGGCGACGTCTTCTCGCCAGGAACATCGCTCGCCGGATACGCATGCTCCTCGACGGGAAACAGCGGCGCCCCCGTCACCCGATCGAACAGATACACCACGCCCTGTTTGGTCGTCTGCGCCACCGCATCCACCGGTTTGCCGTCGCGAGTCACCGTCACCAGCGCTGGCGGTGCCGGGAAATCCCGGTCCCAGATGTCGTGATGCACGCCCTGGAAATGCCACAGCCGTTTGCCCGTGTTCGCGTCCAGCGCCAGCAGCGTGTCGGCAAACAAGATCGTTCCCGATCCGGTCACCACCGTAAAAGTCGAACACCGCCGACCCCGTCGGCACGTAGACGATCCCCCGCTCACGGTCGAGCGTCATGCCCGACCAGTTATTCGCCGCGCCCGCATCCTTCCACGCCTCCGGCGGCCACGTCTCGTAGCCAAATTCACCCGGAAGCGGGATCGTGTGGAAGGTCCACCGCAGCGCACCCGTCCGCACGTCGTACGCGCGGATGTACCCCGGGGGCGCCGGATGCGTCTCCGGATTGCGCCCTCCCGCGATGATCAGGTCCTTGTAGACCACGCCGGGCGTCGTCATTGCCACAGACTGCTGCTCGTACTTTGCGTCCAGATCCTCACGCAGCCCCTTGCGCAGATCTACGCGCCCAACATCGCCGAACTCCAGGATCGGTTTTCCCGTGTTCGCGTCCAGCGCATACAGGTAATTCATCACGCCGGCGAAGATGCGTCCGCTCTTCCCATCCGTCCAGTACGCCAGCCCGCGCGAAGGCTGCGAGGCTCCCCCGATCGTCCGGTCCCGATTGTCCACGGTCGAGTCGAACGTCCACAGCCGGCGCCCCGACGCCGCATCCAGCGCGATCACCTTCCCGGAAAACGTGCACCCGTACAGCACCCGCCCCACAATCAGCGGGTTCGTTTGCAGATTGCCTTTCTCGCCCGTATCGAATTCCCACGCCACCTTCAGCTGCGCAACATTCGTGCGATTGATCTGCGCCAGCGGCGAATAGTGATCCCCGTTCACCCCGCCGTTGTACGCCGGCCAATCCCGATCCGGCGCCGTCCCCGACCCCTGCCGTTCCTGCCCAACCGCTCCCGCAGCCATCCCGAGCCACACAACTGCTGCCAGAAGAGCAAACCCGCAGCCCGTACCAATCCGATTACTGACACCCAAGTGCGATTCCTCCCCCGAATGGCCATTGTTATGATTCGGGCAATGGTATCGAAAAACAGGCGTCGTGTTGCCGGTTCTGTGGCGGCTGCAGCCATCCTCGCCTGTTTTCCGTCCACCGCCCGCGCCGACGCCGGGATCCCCATGCTGCCCGTCACTCACGGGACCATGCTCTTCTTCCTCCTCCTCGTCATCATCATCGAGGTCATCTATCTCCAGGCGCGCCTCAAAACCGGCTTCCGCCGCACCCTCATTGCCGTCAGCACGGTCAACACCGCCACCACCGGACTCGGCTTCCCCATCGCCTGGGGCATCTATGCTGCGCTGGACTCCTGGGCTGGTTTCCCCGGAGGCATGCGCGGGGTCTTCGACCATATGCAGTTCGTGCCCTTGTGGGTCACACAAAAACTCATGCTCGACTCGCCCGGCCAGTCCTACGTCCTCCTCGGCGTCTTTATCGTTCTCCTGGTTCCGTCGTATCTCTTCACCCGCATCCTCAAGACCTGGGTGTTCGGGTGGTACGACTTCCTGCGTTACGAGGGCGACATCAAACCCGCCGTTCTGGCCGCGAATCGCCTCTCCTACTGCCTGCTCGCCCTCACCGGCTGCATGATCCTGTTCCGCGACTTCAGCAGGATGTAGTCTCATCCGCCTCTCAGCTTCCACAACACGTGCCGCACCACGCCCATCCACCCGTGTGCCTCTTCCTCGGTCAACGCCATGGGCCGTATCAGACGGCGCACTCTCTCTTCCGCAGTCGGTCCTGATGCCTCGCGCTCGCCCGTGCTGCGCTCCACCATTTCCGTCAGCAGAGCCACCAGCCGCTCGCGATCCCCTGCACTCGCCATCGTGATCGGCTCTCGTTCCGCCTCCGGCTCCCTCTGCCGAACCAGCTCGTACAGCACCACCGCCACGGCTTGCCCCAGATTCATCGAAGGCTGCGCCGACTCGGTGGGTATGCGCAATACCCGCTGGCAATGGCTCAGGTTCTGATTCGACAAGCCCGTCTTCTCTGAACCGAACAGCACCGCAACCTTCCCCTGGCCGCGCAGCGACTCCACCATCTCCGCCGCCACCGTCTCCAGCCGCTCCAGAGGCTCCTCGGTCCTGCGTCCGCTGCCCTCGGCCGTCCCCACCACCAGCGAACAATCCGCAACGGCATCGGCCACGCTCGCGTATTCCTCCGCCGCCTCGCAGCACCGGCTCCGCATCCACCGCCGACCGCGCGTCCCGAAACGCCACCTCATACGGCTCTACCACCCGCAGATGCCCGAATCCGAAGTTCGCCATGGCCCGCGCCACCGCGCCAATATTCAGCGGATTCCGGCTCCGCACCAGAACCACCCGCAACCCATCGCGCTCCGCCGCCGTCAGCACTCGCCCTCAACCCTCCTGCATTCCATCGTCCCGGTCTACCATAGGCAGGGCAGCCGCGCAGCATTCACACCGCGGCCCGCACCAGACCGAAAGAACCCATGCCCATCCGCACCATCATCGAGCCCTTCCGCATCAAGTCCGTCGAGCCCATCCGCTGGACCACCCGCGCCCAGCGCGAAGAACTCCTCCGCGCCGCGCACTACAACATGTTCCTCCTCCCCGCCGACGACGTCCTCATCGATCTGCTCACCGACTCCGGCACCGGCGCCATGTCCACACACCAGTGGGCCGCCATCATGGAAGGCGACGAGAGCTACGCCGGCAGCCGCTGCTTCGACCGTTTCCGCAATTCCATCCAGGACATCTTCGGCTACAAGCACGTCATCCCCACGCACCAGGGCCGCGCCGCCGAGCGCATTCTCTTCGGAGTCTCCAGCCGCAAAGGCATGGTCATCCCCAACAACACCCACTTCGACACCACCCGCGCCAACATCGAATTCACCGGCGCCGAAGCCGTCGACCTGCTCACCGCCGAAGGCCGCCAGCCCTCCGTCGCCGCGCCCTTCAAGGGCAACATGGATGTCGCCGCGCTCGAAGCCCTCATCGCGAAAGTGGGCCGCGAGCGCATTCCATGTGTCATGCTCACCGTTACAAATAACTCCGGCGGCGGCCAGCCCGTCTCCATGGAAAACGTCCGCGCCGTCAGCGCCGTCTGCCGTCGCGACGGCATCCCGCTCTACTTCGACGCCTGCCGCTTCGCCGAAAACGCCTGGTTCATCAAGCTGCGCGAGCCCGGCTACGCCGACAAGACGCCCAAAGCAAATCGCCCAGGAAATGTTCACGCTACGGCGACGGCTGCACCATGTCCGCCAAGAAAGACGGCATGGCCAACATCGGCGGCTTCCTCTGCACCAACGACGACAAGCTCGCCCAGCAGGAGAAAGACCTGCTCATCCTGACGGAAGGGCTATCCGACCTACGGCGGCCTCGCCGGACGCGACCTCGAAGCCATCGCCGTCGGCCTCCAGGAGGCGCTCGCCGAGGACTACCTCCGCTACCGCATCGCCTCCACCGCCTATCTCGGCAACCACATCGCAGCGGCCGGCGTGCCCATCGTGCAGCCACCCGGCGGCCACGCCATCTACCTCGACGCGCGCGCCTTCCTGCCGCACATCCCGCAGGACCAGTTCCCCGGCGTCGCGCTGGCCTGCAGAACTCTACCTCGAAGGCGGCGTCCGCTCGGTCGAAATCGGCACCCTCATGTTCGCCGCCGCCGCGCAGATGGACCTCGTCCGCCTCGCCATCCCCCGCCGCGTCTACACGCAAAGCCACATCGACTACCTGGTCGAAGTCATCCTCGAAGTCTGGAGCCACCGCGACAAGATCCGCGGCCTGCGGCTGACGTACGAAGCGCCGTTCCTGCGCCACTTCACGGCGCATTTGGAGCCTGTGTAGGGACTATCGCTTTGGTGTTGCTGGAGGCGGCGGTGGAGGTTCATCGGGTCGCCCATGGTCCATCCACAATTGAATGCGAGACACCTGACTAAGCTCGCCGCTGAAAAGGCCCATGTGCCCGTGACGCCCAGCGTCGAACACGGCCTCACAGAGTACGTAATGCATGTTGACTGCGCCCCGCTGATTCGGAACCATATCGCGCGGAAGATTGATCCATAGGGCGTTTCGCATGATCGAGTATTCGTAGTCCTCTCGGTGCAGGTAAACTGCATCCCCTTCGAACTCCAGGCGCAGAAACCCTGTAAGCCGCACCTTCTTCCCGTCCCACGCCTCCGGGTTAGCGATGAGCTGAATAAGACTGACGTCCTGGTAGCTGGGATCGAAGACGGGACGCGGCCAATATCCAATGACTTGAGCACCGGCATATTGGTTAAAGAACGCTACAAAAAACGCAACGAGAAAAACCTTTTGGATTACATGCGACATCTGATTCTCCAACCTGTGAGACACCGATACACGATCGAACGTTCCCAAAAGTGACGCTTGGGCGCTTCCCGATGCCCGTTCAAGGCCGAATCTCCACCGCCGTTCCCACCGCCGCCTCATCCCAAATCTCATCGATCTCCGGATTCGTCACCGCGATGCACCCCGTCGTCCAGTTCACTGCGAGATGCGACGCGCCCATCCACGCATACTGCTTCGGCAGTCCGTGAATCTCGATGTCCCCGCCTGGATTCACCCCCAGCTTGCGCGCCCGCTCCCGATCCGCCGCGTTCGGATACGACAAATGCAGTGCCCGATGAAACAGGCTCTGCGGATTCTTCGCGTCGACGAAGTACGTTCCCTCCGGCGTCTTTTTGTCGCCCTGCTGCACCTTCGGCCCTTTTGGATCGCCCAGCGCCACCCTGTAGGTTTTGATTACCCGGGCGCCGCTCATCAGCGTCATCGTGTGCGCCGATTTCATGATCACGATCCGATCCGCTTTCTGAGCCCTCGGCGAAGTCTGCCCCATCATGACCGCGCACGCGGCCAGGAAAATCGAAGTCACCCGGAGCAGTGAACGCACCCTCAGCAAACCAGCCCCCTTTGCACCAACCATCCAGCGATATTCTAGAGACCTGAGCATTCTCTACAACAGTTGTCCTCGCTAAGGACCACCGTGCCCGAAACGTCCCATCCCACGCCCGGATTTCTTCTGCGTCTGGTGAAAGGGCTCGTGCCCATCGCGGTGATGCTCGCGATCGTCTACGCCCCAGGCGCCCGCACAAGAAGCACCCTCGAACATTTCGTTGTCCTCATTCTTTGCGCAATCTGCTTCGGGCTTGGCTGGCGCTGGCTGAAAGCCACGCTGCTCACCAAATGGATTGGCTTTTGCCTGGCCGCCTGGGTGATCGTCAGTCTCGCGCTCCTCCCTTTTGCTTCGGTGACACTGCTGCCTTTCTTCTTCCTGCTCCTGCCCTTCGCCGCGTATGACCTCTTCGTCGCGCAGCCCTGGAAAGGGCGTTTTGCGCGGGCGCGCGCCGAGCGTCGCGGAGTCCCCGAATAGCCGCCCGCGCCCCCGGGGAAAAGGAAGAAGGGCAGGCCTCGCGGCCTGCCCTTTCTTCCCAACCCAAAAACTACTTCGCTGCGACCGGCTGCTTCGGTCAGCGCCGCAGCCTGTTCCTTCAGAGCTGCCGCCTTATCCGTCGCTTCCCAGGTGAAGTCCGGCTCGTTCACGCGTCCGAAGTGCCCGTACGCCGCCGTCTTCCGATAAATCGGCCGCCGCAGATTCAGGCTCTCGATGATCCCCTTCGGCGTCAGTTCGAAGTTCTTCCTGACCAGCGGGACCAGCTCCCCTTCCGGAATCGTGCTCGTGCCAAACGTTTCCACCAGCACGCTCACCGGCTCCGCTACGCCGATCGCATAGGCCAACTGCACTTCGCAGCGCTCCGCCAACCCGGCCGCGACAATGTTCTTCGCGATGTACCGCGCCACATACGCCGCCGAACGATCGACCTTCGTCGGATCCTTGCCGCTGAAGGCGCCGCCGCCGTGCCGGCCCATGCCGCCGTAGGTGTCCACGATGATCTTCCGGCCCGTCAGGCCCGTGTCGCCCATCGGTCCGCCGATCACGAACCGCCCGGTCGGGTTGATGTGATATTTCGTGTTCTCGTCCAGCAGCTCCGCCGGCAGCACGGCCTGAATCACATGCTTCAGGATGTCCGAGCGCAGCTCTTCATTGCTCACCGTTTCGGCGTGCTGCGTCGAAATCACCACCGCGTCGATGCGCACAGGCTTGTGGTTCTTGTCGTATTCCACCGTCACCTGACTCTTGCCGTCGGGCCGCAGGTACGGCAGCTTGCCGTTCTTGCGAACCTCCGACAGCCGCCGCGTGAGCTTGTGCGCCAGTGAGATCGGTGTCGGCATCAGTTCCGGTGTCTCGTTCGTCGCGTAGCCGAACATCATGCCCTGGTCGCCGGCCCCGCCGGTATCCACACCCATGGCAATGTCGCCCGACTGCTTGTTGATCGTCGAGATCACCGCGCAGGTGTTCGAGTCGAACCCATAAACCGCGTTGTCGTACCCAATCGCGGTCACTACGCCACGCACCAGCGCCTGAAAATCCACGTAGGCGCGCGTCGTGATTTCGCCGGCGATCACCACCAGCCCGGTCGCGGTCAGCGTCTCGCACGCCACGCGGCTGTAGGGATCCTGTTCGAGGCAGGCGTCAAGAATAGCGTCGGAAACCTGGTCGGCGATCTTATCGGGGTGACCTTCGGTCACGGATTCCGAGGTAAAGAGAAAGCGTTCAGTTGCTGGCAAAGAATTTCCTCCGAGAGGGATGCGGATCTCCAGCCTCGCAAGCGGGCGGGATCCGGCAGGATAGCTCTTTTATGGTACTAGCCCGGAGAGCCCGCGGGCAAAGCCGTGCAGCGGAATGCGCAAATCCAGCACGCAAAGGCCGATAAGCGCAGGGAACAGCGATGCGGCTCTCTCGGCCCATCCTTTTCTACTCTTCGCTATTGGCTACTGGCTATTGCCTGTTGCCTGCCCTACTGCGGCTTCTTCGGATCCGCAGGTGTCTGCGGCGGCTGTCCCTGCCCGGCCGCCGGCCCCTTCTGCGGATTCCCCGTGATGTCCTGTCCCTGGTAGATCACGCGAATGCTGGTGTGGAACTCGTGGTAGTTCGTGTACTTCAATGTCTCGCGCAGGCGCACGTTGTCGCTCAGATAGCCGTGCCCGGCGGAGAAGTGCAGGACTCCATCCCCATGCGTGTAGACCGGGAACCAGTACTTGCCATCCACCAGCTGCCGATACGTGACAAACGGCGTCGACAGATCCTCGTGCCCGGGCCGCGTATCGTCCGGAACATTTTTCCCGTTCGTCACGACGATCTGGTGATCCTTCTGGTCCACCCAGATTCGCCCCTGAAAGTATCGCTTCTTCTTCTCGATCACCTTCGGCTTTACGTCGAAGACCCACGTATCGATCTCGTCGATCTTCTGCTTGCCCACATACGCGATGTCGTACTGCGGCGCATCGTCGGTCGTCAGCACGAAGGGCAGCCGCTCCTCGATATCCTGGAAGTCCGCGGGCGACATCATCACCCGTGTCAGCGAGCTCGCCGGCGCATCCAGCACGCGCTCGGTGCGATGCCCATCCGCGTCGAACGCAATGTCAACCACCTGGTAGTACTGGCCATCCGGCTTCCCGTCATCGTCGATCGTCTGCACCTGGACACTCCGGGTCCAGGTGTAATTGTCCAGCGCATGGCGGAAGACGGCCTCCTTCGCTGTGAACTCGGTGATGATCTGCTGCACGGGAGAAGCGGGCGGCGTCGGATCGAGCGGCCCGAACCCCTGGTCGAGCGGCATCGACGTGTACGAAACCTGCCCGTGCAACGCCGGCAATGCCAGCGCGAAGGCGGCCAACAAGCTCACACCCAAAATGCGTCTGAAAACAAAACCCACACCCAACTCCTGTCGCCTGCCTTTAAGGATAGACGTACCAGCCACCGGTTGGGGACGGCTTCACAGCTTGCGGAAAAACTCGCTATTGGACCGGTTTTGTGTCAGGGCACGACCTTGGTCGTGCCGTAACTGCCGCAAAATGACGCGGGCTTTAGCCGCTGAGGCTTTGTTTCACCGGTCGAGGCGACTTTCTCCGCAGGCTGTTTCAGCCGATACGCGGTTTTCAGCCCAACCGCATCCCTAGCCGCCTGTTCCCAAAACGGGGTTCGTTCCCACCATTAACCAAAAGGGTGACCTCCGATAGGCGGGGCTGCATCAAAGGATGCATTTTCAGCCACCTGACCGGAAAATTACACTTAGAGGCAAAAGGGCCACGCTATGGACTTCTACCGGGCGCCGACGCTCATTCTGCTCTTTGTGCTGGTCGCCGTCTTTGGCGCTCTTTGGCTCCAGCGGCGCACCTTGCCCCCGCTGCGCATGCGCGCCGGTGTGGCCACCACCGCCCGCCGCCGCCAGCTTCTCTGGCTCGTTGGCTGGATGTTCGTAGCCATTCAGCTTGAAATGGAAGTCTTTGGCCGCGCCCAGTCCGGCATCTGGCTCGCCGTCTCCCGCGCCAGCATCCTCATGGCCGCCATCATGTTCCTCGGCTCGATGGCCCCCCAGTATTTCAGCCGCCGCTTCCACATCCTCTACGTGGTAGCGCTCGCCTCGCCCCTCATGGCCTTCACCGTCCTGGTCTCCCTGGACCCGGCCCCCGGCCCCGCGATGCGGCTCGTCCTGCTGTTCTGCGTCCTCGCCGGCATGCTGGTGGGCGTGCGCTGGAGCCTGGTGAAGCATTTGCTCCCGGTATGGTTCAGCCTCTCCACCGTGCTCCTTGTCGGCGGGTTCGGCATCTGGCTCACCCTGCGGCAGCAGTATGACGGTGTTCTTGCCCTGGCCCAGAGCGGTCTGCTGCTCATCACTGCGCTGCTCTTCGCCGCCGCCTTCCGCCGCGTCTCCGCCGGTGTGGTCTTCACCGTGGGCGGACTGGTGGCGTGGTCGCTCCCGGTCATGCTCACGCCCGTCGTCGGCGCCGGTGAAGTCCCGATTGTGCTCCTGCGCGCACTTAACCTGGTCAAAGTGGTCGCCGCCTTCGGCATGATCGTCCTCGTTCTCGAAGACGAGATCGCTTCCAACAAAGCCACCCAGCTCCGCGACCGCCGTGCCCGCCAGGAGATGGAGAAGTACACCGAAATCTTCCTCGAGGCCATGGCCCCTGAGGAGAAAAATACCCAATTCGACCAGATCTGCGAAGTCATCGCCGGCGCCAGCCGCTTCAGCAAAAGCGCCATCGTCGTCCGCAATCCCGATGGCCGCTTCGGCCTCGCCGGCAGCGCCGGTATCGACGGCGCCCTCGCCGCCGCCCTCGATGCCATGGGCCGCCGCACCAGCGGCGACAAAGTCCGCGACATCGGCCAAAAGCTCTACACCCGCGTCCTCGGCCACCTCGTCCTGCTCGACCTCACCACGCTCCTCGAGCCCGGCGACGAGCTCCTCCAGATGAACTTCCTCACCGTGCACGCCATCGCCATTCGCGGCCGCGACCAGGAACTCCTCGGCACCCTTCTGCTCTCCGGCCTCCGCGAGCCCGATGAGCCTCTGCTCACCGAAGATGTTCTCCCTCTGGAACTGCTTGTCGCCCGCCTCGGCACCGCGCGCGAGCACCAGGTACTGATCCGGCGCCTCCTCCAGACCGAGCGGCTGGCCGGCCTCGGACAGCTCGCCGGAGGCGTCGCCCATGAACTCAACAATCCCCTCACCGTCATCACCGGCTATGCCGAGCTGATGACCGACTCCGACGGCGCAACCCGCGATCAGGCCACCGTGATCCTGAACGAGGCCCGCCGCATGAAGCAGATCATCGAAAGCCTCATCCGCTTCCGCAAGGCCACCCCTGGCATGCGCGCCCCGCTCACTTTGGAACCCCTCCTCCAGGATATCGGCCAGCTCACGCACCACGACCTCGAAAGCGCGCACATCACCCTGCAGATGCGCGTCTCTCCCGGCTTACCGCCCGTCAAGGTCGACGGCGATCAGGTCCGCCAGGTCTTCCTCCAGATCGTCAAAAACGCCATCGTTTCCATGAACGACCTGCCCGAAGGCATCGAACGCCGCCTCACCATCGAAGCCTGGCCTGTCGGCAACGGGGTGCAGGTCACCTTCACCGACACCGGCCCCGGCTTCGCCGAGCCCTCCCGCGCCTTCGACCCCTTCTACACCACGCGCCACCAGGGCGAGGGCATCGGACTCGGCCTCAGCATCTGCTACTCCATCATCCGCGAGCACGGCGGCCAGATCTCCGCCCTCAACGCGCTTCCCCGCGGAGCCGCCGTCGTCGTTCAGTTGCCCGCCTGCTCCCCGGAAGCCGCACCCGGCCTGCTCGACGACCTCGACACCACTCCTGCTCTCCCTCCCACGCCCACCCGCGTGATGTAGTGTCCTGGCGCCTTTCCCGCCCTGATCCTGCTGCCCTGAGCTCGGTGCTCTGAGCTCTGCATGTACCATGATCCGTTGCCACCTCGAGGCCCACCGATGAAATCCCTCGCCTGCGCCGCCGCCATCCTTCTCACCGCACTCAGTCTTAGCGCGCAAAACCCCGCACCCGAATCCGCCGCCGGCCCCAGGCGCCCCATGACCTTCGAAGACCTCCAGAAGATGCGCCGCCTCGGCGACCTCGACGTCTCGCGCGACGGCAAATGGGTCCTCTTCACCGCCACCGACGTCGATCTCGCGAAGAACACCAAAACCCCGCACCTCTGGATCGTCCCCGTCGCCGGCGGTCAGGAACAACCCCTCACCGCCTCCTCCGCCGGCGAAAGCCGCGGCCGCTTCTCCCCCGACGGCAAGCAGATCGCCTTCCTCACCGATCGCGGCCAGGGCACGCAGATCTGGCTGGCGGACTTTGACAGCGCTGCGGGCACGATGGGCGATCCGCACCAACTCACCCACATCTCCACTGAAGGCGATAACGTGACGTGGGACCCTGATGGGCAGCACCTCCTCTTCACCTCCGCCGTCTACCCCGAATGCAGTGCAGGTCCGGCCCCCGGCGTCGCGCCCTCCGGAACCGACGAAGACGCCTGCGACAAGAAACGCGACGACGCCGAGAAAGAATCGAAGGTCAAGGCGAAAATCTTCACCTCCCTCCTCTACCGCCACTGGAACCACTTCACCGGCGACAAGAGGAGCCACCTGTTTCTTGCGTCGTTGGAGGACGGATCATTCAGGGATCTGAATCCTGGCGACACGCACGACGTTCCGCCATTTTCATTGAGTGAGCCGGATGGCTGGGACTTCTCGCCGGACGGCAAGGAACTCGCTTTCGAAGAGAAGAAAGTCGACGACCCCGCCCTCTCGACCAACGTCGACATCTTCACCCTGAAACTCAACGACCCCACCGCCGAGCCGGTGAAGATCTCCTCCAGCCCCGGCGGCGACTTCACCCCGCGTTACTCCCCCGACGGCAAATGGATCGCGTGGCGCTCCCAGGCCCGTGCCGGATACGAGAGCGACCGCTTCCGCCTCGTCCTCTACGACCGCAGTACGAAGCAGATCAAAGAACTGCTCCCCAACTTCGACCGCTGGGTTGACGAAGAGGCGTGGGGCCCGGACTCGAAGACGATCTACTTCACCGCTGGCGATAAAGGAGAGGAGCCTGTCTATGAAGTGGACCCCGGCTCCGCTAAACCGCAGGCTATTCCCTTCGATTTTTCAAATAACAGTCTCGGCGAATACTCCGACCTCCAGCCACTTCGTCAGTCTGCAGGCGGCAGTGTCGTAGCTGCCAGAATGACTGTGCAGAGCCCCTCTGAAGTGGTCAAGCTCGCCATCGCAGCCACGAGCGGCCTCGACGTCACACACGGAAAAAACGGTAAGCCTGACACATTCAATGAGTGGACATTGCTCGATAACAGGGCCACCCCCCTCACCCACCTCAACACCGCTCTCCTCGACCAACTCGACCTCCCAGCCATGGACTCCTTCTGGTTCCCCTCCATCGGCAACGTCAAAGTCCAGGGCTTCCTCATCCGCCCGCCCAATTTCGACGCGCACAAGAAATACCCCGTAAAGTTCCTCATCCACGGCGGACCCCAGGGCGCCTGGGGCGACATGTGGTCCTGGCGCTGGAACCCCGTGCTCTTCGCCGCCAACGGTTACGTCGTCGTGATGATCAATCCCGGCGGCTCCACCGGCTATGGCCAGGCCTTCGTCGACCGCGTCAACGGCGACTGGGGCGGCCGCCCCTTCATCGACCTCATGCGAGGGCTCGACTACGCCGAAGCCCACTACCCCTTCATCGATAAATCCCGGGAGTGCGCCCTCGGCGCCAGCTACGGCGGCTACATGGCCAACTGGATCCTTGGCCACACCAACCGCTTCAAGTGCATCGTCTCCCACGACGGCATGTTCAACGCCGAATCCGCCTGGGGCACCACCGAGGAACTCTGGTTCAATGAGTGGGAATTCCGCGGCACACCCTGGACCAATCGCGCGCTCTATCGCCAGTGGTCGCCGATGCTCGCCGAAACCCATTTCAAGACGCCGACGCTAGTCGTCCACAGCCAGCTCGACTACCGCCTCGACGTCTCCGAGGGCTACCAGCTCTTCGACACCCTCCAGCGCATGAAGATCCCCTCGAAGATGCTCTACTTCCCCGACGAGGGCCACTGGATCCTCAAGCCGCAAAACTCGCAGCTCTGGTACAAAACCGTCAACGACTGGGTCGACCAATGGACCAAATGATGACTTCTGTACGAAATCTCCGGAGATGTCATAACTCTCGCGAAGTCTCCATAGAAAAACAACCACTCTGTCATCCTGAGCGAGCTTTCAGAATCGTCGCGCCGCCTTTGGCGCGACAACATTTTCAGATGCGAGTCGAATGGACCTGCATTTCTTTACCTTCTCCAGCCTCTGACGTCGGTACCCGGTGCCCGGTGCCCGTCTCCCTGCACCCTGTACCCCGCTTCCACCACCCTCGTGCCTCGCGCACGCGAGGCACTTCATGATCGCTCACCTCCGCGGAAAGCTCTTCTCGAAACAACCCGGCCAGGCCATCGTCGAAGCCGCCGGCGTTGGCTACGACGTCACCATCTCCGTCCCCACCTTCACCGCGCTCCCTGCCGAAGGAGCCGAAGTCTCGCTCTACATCCACACCCACGTCCGCGAAGACGCACTTTCCCTCTACGGCTTCATGGACCGCAACGAGAAGCGCCTCTTCGAGCGCCTCATCACCGTCTCCGGCGTCGGCCCCAAACTCGCCGTCACCATCCTCAGCGGACTCAACCCCGAGCGCACCGTCGCCGCCATCCGCGCGCAGGATCACGCCACCCTCACCCTCATCCCCGGCGTAGGCAAAAAACTCGCCGAGCGCCTTGTCGTCGAGCTGAAGGAGAAGCTGGAAGACCTCGCGGTCGCTCCCACCTCGCAAAAGCGGCTCGCCCCCGCCGCCGAAGACGTCCTCTCCGCCCTCGTCAACCTCGGCTACCAGCGCCCCGCCGCGCAAAAAGCCATCGAAACCGCCATCGACAAAGACAAAACCGCCAGCGGCAACTTCGACGAGCTGTTCAGGTCCGCTTTGAAAGTGATTCGGTAGGGCTACAACCCCACCGGTGTAAGCAGACCAGGAGGAACAGATTCCTCAATGGTCAAATTCCCTCCCAGCGAGACGCATCGGACGGTGGCGTCAAATCCGTATGTTGCTGAAAGCACCTCATAGATCCCGGGTTTTTGTGGCATATCAATCGTCACTCGGTCTCCAGGCGCCGGGAAATACAGCTGTACAACCTTCGCCCGTTTGCCCACGCGGACCGTCGCCCTAGTGCCAGGCTTCATCAAAACGTGGGTTTGCTTTACGACCTCCCCGTCTATTCGCACCGCACCCTCTTTTAACTTGCGCTCTGCCTCAGCAGCCGACTCGGACAACCCGGCGAGTGTCACCAACTTTGCCACCCTACCTCTCATATCGGAACCGCTCCAGAAATGCGCCGCTTTGATCCGCACCTCTTCCAGCCCCGCAACATCGTCGCTCTTCTGCTGGAACTGCCGCGCCCACTGCTCATCAGCCGCTGCGCCGCCTCGTCCCCCCAGAACCCGCCGACAATGGTCCGCGCCAGACGCTTCTTCGCCTCCATCGGATGCAGCGCACCCGACGCCACATCGGCCCGCATCGCGTCAATCTCCGACTGCCGCAGATCCGTCAGCAGCGTCCAGTACCGCCACATCAGCTCGTCGTTGATCGACATCAGCTTGCCGTACATCTCCGGCGCCGGCTCGTGGATCCCAATCGCGTTGTTGAGCGACTTCGACATCTTCTGCACGCCGTCCAGCCCCTCGATGATCGGCGTCATCAGCACGATCTGCGACGGCTGCCCGTAGTCGCGCTGCAACTCGCGCCCCGCAATCAGGTTGAACTTCTGATCCGTGCCGCCCAGCTCCACATCCGCCTTCAGCGCCACCGAATCGTACCCCTGCGCCAGCGGATACATCAGCTCATGCAAAGAAATCGGCTGCTCGTTCTGAAAGCGGGCGTGGAACTCCGCCCGCTCCAGCATCTGCGACACCGTGAACTTCGCCGCAAGACGAATGATGTCCTCGAAGCTGAGCTTGCCGAGCCATTCGGAATTGAAGCGCACCTCGGTCTTCTCGCGATCGAGGATGCGAAACACCTGGTCCGTGTACGTCTTCGCGTTTGCGTCGATCTGCTCCCGCGTCAGCGGCTTCCGCGTCACGTTGCGTCCCGTTGGATCGCCAATCAGCGAGGTGTAATCACCGACCAGAAAGATCACCTGGTGCCCGAGATCCTGGAAGTGCTTCAGCTTCCGCATCAGCACCGTGTGCCCCAGATGCAGATCGGGCGCCGTTGGATCGAACCCGGCCTTCACACGCAACGGCACGCCGCTTTGCCGCGACTTCTCGAGGCGCTCTCGAAGCTCCGGCACGCGAATGATCTCCGCCGCACCCTTTTCGAGCAGATCCATCTGCTCATCGACAGGAAGGAAAGAGGACATGGTTCAGGTCAGTATAAATTTCGCGACCGTCACGCGACGGATCAGGCCCGCAAAACCACCCGCTCATTCGGCGCAAGCCGAAAGCCCCGCTTCAGCGACCCCACGACGTCGATCGTCACCTGCTGCTCGTTGCTGTCGATGCCGATTGCCGAATCCAGGCTTCCGTCCTTCTTCGTCAGCAGCCGCACGACGCCGGAAACCCGCGCAATCCGATTGTTGCCCAGGCGCACCTCAGCGTGTCTGCCGTCGTAGTTCAGCTCCGCCGACGCCGTGCCGATCCGTCTGGAGAAATGCGAACGCCCATGTTCCAGGGGCGGCCGCACATTCCACTCCAGCAAGTCACCCTGCTGCCGAACTCCCGACAGCCTCCACAGGAAATCCAGGCAAACCAGAGCAGCCGGCGAATAGCCGGCCGGATCGGCCACAGTAAACTCGCCCGTCAACGGATCCATCTGCTGCCGGAACTCGCCCTTTGCCTGCAGAAAGGCCTCGATCCACCTCTGCATCAGGTCGCCGAGCTCGGCGCTCTTCCCGTAGTGCTCCATCCACCTGGGCGCCCGCAGCGCGGTCAGCGCCTGCGTCGCCCCTCCCCACGAGTTGCGCGGAATCGGCCGCACAAACTGCGGATCGTTCAGCGCCACCGACGGAAATGGATATGGCGCCCAGAACGCCTTCGGATTGTGCGCCTGCCTGGTCCACACGTCGTCGAACACGCCCGGCTCCGGCACATGCTCGCCAAGCACCGTCATGATCGTCGAGCTGCGAACCCGCACGAATTTGTTGTCGGCATCGAGATCGTAGAAGGCGCCGTCCACCGGATCGTAGAGCTTTTCGATGATCAGGTCCCGGATCGTCTCCGCATCTTCGGTCCAGCGATCCGCCTCGCCCGTCTTGCCCAGCGCCTTCGCCATTGCCGGCGAGCGCCACGCGTCCGCCGTACACCGTCGCCGAAAGGTCGGGGCACAGGCGCGGCAGCCCCGCTCCGGGCGGGCACTTGCGCGCATCGCTGTCCGGGCAACGGTTTTCGAGACCCTTCCAGCGCGGACTATTGTCCTGCCCTGTGTCATAAGTGCAGAAGCCCTCGCACAACCCCGTGCCGCGCGTGTCGCGATACCGCCGCAGCCATTCGTCCCAGCGAACGCAGGCCGCGAAGGCCTTCTCCAGCAGTTCCTGATCGCCCGTCCGCTGCGCCAGCTCCCACGCCGTGGCTGCAATCGGCACCACCATCTGGATCTGCCCAAACGCCGGTCCACCCTGTTTCACGCTGCACGGCAGTTGCCCGTCTTCTTTCTGCAGAGCAAAAAAGATCAGGTGATTGTTGCGCGCCAGCTGCCGCGCGGCCTCCGGCCCAACCGTGTCGTACACCTCACCTTCCTGCGGCGCGCACTCCAGCCACACCCCGTGGTACACGCTGCCCTCGACCAGCACCGGCCCCGCGTACGACGGAAACTGCACCGCGTTCCCGCTCAGCGTCGTCAGCGCAGCGTCATAGATGCGCTGCAGCCCTGCATCCTCTGTCGTGAACGCACAGGACGCGCCCGCAACCGCCGCCTCAGCAAACGCCCGCGAATCCCGCAGCGCAAGCGCCGCCGCAACCAGCGATCCCTGCCCAACAAACTGACGACGATTCATCGACTCCCCGCTCGTCCCGCCGAACCAGGGTATCACTCCATCTCCCGTCACGCTCTCCGGCTCGTTTTCATCAGGATCGTGGAACGCCGCTGGTATCATGCATCCGCCCATGCTCGAACTTCTCGCGCTCTATCTTGCCGGACTCGCCTTTTTCTTCTCCGGCATGAGCGGCGTTTCCGACAATCTCCGCCAGATGAGCGGCCAGCGCTTTCGGCAGGCACTCGGCCGCCTCACGCATCGCCCAGTGATGGCCGGCCTCGTCGGCGCGACGCTTGGCGCCATCACCCAGAGCGCTTCCGTCGTCGCATTCATCCTCTCCGGCATGGTCTCCACGGGCCTGTTGCCCATCTCGCGCGCACTCATCGTTCTGGCCTGCGCGAATATCGGCACCGCACTCCTGGTCTTCGTCGCCGCGTCGGATCTTCATGTCTCCATCCTCCTCCTGATCGGCATCACCGGCCTCATCCTCGCCTTCCGCCTCTTCAAACGCTGGAGGCCGGCGGTTGCCAGCGGCATGTCGGTCGGACTGCTCTTCCTCGGTCTGGAAATGATGAAGCAGGCCTTCCAGCCCCTTGCCTCGTCCGCGCAGTTCGCTCACATTGCCGGATTCTTTGCGCGCTGGCCCTACGCCGCATTTCTGCTGGGCGCGCTGCTGCGCGGCTTGATTCACTCCTCGTCGGCCGTCGCGGCGATCGTCGTGACCATCAACCGTGGCGGCCAGCTTGGCGAGTTCCCTGCCATGATGGTGATCGCCGGCCTCGGCCTCGGCTCAGCGCTGGCCACCTCCATGCTGGCCGGCAACCTGCGCGGCGTTCCGCGGCAGATCGCCATGTATCAGGCGATGACCAACGGCGCGGCGAGCTTGTTTGTCGGCAGTCTGCTCGCGATCGAGCGCCTCCTCCACGTCCCGCTGCTGATGGCCGTCGTTCAGGCCTCCGGTGCGTCGATCGGGCACCGCATGGCCTATACGTACCTCGTGCTGAACATCAGCGTGGCCGCAGCAGCCTTCGCCGGACTGGGCTGGGCGCCCAAAGGGCTTGCCAAACTCTGGCCGCCAACCCCGGAGCAGGACCTCTCCAGCCCCATCTACATCCAGCACAACTCGCTCAACTCGCCGGAAACCGCGCTCGACCTCGTTGCGCTCGAGCAGGTGCGCACCGTCAGCGTTCTTGGCCGTTACATCGACGCGGCACGCCGCGGCGACCCCTCGCAGATGAAACCTCTGCACTCCGCCGCAGCCCAGCTCGGACGCCACATCTCAGAATTTCTCGACGCACTCCTCAAGCTGCCCATCGCCACCGACCTCGCCGCGCGCGCCATCGGCTTCCAGCGTAAGGAGAGCACTTTGCGCGCCCTCGAAGAAAACGTCTATCTGTTCGCCGAAACTTTGATGGGCCTCGCGAACGAACCGCTCACCAGCCTGCTCATCGAATCCCTCGACACCATCCTTTTCTCCGCGCTGGCCGCCCTCGAAACGCCCGGCGACCTCGAGATCGAGATCCTTGTCCGCATGACCGACGATCGCAGCGGCATGATGGAAGAGCTGCGCAACCAGCATGGGCTCGGCCGCAACGGCAGCACCAATCACACATCGGCGCTGCATTACGCCACCACTCTGTTCGAGCGCAACGTATGGCTCCTGCGCCAGCTGGCGTTGTGGATGCGCGAGGACGCGAAGTTCGCAGCCGCTTAATCCTCCCGCAGCGGCATCCCAATGCGATAGCCTCTTGATAGCGGCGCCGAAGCAGAGACCATATGCCCGCCGTTCCGACCCACGCGTTATGGTTCGACTCCTCCTTGACATCGGCATCTTCGGGCTCGTGACTTCGACCATTGCGGCCATCCTCGCCGTGATCGGCCTCATCCATTTCCTCCGCAATGGCAGTGATGCTCAAACCCAAGGCACCGAAGACGCGTCCGCCCGGACGGCGAGTCCCGTTTCCCTGCTCAAACCCCTCGACGGGGACGAGCCCAACCTCGAAGCCCATCTCGAATCCTTCTTCGACCAGGACTATCCGCAGTTTGAAATACTCTTCTGCGCCCGCTCTGCCTCCGATCCCGGACTCGCCGCCGCCCGCCGTGTCGCCGCGCGCTACCCGGATATCCCAGCCCGCTTTCTCTCCACCGGCGACCAGACCTACATCAACGCCAAGGTGTCTTCGCTGGAGCTGATGCACGCTTCGGCGCGGCACGACATCTTCATCATCAGCGACAGCGATGTCCGCGTCGCCCGTAACTACATCCGGGAAGTCGCCGCGCCTTTTGTGGACGACAAAGTCGGCGCCGTCACCTGCCTCTATCGCGGCAGTGCCGACTGCGGCCTCTGGGCGAAGCTCGAAGCCGCCGGCATGTCGATCGAAATGACCACAGGCGTGCTCACTGCCAATCTCCTCGAAGGCATGAAGTTCGCCCTGGGTCCCACCATGGCGGTCCGCCGCCGCTCGGTCGAGGCGATGGGCGGATTCGGCGTCCTCGGCCCTTACTGCTCCGATGATTTTCTCCTCGGCGAAAAGGTTGCCGCCCAGGGCCAGACGGTCGTGCTATCGCACCACGTCATCGACCACATCATCCTCAATCTGAGCTTCGCTGCGTCCCTGCGCCACCAGACGCGGTGGATGAAGTCCACGCGCTTCTCGCGCCCCCTCGGCCACATTGGCACGGCGCTCACCTTCAGTCTGCCATTTGGAATCCTCGCCGGTTTCGCCGCCCTCGCCCTGCATCGTCCTGTCCTCGGGCTCTCGTTGCTTGCATACTCGATCGTCAACCGCATGATCCTTGCCGCGCTGATGGGTTCGCTCGCCGTACACGAGCGGCACCTCCTGCGCACCATCCTGCTTTATCCGGTCCGCGACCTCCTCGGCTTCTGTTGCTGGGCGGCGAGCTATGCGGGAAGCACCATCCTGTGGCGTGGCCGCCGCTACCGCCTTACCCGTGGTGGCTTGATGCATCCGGTCGATGCGCCGAACCCCGAAGACCATGAGCATGCACTCACTATCTAGCGCAATCCGGCGGTGTCCGCACCGCGTCTGCACACAACGCGAACTGCTATAGCCATTCCTCTCTGCGCCGCATTTGCTGCGATTCCCCCTGTCTATACTGGTCTGCAAGCTCGCGCTCAGGAACCGCATGCCCCTCACGCATCTCGACTGGCTCGTCATCGCCGCTTATCTGCTCTTCAATTTGCTCATCGGCATCTACTACCGCAGCAAAGCCAGCGGTTCCACTGAAGATTTCTTCGTCTCCGGCCGCAATGTCTCCTGGTGGCTCGCCGGCACCTCGATGGTTGCCACCACCTTCGCTGCCGACACACCACTCTTCGTCTGCGGACTCGTCGCCACCCAGGGCATCTCCGGCAACTGGATCTGGTGGAGCTTGTGCCTCTCCGGCATGACCACTGTTTTCTTCTTCGCGCGCTACTGGCGCCGCGCCGAAATTCTCACCGATGTCGAACTCGTCGAGATTCGCTACGCAGGCCGCCCCGCCGCCTTCCTGCGCGGATTCAAAGCGGTGTACCTCGGCCTTCTGATGAACTGCTTCATCCTCGGCTGGGTCACGCGCGCCATGGTCGACATCATCGCCGTGTCTCTCGGACCCGTCATCGCCCAGGGTCGCGTCCTCAGTCTCTCCCTCGGGGGACATGCGCTCCTGCACTACACCCTCGGCGACCCGCGCCACACTGCGCTCTTCATCTGCATCTTCATCCTCGTTCCCTTCACCGGCCTCTACACATTCCTCGGTGGACTCTGGGGCGTTCTTGTCACCGATTTATTTCAATTTGCCCTCAAGATGACCATGATCGTCGTCCTCGCGTGGATCGCGGTCGTTCGCCTCGGCGGCATGTCCGCTCTCCGCGTGCGGCTTTCCGTCGTCGATGCCGCTACGCGTGCCGCCGGTCATCCCACCTCCAACGTCCTCTCCTTCCTGCCCGACTTCCATGCAGGCCTGACAACGCCCAACCTCTGGACCCTTCCCGTCCTTACCTTCCTCATGTATATCGGCGTGCAGTGGTGGGCGGCCTGGTATCCGGGAGCGGAACCTGGCGGCGGTGGCTATATCGCCCAGCGCATGTTCAGCGCGAAAGACGAAAAGAACTCTCTCGGCGCGACTCTCTGGTTCAACATCGCGCACTACGCGCTGCGGCCCTGGCCCTGGATTGTCACTGGCCTCGTTGCGCTGGCTGTGTACTCCACCCATGGCGGTCTCCATCCCAGCGCCGCTTTCGACGCCAATCCTCAACAGGGGTACGTGATGGTCCTGCGCGACTTCCTTCCCCCTGCCCTGCGCGGACTCATGATCGCCGCCTTTCTCGCGGCCTACATGTCGACCATCGGCACGCAGCTCAACTGGGGGACCTCGTATCTCGTCAGCGATCTCTACCGCCGTTTCATGGTCCGCGGCGCCGCGGAGCGGCACTACGTCTTCGTCAGCAAAATCATCACCGTCATTCTCGTCCTCGTGAGCGGATACGTCGCGAGCCGCCTGACCTCCATCGGCGCGGGCTGGGAGCTGGTGCTCAACCTTGGCGCCGGCACCGGAGCCGTCTACATCCTGCGCTGGTTTTGGTGGCGCATCAATGCGTGGAGTGAAATCTCGGCCATGATCGTCGCCGCCCTCGTCGCGCTGGGCCTGTCGCGGGTCCAGTTCTCGGGCAGCGATGTCGTGGTCTTCGCCAAGAGCACGCTCATCACAGCGGGCGTTACCACCGTCGCATGGATCGTCGCCACCTTCATTACACCTGCTGAACCTGACGCCACGCTCCTCGCCTTCTATCGCCGTGTCCATCCCATGGTGCATGGATGGAAGCGCATCGCGCGCGACGTTCCGGAACTGCCGCCTGTCCGCGATTTCCGTGCCAACGCGTTCGACACCATCCTCGGCTGCATCCTCGTCTACGGCTGCCTCTTCGGCATCGGCAAGCTGATCTTTGGCGCCTGGCTCACGGCCGCCGCGCTGCTCGCCGCGGCAGCCATCGCAGGCTGCCTGATCTGGTGGGATCTCTCCCGGCGAGGCTGGGAAACTCTCTCCGGCTCCGTTCCGTCCAACCATCCGGAAACGCCGATCTGCCCCGAAACGGTCAGGGGTTAACCTAAAACTTCACGAGGGCTCTTTCGATGGCGCGAGGCGTTTCCTTCACCGGCGAGTATCTGTCGCGATATCTGACCGCTCAGAAGCGGTGGCACGAGGCAAGAGAGTGGCGAGCCAGACAAACGGCGGCAGGGCGGCCGTCAACCTATGTCGATTTCAGCCGAGCCCACGGTCTCTGCCACGCCTGCGCCGCGTCCGGAGTGAGTCTCAACGGTAACGGAGTCGGCTTCAGGACGGTGGGATGGAGCGGCAACCTTCCTCTGTACAAGGAATGCGCGGCTTGCGGCGGAAGCGGCAGGATCGTCAGTCCCAGCTAGTCCCAACCCGCGCCAGGTGTCGGAATTGCAACCACCAGAGCCAACTTCCAGTTGCTCTTCCCGCATCG
This sequence comes from uncultured Acidobacteriaceae bacterium, assembly GCA_963819725.1. Taxonomy (GTDB): domain Bacteria; phylum Acidobacteriota; class Terriglobia; order Terriglobales; family Acidobacteriaceae; genus Palsa-343. The sequence goes on from CAWFXK010000013.1 coordinate 177,607, forward strand.
ACACGAAGAACATAGAGGAAATGGCACCGACATCGATTCCCCCCGGCGCATCTCACATGCCGGGCGCCCTTTTATCAGCTCTCGGCGCATCTGGCCCGCACAACTCACCGACACCCGCATGAAAACCGCCATCATCATCGGCGCCGGTCCCGCTGGCCTCACTGCCGCTCTCGAATTGCAGCGCCGCTCCGATATCCATCCCATCATTCTCGAAGCTACACAGCGCATTGGCGGCATCTCCTGCACCATCCGCCACAACGGCAATCGCATGGACATCGGCGGCCATCGCTTCTTTTCCAAAGCCGACCGCGTTATGCAGTGGTGGACCGATCTGATGCCCATCGCCTCTACCGAGAATGGCTCTGGCTTCCACACCATCCGCTACCAGAACCGCGAGCGTCTCGTCACTGCGGGGTCCGACACCGCCTCCGACCCCGATCTCGTCATGCTTGTGCGTCCGCGCAAGAGCCGCATCTACTTCCTGCGCAGCTTCTTTGACTATCCCCTCGCCCTCAATGCGCAGACCCTTCGCCAGCTCGGCCTCTGGCGCACCGCCAAAATCGGTATCGGCTATCTGCGCGCGAAACTGTTCCCGCGCCGCAACGAGAAAACCCTGGAAGATTTCCTCATCAACCGCTTCGGCACCGAACTCTATCTGACCTTCTTCAAGTCGTACACCGAAAAAGTCTGGGGCGTGCCCTGCAACCAGATCAGCGCTGAATGGGGAGCCCAGCGCATCAAGGGTCTCTCGTTGCGCACTGCTGTTGCGCACTTCCTCAAGACGACCTTCAGCCGCAAAAAGTCCGGCGATATCTCGCAGAAATCGACCGAGACCTCGCTGATCGAGAAGTTCCTCTATCCCAAGTACGGCCCTGGCCAACTCTGGGAATACGTCGCCGACCTGGTTGCAAAAAAAGGCGGCGAAGTGCGGATGGGCTGGCGCGCCACAAAGCTGCACATCGAAGGCGATCGCGTCGTTTCCGTTGCCGCCCGCGATCCTTACGGCGCCACGCACACGATTCCGGCCGACTATGTGTTTTCCACCATGCCTGTCCGCGAGCTCATCCACAGCCTCGACGTGGAGGTTCCCACCGCAATCAAGGACATCGCGGACGGCCTCATCTATCGCGACTTCATCACCGTGGGTCTGCTTGTCGATCGCCTCGCCGTCACCGAGCCCGACGGCGGGCCGCTCAAGGACACATGGATCTACATTCAGGAGCCCGACGTCCTCGTCGGCCGCCTCCAGATCTTCAACAACTGGAGCCCGCACATGGTCGCCGATCCAGCGAAGGTCTGGATCGGTCTGGAATACTTCTGCTACGAAACCGACCAGCTCTGGAACATGCCCGACGAAGAGATTGCGCGTTTCGCGGTCGCCGAGGTCGAGAAGATCGGCATCCTGCATGCCAGCCAGGTCCGTGACTCAGTAGTTGTCCGCGTCCCCAAGACCTACCCTGCCTACTTCGGCACCTACGATCGATTCGACGAAATCGTCCGCTATACCGATCGATTCGAAAACCTGTTTCTCGTCGGCCGCAACGGCATGCACAAATACAACAACCAGGATCACTCCATGCTCACCGCGATGACCGCGGTCGATCAGATCGTCGCCGGGCAGATCGACAAAACGGCTCTCTGGGAAATCAACACCGAGCAGGAATACCACGAAGAAAAGAAGTGATGCCTTCAGGCGCCGCATGGCTGCATCCCACCTGCTCCGCCCCTGCTATTCCCACTCCGTTCTGTGCCGCCGCACCCACCAGCAGGCCGGCGCGCCCCCATGCGGAAACAAGGAGCGCGCGCACGTCACCTCGGCCGTCCCCATGTAGTCGTACTCCTGCTTATTGCCCTTGAGAGCCGTCGTCAGATACTCCTCCACCTGCACGGAGTCGAACGCCGTCCCTCGGGTCGCTCGTATGCGGAAGATCGCCCAGTCCCCGACCCACACCACCACTGCTGTAACCACCAGGATCTTCGCCGCCGCTTCCAGAATGTTCAAGAATCGTTTCATGGTGACCGCAGTTAGCCGGCAGCACTTCGAAAAACGACTCAGACATTCCGGCAGGCCGCCGTTTTTCGATACCCTGAGCGCAGCACCCTTTACTCTAAATATATGGATCTCAGTGCAATTCAGGCGGCGCTCGAAAGCGCTCGTGTGGACGCGTGGCTATTCTACGATCACCACCACCGCGACCCGCTCGCCGCCGCCATTCTCGGCCTGCCCGATCACGGCCTCGTCAGCCGCCGCTGGTACTATGTCATCCCCGCGCAGGGCGATCCCCGCAAGCTCCTGCACCGCATCGAAGCCGACAAACTGGACTCGCTCCCCGGCTCCAAAGGCCTTTACTCCTCCTGGCAGGAACTCGAGTCCGGCCTCGAAGCCATGCTCGGTCCCTGGAAGCGCATCGCCATGCAGTACTCCCCGCGCAACGCCATCATGTACGTCTCCATGGTCGACGCGGGCACTATCGAACTTCTCCGCTCCGTGGGCAAAGAGATCGTTAGCTCCGCCGATCTCGTCAGCCGATTCCAGGCGGTGCTCACAGAGGACCAGATCGACAGCCACTACGCCGCGCAGAAAGCACTCGACGAAATCCTCGTCCAGGGCTTTCAGTACATCGGCAGCCGCGCCCGAGCCGGCAATCCCGCCACCGAGTACGACATGATGCTCTGGTTCCGCGACGCAATGGACCGCGCAGGCCTCACCACCGACCACGGCCCCAATGTCTCCATCAACGAGAACAGCTCCAACTCCCATTACGAGCCCACGGCGGAGTCCAGCCGCCCCATCGTCTCCGGCTCGTTTCTGCTCATTGACATCTGGGCGCGCGTGAATCGTCCCGGCACCTGCTGGTACGACATCACATGGACCGGAGTCGTCAATCGCGAGCCGTCAGAAACGGAACGCGTCATCTTCGCCGTCGTTCGCGACGCGCGCGATGCTGCCGTTGAATCCATCCGCCGCGCGTTTACCGACGGTGGCCATCCCATCGCCGGCTTCGAAGCCGACGACGCGGCCCGCACGGTCATTCGCAACGCAGGCTACGGTCAGTACTTCACCCACCGCACCGGCCACAACATCGGCACCGAACTCCACGGCAGCGGCGCCCACCTTGATAACCTCGAAACCCACGACGAGCGCCGCATCCTCCCCTTCACCTGCTTCTCCGTCGAGCCCGGCATTTACCTGCCCGAATTCGGCGTCCGCAGCGAAGTCAACATGATCACCTCCCGCGACAACGCCGTCGTCACCGGGCGCATCCAGAGGGACCTCGTCCGAATTTAACGTCAGCCCTGGCAGCCACAACGGAATCGCGCCCTTCATTTATAGTCATAGGAAGCATGGCCTCCGGCACGCAGACCTCTGCTCCAACCAAGACTCAGGGCTTCGCCTACTCCGCGCTGATTCTCGGCTGGCTCGTCCCCGGCGCAGGCCACCTGCTCACCCGTCATTGGATCCGCGCACTTCTGTTGTTCGTTGCTATCACGGCCATGTTCTTCCTGGGCATCGCCATGCAGGCCAAGGTCTACGTACCGAACACCGGCGACCCCCTCGACATGCTGGGCTTTGCCGGCGACCTCGGCACCGGCGCGCTTTACTTCATCGCCCGAATCTTTTCGCTGGGCCAGAGCACCGTGCAGTTGGTCACCGCGGACTATGGCACCAAGTTCGTCGTCGTCGCCGGCCTGCTCAACTTCGTCGCCGCCGTGGATGCGCACAACCTGCGCATCGGGAGGAAGGTGTAGTGCTCGCGCCTTCCCACTTCACCGCCGTGCTGCTCTTCGCCACCTGCACTTCGGTCGTCTTCGCCATCACGCAGCGCTCGACTACGCGCGGTATGGTCCGCTACGGAATCTACTGCTGGGTCCTCTTTGTCGCCTCCGTCATCGCCGCCAGCTGGCTGATGTGGCTCATCCGCAGCTAGGCATCAATTCCCCTCTGCCCTCGTCTCCACCGCGTACACCGATCCCCGTGCCCCGATAAACAGCGTGCGCCGATCCTTCCCTCCGAAGCACAAACTCCCCGGCCGCTCCGGCACCTCCAGCACACCCTCGGGCTTCCCGTCGCGATCGTAGACGTACACTTCGCCGCTTGCTATGTACACATTCCCCGCTTTGTCTTCGACGACTGAGGTTCCACCGCGCTCCGCGAACAACTTCACAGCCATCCGATCGCTCGCACCGAGCGTCCCCCGCCAGGTCTTCTCGTCGTCCTCGTTCACAATCAGCCGCGTCTCTCCCGGCGCAAACCGCGCTAGCTGGCTGCTCTCATGCACTGGCCGAAACATTGGCACCGGCATCGCCGGCAAAGCAACATCCGCCGTGTAGAAATACGCCTCCGGCACCTGCTCGAGTTCGCTCCGCAGTGCTGTGTTGCTTCCTACGCGATAGCGATAACCCTTGCGCTCCAGCAGCAGCGTCAGTTTTTCGAGCGAGGCATGCAGCCCGACCGGCAACACCAGCGTTGTCCCCGGTCGCAACGCCCCCGGCACACTCTCCAGCGCTGTCGCTTTGCCTGACTGCGTGGAAATCTCGCTTGCGCTCGTGTCCCGATTCAGCGACATCAGCGTCCCCGGCGCAACCCACGCCAGCGCCATCGGTGATTGCGGCACCTGTGCCACCACCTCCGCCCTCTTCTCCGCCGGATCGAGCCGGTATACCGCATTCTTCGCCGCATCGGTGAAGTACACCGTCCCGTCCTCATCGGTTGTCAGCCCATCCGCGTTGCTGAATCCGCTCGCCACCCGTTCCAGCTTTGCTCCGGGCGCAAACGCAGACGGCAACGGCAACGGCGCGCCCTCTCTCAAATCCGGCCCCAGCGCGAAGTGCGCAAAATGATGCGCGCGCACTTCCGCGCCGCTCCCTTCGTCGAACACGCTGTTATCGAACGCCAGCCGCGTCTGGCTGAACACCTTCACGTTGTCGAACTCCACTCCATCCGCATCGCGTGCGACGACCGCGTCCTTCTTCGGCAGCACCGTTCGCGACACCCGATACATATAGGTGTTCGCGAACACCACATCCTTCGCAGCCTCCAGCGTCACCGGCACCGCATCCTGTCCCTCCGGGTTCTCCTCCTCCGTCTGCAGGTCGTAGATTCGCCAGTTCGCGGCGTGATCGATCCGCACTTCATTCCGCATGTGGTGCTCGCACGAGAACTGGTAGATCTCCCCCAAGGTCGTCGTGTTCTCGATCATGAGGCCGGCCCGCGCTGTCCCCGCGTGCGACCAGATTCCTCGAAACACTCCACCGCCCCCGTCCTTCACCCACAAGCTTGGATACTGCGCATCGAGCTGCATCGGCGGCCTCTGCGCAAATGGCGGCGGTACTGCTGCTGCCGGCTCCAGTGCCTTCACGTACTCGCTGTGCCCCCGCCAGAAGTCGACATCATCGAGCATCGAGCGCGGTCCCGCCGACCACGCGATGCCGGCCGCCCGCGGATTCCCATTCCCCGTCGCAATCCCGATCCCGGTCACGATGTTCGTACCGCCCTGCGGCGTAACCACCAGCGGGATCGCCGGTCCGTCTCCCTGATAATGCGGATCGTTGTCCGCCAGCACGAATTGCGTCGTGAATGGACTCAGCCCGATCAGCACGGTGTTCGCCAGAAGATGCAGGGATCCGCTCAGCCGATAGAACCCGCTTGGGAAATAGAGTGCCCGCTGTTCCCCAGTCCGGCTCGCATCGATCGCCTGCCGCAGGACGGCGGTGTCGTCTGTCCCGCCGTCGCCCTTCGCCCCCAGATCGCGGACATTTACCCACGACCGCATCGGCGGCAGTGAGGGAATGTCGCTCATCGGCTCCGGAAGAACCGGATCGCCCCATTGCTGCTCGTGATGGCGTAATGCCACACCCTGCTCTCTTCCATCCGGCCCAATCTCCAGACCCAGGGTGAATCTCTCTTCGAACAAATCCCCTGCCAGCTTCGAAACCGCCGCATCAAGCTGCCTCGATGCACTTGTAACCTGCAACCTGTCACCTGTAACCTCACGAGCCACAAAGTGGCGGATCTTCTCGCACCGGACATCCTCGAGCGTAATCTCATTCCTCAGATTTTCCGTGTTCCCGAGCTTCAGCACGGTCCCTACTTTCCGCATCGTCAGATCGCGTCCGTACAGCTGCTCCACCTCGCCCTCCGGAATCTCCAATGCCACCGGCACGTTTACAAAGTGATCTCGCACCAGCGTCATTCCCGCCTCGTGCGTGCTGATCGCCGCCACCATCTGCCCTTCGAAACTCGAATCCATCAGCAGGAACTGCCATGCCGGTGACGTCTTCCCCGTCACGATCCCGTACTGCCCGCCCTCTACGTGAAGATCGAAGGCCTGATTCCCCACGTGTTCGATCCCCGCCCGCGCCGATCCCAGATGGAAATTCGCATGCGCGACAAAGCTGTGCTGCGCTACGTTGAACCGGATAGCAACCGCAGCAGGATTCCCGTCTCCAATCTCAAAATCGATATTCGACACCGCGCTGAAGAACGTGAACTCGCTCGCATCGGCGATCAGCTGGCCTCCATGCGTCCGTTCGTCGGTGAACCACAGCAGGTCCTTGTCAATGCCTTCCTGAAATCCTGGCGTGTTCGGTGCCAGCACAAACACCGGCCGCTTCTCCCCATACCCGATCAGCCGAATCCCCGCCCATACATCAATCGTCCGCGTCAGCCGATATCGACCCTCGGGCACAAACACGATTCCGTGATGTACCGTCTCCTGAGCCCGATCGATCGCCCGTTGCAGCGCGTCGGAATCGTCGGCCACCCCATCGCCCTGTGCGCCAAAATCCTGGTGCGTCAAATAAACCGCATGTGGATCATCGGGCCGTACGGGATAGAAAGACTGCGCCGCCGTCTCGTGCCCAACCACCACAACCAGGCCCAGAAGGACGAGCCGCCACAACATCCCGCGCCAAACAAAACCGTCGCTTTTCACGATGCCGATGCTACTCCGCTCCTGTCGTTCTCCGAACTGCGGGCCATAGGAACGCTCAGCAACGGATCGAGGCGGGGGCATTTACCGCTGTTCATCCTGCGTCGGCACAATCGCCTCAATCCGAGCCGGCCCCATCAGACCCGAGGCGCTGGGCAAGGACCCTCTGGACACCGATGTCTGGCCCGTGGCGAAGCAGCCGATCCTGCATGACCTCTCTTATTAAATGCACGAAGGCGCAACGGCATGTCCTTTCCGACTGGGATATCTACCTCGAGTTTCTGAAACAGCACCTGCACCCGGAGCAGTAAGGAGCAGTGCAGCGTGCGCAGGAACCTGTTATCCGCAGTAAATCGCGGCACCGTGATTTACTGCTGGGTGGAAATCACGAGAATGTGAGCAATCCAGCTCAGTTATTGTTTTTTACCTTTGTTCTAATCATTTTGGAGCAGAGTCTCTCTGTATCTCCTCACTCTTGGTTCTGAGCTAAGTCAGCCCATCTGAAATGTGTCTTTCTTAGCGTCTCTCCCGCCGAAAGAAGGAAAACCAATGAAGATTATGCCTCTGCTGCTGGTTGGCGCTGTTGCGCTGACGAGCGGCAACCTCTGGGCTGCGTCCGGACGCCAGGACTCGATCGAGCGTCTGCAAATGTCCTCCGAAGTACTCCACTCCATGATGAACGCTCCGGATAAAGGTGTTCCGGAAGAAGTGATGAATGCCGCGAAATGCATCGTCGTCGTTCCGCATCTCGTGAAGGGCGGCTTCGTCGTCGGTGGCGAGCACGGTCGGGGTATCGCCTCGTGCCGCACGGCAACTGGCTGGAGCGCCCCGGCGTTCGTCTCCGTGGGTGGCGGCAGCTGGGGCCTGCAGATTGGCGTCGAAGGCGTCGACCTGGTCATGGTGGTCATGAATGAAAAAGGTCTGCAGCATCTGCTCGCCGACAAATTCCAGCTCAGCGGAGATGCTTCCGCATCCGCAGGCCCGGTTGGCCGCCATGCATCGGCCGGAACGGACTGGAAGATGACCACGGAGGTCCTCACCTACTCGCGTTCTCATGGCGTCTTCGCCGGGATCACACTCAATGGAGCTGTTGTCGAGCAGGATGCCGACTCCACTCGCGCCGTCTATGGCGGCAATCCGTCCTTCCATGCCATCCTCGCTGGCGATGTGCGCGCGCCGCGGTCGACACGAACGTTCATGCAGGCGATCGCTGAAATGGGACGCTCGGGCACGGTTGCCGAAGCGGCCCCGGACCAGCAGTAATTCCTTTAACCATCGCTGATCGGGATCTTCCCGGCAACCCCGATCAGCGGGGACCTGTCGTAAGGAGAACACCATATGTTGATCCACGTCGCTATCACCCTGATCATCGTTGGGCTTCTGCTGTGGCTGGTGAATCGCTTTATCCCTATGCAGTCGAGCATCAAGTCGATTCTCAATGGGGTCGTCGTTATCGCGGTAGTTCTGTGGCTCCTGGGCGTATTTGGGATATTTCACCTCCATGCCCTCTCCTACGTGCATGGTCGACGGTGAGAAACCACTGAGCGAATAGCTCCGGTCAGTAAGTCGCATCTCCATTCCCGATTCAGGGAATAAGTCACCAAGGCAGACCTCTGCCGCAAAGGAACAATCGTGAAAACCAAAATGTTACTCGCCGTTGTAACGATGCTGAGCGCCAGCGCCTTCGCGCAGAGCGCGCCCCGGCTGATTTCGCTGGACGAGCCGGCTGCTTCGCCTACCCAGTATCGGGCGATCGTCATCAGCCGCACAGTTCAGGCGGTGAACTATGAGCACCGCGGCCAGGCGACCAAGGTGGATTTCGCAGGGACAACCCTGATGCCCACGGCCGACGGCTGGGCGAGAGTCGAAAACAAAAGGGGCAATCTTGCCATCACCGCTGAATTTGGGAATTTAGATAAGCCAACTGCCTTTGGCGGCGAGTACCTCACATACATCATGTGGGCTATCTCACCGGAAGGCCGACCGGTCAATCTGGGAGAAGTGCTGGTGGGTAACAATCGCCGCAGCAAGCTGCACGCAACCACCGATCTGCAGTCCTTCGCGCTGATTGTTACCGCGGAGCCTTACTACGCGGTTCGACAGCCCAGCAATGTTGTCGTGCTTGAGAACGTTGTGCGCGCCGATACCTCGGGAACAAGCCAGGCCGTCAACGCGAAGTATGAGCTTCTGGAGCGCGGGGGTTACATTCCCACAGGCTATAAGTTCGACCCCGTAGTCTTGAAGGCGAAGCTTCCCCTGGAGTTCTTTGAAGCGCGGAATGCTGTACGGATCGCGAGATCCGAGGGCGCCGAGGAATTTTCCGGCGATAGCTATCGCCATGCAGTCGAGCTGATGAACACTGCTGACAGCGAGGCGACGGCACGGCACCCGTCCCAGCAGGAGTTGATTGCCACCTCGCGTCAGGTGGTCCAGACGGCTGAGGATGCGCGCGCCATCGCGGTGAAGAGAATCGACGAGGCGCGTCTGACCAGCGAACGTCAGGCTTCTACTGACACGCAGGCCGCGTTGCAGGCACAAGCGGATTCCGCCAACCTGCATAAGGAGCGGGCGCAGGCTGACGCAGCAAGGGCGCGATCGGATAATGCGCAGGCGCAGGCGGACAATGAGAACGCGCAGGCGGTCGCCGCGAAGGCGCAGTCGGACCTGGCCTCCAACCAGATTTCATCCGCGGCGGCAGTTTCCGCGGCCACAGCCGACGCTGACCAGGCTCACCAGAGGGCCCAACAGGCGCAGGCAGACAATGCGAACGCGCAAGCGGTCGCTGCGAAGGCGCAGACAGACATGGCCGCCAGCCAGATTTCATCCGCGGCGGCAGTTTCCGTGGCCACAGCCGACGCTGACCAGGCTCATCGGACGGCCCAGCAGGCGCAGTCCGACGCCGATCAGGCACGCATAGCGGCAAGCGTCGCCCAGGAGAACGAACGGCACGCTGAAGGCGACCAGGCTGCGCTGCGTGCGAAGCTTGCGGACCAGCTGAATTCTATTCTCCAGACGCACGACAGCGTACGCGGGCTCATCGTCAACATGTCGGACGTGTTATTTGATACGGGGAAATATACGTTGAAGCCGGGCGCCAGAGAGAAACTCGCGAAGGTTGCGGGAATCCTGCTTGCCTATCCGGGACTTGCAATTCAAGTCGGCGGCTACACCGACAATGTGGGTACCGATGCAATGAACCAGAAGCTTTCCGAGAACCGGGCGGACTCCGTACGCGATTACCTGGTGCAGCAGGGGGTGGCGACCGCCTCCGTCACAGCGAAGGGCTTCGGCAACACCGACCCGGTGGCACAAAACGACGACGCATCCGGACGGCAGCAGAACCGGAGAGTCGAGCTGGTCGTATCTGGCGAGTTGATCGGCGACCGTGTCACCACCAGCAGCCTGCAGTAGTTCGCGCGTGTTCGGGCAGGAGAGAGAAAGGCAGTAACTTATGAAAGCGCCAGGAATCACTCGTACGGCCATTCTGTCGTTACTTCTCGGATCGGTCGCTCTTGCGTGCGCAGCGCAGGACCGGCCATCCGATGGCAAGGACAAGAACCATCCAAAACAAGACAACGCGCGCCAGCAGGCCAGGCCCGATCAGCATGCGCAACAGCCACAGCCATCGAGCCGGCAGGAGCAGCCCGCCCGGCAACAGCAGCGGCAGCCGGCTCAATCGCAGCAGCGACAGCCGGATCGGCAACAGCAGCGGCAGCCCGCCCAGCAACAGCAGCGGCCGAATGAGTCGCCGCAGCGGGCTCAATCGCAGCAGCGACAGCCGGATCGGCAACAGCAGCGGCAGCCCGCCCAGCAACAGCAGCGGCCGAACGAGTCACCGCAGCGGGCTCAACAGCAGCCCCGGCAGGCTCCGCAGCAGCAGCTTCCGACCGTCAGTAAACAAGAGGAGCACAACCGGCAACAGCGGGGCTCTGGGCCCGCGTGGCAGAGCCAGACACAGCAGCCTGTCCGGCAAGCTGCCTGGCAGCAGCATCGGGCGGGCAACTGGCAGTCGGACCACCGCACATGGCAGCAGCGCGGCGGCTATAACGGCTACCGGATTCCCGACGACCGCTTTCGGGGCTATTTCGGACCGGATCATGGATTCCGAATCCAGGGCCTGCCCTTCATGGTGGTTGGCGGATACCCGCGCTTCCAGTACGACGGCTATTGGCTCAGCGTTGTTGATCCGTGGCCGGCCAACTGGGGCGACGACTGGTACGACAACGATCAGGTCTATGTCGTCTACTCCGACAACGGCTACTACCTTTACAACCGCAGCTACCCGGGCGTTGGCATTGCGGTAAGCATCTCGATGTAGATGGGTGAGGTGCGGCCTCGGCGTGAGGCCGCACCTCGTTCGCCTGATCAGGCGGCGTGCCCAGGTATTTGTGGAACAGAGCGCCCCTGCGCGCCCTTCTTTCTCGTCGGCACGGCCAGGGAAGGCCTCGCTGTGCCTTGAGTTTCAGGCCCTGGGAAAAGTGCAAGAGTGTATAAAACTGACCAGAATCGACGCTGATAAGGCCGGATACTCGTTACAACCACCCCCAGGACTCCCATACGTGGAAGCCGCGAGCACTGCAGCCTCTAACGATATCGGGGCGGGGACGTGCAGACCTTAATTCGAAGCCCCTGGAGTCGTGTCCGGTCAACACAGAAGACGTTGGAATCCGTCGGGGCCATCCTGAGCACGAGCGAGAAAGGCTCACCGTGGATTCGACCTTCAAACCGAGAACGTCCCCAAAACCATCGGGAAACGGAACCAGTATTCAGGGCAACGGGAGATCCGTGCCCGTGGAGCGATTCGCCACCGGGATCGCGGGTCTGGACGACATTTTGGGAGGCGGCCTCTCCCGCAATCACCTCTATCTCGTCGAAGGCGACCCGGGAACTGGAAAAACCACGATCGCGATGCAATTCCTCATGGAGGGCGTCCGTCGCGGCCAAAAGGGCCTCTACGTCACTCTTTCCGAATCGAAAGCGGAGCTGCTGGAGATCGCCGACTCGCACGGCTGGTCTCTCGACGGGCTCGAAATATTTGAGCTGGCCCCCGATGAGGCGCAGCTTACTCCCGAAGCCCAGTACACCGTCTTCAACCCTTCCGAAATCGAAATGTCCGACACCACCAACGCCGTCATGGCGGAGGTGGAGCGACTGCAGCCTGCCCGCGTGGTGTTCGATTCTCTCTCCGAGTTGCGCCTGTTGGCGCGTGACTCCCTCCGTTATCGTCGCCAGATTTTGGGCCTGAAACAGTATTTTTCCGGACGCAAATGTACCGTGCTGCTGTTGGACGATCGCACCGGCGAAGGCCACGATCAGCAACTCCAGAGTATTGCCCACGGCGTGATTCTGATGGAAAACGCAGAGCGGGAATACGGCATCAAGCGGCGCCGTCTGGAGGTGAAGAAGCTGCGCGGCTCAAAGTTCCGCGAAGGGTTCCATGACTACTGCATCAAGCACGGTGGTGTGGAAGTGTATCCGCGCCTGGTGGCCGCCGAGCACTTGGTGGCCTTCCATCCGACTCAGCTGGAAAGCAGCATACCCGCCCTGGATACCTTGTTGGGCGGCGGCATTGACAGCGGTACCAGCACGCTCCTGCTGGGGCCCGCCGGTTGCGGAAAATCCACCATCGCCATTCGTTACGCTGTCTCGGCGGTCGAGCGTGGTGAGCGTGCGGCGCTCTTCACTTTCGATGAAGTCCTCGCCACTCTGGTGATCCGGGCAAAAGGCCTGGGCATGGATATCAAGAAATACGTTGATTCCGAAAAATTGTTGCTTCGCCAGGTCGATGCTGCGGAGCTTTCGCCCGGCCAGTTTGTTCATGAAATCCGCCAATTGGTCGAAGAAGCAGGACCTTAAGCTCCTCATCATCGACAGCCTGAACGGCTTTCTCAATGCCATGCCCGGCGAGCATTTTCTCGCCATGCAGCTGCACGAGCTGCTGGCCTTCCTGAGCCAAAAGGGGGTCACGACCATCATGACCGTTTCCCAGGTGGGCTTCGTGGGAACGAATATCGATACGCCCGTGGATGTGAGCTATCTCGCCGACACCGTCCTGTTGTTTCGCTACTTCGAGGCCGCGGGCGAAGTGCGGCAGGCGCTTTCCGTCATTAAGAAACGCAGCGGAGAACATGAGCGCACCATCCGTGAACTGGTCATGAGGAACGGCGCCATCTCCGTGGGAGAGGTTCTCACGGAATTCGACGGCGTGCTCACTGGCTCGCCGACCTTTCGCGGCCGCATGGAGAGTCTCCAGCGGTCGATGCCCCACACGGACTCGCAGACAGCGCCATGACAAGCCAGGAAAACGAGCTCCGGGTCATCGTGGTTGCTCCCACCGGACGCGATGGCTCCATGATCTGCAATCTTCTTGCGAGCAACGGCGTTGCCTGCGTCTCTTCGGGAACCTCGGAAATGGCTCGAATGGAATTGAATGCAGGGGCAGGCGCCGTCATTCTGGCGGAAGAGGTTCTAACCTTACCCGACATCGCCGCATGGGCAGCGCAGATTTCCGAACAACCTTCGTGGTCCGATCTTCCACTTCTCCTGCTCACCGTGGCTGGCGCAGTCAACGCGGAGAACCGGAGGAAAGCTCTGGCTCGGCAACCACTGGGAAACCTGGTGTTGCTGGAACGTCCGGTTCGCCCTGAGACCTTGATCAGCGCCGTTCAGGCGGCACTGCGCGGCCGGCGTCGCCAATATCAGGTGAGAGACTTTATGGCGGAGCGGCGTGCGGCTGAAGAAACCTATCGCAAAGCCGAAAAACTTGCGGTGGCTGCACGTCTCGCTGCCACCTTCTCGCACGAAATCAATAATCCGCTCGAATCCGTCACCAACCTGCTCTACCTCATCGTCGGCTCGTCTTCCCTCAGCGAGACACAGAAGTACGCCGAGATTGCGGCGCGCGAGTTGGCGCGGGTCTCGGAAATGGTCACCCAGAATCTGAGGTTTCACCGGGAATCGAACCAACCGGTCGCCGTCGAGATTACCCAGGTCGTGAACGCCGCCCTCAATCTCTATCAGGCCAGGCTGGCCGCGGCGGAGATCTCAGTTGAACGAGACTTCCGGAAATGCTCGCCCATCCTCGGCGTCGCCGGAGAACTGCGCCAGCTCATCCTGAACCTGATCGCCAACGCCTTTGACGCCATCGGGCACGACGGTACGCTCAGAATTCGCATTGCCGGTACACGCGAACACAATAATGGATCGAGACCCGGCGTTCGGGTGACCGTCGGTGATACCGGATCCGGCATTGACCCTGAGATCAGAAACATTCTCTTCGAGCCGTTTGTCACCACCAAGGCAAATACCGGGACTGGCCTGGGGCTCTGGGTCAGCTCTGAAATCGTGCGCAGACACGGAGGCACCATTCAGGTAAAGAGCCGGGCGCATCCTCCGTTCACGGGAACGGTGTTCTCCATCTTTCTGCCGTCCCACCCCAGCTGGGCTCCGGCGCGCCACTCCGGCGAAGTGCACGATTGCCAGCGCGAAACCGTGCAGTTTTTGGCCTGATCGCAAATCCTGGAAAGAATCACGACCCAGTCGAGTTGACTCAATCGACTTCCTTTTGTGATGTCTTCCGGGCCATCCTCACTGATGTGTCCGGTATAGGGGGCTTTTCTGCGTTCTGCTCCGGCAATTGATCGTGCAGCATGACGTTGAGAAGCGATTGGTGCACGCGGATGCGCCCGTTGTATTCGATGAAACCGAGCTTGCGGAATCGGTTCATGAAAAAACTGACACGAGACCGCGTGGTGCCGATCATATCCGCCAGGGTGCCCTGCGTGATGGCCGGAATCAACGTTTCCGGTTCGCCAGGCTTGCCAAATTCCGCCATCAGCAGGAGGATGCGCGCCAGGCGTTTCTCGCTGGAATTGAAAAGCTGATCGACCAGGTCGGCCTGGGTTCGCATACTCCGGGCCAGCAGAAACTTCAGGAACAGATCGGAGAACGTGTGTTCCTCATGCATCACCTGGATCATCTCTTCGCGCTGGATCTTCATTGCTGTACAGGCAGTGATCGACGTAGCCGTGGCCATACGCAGGTCTCCGTGGCGGGCGAGCGACTCCTCACCTATAAAATCTCCGGGGCCGAGCAGAGTAATCGTAGCCTCTTTCCCCTTCTTCGAAATAACCGTCAACTTCGCGCGGCCCTTCTGAAGGTAGAAGATGGAGTCGGCAGGTGATCCCTGCGCAAAGAAGACATGCTGCGGCTTCAGCTGGACGATTCTTCGCCCCAGCCCGGCTTCGGCCAGAAAGTCGGCGACGACGAATGCGGGTTTCTCCTGCTCGGTCATTTAGCGGCCTCGCGACGTTCTGGAAGCGAGCTCTTCGGCAAGCTTGAGGGCATTCACGGAGTGTTCATGAGCTTGCTTCGTGAGCTCATGAGCCGTCAGATAATCGCCCTTACCGTGGGCCGCAGCCGCGGCCGTATGGGCGTGAGCCGCCAGGTTGTGCAGTTCTGCTGCTCGATCATGCGTGCTCTGGGGCATAGGTATTCGGACTTATCCATACCTACCGTCGCACGTACAGATGAAACAATCTGTACCGTTCCGCTCACTTCTCACGTGGTTCTGCCGGGAGGGGCACAGCGCCGGAGCCCTGTCATCCCAGCGAGCGTGCTCGGGCTAGAAGACAAACATGGCGACGCCCGCGGCGAACATCGCGATTGTGGCGATTGCCACGACCGCGAAACCCAATCGCGAGCTGGGCTGCCCCTGCATCAACTTCTTGTCCGCCGCCACCACCAGGATGGCGACCAGCAGGAACGGCGCAAGCAATCCATTGATCACCGCCGTCCAGTAGAGAGCCTTCACTGGGTTTATACCTGCAAAGTCCAAACCCACTCCCACCGCGGTGGAGAGCAGAATCAGTGCGTAGAACCAGCGCGCCTGTTTGAGTTTCCGGTTCAGACCCTGGCGCCACCCCAGGGTTTCGGCGAAGGCGTAAGCCGACGAGCCCGCCAGGGTTGGAATGGCAAGGAACCCGACGCCGACAATGCCCACGGTAAACAGGGTCGCGGCGAACCTGCCGGCAAGGGGCCGAAGCGCTTCGGCCGCCTGGCGCGTGGTTTCGATGTGAGTCAGGCCATGCCGGTTGAGGGTAATTCCCGTGGTCAGGATGATGAAAAACATGACTGTGTTCGAGAAAAATGCGCCCACGCCGACATCGATATCCCTCATCTCCAGTTCCTGGATCGATGCTCCCCTCCGCATCGCCAGCGTGCTCTGGCCTGCCGCTTTTTCTTCTTCCACCTCTTCGCTGGCCTGCCAGAAAAAGAGATACGGACTGATGGTCGTACCGAGAATCGCCACCAGCATCGACCATTCATCTCTGCCGTGCGGCATGGACGGCACGAACGTAGAGCGTGCGACCTGCCGCCAATCGGCGCCAACCACGAACGCAGTGACAGGGTAAGCAAAAAGCACAAGAACCAGCCACTTGAGCGTGCTCGCGATCTGCTGATAGCGGAGCCGCACCGTGGCCCATGAGATCAGCAGTGCGAAGATCACGACGTAGATGCGCGAATTGACCCCCGACAGCATGGCGGCTGCATCCGACATGCCGGCCAGGTCGGCTCCGATGTTGATCGTATTGGCTACCAGCAGAGCGGTCACGAACACGTAGAGCAGCCATGCCGGAAATCGCGCCTTCAGATTTCCGGCAAGGCCCTGCCCGGTCACCTTGCCGATGCGCGCGCACATCATCTGAACCGCGGCCATCAGCGGCCACGTCAGTGCAGCAGTCCACAGCAGTCTTAATCCGAACTGCGCGCCCGCAACCGTGTAAGTCGCAATCCCGGATGGGTCATCGTCGGCCGCCCCCGTGATCAGGCCAGGGCCAAGCGACTTCAGGAACAATCGAGTCCATCGGGAAGGGGAACGCCTGGGCACGATGAGTCGGAGTGCTGGAGTCCTGCCTCGGTTGCCAGGCAGAGTGCGTGCAGGACCTGCGGAATCACCGGTGCCACTCGTCCGGTGCTCGTTGCCATCCGCCGAAGTTTCCGCATCTCGGTCGTAGCCAGGAGAGCGAATCGGCATCGCTGCGCTTCCCTGTCAGGGCTCTAGAAATAGAGATCCGGAGCGGCGGGCGCGCCCGCGCCAGGCTTCCGCTGAAAAGTCTGCGGCGACACCAGATGCGCCGGCTCGACAATTGCATACTGCATTGGGTTGGAGCAGTGGACGCAGTTCGCTTGCTGGACTCCGTCGAGGCCTTTGCCGAGTATCTGCGGGAAAGTCCTGAGGCACTCCGTGCAGGCAACCATGACGTACTCTTCTCCGGCAGGGTCGTGCCCATTGCGCGGAATCCAGACTGGCGCCATCGAGTCAGGGCGATCCGGCAACGACAGCCATTCCGATTGCGACATTGCCCTTCACAATGCGGAATAAAAGGCCCGGATGGGTTCCTTTTTGATAGAAAGCATCGGCGGCAACGCCTGGCGGCACGCCGTCGCAGGAATATGCGCCACTCATCGCGATCACCTGAATCGCGGGAAACCGGCGACGGACGACCGACAGCAATTCGAAGCCCGACATCCCCGAGGACTCCTCGGTGTGCCACGCACCGCAACAATCTTTTCTCTTGTGGGCCAGCTGAGCGTTTGTGATCAGCTTTGGCGCACCTCCCCGTTCCATACTTGTTGGGTTGAGTGTCCTGGCCGGACGGGGAGGCCCCTCCAACCCGACCCTCCCCGTCGCCGGCACCCAACGTCACGGAGGGTGAAATGATTTCTGAACTGACGAATCCCAGACTGATCGTGGGCGCGATTGCGATCGTTCTGATCATCGTCGTTGCGATGGCGCTGTACTTGCGAAAACGCAGAAAAACGACTGCGGGCCTGCGCGCTCGCTTTGGGTCCGAATACGACCGGGCCGTGCTTACCCATGGGTCCGAACGCAAGGCCGAAGCGAAACTGGTGGATCGCGAGACGCGGGTGGAGAATCTGAACATCCGCGACCTTAGCGCCGCGGACCGGGAACGCTTTACAGCGGAGTGGCATGCGGTGCAATCCCGCTTCGTCGATCACCCCAAAGGGTCTGTCACTGAGGCCGATGATTTGGTGTCTTCGGTCCTGCAGGCGCGCGGTTATCCCGTAGCCAACTTCGAACAGCGCGCCGCGGATATTTCCGTCGACCATCCGCGCCTGGTGGAGTACTACCGCTCTGCGCACGCCGTGGCGGTCCCCCTGAGTCGAGACGAAGCAAGCACGGAAGACCTGCGAACCGCGATGATCCAGTACCGCTCACTCTTCGATGAACTCGTCGAGGTCAACACGCCCGGCGAAATCAAAGCCGTCGCATAACCACGCAGTTTGATCAGGAGCAGAAGGGAGTACTGAATGCTCATACTCATTATCGTTTTGGTGCTGGTTTTCGGCCTGGGCGGTGGATATTTCGGTTACAGCCGCTGGGGCTATCGCGGAGGCGGCGGTATAGGCCTCGGCACCGTGCTGGTGATCCTGCTGGTGTGCTACCTGCTGGGCGTCTTCCGATAGCGCGGCGTGGTCCCTCACCGCGCCGATCCCGAATATCCTGCAGCACAACGAGGCGCGCCCGCGATTACGACCCGGCAGGCGGAGTTTCCAGGATAGAGGGTTTAGCCGCGTTACGGTCCGGTAGCTGATCGAGCAGAACCACGTTCAGCAGCGATTTGTGAACATGGATACCGCCGTTGTACTGGATAAAACCCAGCTTGCGGAAGCGGTTCATGAAAAAGCTCACGCGCGATCGCGTTGTGCCGATCATCTCCGCCAGGGTTTCCTGCGAGATTTTCGGGATCATCGTTGCCGGGTGACCCGGCTTGCCGAATTCCGCCATCAACAGCAGAATGCGTGCCAGACGCTTCTCGCTGGAGTTGAACAACTGATCCACGAGATCTGCCTGCACCCGCATACTTCGTGCCAATAGAAACGATAAGAACAGATCGGAGAATGTGTGCTCCTCGTGCATCGCCCGGACCATCTCCTCCCGCTCGATCTTCAGCGCGGTGCAGGCGGTAATCGCAGTCGCCGTTGCCATGCGCAGTCCGGCCACCGCAGCCAGCGACTCCTCCCCGACAAAGTCTCCTTCGCCGAGCAGCGTGATCGTAGCTTCTTTGCCGTTCGTTGAAACAACTGTGAGTTTTGCGCGGCCCTGCTGCAGATAGAAGATCGAGTCCGCGGCATTTCCCTGCGCAAAGAAGGCCTGTTCCGGCTTGAGCTGAACAATTTTCCGTCCCAGCCCGGCGCTCGCCAGAAAAGCCCCTGCGTCAAAAGGTAGCTTCTTCAGCTCAACCATTTCGACCCCCCTTTCCGGATCGAAGTTGCCAGTCAACGTGCGACGCAGCGGCAAACGCATCCACACTTAAAGTGAACAAGGAGTGCTTCGGCTCATTATAGGCTCACCGTCGCCGCCCAGGTCGGGCGTCAGGTTTTACTTTTGTCGGGCAAAAACGATCCCACCTCAATTCAGGCGCCGCCCAGCGGTGATCTCAGTCACTCCTCGCGGAAGAGCGCCTGGAAACCTGGACCGGCCGGCCCGATTGGCCGTCGAAGAAGCCTCTCGCGGCGTTGCCTGGTGCAACCCCCGGGCAAAAGATTCCAGCGCAAATCGGTTCGCGATGATGACCGCCGACCCATGCAGGTCAATCAGCCGCCGCTGTCGAAGATCGGCCATGGCGCGACTCACCGTCTCCCGCGTCACCCCGATGCACTCCCCCATCTCTTCGTGCGTCAGGGGAACGCTCACGCTGATCCCGCGCCGCGTCGGGCGCCCGCCGTCTGCCGACCACTCCAGCAGGAGCCACGCCAGTTTTATAGAAGCCGAAGATGACAAGCCCATGATCCGCATTTGTTCGTGCGCTCGACTCATCTCCACACTCAACTCGCGCGCTAAGCCCTGGTAAACAGCGGGATAACGCACCAGAAAATCGAGGAAATCCTGGCGGCGAATCGACGCGATCCTGCACGGATGCACAGTCTCCGCCGTCACTTCATGGCAGCTGCCGCGCAGTACAGACGTGAGCCCCAGCAACTCCACCGGCCTTGCGATCCACAGAATCAGCCTCTTTCCATCGCTCGAGTTCACCGATATCTTTGCGCACCCGTCCACCAGAATCAGGATGCTGCTGGCTTCCCCCTGCTCCTCGAACAGCATTGCGTCCGCCGGATAACAAACCAGGGACACGTATGCCTGAAATTCCCGCAAAGCGTCGGAGGCCAAAGAACTGAAGAACTCGCCCACTCTGTGCTGTCGCGTCTCGCCCCTGTCGGTCTTCTGCGTCGATCCCATGTCGGCTCATCTCCAGTCCAGCAACCAGCTCCGCAGGAATCTTCCGAATCTCCGGCTATGTCACAAACTCCGGCGGCTCCAACCGCCAGCGAGAAAAGTGCCTGTTTTCCGGGTCGCACATCATGCCTGGGGAAGCCGGGAGAGGGCCCGCACACAAAGTATTCCACCCCCTCAATTTCCAGACTGTGCAATTTTGCTCACGTTTAGGTGTGCCTGAAGCCAGAGCGCGCAAACGGGACGGCCCGGCCGCAAGCTCCCCATGCAAAAGAACGATTGCTCCTGCGACGGCAGGACCGTTGCCGCCATGGTTTCCGCGTCCAGCCTGAAAAAGAACCCCGCAGATCGCTGGTTTGCCTTCTATTGAGTGTGCCGTATTGATCAGCGCCAGAACCGGGCGTGATGGGACACTGTGGAACGGGGTTTGGTTTGATGCCCGTACTGAGGTGACCCGATGCCCAACCCAACGGCACGACTTCTCGTCGTAGACGATGACGCGCTGATTTGTAGAAACATGTCAATAATATTTGCCGCCCTTGGCTATGCGATCCGGACCGCCTCGAACGGTTTTTCCGCTTTGGCTGCTATCAGGAGTGAGATTCCCGACATCATTCTTTCGGACCTGTTTATGCCTGGCATGTCGGGATTCGAATTGCTCTCCGTGGTCCGACGCCGATTTCCGTCCATTCGCGTAGTCGCCATGAGCGGCGAATTCGCAGGTACGACAGTACCGGCCGGCGTTGCAGCCGATGCTTTTTACGAAAAGGGGTGCCACCGCCCGCATTTGTTGCTGGGGGCGGTAGAAGCGATGACGCACGCACAGAACCCACAAGCAGCTCGTCTTTCCCTGCGTTCCGATGCGCCCATCTGGATTCCCACAAACGGCCACGATCCCTCAGGAGAACCCTACGTCATGATTTCCTGTCCGGAATGCCTCAGGATCTTCCCCCAGGTTCTGGACAAGAACGCAGCGTCCACGCGCAATACAAAATGCGCCCACTGCTCGAACCCCATCCAGTACGCGATTGTCCACTCCCTCGATCCTCTGCCGTCCGCCGCGTAGGGGTGAAGCGGAGGATCCCCCTCCGATCAGGGTGTGAGCGATATTGAACAGACCTGCATCGCGGTTGTCCTTACACTCATCCCCGGTACTACCTCTTTAGGGCCCGCCCTCCATGACTGTGAGGCGGGCCCCCTCTTTTACGTGGAAATTTCGAGCCGCCTGGCTAGCCTCTGGTTAGTCGGTGAGTCGTCCCAGTCACGCGATGCGAGCAGTTCTGGCTGCGGCGGATTAACCACTCGATTAATACCTCCCTCACTTTCATATGACCCGGTTGTGGGACTAACCCTGTTCAATACTGCTCAGTGTGGACCTCGGCGCAATGCCACTCTCTCGAGTACGGGCGAAGCCCGATGCCCAGGGGGTGCATTATGTTTCACCTCACACCAGGTCTTCTCGTAGTGGACGATGAAGCGCTGGTTCGCACCTGTCTCTCCGAAATGCTCATCGAAGCTGGCTATACAGTGCGAACTGCCTCCGACGGCTTCTCCGCTCTGGGCGCAATCCGGGACGAGATGCCCGACCTCATCCTCTCCGACCTCAACATGCCCGGCATGTCCGGCTTTGAATTCCTGTCTGTCGTCCGCCGCCGCTTTCCCTCCATTCACGTCATCGCCATGAGCGGCGGATTCTCGGGTGCGGCTCTTCCGCACGGCGTTGCGGCCGACGCCTTCTATCAAAAAGGAACCGACCCCACCTTCATCCTCCGCATCGTGGAAGACATCGCTCGCCCAGGCCAATCGCTGGTCAGCCGACGCACCCGTCTCCTGGCGCCCATCTGGATTCCCTCCAACGGGCACAACGCTTCCGGAGAGATGTTCGTCACCATTACCTGCCCTGAATGCCTCCGGGCTTTCCCCCAGATTCTCGAGCAGAGCGCCGCTACCAATCTCGAAACCAGGTGCGCCTGGTGCCGTATCCCGATACACTGTGCGATCGTCCACTCTGCGACAGCCGCCTGAGATCGGCACTCGAGAGCCCGCATTCTTCGGCCTTTAGAGCAAAAGTGACCATCTTTCTGCGTTACTACTCTGCAACACTTGTCCTGGAGATAACCTGGAAGGATCCCGGCATGAAGCTGTATCTCATCGTTCTCCCGTTCATCGTCTGCGTTCATTTTGCAGCCCTCCCATTACCGGCAAAAGCGCAGTCATCCCTCGCCGCAGGCGATCCTTCTGCCACAGTCGCAGGCACGAACCTGGCGCACTCCGACCCGACTTACAATCGTCCGACACAGGGAACGAAGATTCGCAACTATGCCTTCGACACGTTCGGTCCGCTTCCCATCGGCATCGCCGCGGTGGAGGCCGGCATCGATCAGGAGGATAACTCGCCTTCGGAATGGAAGCAGGGCGCTGCGGCCTACGGCAAACGTTTCGGGTCTGACTTCGCCATCGAAGCGGTCAGCACCACGGCACGGTACTCGCTGTCAGAAGCCTTCAGAGAAGATGCGCTGTATTACCGATGCGAGTGCAAGGGCATTTTCCCGCGGCTTAGCCATGCCGTAATTTCGACTCTGACAGCGCGCCGCGGCGAAGAGGGTCGCCGCGTCTTCTCGGTTCCCGCGCTCATCTCGCCCTATGCGGGTTCGATGGCGGCCGTCTACGGATGGTATCCCGGACGCTACGGAGCGAAGGATGCGTTCCGGATGGGCAACTACACCATGCTCGGATATGTGGGAGCGAACATCAGTCTGGAATTCTTCAGCGCGCCCCGCTCTCTGCTTTCCCGCATGCATTTGAACAATACGCACGGTGCGCCGGATCACTGATCAGGGTTGAATCATCGCTGTTGCGTCTACATGATCAACCCCGGCACAGATACTGAAATGTGAAGGAGCAGTCGGTCTCCGTGCTGGTCATTCGTCCCATGGTTCACCGTTGCCTGAGACTGGCGGGCTCCGGAATCAGAGGCTCATTTCAAATCGCGCCTGGAGGCTGTGCTTTTGAAAGGGTGCCGCTCGGGAGGCTCGGCGGGCGCCGGGAGCAGCGCAAGAACGGAGGGTACGGCGAGGTTGAGGGCCGGGTTGCGGTGCCGGAGGTAGCCATACATAGACTGGGCAGTGGCGCCAATCTGGGCCTTGGGACCGAGGGCGGTGCGGCCAAGAAACATCCGATCGGCCCCCATCGCGATGGCCTGGCCGACACCGGCGTACATAAGGCCGAGATACAAAGGAACTCCCCGGGCTGCTGTGGCCTTGTCGAAACCGATGTAGCAGCCGTACGCGCTGCGGCCGTCCTTGATGACGTTGACGAAGCCCAACAGCTTGCTGCCCTCCCTGGGCCGGGCGATCACGGTGCGGAAATCCTCCCCGAGGCCTGTCGCGAGCGCAGAGATCCATTGAGGATGGATGGTCACCAACCGCATCTTCTGGCGCTCATGCACCTGGAGGTAGAGACGGTGAATTTCCGGGGCTCTGGCCCTCACCTGCTCCGCACTAAGGCTTTCCAGAACGATGCCGGAGGCATCCAGATCGCCCATGGTTCTCCTGATCCCGCTCCTGTACTCCGATCGCATAGCCGAGAGGTAGTCTTCGAAGCTTCGCCAGCCCGGTTTGAAGTGAAGGATCATATTCGGCTCGGTCTCGAAGCGACGGAAG
This sequence comes from uncultured Acidobacteriaceae bacterium, assembly GCA_963819725.1. Taxonomy (GTDB): domain Bacteria; phylum Acidobacteriota; class Terriglobia; order Terriglobales; family Acidobacteriaceae; genus Palsa-343. The sequence continues at coordinate 201,459 of CAWFXK010000013.1, forward strand.
TGCAGGCGGCGCAGGGCGGCCGCGGCGTCCTTCTGTTCATCGGTGAGGTCCTTGATCATGATCAGGTCGAAGTCACTGGAAAGCTTCATGGAGCGGTGGATCCGATACATGGCTTCCTCCACCGCTGACCAGAGTTGGGCCGGATCCTCGCCCGCGGCGAAGGCCACGCCCGGAGGACCGGCCCAGAGCAGGTTCCCGCATACGAGCATTCGCTGGTGGATCCACCCCACAGGAAATTCCGCGGCACGTTCGGCGACTTTCAGCAGACTGTGCCATTGCCGCGACAAACTCGACGCCACCTCCGGCCAAAGCTCCGGCTCATCTGCTGGTGCCGCCCCGCCCAGCCCGGCCCATGGCAGGTGTGCTCCGAACAGGAGAATTCGCTTATGACGGCGGGAGATGGAGCGTGCCGAAGCCTTCCCCAGGGAACGCCAAAGCCCTTGTCCGTCCTGCCTGGAACGCGGGGAAGACAGATCGGCAACCCGGATGTCGAGGCTCTGTACAACGATGGCAGCTACGGGCCGGTCCCCTGCGTATGCCAGGGCATAGTGCGGGGTGAGATTCTCGGGCAGGTTCTGCTCCAGCAGTCCCAGAAAGCGACGCGACAGGAACAGGCTGGAGCAAGCCGACACGCTGTCCCAGTCTCTTGCGTTCAGGAAGGCGACCGAATCCGCGAGCGCGAAGCGGATTGCCTCCGACGACACAGCTCCGCGACGCGACATGGGCGGCCTCCTGCTCAACCCCTCGGACTATCCTGCCCTATCCTGCCGCTGCCACGCCGAGGCGCCACTGGAGCGCTCCCGCGTTCATCCTGGTGGGCGAAGGCGGCTGGGGTTTCATGGGGCGGGCGGCGCTTGTACGCCAGCGGAGAGAGCAGATCGCGCCGACTCCGGCACCGGCAGAGTGCCAACCGGATCCGCGCCCGTAATGACGTAGTTGCCATACTGAATCGTCAATTCTGCGCGACCCCCCAGCCGGACCGCCGTAATACTGTGAGTGCGTGCAGGAAGCCAGAAATCGCCCACTTTCGTGTATAGCCGTTCAATTTCAACATCCTTAGTCCAGAACGAGGGGTTTTTTGCCGGCTCCGCTTCCACCCGAACGACGGCAAAGTCACTCGCATTGACCCAGATTCGGCCACGGTACAGAAGCTTGTTCTTCGTTATGGGATTCACACGCAGCACATACACCAAACTCGAGACCGCGGCATCGTCCTCGGCGGCGGAGAAATCATAATTCTCTCCATTCAAAGCGATGCGCTTTTGTGCCTCCGCTTCAAGCGCCTGCTGTTCGGTTTGCAGGAGCTTCCTGAATACCCTGTCAATCAGTAGTTTGGAGCCGGTTGCCGACCGAATCGTGAATTCTTTCGTTCCGGGAGAGCGGTACTTTACATCCACAACCATCTCCGCGCTACGGTTCCCTGGAAGACCGCGGTATTCCATCCGCAAGGTCTCCGTCACCTGATAACTATGCAGTGCCCGAGCCCGCTCGAGGTTCATCGCGACCAGGTTTTCCACGACTCGCTCCGTACTGAGCGGGGCCGCCGCGACAGGATTGGAAGCATCCATCCGTTGCGCACTGACAGAGACTAATAGCTCTTCGGATAACAGGAACAGGGAGATCAACAAGGCCGACGGTAACACCAGCCTCGCGCAGGGTACCCGAATATTTGCCTCACATAACTTCATGACTGCCCTTCTTACTGTTGGATGGCTTTATAACCGAGCCCATGGTTTTAGCCTGGGTTAAGCGCCTCTCACCAGTCGGTCCGAAGCAGGCACGTCAGTCCAGCAGGCGCTCCGTCATGGTTTGGAAGTGATAACCCATCACCGCCATAGTCATGGCTATGCCGAAGGATTTGCGGTACCTCATAGCTACCCCAAGCAGAAACTTCCAATAGCTAAGCCGATCCTTGCCCAGCAGTCCCTGGCGCGCAACCGAGAAAACGACAGCGCGCAGATTCGCATAGCTCAGGCGCACCGCGTCTTTTGGATGGCAACGGCTGAGGAAGAGCTCCACGCGCTCATAGTATGCGTCGCAGGAATAGATTCGTTTCAGCACCGAGCGATAGCCTTCCACCAGGCGCGCCGCGTCCATGCGCGGCAGAAAGTTCAGCCTGCAATCCGTATTGTCTCCGTCGCCCTCATCCAGGATTCGGCCTTCGTTCCGGAGTCTGCGGAACAGTTGCGTGCCGGGCATGGCCTGCAGCAATCCCACCATGGCCAGCGGAATAGCGCTCTTCTGGATGAAGTCCACCATCCGGTCGAATATATCTTCCCGGTCGGTGTCGAAACCAAGAATGAAGCCTCCCATCACTTCGATCCCGTATTGCTGGATCCGCTGCACGCTCTCCAGCAGGTCGCGCCTGGTATTCTGCAGCTTGTTGTTTGCAATCAGGCTGGACTCATCCGGCGTCTCGATCCCCAGAAACACGGATGCGAACCGGGCGTTCTTCATCAATTGCAGCAACTCCGGATCGTCCGCCAGATTCACAGAAGCTTCCGTACTAAAGCGAAAGGGGAAGCCATGGACACGTCCCCATTCCCCGATCGCAGCCAGCAGCTCTTTCGCGCGATTCTTGTTCCCAATAAAGTTGTCATCGACTACAAAGACGGCGTCGCGCCAGCCCATCCGCTCCAGTTGGTCCAGTTCGGCCAGCACCTGCGCGACAGCCTTGCCACGCGGCCGCCTGCCGTAAATCTCCACGATGTCGCAGAATTCGCAGTTGAACGGACACCCGCGCGAATACTGAACCGCCATGGCGCTGTAACGGTTCATTTTGATGAGGCTGAAGTCGGGCAGCGGACTACACTCCATCGCTGGCTTCTCCGCCGCCTCGTAGACAGGCTGAACCTCGCCGGCCTCCAGGTCGCGTGCCAGGGTGGCGATCAGGTCCTCTGCCTCGCCGATGACCACATGGTCGGCCTTCAGTGCGGCTGCGGACATACTGCTGGCGATGGGTCCGCCCACCACTGTTTGTAAGCCGCACGCGCGACACCGTTCAACGACCGAGACAAGATGCTCCTGCTGGACATGCATACCGCTCACCAGCGCAACGTCCGCCCACGCAAGGTCGGCATCTTTCAGGTGCTCCACATTGCAATCGACCAGACGCTTTTGCCAGCTCTTCGGAAGCAGCGCGGCAATCGTCATCAGCCCCAGCGGAGGCTGAGCCGCGCGCTTACCCTGAAACGAAAGTGCGTGTTTGAAGCTCCAGTAGGTGTCGGGGAATTTGGGGTAAATGAGCAGCGCTTTCATGATTCACCTCCGGTGGACGGGGTGCCGACCAGGTTTTGCAATGAATCAGGGAGCGGTTCGCTTTCGGATCAGCTGGTTCCTCGCAATCTCGATCATCAAACAGCATGTACTCCAGGAACTGTACAAAACAGCACACACTCTCCCTCCGCTCGCAGGAGGCGTACCGCGGAATGGCGGGTTGGGGCATTTTGGTTCGCTTCGCTTCTCTAAGAGTCTTTCTTGTAGCCGCCGCCGGGATGTGGCCACGTCCCTGTTGTGCCCTCTCCAGCCAGTGAAGGTCATGCGCCCACGAACAGTCGCACACAGGGCTCAGGTGAACCTCTCGCAGCGCCTTTAAGAAAATTTAGAAACGGATTGAAGAGGATGTCAATGAATGACCCAAAAACCGAAAACTAGGCCGTTTCGAAGTTGAGAGCTGGCAGCCTGTCGTGGTTCTCTTCAGGAGAGAGGAGAGCCGAACGATGGCGAAGAGGGGACACAGCGAAGAGGCGATTTTGCGGGTACTGAGGGAAGCAGAGTCGGGCGAGACAGTGGTCGAGGTGTGCCGGAAGCACGGGATCAGCCAGCAGACCTTTTACCTGTGGAAGAAGAAGTACTCGGGGCTGGGCCTGAGCGAACTGCGGGAGCTTCGGCAGTTGCGTGAGGAGAACGGGAAGCTGAAGCGGCTGGTCGCGGATCTTTCTCTGGATCGCCACGTCCTGCAGGAGATCGTCGCAAAAAAGCTGTAAGGCCCCGGGCGCGTCGTGAGCTGGCGGAGTGGGCCCAGCAGGTCCACCAGTTCAGTGAACGGCGTGCTGCGGGGCTGATTCCGGTAAACCGGGCAACGCTGAGGTATCAGCATCATCGCGATCCGCAGGAGGCGCTGCGGCTGCGAGAACTGGCCGGCAGCCGTGTTCGTTACGGCTACCGCCGGCTGACGGTGATGCTGAGGCGGGAGGGCTGGGAAGTGAACGCGAAACGCATCTACCGCCTCTATACCGAAGAAGGGCTGATCGTGCGCACGCAGAAGCGGCGTGAGCGAGCGCTTCCATGAAATCGGCCGAGGTGATCAGGCTGCGCAGTCTCGTCAGAGTCGAAGCGCTCGCGAGCCGGAGGCCGTCTTCACCGGCCAGTGCGGCTCCGGCAAGGTGAGATCGTAGCCGAACTTCTCGAGGAGCGCGGCTGCGGAATCGTAGAGCCGGTCTAGATTGCCGGCGTCCGCGTAGGTTGAGATCACTCGGTACAGATCGAGTGCATTCTTGTCGGATGTCCTGCGGTTCCAAAGGCCTTCAGGACCGCAAGCGCCGCCAGAGGTATCACCGGGATCGCAAAGTCCCGGGCGGTGGCGGCTGTGCGACGGGAATCACTCGGTGAAACAAATCGCGGAAACCGCTAGCCGCGACTCGGATGTGCAATGGGCGAAGATCTTGTCCTGCTGACCCTTGACGAATTGCGCGAGAAGAATCTTCTTGAGGAGCCCACCGCACCCCTCTTCGCTGATGGCATCTCGCGCCGCACGCTGATCGGCCGGGCAGGCCTCGCAGCTGCAGCGCTGCTGCCGGTGATCGCCATCATCGCCGCTCCTCCCGCCGCGCAGGCGTTTAGTGGTGGCGTTGACGGTGCCAACGGCGACTCAGGAATGCGGAGCCACACCGAGCCCATCGAGTGAGCCTTTTGCAGGCAACGAAAACGAAACATAAAACCTCTTACCTGCCTACTGCAATGCAGCATATAATCATGCTGCGTTGCAATAGTCTCTTCACGGCAGGTGATCGAAATGGAAACGAGCGTTTTCGCGGAGCAGCCCCGGGTTGCGACTGAAACACCGTTTACCCTGGAGGGCCGCACCGCATTAGTCACCGGTGCCGGACGCGGCATCGGCAGAGCCATTGCGAAGTGCCTGGCGTCGGCCGGCGCCCGCGTCATGGTCAACGATCTCGACGAGGCCATGCTGCGCGAATCCGAAGCCGAACTCGCCCATCCCCAGCGTGTCCGGCACGTGCAGGGCGACCTTACCGACCCTGCCACGCCGGCGGCCATCGTCCAGGCCACACTGGACGCCTTCGGCGCGATTGACATCATCGTCAACAACGCGGGCTACAGCTGGGACAACGTCATCCAGAAAACCACCGACGAGCAGTTCCAGGCGATGCTCGACATTCATCTTGTCACTCCCTTTCGCCTGCTGCGTGCTGCTTCGACTTTCCTTCGCGAGACCTCTAAGAAGGAGATGGCGGCAGGCCGGCGGGTGATGCGCAAGGTCGTCAACATCACATCCATCGCCGGAACCGACGGCAATCCCGGCCAGGCAGGCTACTCATCCGGAAAAGCCGGCGTCATCGGCCTCACCAAAACCCTCGCGAAGGAATGGGGCCGTTACAACGTCAACGTGAACGCGGTTGGGTTCGGCCTCATCCAGACCAGGCTGGTCCAGGATCTGAATGCGCCGGGCGCGAGTATGGAGATGCATGGGCACCAAATTCGCCTGGGGGTGCAGCCCACATTGCTCGAATCAGTGAAGAGCGCATGCCCACTGGGGCGGCTGGGCACACCGGAAGAAGCAGCGGGAGCCGTCCTGTTCTTTTGCTCCCCGCTCTCGGACTACGTCACCGGCGAAGTGCTGATCTGTGGTGGTGGGCTGCACTTTTAGCGGGATGCTTCTTTGCATCCGTGCCGTCGACGTGAGCTTCACGATCCGCATCCCTGGCGAACAGGTAATCTTCCTCGACCAGCCAATAGACCTCGAGCCAGTGGTCGAGGCTGTGCTCCTGACCACAGTCGTGGGAGAGAGGCTGCGGTTTTTCCTGAACGTGGGGTTCGTGTTCCAGAACTGTTGGCATAGTCGCCTCCGGGTGGTCGCCAGCCAGAGCGCTTCCAGGGTGTCCATCAGAACAGCACAAAGCTACCCAAGGCCGCTGTGACGGCAGTCACACCCGATGTTGGCGGCCCCGCTTTTAACGAAGTTGCACTCGTCCGCGAAACGCTGCGACGTCCGCCTCAATCCAGTTCCGAGTAGGCGGCCGTCGTCAGGAAATCCTGAAACTTGCCGGTGCTCAGCTCTTTCAGGATTTCGGCGGCCGGCCCGAACCTCGATGCTGCCCAGGCTTTGCCTCCCATCATCGACCGCATCTGATCGAGCACTTCCTGCAGCATCGATTCGACCAGATCAAAAGTGATTGTGCGGGCGTCCTGAAGGCGAGCCTGATGGTGAATCCACTGCCATAGCTGCGCCCGGGAAATTTCTGCCGTCGCTGCGTCCTCCATCAGGTTGTAGATCGGCACGCAGCCATTGCCGCGCAGCCATGACTCGATATATTGCAGTGCAACATCGATGTTGCGGCGCAATCCGGCCTCGGTAATTTGCCCCTCGGGGATCTGAAGCAAATCCGTGCTGACGATTCGCGACCGCTTTTCAGCGGGCATCCGGATCTGGTTCCTGCCGGGCATGGATTGATCGAAGACATCGCGTGCAATGGCGATAAGGCCAGGATGGGCGACCCAGGTTCCATCGTGGCCGGCGCGCACTTCGCGCAATTTGTCCTGGCGTACCCGCTCCATCGCCTCCTCGTTGGCCGCGGCATCGTTCCGAATCGGAATTTGCGCCGCCATCCCGCCCATCGCATGAACGCCACGCCGATGGCAGGTGTGGATCAGCAGTTCCACATACGATCGCAGGAACGGCTGTTCCATGGTGATCATGCCGCGGTCGGGTAAAACGAACTCTTCACGGCTTCGGAATTTCTTGATGAAGCTGAAAATGTAATCCCAGCGCCCGCAATTGAGCCCCGCCGAGTGATGCCGCAGCTCGTACAGGATCTCGTCCATTTCAAACGCGGCTGGAATCGTCTCGATCAGCACCGTGGCGCGAATCGTGCCCTTCGGAATTCCCACGTACTCCTGCGCGAACAGGAACACATCGTTCCATAACCGCGCCTCAAAGTGGCTCTCCATCTTCGGCAGGTAAAAGTACGGGGCCGAACCCCTCTTCAGCAGGATCCTGTAGTTGTGGAAGAAATAGAGCCCGAAGTCAAAGAGCGAGGCCGACATGGGCGAGCCGGAGAAGCAGAAGTGCTTCTCCACCATGTGCCACCCGCGCGGCCGCACAAACAGCACTGCGGGATTGGGTCCCAGTTCATAGATACGTCCCTCGCCTGAGCACCAGCTGATGGTTCGCAGATTGGCATCGCGCAGATTGCGCTGGCCCTCGATGCAGTTCTTCCACGTCGGTGCATTTGCGTCTTCGAAATCCGCCATGAATACGTTGGCGCCGGAATTCAGTGCGTTGATCACCATCTTCCGGTCCGGAGGCCCGGTGATCTCAACGCGGCGATCGAGCAACTCGGGTGGAACCGGGGCCGCCACCCAGTCCCCATGACGGATGTCGTCGGTCTCCACCAGAAATTTTGGCAGGCATCCGCCATCGAACTCCTCCTGCCGGCTGCGGCGGGCTTCCAGCAACTGAACCCGACGCGCCTCGAATCGGCAGTCGAGCTCGCGCAGGAACTGCACAGCCTCCGGGGACAGGATCTCCTCATCCCGTTCCTCCAACAACCTATCTGTTTCCACTTTGATCTCCGGCATCGCTGCCGTCATCGTGGACTTTTCCAGGGAACTCTCCATGGCTCTCTCCTCTTGCGAATTTCGTTCCTGTCCTGGGACTAAATCATGGCTCGCAGTTCCGATAAAGTCGGCGCATGATCGGCGGGGCTGTCGAACTGCTCCTCTTCGGTCGAACCCGGCAGTGCACACGTGGAGATCTGTCCAGAAGCGATCGTGCTCGCAACCCGGTCGAAATAGCCGGTGCCAACAAATCGCTGATGTTTGACCGCACCGTATCCGTGCTTTTTCGCGAGCTCGAATTCCCGTTCCTGCAGCCGGGCGTAGGCCGTCATGCCGCTGCGCGCGTAATCGTGGGCCAGTTCGAAGAGCGACAGGTTGAGAGCATGGAAGCCGGCAAGAGTCACGAACTGGAACCTGTAGCCCATGGTTGCAAGTTCCTGCTGGAAGCGGGCAATCTCCGCCTGGCTGAGCTTCCCTTCCCAATGAAACGAGGGCGAGCAGTTATATGCGAGGAGCTTCCCCGGGAACTGCGCATGAATTCCGGCCGCAAAGCGCGCAGCTTCTTCGAGGTTCGGTTCCGATGTCTCGCACCACACCATGTCGGCCCACGGAGCGTACGCCAGCCCCCGAGCAATGGCCGCTGTCCACTCCGCCGCGAAAGCGAAAGAATCCTTCCACCGTGCGTTCCCCGGTCAGGAATTCGCGATCGGCCACATCGCAATCGCTGGTGATCAGTTGCGCCGCATCGGCGTCGGTTCGCGCAATCAGGATGGTCGGCACGTCCAGCACATCTGCCGCGAGCCGCGCTGCGATCAGCTTCTGTATTGCCTCCTGGGTCGGGACCAGAACCTTGCCGCCCATGTGGCCGCACTTCTTTGCAGAAGAGAGCTGGTCCTCGAAGTGAACCGCAGCCGCGCCTGCTTCGATCATCGCCTTGGTCAGCTCGAAGGCGTTCAGAACCCCGCCGAATCCCGCCTCGGCATCGGCGACAATCGGCAGCATCCAGTCGATTTTCTCGTTCCCTTCCGCATGCGCGATCTGGTCTGCACGGATGAGCGCGTTGTTAATACCTCGCACCAGCGCGGGAACGCTGTTCACCGGGTAGAGGCTCTGGTCCGGATACATCTGCCCGCTCAGGTTCGCATCGGCGGCCACCTGCCACCCGCTCAGGTAAATTGTCTTCAGGCCGCCCTGAGCCATCTGCACCGCCTGGTTTCCGGTCAGCGCCCCAAGAGCCGCAACGTACTTCTCTTCGTGCAGCAGCCGCCACAGCTTCTGCGCCCCGCTGCGCGCCAGCGAGTGCTCCACGTAGACCGTCCCGCGAAGCCGCTTGACCTCATCGGCTGTATACGCGCGGCTGATACCTGCCCAGCGGGGGGAATGGAAGCCGTTATTGCCTGAATGATGAAACATCTCTCGTCTCCTCGGCCGTCCGTCGTCCGCGGAGGCCATGACACTGAGAAGCGAGTAAAGCCCATCCATCGAACACTGCGCAAGCGCCACTCGTCCGATTCGGACTAGTGGACAAAACCGCTCCGAACGCATCATAATCGGCCACAGATGCGGGATCATTCCTCCCCTAAAGGCTCCCGGCGAGGAGGCAAAATGCGGCCTGAGTCGCCTTCAGCGCTCATAGGCCCCGTTCCTCCTGAGCGGTCGTCCGATTTGGATCACACGTTTGATTACGGACCCGTCGGGGATCTGGCGGACCGGCTCAGTGATACTCTGCATCTCCGCCGAGTTGCCGCCGGAAAGGCCATGCTCGACGACGCCGAGCCGATTTTGGCGCGGCTGGGCCCCGGCGTGCCCCAGGCCGTCCGCGTATTGTTGCTGGTCGCGCAATGGGTCGACGTCGGCTATCGGGACCATCGCTTCCTCGAAGCCCTTCTCAAGCCGTTTTCCGCCGAGTGCCGGCGGCGCCTTCCCCTTGATGACTATTTGCGGCTGCGCATGGTCGATGCCTTTCGAGCTCTCTCGGTCGAGGATGTTGACGCCGCTATTGAATCGCTCGATCTCGTCCTCCGGGCGGAAAGTGAACTGTCCGATGAGTCGCTGGCGGCGCTCGCGCATTTTTGGAAGGGGCGCGCCCATCGTCGAAAAGCGGACTATGAAACCGCCCTTCTGCACATCGGTCGCGCCCGTGAACTGGCGGAGAAAACACATGACGATGTCTTCACCGCAGTGATCCAGATTCACGAGAGCTGGCTGCTTTTTCAGAAAGGCCAGCGTCGCGAGGCTCTGCGCCTACTCACCCAGGCCGAGCACGTCCTGAAGCCGACCGACCACTACATTGCGCTCGGTAATATAGAGTCGGCGCGGGGGCGCATCGTGCGTCGTTCGGGGGAATATGCACGGGCTCTCGAGCACTTTGAGCGGGCCAACGCGCTCTACTCACGAGGCGATCCTAACCACGTCAACGTGGCGCGGGTGCTGGTGAACGCCGCCTACGTCCGCCGCCTGCTCGCTCTGCAGCTGCGAAGGAAGATCGACAGTCGGACGTACAAGGGCGGCGAGGGGCCTTCGTCCGGGAGCACCAGCCTGCGGGCTCGCTATCAGCACTTTTCTGAGTCCGCCATCCACGACCTGAAACGGGCTCGACAGATCTATGCCATGCACACCTACTCCGGCGGTGTCGGCAACGTGCTCCTGAACCTCGGCTATCTCTACCTCGACCGCGGCGACATCGACCACGTCGCGCACCAGGTAAAAGAGGCATACCGCCTGGGCCTTGAGAAGAACGATCACATTCTCATGGCGCGCGCCCGCATCCTGCAGTCTGCCGCCGAAAATGCCCGTGTGGAAGAGCAGTTGGGTGAGGATGTCGACATGGCGGTTCACGCCAGCCGCGCCCGGGAAGAGAGCGACGAAGCGCTGGCCCTCGCGCAGGGCACGCAAAATCGGCGCCTGACCGCCGGGGCCTGGATTGCGCGCGGTATTACCGCCGCCAACGACTTCTTTCAGGACTGGGAGATGGCCCGCCGTTGTGCCAGTGAGGCTACCGGCCTGATGGCTCCTGACGAGAATGACCACCTCACCGAAGATCTCGCTGCTCTCAAGTCGAAGATCCTTCAGGTTTCCGGCATCAGCGATACGTTGCGCAACTGGTCTGAGGGCATGGTGGGCGACAAAACCTTTCAACAAATTAGTGAGGAATTTGCAGAGATCGTGATCCCCAAAGTCTGGCAGCGCGAGGACCGCAAGATCTCCCGAGTCGCCGAACGGCTTTCTATCTCCCCCAAAAAGGTTCGGCGTATTCTGCGCAACGCCGGAATGCGATCACGAAGCTGAGGACAATCAACGCCGGCACTTGGTAACATCGGATCCGGCACTGAATAACCTCGGATTTTGATTGGATTAGAAATCCACGTCATATCACGCCAGCGTGTTTGTTCTTATCGGCAGAGGCTGGATTAGAAGGCATTCCGCGTCTGCCATTTGCTCAGTTTTCCACGCCCTCTTCCTTCATGCGGAACGCGCTGGCTGCTGCGGAATAAAGGCCCGATTCATCGTCGGTAGCAGAGCCGCTCCTAAACCCATCTATCTGTAACAGCTGCATTGGTATTTATCCGGAGCGGGCGCTCAGCCACTTCTCGATGTGCGGCCAGGTGCTCCTGGGTGCCCCGCTTCCCGCCATAATTCCGATGTGCCCTCCCGGAATTCGGTAAGCCTCCTTGTCGGGGCTCCCCACTTTCGCCAGCAGCGCCTCAGACTGGCAGGGGGGCGTGATGTGATCTCCCTCCGCAATCACAGTCAGTAAATTCGCCCGCATCCTGCCAAGGTCGACTCGTTCGCCACGCACGGTGAGCTCGTTCTTCATCAGGCGATTGTTGCGATACAACTCCACGATCAGCTGCCGGTAAGCCGCGCCGGCCATCGGAATGTTATCGGTGACCCACGTGTTCATCGCGTGCCACGCCTCGACCACGCGCGGATCGTCCAGGTTGTCCCAGAGCTTGCAGTAGTTCGTTATGTAGTTTTCGACTGGCTTCAGGGCCTTTGCGCCGGAGTCGATCATCTCGCCCGGCATGTTGCCGAAAGCGTCGAGGATGAGATCCACGTTGAAGTAGCGCTCATCGGTCCAGCGCGCAAACGTCACGCCATTGCGGTTGGAGAAATCCAGCGGCGCGGTCAGCAGCAGCAGATTGCGCAGCCCGTCATCGGGCCGCAGCGCTGCATAGATGGTGGTCAGGATCGCGCCGATACACCAGCCGAGCATGCTGAATTCCTCCACACCCGCGATCGTCTTCACCTTGCGAATCGCGCGCGGGATATATTCAATCGCGTAATCGTCCAGCTTGAGATGCCGGTCCTCATAGCCCGGCGCACCCCAGTCCAGCAGATACACGTCGTAACCGTGACCCACCATGTATTCGACAAAGCTGTGCCCCGGGCGCAGATCCAATATGGAGGGCCGATTCATGATCGCGAAAACCAGCAGCAGTGGAATCCGGTGGCGAAGTTGTGGCGCCGCCACCGGCCTGTATCGATAGAGTTTTGCTTTATTGAGAGTCCAGACCAGGTCCTTTGGCGTTTGGGCAATCGGTGCTTTCGTCGTCAGCACGCGGGTGAAGGTTTGCAACCGCCTTTCGAATCCAGCCATCGCTCCCGTTCCTGCGAAAGCCGTTTCCATAACTACCTCCGCGGCCCTCTGACGTGCGGGCGAACCAACGGCCGTCGCGCGCCAGCCCTGTTCGCGCGCGGCTCTGCCTCCGCTCCCTGCTTGTTTTCAGCCGCCCGCGGTTCATCGACCCGTTCAGCGCGAGCCGATTGCGCCATCGCCCCGTCTTCGTGCAGCGCTTTCCCGATCGCGTCCAGTTTGGCGTCCATGTCATCGAGCCGCATTTCGATGTTGGTGAAGCGCTCTGCCAGCGCCGCCATCTCCTGCCGCGACGGCAATTCCAGTTGCTGCAGAATCTGAAGCATGGATTTGTCGACTGGTTCGCGGAGCGGTGCCACTGCCGTCAGGTAGCCCTCCAGCATGGCGCCGGTGGCCTGTGCATAAGCTTCGGTGTTGACGGCTTCTACCATCGCCTTCGCCGTCGCATCCAGGTAAGCATCGCGGATGGCGCGGAACGGTTCGAATGGATCGTAGGTCTTCGAGGACTTTTCCTGAGTTTCGCTCATCAGGGGCACCTCCCCTTGAGCCACACGAAGCATATACCCACCCCGACAGGCAGGCTATGCCCCCGGTCACTGTTTCTCAATCGGCGCTGCAACCGTTCTTAACGAACCGCCATGTCCAGCAGCTCTTTTTGGGCATCCACGATCGCGTCCACTCCGCGCTGCATTGAATCGGCTGCTGCTTCCACCGGGCTGCCTTCCCCAAACTGCCGGCTCGAACCCTCTACGACCGCTTTGGCCTGCGCGGCAGACTGATCGAGCGCCTTCTTCTGCATGGCGATCACGCGCTCTATCGACTTCTTCGTGAAGTTGTCCACCTCTTCGCCGACTTTGGCTGCCGTTGCGGTGCGCTCCTTCGCGATATCGGTGAATGCCTTGCTTTGTTCGACAATCAGATCGAGGGTCGCCTTGTGAATTTCCGCGTACCGGTCGAATCCGCTGCTCTGCAGTTCCAGCAGGAACAACCCCGGCGCGCCCGGTATCTTCTCGATCGCTTTCTTCCACAGATCCACCAGCTCGCCATTTTGCTGTACCGCAATATCGATGCTCTTCTTCTGGACCTCGGCAATCCGCCCCACCCCGGTGGTGAAGAGCTTCGCCACAGACTCGGTCCAGTCGACCCGCTCCTTCTCCGTCCCCAGCGGTTCCCGCACTCTTTGCGTCGTGCTCATCTTTTGTCCTGCCTCTCCATACTGCACATTATGCTGCGATGCAGCATAGGTCGATCATACCGCTGGCAGTCCGAATGTCAAGCGTTAAAATGGGCCCTGAGATGCCGACGAAATCCATTTTGATTAAGAAATATGAAAACCGGCGTCTCTACGACGTCACCAACAGCCGCTACGTCAATCTTGAGGAGGTCGCCCATCTGCTTCGCAATGGTCACGACGTCCGCGTCGTCGACGCCGCTTCCGGCAAGGACATCACCCGTCTGATTCTGACGCAAATCATCACCGAAGATGCCAAGACTCCGGATTCGACCTTCCCACTCGACCTGCTCCGGCAGATGATCGTCACTTCCGGCCGCGCCAGCCAGGAAACCGCGCTGGGCTACATGAAAGCGATGCTTGACCTCTACCAGGACACCTACCGCGCCATGTCCCCCGCCGTGAATCCATTCGCCGTCTTCCGCCCCGGTTTTACAGGACCCGCATATTCCGCCCAGCAGCCCAGCCAGGCGCCCCGCGAGGCGCCGGCCGCAAACCCAACGGCAGAGCCCCCGAATGTCGATGAACTGAAGCAGCGCGTCGCCGATCTGGAGCGCCTCGTCGCTTCACTGAACCCTGTGAGTCCCCCGGTCCCGCCCCAGCGCAAATCGCGCCGCCGGAAGCCGCCCTCAAAGACCGCACGCTGACCGAACTTCGGCCCAAACGCCTTCGCTCTTTTAGAAAACAGGTTGGCGGAGCTCCCGTAAGCCGTCTGACAAGGCTCAGCACGTCGCGGTGTGATCCGGGTCACAGACCGGTTTAGACATGCCAGCGTAGCCTGGGCCGTAATCCAAAGAGGTTTTCCCGTGGCCACGATCAGCTCCTCAATCCAGGAACAGAGCCTTCGAACTCTGCCCGGCGATACAGTGCGGCAGATTCAATGGCGGTTCTCTGAGCGCTATGACCTGCAGATGCTGGTGCAGGCTGTACGGGAGGTGGCGCGCGGTCCGGTTGCCCGACTCGTTGCTTCCGGAGCGCGACAAACGCACGAGTGGACGGAAGCAAAGAACGCACTCCTGAGTGATTTCGACACGTCGGGGATCACCGCGGCATTTCTGGATCCCGAGTGCGGCGGCTATCTCACGGGGCCCAAGAATCTGGCAATGGCGCTGATTGCCTTCGAGCTGGCCTGGGTGGATGCCGGGGCGGCAACCGCGAGTCTGGCTGGGTGCCTGGCTCTCTCCCCGATTCATGAGCGCGGCACAGCGGAGCAGCGAGCCCACTACATGAGCCTGTGCGCGCCTCCGGCAGCCGGAGAAGATCGCAAACCGTGGCGGGGAGCCTTTTGCCTGACCGAACCGCTGCCCTATGTGGGTGTGGATACGGGCATGCTGAGCGGCAAGGTGAGCATTGCCGAGTGGGTCGACGGCAAAGAGCCAATGCTGCAGGTGGAGAAGCGCGGCCGCTTCATCACCAACATGGGTTTTGCCAATTTCGTCACGGCTGCGGTCGACAGTGGCGATCCGCGGATTGCCGGGAGCTGCATGGTCATCCTCGAGCAGGGCGATCCGGGCGTCTTCGATCGCGGCAGCGTAACCCGGAAGCTGGTGCATCAGCTCTCCTCCACCAGCGATCCCATCTTCAGCCTGCGGGTGCCGGCGAACCGGATCGTAGGCGGCTACACGATTCAGAACGGCCGCATCGTTCCCAACTTCAACCACAGCGAGATTATCGAAGCAGTGTTCCAGCGAACTCGGGTGACGGTGGGGGTGATGACCTCGGCCAAGCTGCTGAGCGCGGTGGAACCGATCATTCGCTATCAGCGGAATCGCTTCCGCGGCGCCGAGCAGATCACGGCCGGCTCGGTGCGCTACGAGCTCGGTCTGCAGCAGCGCGAAGATGGGCTCCATCGCGTCGTGGACCTGTGGGCGATGGGCGAAGCCGGTGCGTCGCTGGGCTTTGCTGCTGCCCGCCTCTTCGACGAGCTCGATCCAGTTGAGAAACAGAAAGACGCGCTGATGGCGCAGGCCGGAATTCGGCGCGGACGCGCGGAGTCGAAATGGTTGAAGGGTTTTTGGCCCGAGGCACTGGAGCGGCTGCGGCAAAAACGCGCTGGCGAGGCGCCCGCGACGCACACCCGCGAGGATGTGCTGGCACAGTATGTGCTGGCGGATGCGGTGGCAGGTGTGTTGTGCCCCGCGGCAAAACTGTGGAACACGGGCACAGGCGCGAATGCGATGCGCGAAGCGCTGAGTCTGATGGGTGGCTACGGCATCACCGAGGATTGTCCCGGATTTCTTGCCTACAAATGGATGGACGCGCAGCTGGAGGCAACCTACGAAGGGCCCGAAGCCGTGCAGCGGCGCAACCTGATCGTGACAATGACGCACGAGCTGTTCCTCGAACAGTTCCGTCAGTGGATTCCCGAGATGCGGCAGATTGCGGCGAGCCATCCAGAGACGGGGGCATGCATCATCGCCTCCGCGATGAAGCTGTGGATCTGGACGCTCGAGCATCTGCAGGAAACTGCGGACGCCGATGGCGCGAAGCTGTATGCCTCCGCGCGGCAGGGCGTGACGTTCCGTCTGGCCGACACGCTGTGCTGGCTGCTGGCCTCGCGGCAACAGATCCTGGACGTGATGGAACTGGAAAGCCAAAGAGCAGTCGACGATGATGAGCTGCGCGGGACCGTGCAGTTCCTGGCGGATCTGTGCCACGTGCAGGCAGCCCGCGCGGCAGGCGAAGTCGGGCGCATCTGCGCGGAACTCGTCTATGGGTACAACCGGCATCCGGAGTGGGACGATCCCGTGCACAAAGGATGTTTTCTGAGCCAGGAACTGGATGCCTGGGAGTCGTATGCGCCCGGGATCACCTCCTGCGCCATCGACGTCATTCAGGCCGACGGCTCGCATCCCGAGAAGGCCGGGCCATGCGCGCAGTGCGGGGAGAACGCCACCTTCCAGCGGCTGCACAGCCAGATCGATTTGTGCCTCACCGGGTCACAGCTCGCGAAAGATCGCGCAGCGCATTCGCTGGCGACGGTCATGATTCCCGCAGTGGCGGATTATCCCCGCTAGAAGCGGGTCAGGAGCGCTCCATCGCTGAACCAATCCATCCCGCTCCCGAGCGCGCCTCCGTCGACGTCGACATTGCATGCGTGGGATTCGGCCCCGCAACGGCTGGCTTTCTGACCACCCTCTCGCGCGGCCTGAGCGAGGATCCGAGCCTCACCAGCACGGCCATGCCTGGAATGCCGCCCCAGGTTCTCTGCTACGAGCGCGCCGACGACCTCGGCTTCGGCGTGTCCGGCGTGGTCACCCAGGCGCGGGCCATTCGCGCGAGCTTTCCCGATCTTGATCTTTCAGATATTCCGATGGCGACTCCGGTGACCGGAGAGAAGCTGGTGTACCTCTTCGATCCGATCGGTGCGAGCCGGAGATCGCTGCCCCTGCGTGCTGCGGAGCGCGTGCTGCGGGTGATCAAGCCGGTCGTCCGGCTGCGTCACCACGCCATCGAGGTGCCGTGGATTCCAAAATTTCTGCGCAAAGACCATGGCTTCCTTCTATCGATGGGGCAGTTCACGCAGTGGGTGGCAGGGCAGCTGATGTCGGCCGGGAACGTACAGATCTGGCCGGCCGCACCGGTGGCTGAGCCGCTGCTCGACGCCGGCCGCGTCGCGGGCATTCGGCTGATGGATCAGGGCACGGATAAGGACGGCCATCCGCAGGAGGGCTTCACCCCGGGCATGGACATTCATGCTGCGCTGACAGTCGTCGGTGATGGACCCGTGGGGGCCGTTGGCCAGCGGCTGGACCAGGCGTTCGGCCTCCCGGCGGGAGGTTCCGGACGCGAATGGGCACTGGGGATGAAGATGGTTCTCGATCTGCCTGAGGGAACGGACCTTCAACCAGGAACGGTGTTCCATACTATCGGATATCCGGAGCCGGAGATCTTCGGGTTCTTGTACGTGCACCCGGGGGGCATCGCGTCGGTCGGAATCTTCGTGCCATCCTGGTTCGACAATCCCACGCGAACCGTGTGGCGCTATTTGCAGCACTACTTGCAGCATCCGTACCTGTGGCGATTTCTTCGTGGCGGGCGGCTGCGGTCATGGGGTGCGAAATCGCTGCAGGAATCCGGCCGTGATGGTGAGCCGTTTCTGGCGCTCGATGCGTGCGCCCGCATCGGAGAAGGTTCGGGGACGACGAATATCCTCACCGGGTCGGGTGTCGACGAAGCGTGGTACTCCGGGGTGCTGCTGGGCGAAGCCGTGCTGGAGTTGTGGAAACGTGGCCAGGCCTTCACCAGATCGCATCTGGAGGAAACGTATGTGAAACGCCGCCGAGCGAGCTGGCTCGACCGCGAACTACTTGAGGCCGCGCGTGCGCGCGACGGTTTCGAGCACGGATTTTTGCGCGGCCTGGCCGGGTTAGCGCTGACGGGGATGACCGGAGGCCGCCTGCATCTGCCCTTTCGCTCCCGAGCGAGCCGGCTCCGCCCCGCTTCGCTGGAGGAATTCTGTCGGGGACGCATGCGACGCAAAAATTTCGAGTCGCTGCGCAGGGACTGCGGGGTCCGCAATGTGCCAATGCACGACGCAGTGATGCGCGCCTGTGGATGGCCCGAAATTCCTTATGACGGACAGCTCCTGGTGACCCTGCAGGATGCGCTGTTGCTGGGCGGCAAGGTGCAGGCGCCGGCAGGATTTCGTGACCACGTGCGCTTTCGCGATGCGGAAGTATGCCGCCAATGCGAGGCTCGCGTGTGCGTGGAGATGTGCTCGGGACAGGCGATCGCGACCGATACGGATGGCCTGCCCACATTCGACCGCGAAAAATGCGTCCACTGCGGAGCCTGTTTGTGGAACTGCACGGAGATCGATGAAGACGGTCAGGCGAACCTGGTCTTCGCCGCGGGTGCAGGGGGGCTGCATTCGGTCGAGAACTGACGAAAGCACTCGCGGCCCGGATGGCGCAAGCAAGGAGTGAAGTGAAACCATTGCACATCGTCGTCTGCGGCAGCGTGGTTCCCGATCCGCTGCAAACGCTCGAACCGGTAACCGGCTCGGCCGGACCGGCGCTGAAGAACGAAACGCTGCTGCCGGCGGTCTTCGATCCCTGGGCGGCGCACGCTCTGTATGAAGCGGCGCATCTGGCAAAGCATTGCGAGGGCAGCCGCGTGTGGCTGGTGAGTCTGGGACCCAAGGTCAAACTGCAGCAGGTGATGATGAGCCTGGCGCAGAAAGCGGCTTTCGAGCCGGTGTTCCTCGATGGTCCCGCCCATGGCTTTGCCGACAGCCATCAGACAGCGGCCCTGCTGGCGGACGCGGTCGCTGCCATCACCGGGCTCGATCGAAGCCGGATGCTGCTGTTCGGCGGATGCGAGTCGGCCAGCCGCGGGCAAGGCGTAACCCTGCAGATGGTCGGGGAACGGCTGGGCATCATCAACCAGTTTCAAAGCGTGGATCGCATCGTGCCCTCAGAAGACGGCTCGTTTGAAGTCATGGAGCGGATCGAAGGCGGCCGGTACCTGGTTTCTTCGTGTGAGGGACCGCCTGCTCTGCTGGGCTGGGCCACCGGAGAACGAGGCGAACCCCGCAACGATCCGCAGATGGGCATGAGAAATATGCGGGCCATCATGCCTGCTTTGCAAAAAGCAACGTCGGCGCAGCTGACAGCCGACGGCCTTTCGTACGACAACGTCCGCCTGCCGAGCCAGCAGAGGCAGACACGGATTGTGAAAGACATGCCGAGCGCGGACATCGCTCAGGAAATCTTTGAATGGATGCGAACCGAGTGAGAAGGCCTCGCTGGGTAGGGTGACACTTCCCGTGACATCGGCAAAGGGGAGCCAGCGCATCGACTGACGACTTATGGATACCGTTCTTTTTCTCGCTCATGTGGAATGCGGTGGGGTTCTCTCCAAACCCGCGCTCGAAGCCCTCGCGGTGGCACAATCGGTCAGGGCAAAGTTGCACGCGCAGTTGGTAGCCGGTTTGTTTGGAGAGCACGTGCAAATGGCAGCGTCGCAGATCGGGCTCTGCGGAGCCAGCCGCTTTCTCGGTGTCGAGGGGCCCCGGTTCGCACAACCTGGTTATGCCGCAGATGCAGCCGCAGCCGAGGCGATTGCTCGTGCGTCGAACGCCACCGTTATTATCGTTGCCCATACTTCGCGTCTGGCTCGGGTAATGGCCGGTGTCGCGTTGCGGCTCAGGGGCCAGATCGATTCGCACGTCAGCGCGGTGGAATACACCGACGGCACACTCTCCATCACGCGGTGGTTCTATCGGCAGCGGATTGAGGGGACGCTGCGGCGGACAGCGCGGCCGTGGTTTCTTCTCATTGATCCAGGAATAGAACCGGCTTATGACGGTGCACAGGCCAGCGTTGCGGTTGAAGCAATCTCTGTTGCGGACGCGCCGCGGCGCACCCGCGTGCTGCGGATCGAGGAGCCTCCGGCGGCCGAGCAAACGATCCGCCCGGATGCCCAGCTCCTGTTCGTCGCGGGCGCGGGGTGGACCCGCAAGCAGAAAGACGGGCAGGCGCACGTAGAGGAAGCGGAGAAACTGATCCTGGAATTCCTGCGCGGCAGCCGCGCCTCCCTGGGCAGCACCAAATCGCTCACCGACATCAGTGGAGAAGGCCAGGCCGTATTGCACTGCCTGAGCCATCTGAATCAGGTTGGGCAGACCGGCTCATCGCCCCGCCACCCCAAAGGGCTCTCCACCTGCTGTCATGGCGAGGAGCCTCATGTGGTGGGCTGGCGTTTCGTTCGCGACAGACGCGCAGTCAATCTCGACGCGAACTGCGGTTGGGCCCGTGGCAAGGCCGATGTGCTGTACGTCGCCGACGCCTTCGAAGTCATGCGGCATCTCAACCACTTGCTGAGCGTAAAGCAGGACGGACCGTAAGAACCAGGCACGCCGACCGGATCCGCTATCGGCAACTCTCATCCATCTCAATTGCGCGCGGAGACAGGATGTTGTTCTCCAGATGCACGTGGTGGTGCAGGTCTTGCTGCGACTCTACGCAGACCGAAACGTTCCGCGCCCGTGCCCAGAGAATCTCCGCTACACCGATTCCGCCACTGCCGGAGTCACGTCGATCGTCACAGTCTGCGATCCCAGCCGTGGATGCTTCGCCGTCAGCCGCACCATGCTCGCCTGTTCCCGCGCGAATCCACACCGCTCCGGTGCCTCCGATCAGCGCAAAGGGATTGTCACCAATCAGCTCCGCCGGGCCCTCCAGCCGGTCCTATAAGGGTCCAATAACGGTTACCACGGGTATCTCAGAGCGCCAAAAGAAGCCATCCGTAACGCGTAGTTTCAATAGATTACTGCCCGCCGCCTCTGTACTGTCACGGCAGTGGTCAACACTCCACGTGGACGAATAGTCGGCTCTCCGGACAAGTGGCTTTTGGGTCAACTGCTGCTGACAACGGCAGGGCGCTTACTGAATGCAGGTTGCGTGCGGATCTCGGGATTGGCGCCCCGGCAATCAGCTAGCGATGCTGAGCGCCGATTGCGGACGAACTTTGATAATGGCTTCCGCCAGATCCAGAACCCCGCGTGAAATGTTTGACCAACCGACCGATTTCTCCACGATCAGGTAGTGAGAGCCGAGGGTTGGTTGCTGGAACTTGGTCCAGAATTTGGTCCAATTGGGTGCCGAAGAGGCTCCGATAACGCCTATTCGCACCTGTCTACTCCGTTGAAAACATTGATACTCCGGCCTTTAGTTCTCGGCTGTTAACCGAAGGGTTGTAGGTTCGAGTCCTACCTGAGGTGCCAATCCCCTGTGTTTTCATTGACTTGCAATCCGGCCTCATTTCGATCCCAACGAAGTTCGCCGAACTTCGCCGAATTGCGCCGAATACACTGCCAGTTTGAAAGCAAACATGTCTCGCGGAGCCGCGTCATTCTTGAGCTCTGAGAATCAGAACGACCACGCCGCAACTCGAATTCGGATTTTGCCCGAAGGGTTTTAAGCGCTGCCGAGTGGCGTTTTCCAGGGGCCGCATGGCATGCGGAAATCATTTCCCAGACCGATTGACTGACCATTTCTCAATACAACCCCGTTTGAACGAAGCCGCTTTGCGGCGGACGCATTCGCGTGCTGCTGAGTCGGCGGTAGTGGCTGACGAGCAGGTTGGGTCGCAGAGAAGGAGGACCTCTTTGTGACCCGTTTACGTCAGCTCATGATCAAGGAGTTGCAGCGCCGCAACTTCACCGAGACGACCATCCGATCCTATGTTCATGGTGTCGAGCACTTCAGCCGGTACTTCCAGCGCCGTCCTGATCAGCTTGGCCCGGAGCACATCCGGCAGTACCAGGCGATGCTCTTCAGCAAGCTGATGTACAGCCCAACACGGTGACGCTTCGGCTGGCCTCGCTGCGCTTCTTTTATATCAAGGTACTGAAGAGAACCTGGAGCATTGCCGAGACACCTTATCCGAAGAAGGTGATTCGCCTCCCGCGGATTCTCACCCCGGAGGAGGTGGCACAGCTGATCGATGCGGCCGAGCTGCCCTTCTATCGCATCCTGCTGATCTTCATGTATGGCACCGGAGCACGGCGCTCCGAAGTAGCCCATCTGAAGGTCGGCGACATCGACAGCCGGCGCATGGTGGTTCACATCCGTGGCGGCAAGGGCAACCGGGATCGCGACGTCATGCTCAGCCAGAAGCTGCTCGATGCGCTCCGCGACTGCTGGCGTGGACTGCGGTGCAAGCCGACCGAGTGGCTGTTTCCCGGCAACCGCTGGCATACAGGCAGTCAACAGTCAACCCATCACGACCAAGGTGCTCTGGACGGCCTGCGAACATGCCGCCACGCGGGCCAGATTTGAACACAGGCGTATTTATCCCCACCTTCTGAGGCATTGCTTCGCCACGCACCTGCTTGGAGGCCGGAGCCGACCTGCGTACCATCCAGATCCTGCTCGGCCATCATGATCCTGGGGAGACCTCTATCTATCTGCACCTGTCGAGCAGACACCTCCGTGCCACGGCAAGCCCTCTGGATGCCCTCACTCTCAGCGAACCGAGAGGGCGAACACCGCAGGCGTGCACCGGCCACCTCTGGAGGTGGCCGATATCATCCGCAGTACAGGAGACTCTTTCCTGGACAGCAGCCGGCGCTGGATCACCTGGCAGCACCGCAAGTATCTCCGTCCCATTGAAATGATATAGGTGGCTGACGGGACGGGCGGCTTCCTTCAAACGACTCTATCTTGACTGCCCGCAAAGCTCCCCGGCGAAAGATCTCGCCTCCCGGCAGTCGAGATGGAGTTCTATCGTTTATCGTTACTTATTTCCTTTTCCCGCCGGTTACCCCTGATGAGCCTTTGCCCTGTATGCATGAGATGAGCGCGTCTTGACCTACTACTAAGATATCTATATAAAGACATCTGTATATGGCCAGGACCGATGCCCTGCAGGGTTCCCTCGATTTGCTCGTGCTCAAGATTTTGTCGCGGCGCCCGCGGCTCCACGGTTACGCAATCATGGCTGCCATCGCCAGTACATCCGGCGAAGTGCTGCGCGCCGAGGAAGGTTCGCTCTACCCGGCGCTGTATCGGATGGAGGAAGCGGGATGGATTCGCGCCGAGTGGATCAAAAAGGGTTCTGGCCGCCGGGCCCGCGTCTACGAACTGACCGCCGCAGGCAAAAAGCAACTGGGCGTGGAAGAGTCGCGCTGGCAGTCCGTCAGCCTGGCCATCAATCGGGTCCTCCGGGAGGCATGACATGTCTTTGTGGTCGCGTATCTCGAATGCCGTGCGCGGCGAGCGGCTGAATCGCGAGATCGATGAAGAGTTGCGGGCCCACATTGAGGAAGCCATTGCCGCAGGACGCGATCCCGGGGAAGCGCGCCGTGCGTTCGGCTCCGCTCTGCATGCCCGCGAGGCGAGCCACAGCATTCGTGCTGCCGGATGGCTTGAATCGATTCTTCACGATGTACGTTTCGGCTGGCGGCAGCTCTGCCGCAACAAGGTCACATCTGCGGCCGCTGTGCTTTCCCTCGCCCTCGGCATCGGCTCTTGTGTCGCCGCCTTCCGTCTGATCGACGCCCTGCTCTGGCGCCCGCTGCCCATCGCCTATTCCAGCGACCTCTACGTCCTCACCCGCAAGATGACCGGCCTCTATGGCAAGCCTGTCGAGGACGGCCACTGGGCCACGCCGGAGTTCAAGCTCATGCGCGATGCCGTCAAGGACTATGCCGACCTGATCGTCATCAGCGACGCCGACCGCACGGACATCACCTGGTCGACCGACGACGACATAGAAAAGGCCCACGTCGTTTCTGTCTCCGGCAACATGTTTCCGCTCTTCGGCCTGCAGCCCGCGCTTGGACGACTGCTCGCCCCCGCCGATGACCACGGCCCCGGAGCCAGTCCCTATGCGGTCCTCTCCTGGGACTATTGGAATCACCGCTTCGGCCGCGATCCCCACGTGCTCGGCCGATTGCTCCACATCGGCGACCAGACCTTCCAAATCGTCGGCGTCGCCTCTCGCGATTTCACCGGAGTCGAAAAAGGAACGGTCACCGACATCTTTCTGCCCCTCAGCATGGCCAGCTTCGCCACCCAGGACAACGTCACCTGGCACCGCATCTTCCTGATGTTGAAACCCGGCGTCCACCCGGCCATCGCCCTCGAGCCGCTCCGCTAGCACCTCTCCGCCGTCAATCGCGCCTTTGAGGTCGAGTGCTCCACGTGCTTCCGCGGCGCGACCCCGGCGAATATCGAGCGGTATCTCAATCAGACGCTCGTCCTTTCTCCCGCCGACGCCGGCATCTCCGATCTCCAGAAAGACTATCGCCGATCCTTCGGCGTCCTGGGTCTCCTGGCCGCTCTCGTCCTCCTCATCGCCTGCGTCAACGTCGCCAACATGATGACTACCCAGGCCGCCACCCGCTCTCAGGAGATGGCTCTCCGAATCTCGATCGGCGCCGGCCGTCGTCGCCTCGTCCAGCTCATCCTTGCCCAGAGCGCGTTGCTCGCCCTCCTGCCTTCCATCCTTGCCGCATTCTTTGCGGCATGGTCGGCGCCCTTTGTGCTCAGCCTCATCAATCCGCCTGACAACCCCGCGCGCCTCGCCCTTTCCGCCGACTGGCGTGTGCTTCTCTTCGGCTTCGGGCTCATGATCCTCGTCGTTCTATCGCTTGGTTTGCGCCCTGCTCTCCGTGCCTCTGCCGTCCGGCCCATCGTCGCGTTCAAAGGAGGTGAAGATCCGCACTCGCCGCGCCGTCTTATGAATGGAGCCATCGCTCTTGAGGTCGCTTTCTGTTGCCTCGTCCTCTTTCTGTCTTCGCTCTTCGTCGCATCCTTCCGGCGCCTCGAGAACCCCCCCCCGGTTTCTCAACCGACCGTCTGCTCCTGCTTCAAACCGTTGCCGGCAAAGGCCGGCTCCCCGTCGTCTGGAATCAAACTGCCAAGGCGCTCCGTGCCGTTCCGGGCGTGGACTCGGTCGCTATCTCGGGCTGGCCCCTGCTTGGGCGCATCAAGATCAACAGCAACATCTCCATCAACGGCGCGCCTCCCGGTCCGACTCCCGCCTTTTTCCTGAACGTTTCCCCTGGCTGGTTTTCGACGATAAAGATTCCCCTGGTTTCCGGCCGCGACTTTGGCCCTGAAGACACCTCGCCGGGAGCCGCCATCGTCAACGAAACCTTCGTCAGGACCTTCTTCCCCGACCAGAACCCCATCGGCCGCACCTTTGAACGCGGTGTCCATCAACCCGTCAACAAGATCGTCGGCGTCACCCCCGACGTCCCTGACCACGACCTGCGCGAGCCCAACCGCGCCGTCTTCTACGTCCCCTTCAACGCAATCGACGACCAATCCGCCCTCAAGGCCGTCGCCTTCGCCACTTTCACCATTCACACCGACACCCAGAACCCGCTCGCCCTCTCTGCCTCCCTCCGCCAGCTCATCGCGCAGCGCCACAATGGCCTTCGCGTCTCGAACGTAACCACGCAGCTCGATCTGGTCCGCGACCAGACCGTTCGTGAGCGCCTGATCGCCATGCTTGCCAGCTTTTTTGCCGCAGTCGCGCTGCTCCTCGCCGGCATCGGGCTGTACGCTGTTCTGAACCACTCCGTCCTGCAGCGCCGCCGCGAGATTGGTATCCGTATGGCGATTGGCTCGACCCGTGCTGACATCGTGCGCATTGTGACTTTCGATGTCTTCCTGACGATCGCGCTCGGAGGCTGCGCGGGCGTCGCGCTCGGATTCGGCGCGGCGCGTTCTGTCGCATCGCTTTTTTACCAGGTCAAAGCAACGGACGCGGACATGATCGCTTTGCCGGCGTGCGCCATTCTGCTCACTGCGCTCGTTGCCACACTCCCCGCCGTGCTTCGCGCGCTGCGTACAGACCCCACCGAGATCCTGCGCGCGGAGTGAGCGGCAGATTCCCACTTCCAGCGAACCCGCAGATGGCGAATCGGGTTTACCACGCATCTGGATCATCAGCTACAAAATCGCCGATGCAAGTATTGCGAAGTCGGCCAGGCTTGAGGAACTCGGCCCGATTTCCTGAATCGCACCGGAGCTGGGTTCAATTCTGGGTCTACTGTTTAGAGAGTCATGCGGTGTTGCCCCAACCCTCGACGCTCGGAGCATCAATGGTATTAATACGGGAGGTCCGGATCGCTGCATGAGTTCTGTGTCTTCGTTTGACGTCACTATCGCCGGCGAGGTCAATCTCGACCTCATTCTCTATGGCCTGGACGAATCTCTGCCACTGGACCGCGAGATCCTTGCCACGGATTTCCAGATGACCCTGGGCAGCTCGTCCGCGATTCTGGCGCACAATCTGTCCGTTCTCGGAACCCGTGTTGGGTTTACTACTCGCTGTGGCGATGACGCGATGGGCCGGATCGCCATGGAGCGGCTGGCCGAAAGCCACGCAGACCTGTCGCGCTGTATCCGCGATTCCGGGAATGCGAAAACGGGCGTCACGGTCGTGTTGGCTCACGACCATGCGCGCCGGATTCTGACTTATCCCGGAGCCATGTTCGAGCTGACAGTGGACGATCTGGATCTCGACTACCTGGCGTCGGCACGGCATTTTCATCTGTCGTCGTTGTTTTTACTGCGCGGCCTGCATGTGGGCCTGCCGAAACTGCTTCGGGAACTGAAGCGGCGCGGGCTCACGCTCTCACTCGACACGAATGACGATCCCGAAGACCGCTGGAGCGGAGTGCTCGAGGAGATCCTGCCGCTCATCGACGTGATTCTTCCCAATAATGACGAGATCCTCAAAATTACCCGACGCGCGAGCGTGGACGAGGCGCTGTCGTTCCTGGGGCAAACCGTTCCTCTGATTGCCGTGAAGTGCGGCAGTCAGGGAGCGATCGTCCAACAGGGAGCCAGACGTCTCCGCGTGCCCGGTGTGAGGGTCGAGCCGGTGGATACGATCGGGGCCGGAGACAGCTTTAATGCTGGCTTTCTCAGTTCATGGCTCAGGGGGGAGGATCCCGAAGTGTGCGCTCGCGCGGGCAACATCGCGGGAGCGCTTTCGACGCAGAGGCCGGGAGGAACCGAGGCATTCCGCGACCGAATCCTGCTTCGCAATTTTCTCCAGGAGCAATCGTTTCCGGGAATCGAGAGGGTCATTTCGTCGGATGGATGAGGCCTGGTTAGCATGGAGCGGAGGAGAAACCAGTTGGACCCCCTTGCCGCTTTGCTGAACCTTGAAGCCTCCGAGAAAATTCTGCGCGGACTGGAGCATACGCCCCGCGAGATTGCACAGCAACCTGCAACCTGGAGCACGACGTTCCGCCACCTGGAACCGCGACTTCAGGAGCTACGCGAATTTTTGAGTCGCACCGGCGTGAATCAGTCACTGAGCCAAAGGCCCACTGTTCTCCTGGTCGGCGCAGGGACTTCGGACTACATCGGCCGCTCGTTGCACCACCTGCTGCGCAATCGCTGGCAATGCGAGGTGATCCCGGTTGCAAGCACCAGCCTGCTTCCGGATTTCTCTGACTACCTGATCCCCGAGCGCCGCTACCTTTGGATCTCATTCTCCCGCTCCGGAGACAGCCCGGAGGGGATTGCCGTTTTGGAGCGGGCACTGGCCGACGCTCCGCAGGTTTCACACCTGCTCATAACCTGCAACAGCAAGGGACGGATGGGGCAGGCGATCGACGGCCGCGATAACTGTCTCTCGATCGTGCTGGACGATGCGGCGAACGATCGCGGTCTGGCCATGACGAGTTCCTTCACGAATATGGTTCTGGCCGGACAGATTCTAGCGCACGCCTGGAGTGTTGAGGAATACGCTCCGGTGTTACGTTCGCTCATTCATGCCGGGGAGAATCTGCTGCCACGCGCAGCGCAGTTAGCCTCCGATCTTGCCCACCGGGGTTACAGCAAGGCGTGTTTCGTCGGCTCGGGAGTTCTTGCTGGAACGGCGATGGAGTGCGCACTCAAGCTTTTGGAACTGACGGCCGGGACAGTGCTCACCATCTCACAGTCGACGCTCGCTCTGCGCCACGGACCCATGGCAGCCCTTGACGGCGAAGCCTTGTTCGTCAGCCTCGTCTCGAGCCAGAAACAGCGTCGGAAATATGAGATCGACCTGCTCCGGGAAGTGGGCAGCAAACACCTGGCGCGCACGCGCGTGGTCGTCGCCACCGCCGTCGACGGGTTACGCGACGAGGTCGACCACGCACTGTCACCGGAGACAGACGACGTCATCCCGGATCATTACAGGCCTGTGCTCGACGTAATGTTTGGACAGCTGCTGGGTCTGTTCGCGTCGATTCACGCCGGGCTGAAACCGGATACTCCCAGCCCGAGCGGCGCTATCAGCCGCGTGGTTCAGAACTTCGGAATCTACTGAGACGCGTTCTGCGGAAATTCGGCACACGCGTCTAGGCGCCGGTCCACGCCAGCGTCGCGGTCAGCAACACTTCGGCGGTTTGCACCACCGAGTCGAAATCGACATATTCGTCGGGGTTGTGGGCGCCGGCACCGCGAGGACCGAAGAGCAGCGTCGGGATGCCGAAGTCGCGATGGATCAGACCTGCGTCGCAGGGGTAGGGAGCGCCTGTGGTGACGGGGCGCCTCTGCAGCACACTGGCGGCGCTCTGTTGCATGCAGCGGAGCCAGGGATGATCCGCCGCGACCTCGTGCCCGTAGAGCGGTCCGCCGATGAGCGGCGTCCAGCGTACCGGCCAGCTTCGAAAGAACGGATCGCGCGCGCAAAAGGTTTCCAGGTTCGCTTTCGTATCGGCGATGACGCGATCGATATCTTCAGCAGGCAGGAATTGCATATAGAGGCGCACCGTTCCTCGCCGAGGAACGCTGAGAGGAACCTGCGCATCGCAGCGATTCGCCTCGACCGCGAGCACCTGGACGGGGGCCGCATCGGAAAACTCACTGTAAGCACCTCGCGGCCGCATTCTGCCCCGGCTGCGTGACAGCCGCTCGACCCATCCGAGCAGGCGCCCGAGCGGGATCGCAGGACTGACGACTTCGCCGCTGGAGAAATACGCGGAAGGATCTCCGGCCTCGACGATCAGGTCCACGACGAATCCGCCACGCGTAGCACGATAAATCTCCAGTTGGGTCCCTTCGGAAATCAGGCAGGCATCGGCCGTGTCTCCGCGGAGCCGCGCCGCGATTGTTCCGCCGCCGCCGCCCCACTCCTCGTCCACGACCGACTCAAACAGAACATCGCCGCCCGGGCGCAGGTTCGCTCTCTGGAGCGCGCAGACCACCGCGACACAGGCAACCAACCCGCCTTTCATGTCGAAGGAACCCAGGCCCTCGACGCGTCCGCCAGAAAACCGGCCCGACCACGGCGAGCGCGACCACGGGCCACTATCCGCGGGAACCGTATCGATGTGGCAATTGAGCAACAAACTCCTGCCTCGTCCCGTTCCTGAAACCCGAACGCTGAGGTTCCTGCGGCCAGCGTAGGACTTGTAGCGTCGAACATGCGGGAATCTGGATTTGAGAATAAAGGCAGTGTCATAAAGCTCTGGACGAATTGCCTGCTCCTTGAAAAAAGCCGCTAACACCTGCTGCGCCGGAGCTTCATTCCCACCGGTCAGAACCGCGACGCTGTTCGTCCTGACGAGTTCCTGGAGAAGACGCCGGAGCCGGCCCTTCAGTGGCCGGATAAGCTTTGTCGCCTCCGTTGCAACAGTGTTCGTCATTTGTTTCGAAACCCTCCGGCAGTTATCCCTCACTCTGCGATGGCGGTGGCCGATCCTTTCGCGCGGTCGGAGAAATGCATTTCGATCTCCTCGAGGGTCTTGCCCTTCGTCTCCGGAATCAGGAACGTCGCGGTGAGAAAGTAAAGAAATGTGCATACCGCCCAAAAGACAAACATGGCAGCGTAGCCGAAGTTTCCGACGACAGGCAAAAACATGGCCGCAATCAATGTCGAGACGCCCTGGTTGAGCAACAGTGCGATTCCCATGCCTGCGGAGCGAATCCGCGAGGGCATGAGTTCGGAAAGCACCAGCCAGACCACGACCCCCGGACCCACAGCGTAGGCTGCGATGAATAATCCCATGCACAGGGTGATGAGACCGCTGCTTGCGGCGCCGGGAACGGGACCGAGCAGCGCCCGCTGGATCGCAAGCGGCGCAGCGGCCTCGGCGGGATCGGGCCTGATCACGAGCACAGGATTCACGTCGGTCGAGGAGACGGTCGCGACGCGGCTTCCTTTTCCGTAGGAGTAGAGGACAAAAAGCGCCATGGGACGCGGCGAGGGTTTGAGGCGGTCGACCGGAACCGCGACGGTGTTTCCTTCCTCAGCGCCGACAATCTGAGCTCTGACGTCGACACGCTGGTGCTCGACTCTCCAAAACAAACCTGCGGCGGCGATCAGGGCCACGACGACGCCGGCCGTCCCGAGGCGAAGAAGAAAGCGCCGGCCTTTCCGGTCGATGAGGGGCACAGCAACGAGTGTCATGGCGAAATTGAGGACCTTGACTGCAACGTCTCCCTGGGTGGCATGCGAGACCGAGAGGCCGGCCTGCCTGAGAATGACGACCAGGAACTGGAGAACAGAATTGATGCCAGTGGTCTGGTTGGCAGCGAGCACGATGCAGGCCAGGATGAAGGGCAGAACATATTTTCGCTGCAGGAGAGAATCACGCTGGAGGGCAGTTGCGCTTGCGGTCGATGCCAGCACCGCATTCATCTCGTCCAGCTCTCGCGTGGCTTCCTCGGGAGGCAGCGAGCGAAGCAGGGCTTTCATGGCGGCGTCGGTTTTTCCGCGGCGGCGCAGCCAGCGAGGCGATTCGCTCAGCAGAAAGACGCCGAGGAAAAAGAGAGCGCCGGGATAGATGACAGCAAGAAACATGCTGCGCCATGCGTGATTCTCTGCTGCTCGGATCATGACCGCGTTGCCGGCCGCGTGCGCGATGGTGAATTCCGCCTGGCGCGCAAAATACCAGCCCACGACTGCAGCCACGACGATGCCGAAGGTGAGCATCAACTGAAAGATCGCGGTGCCGCGCCCGCGCGTAGCCGGCGCGAGACACTCGGCAAGATACAGGGGGACAACGACGGCAATGACGCCGCCGCTCATTCCCTGCAGCAGGCGGCCGACGAGGAGCGACGCAAATCCCTGAGAAAGGACGATGATGCCGACGCTAACGACAAACATGAGGCCGCTGACCACCATCATGCGTTTGCGGCCGAACCATTCGGCAAGAAAACCGGCTACGGGAGACGCGATCATGCTGCCGCCCAGCACGGCGGCGACAATCAGCGAGGTCTGACTGAGGGAGAGGTCGACCGTTTTGCCCAGATAGAGCAACGCAGCCGCGATGATGCCAACGTCGATTCCGTAAAGGAGTCCGCCGAGTCCGGCAATGAAAAGGAGAAAGCGATTGTAGAAGGTTCGACTCATGTGGCAGAGTTCCGATCCCGCGGCGGCTCGCCACGTGTCACTGTTTTATCTTTCTCAAAGAGCCCTGGCTTCCCTGGGAACAACATTAATCCACAGCCGCGAGCGCAACGGTCGGCGGCCCTCCAATCCAGAGCCTAACAGGACGAGAGAATCGTGCGGCGCAGATCTCGCCGGAATGAGGATTCCTCAGTGTGCTACTGACTGGGTAGGCGAACCCATCGTGTCGCGTGTCTTTATCTCCCGGGAACGGCGCAGAACGATATGAACCACGGCAGTACCGATCAGGACATCCACAGTGCGCGGCCCCCGTCATCCACGCCGAAGACGTAGTGGAATGTTCAGCAACCAGTTACTTCCGTATTGTTTGAATACTAAGTCGAAGAGGAGCACGAGGTGCTGCAAAATGCTGAACTCAGCTGTGAGGCTGACTCAGAGAACGACCTCGGAGGCTCCTCAGAGATGATATGTATTACATCGGACTGGATGTTCACAAGAAGACGATCAGCTTTTGCGTCAAGGATGCCGCTGTTTGTGTGCACCAGGAAGGCAGGATCGGTTCAACCCGGCGCTACCGCGGCCTGGTGCTGCGGCAGGCGGTGCAGATGAAGAACCGCGTTTCCGGTCTGCTGATGGAGACTGGCGTGAGTTACAACAAGCTGCGGCTGCACCGGATGGGCTACTTCGCTGAACTACTGGCGACCAACGAAGAGATCAGCGAGTGTATCCGGCCGCTGCTCAGGCTCTGCCGCGAGCACATCAACCAGCGATCAAGCTGGACACCACTCTGCTGCGATCGCTGGAACAGGATCCGCTGCTGGCCGACAGACTGAGGCGGCTGCGAACCATCCCTGGCGTAGGCCCGATCACAGCCCTGACCTGGGCGCTTGAGGTGGGCGACACTTCGCGCTTCCGCTCCATCGAGCAGGCGATCAGCTACTGTGGCCTGTGCAAGGTTCCCTAGCCGCCTCTTCCGCTTTGGAGCGATATCTAGGGCTCGCATCGCGTTGCCCGGCCGCTCACGATCGATCAGTGGTGCGACAACCGGCTGACCGCCGCATCGACCGCGTCCTTCAGAACAGCCCTCGGCTGATCGCGGAGCTTTTGCTCCAGAATCTGATATTGCCCTAGTGCCTGCGGCCGTTCTCCGGAGATCTCCAGAAGATTGGCCCGAATGTAGTCGTGGGTGAGCGGACGAAGCGGGTCCGCGGCCCCGTCCGCCTCTTCGGGTTCCAGCCACAGGTACGTCAGCCAGGCATCGTGTGGAGGAACAGCGGCCAGCGATTCAACCATCTCCGCGTGGTCGGTCACCGCGAAATTACAGCAGGCATCAAAGACTCGGCGCTTTTCGTCCGGCCCCAGCGGCTCGCCGCCCAGGCGCATGGCGTCGGCGACCTTCACCAGCTCGGCGCGAGCGCCGGGCTTGTCGCAGCCGGAAAGCCCACCCATCTGTAGCCGCCGCACAAAGGGGCGCGCTTTGCCCGTTGCGGCGGCGGCATCCAGATGGCGGACGGCTTCAGTCAGGCTCCCGCCGTTCTGCAGCGTCCAGTTGCCCAGCATCGCATTCGCGTAAACATTTGCCGGATCCGCGGCCAGCGACGCGCGAAAGTTCTTCTCCGCCTCGGGACCGAATTCCCTCTCCGCGATCGTTCGGTTGAGCCAGTGCGCCCATCCCAGATGCGCCTGCACGTCGGCCGCGCGGATTCCCTGGCTGCGCGTCAGGCCGGATTCCAGAATAGACATCATCTCGTCCAGTGCTGGGCCCGCGGGCTCTGTGGCGCTTTGCCCCTCCGGAACCAGGACGCTGAAGTTCTCCGCCCACTGCATCGTCGTTTCCAGCTGTCCGTCCAGCGCGGCACCATCCAGCGGATCCGATTTCAGAAGGGCCGCATAGGTTTCGACAGAGGCCTGGTACTCCCCTTGTGCCGCCCGCGCCTTCGCCAGAGCAAGTTGCGCGGACCGTTCCTGCTGCTGCCGGTGATGGCTGATAAACCAGGTCACTCCGCCCGTCACCGTCGCACACAGCCCCACAATCGCGGTGATCCGGCCAACCCAGCCCATCAGGAAACCCCAGGCTTTCCCGGAGCGCGTCTCAGGGTTCACCGTTTCATTCGGCATGGCGGACTCTCCATCTCATCGCAGCATTTGCTGCATTTGTCGCAGCAGCCAACGGCCACGCTCCCTCATATTCGGCGCAGAGGGTATTCCCTGGGTTGCCCATCGTCCCACTTCAGCCGATATTTCCAGCGCATCCAGAGCTTCGCCGATATCTACGAATGTAACTTCGTTGTTCAGGGAGACAGGTGCAGACATTGACCGGCACCGCCGTTGCCCCCGGTGGATGAGAGTCTGGCGCCAGTTTTCGAAAGATTGGCGCTTGTCGGAGTATCCGTGGATGAGCACTACGGGACGCGTGAAAGCCATCGTCAACCTCCAGCTTCCATGCCGAGCTTTGGGCAAGTCCCTCCATCATATTCCGCGTGTCAAGCGGCCAACCAGATGGTGACTACGGTAAGCGCGGTGCGCGCGTCGCCCATAACAGCGTCCGGCGCGCCTTCTCGCGCCAAAAATCTGCTTGACAGTGATTGCATCGCAGAGCATGATGTTCGCTCAATACTGACGCTCACTCTCCCCGGTTGTCCGCTCCCAGAAGCGTCCGTCTGTCAGTTCAGACCTTAAAAACTTAAAAATCGAAGGTGCCGGCATGATCGCACGCGGGCGCGTTTCCGTTCTCGTACTCATCGTCGCCACAGTCTTCTGCGTTATCGGCTGCCAGAAACAGCCGCGCCCCGGAACCGTTGAGGACGAAGCCATGCGTGCGCAACGCGACGTCTCGTCCTTCCCGCCCGCCGATGAAGACTATTTTCGCGACATGGACGGCGGCCTGGCCCTGACTCCCGAACAGATCAAGGGCCGTAACATGTGGCTGGTTTGGACCGGAGGCGATGATCGCTTCTGGGACACTCTCGGCGTCTCCAGCTTTGGTGCGCTCGACTTCCTCAAAACGCTCTCATCGCATCCCAGTCTGAAATACTCCCGCGATAACCGGTGGGCTTACTTCGGACTGGTGAACGAGCCCTGTTTCATCAAGGCGACCGGACCCGATCCGCAGCGCTACGGCTTGTGGCTGGACAAGCGCGACCCGAATTGCCCGCCAGACCCCTTCGAAAACGAAACGAAATATCCTGGCGTGCGCATCGGCGCGCGTGGAGGAACCCTGCCGGTCGGCTCCTACTACGGATGGGCGTCCGGCATCGTCGGTCTTCGGCTCTTCCCGAATCCCGCCTTCGATGCGGCTGCTGCGAAGAAATGGGATCCGGTGCGCTACTACACCGATGCCTCCTACTATAACGACAAGAACCTGATTCGCCCTTACCGCGTCGGCATGTCGTGCGCGTTTTGCCACGTCGGCCCGAACCCGCTCAAGCCGCCGACCGATCCGGAACATCCGGCCCTGGAGAATCTCGCCTCCAACGTGGGTGCCCAGTATTTCTGGCTTGATCGCATCTTCGACTGGCAGGCCGACCCTGGTAACTATGTCTTTCAGTTATTCCACAGCCAGCGGCCGGGCACGCTGGATACCTCGCTGGTGTCTACCGATAACATCAATAACCCCCGGGCGATGAATGCCATCTACGACGTGGGTCCGCGTCTGGACCAGGCACTGCGCTTCGGCAGAGAAACGCTGGCCGGCGGCAACCTGAATAACAAACAGCTGAACGACTTTGTGCCCGCATCGTCACCGCTGGCGAGGTACTTCACTGCGCCCGCGACTGCTTTCTCACCGCGTGTTCTCAAGGACGGTGCGGACTCAGTCGGAGTACTCGGCGCGCTGAATCGCGTCTATCTCAACATCGGCCTTTTCAGTGAGGAATGGCTTCTGCACTTCAACGCGCTGGTCGGCGGCAAGCCGACCACGCCCATCGAAATTGCCGTCGCGCGCAGGAACTCTGTCTATTGGCAGGCCACCGAAGCGCAGTCGCCTAACATGGCTCTGTTTTTCCTCGCAAGCACCGCGCCGCACAAGTTGAAGGATGCTCCCGGGGGCGCGGACTATCTCACTGCCGACGCGGCCACGCTTAATCTCGGCAAGACCGTCTTCGCTGACCGCTGCGCGCGCTGCCACTCCAGCAAATTGCCGAGCCCTGCGCCGGGGCTCGATCCCGGCGGCTGCTCGGGCCCTGACTACATGAAGTGCTGGAACGCCTACTGGGAGTGGACGAAGACGCCGGACTTTCGGAAGAAAATGGAAGCCATCGTGAGGGCTCCGGACTTTCTGGACGGCAATTTCCTCTCGGCTGAATTCCGGGTTCCAGTTACTCTGCTCCAGACCAATGCCTGCAGTCCGCTGGCCACCAATGCGATCCGCGGAAATATCTGGGATAACTTCTCTTCCGAGACCTACAAGGATCTGCCGTCCGTAGGCACCGTCACCTATTATGATCCATTCACCGGCAAGCCGCACACCTTCAAGATGCCTGCCGGTGGTCGTGGCTACACACGCCCGCCTTCGCTCATCAGCCTCTGGTCCAGCGCTCCGTTTCTGCTCAACAACAGCGTCGGGCGCCTCAATCCGAATGCGCCGAACGACGACTGGAACCCGAGCCCATCGGTCGACAACCGCATGGCAGCATTCCAGGACGCGATCACCAAAATGCTGTGGCCTGAACGCCGCGACAAAGATCCGGTGATAGGAAATCTTGTAGGATCGAAGGTCGCCGGCTCCCTCATCGACCGCACCACGACGCGCAGCTACATCCGCGTCGCCGCCGGGTTCGTGCCGGACAACCTGAAAGGTCTCGTCGGGGTTGGCCAGCGCCTCCTTCCCAGCGTGTTTGAAGCCGGCGGCATCGAGATTGGGCCCATCCCACCGGGAACCCCGGTCGATCTGATCGCTAATCTCGATCTCCTCGGCGACGATGCGGATCTCGCCGGGCGGCTCAATCACGATAAGAAACTGCTCAACCTTCTCCTGCGCCTGAAGCATGACCTCGAGGCGCTCGGTCCCAATCCCAGCGACGACGACGCGCGCAAAGTGTTTGCCAACCTGGTCGAGCCGCTGATGCAGGTGAGCAAGTGTCCCGACTTTATCGTGAACCGCGGTCATTACTTCGGAACCAGCTACGCGCCCGGAGAGCCGCCGCTCAGCGACAAAGAAAAACTCGCGCTCATCGAGTATCTGAAGACGTTCTGAGAAGCAATCTCTGCAAACCAGAACACCCGGAGAGGCTGTGAGCGATTTCGATTACATCATCATCGGGTCCGGAGCCGGAGGCGGCCCTCTTGCCGCCAACCTCGCGCGGAGCGGATCGACAGTTCTGCTGCTGGAGGCGGGCGCCGACTCCTGCGCGGCCACTGACATGGGCCGCATGATGTATGAGGTTCCCATCTTCCACGGTCTATCTACCGAATATCCCGGCTGCGCATGGAATTACTTCGTCCGGCATTACACCGATGATGCCCGGCAGGCGCGCGATTCCAAAGTTGTGAAGCGGGATGGCCGCGACTGGATCTGGTATCCGCGCGCGGGGACTCTGGGCGGATGCACGGCCCATAACGCGATGATCACGGTCGTTCCGCAAGACGACGACTGGAACTACATCGCCAACGTGACCGGCGATGCATCGTGGCGAGCCGATAAGATGCGCGCGTACTTCGAGCGGCTGGAGAACTGCCGTTATGTCCCGTCGCCCGGAACCCCCGGAGCCGATGCGAACCAGGTGCTCTCCAGTATCGCGCAGCTTTTTCCGGGGAGGGAAAGCTGGCGCGACCAAAGCGACGGTCACGGTTTTAAGGGATGGCTTACGACCAGCGAAGCCGACCCGTTGCTGGTCCTCAAGGACAAGGAGCTTCTCGGACTTCTGCTGAACGGTGTGCGCGACGTACTCGTCGATCGCCTTGGATCCCCCGCCCTGGGCATCGAGACGCGTCTCGATCCGAACGACTCGCGCAATGCCGATTCCAGCCCGGAAGGACTCGCCTTCACGCCTCTTTCGGTCGCCAACGGCAAGCGCAACGGTCCCCGCGATTTCCTTCTGCGGGTCGCCGTGCAATTTCCGGGAAAACTGACCATCCAGGAGAATTGCCTCGCTACCCGCGTCCTTTTCGAAGGCACCCGGGCCATCGGGGTGGAGTTCATCGAGCAACCGCACCTCTATCGCGCCGATCCTGCGGCTGTCACGGCGCCCCCGGATCCGCCGCGCCAGCAGGCAAGCGCTCGTCGCGAGGTGATCCTTGCCGGGGGCGCCTTCAATACTCCCCAGTTGCTCCTGCTCTCCGGCGTTGGACCGCGCACGCAGCTTGCGCGCTTCGGTATCCCCCAGGTCGTCGATCTTCCCGGCGTCGGAACGAACCTGCAGGATCGGTATGAAGTATCCGTCGTGTCCTCTTTCGCCCGCGACTTTGCACTGATCGGCCAGGCCACCTTTGCTCCCCCCGATCCCAACCCCGACACATATATGCAGCAATGGATGGAAGAGGGCACCGGCGTCTACGCGTCCAATGGCGCGCTCATCGGCATCATCTCCCGCTCCAGCCCCGGCCTCAAAGAGCCGGATCTGTATATCTTCGGTTTGCCCGGCTACTTCCGCGGTTATCGGCCCGGTTATTCCAAATTGTTCGAGTACCACCACAACCGGTTCACGTGGGCCATTCTCAAGGCGCGCACCAGCAACACCGGCACCGTGAGCCTGCAATCGGCTATGCCCTGGGATTCGCCGGCGATCAACTTCCAGTACTTTGGCGACGGCAGCCGGGTCAATGATCCGGACCTCGACGCTGTGGTCTCCGGCATACAGTTTGTCCGCGCGATGAACCAGCGACTGCAAAGCGGCGGCCTCATCACCGGCGAAGAGGTTCCGGGGGCGGCCTGTGCAACGCCCGATCAGCTGCGCCAATTCATCCGCGACGAAGCCTGGGGGCACCATGCCTCCTGCACCTGCAAAATGGGCCCCGACAGCGATCCAATGGCAGTCCTCGACAGCAGTCTCCGCGTGCGCGGCACGCAGCAGCTACGTGTTGTCGATGCCTCCGTTTTCCCCAGAATCCCGGGCTACTTCATCGTTACAGCCATTTACATGGCGAGCGAAAAAGCGTTCGACATGATCCAGCAATCCGCCTGACGCGAGATAACAGTCAGCAACAACCCGCGAGGTGCAGCATGGCAACAGCGTCTCCAGGAAACGCGGTCAATACCGTCACCAACTGGTTCGGCAACATCGTCTCGCATCCCGCCGTCATCGTGGATGCCACCAGCGTGGACGATGTCGTCCGTGTTATGAAGGATCCGGCGACCTATCCAGCGCCGGTGCGCGCGGTCGGCTCCAATCACTCCACAGCGCCGTGCGGTGTGGCCGACGGCGGCACGCTAATTCGAATGAAGATGAATCAGATTCTCAGCATGGGTCCGGATGGACTGACCGTGCAGGCCGACGCCACGCACCTGCAGATGGCCAAAGCGCTGGAGGCGAAGAACCTTCAGTTCTACGTCAACACTGAGATCGGCAGCCTCTCCGCCGGGAGCGCCGCGTGCGCCGGCACCAAGGATGCGTCTTTCCCAGGCGAGTACGGCCAGGTGGGCTCCTATATCACCGGAGTCAGGATGGTGCTGCCCAGCGGCGATCTTCTCGAAGTCACCGAAGCTGCGACTCCGGACCTCATGCAGAAAGTACGCTCCAGCTATGGCCTCTTCGGGATTATTTGTGAGGTGACTTATCAGGTGCGGCCACTTACGCCCATGCACGTGCACCACACCACTTACAGCCTCGAGGACTTCATCTCCGCGCTTCCGGATCTCAAGGCGCTCGGCTACTCGATCATGTACTACTTCTTTCCTTTCGAAGATAAGATCACCGTCGAGTTTCGTAAATACAATCCCGGTGCCACCGGCGAGCCGAACCGCGCGGCTTGGGCGCTGCGCAACCACATCTGGGGAACCTCCGGGCCCAAATTTGGGCACGATACCGAGCAGAACGTGTCGATTCCTTCGTTGCGTTACAGCATCATCGATACGTTTAACGCGGCTTGGCGCCTGCAGCTGGAGACCATTGTCACCAGCGACTACACTATCCCCGGCGACCAGATAATCGACTATCCGCCGGTTTCCAATGACAGCCGCTATACGTTCAGCCTCTTTGCGTTCCCGGAAGAGACCTTTCCCGCTGCCATCACCGACTTCTTCGCGTTCTGCAAGTCTTATTACCAGCAGAAAGGCTATCGCTCGAATCTTCTCTACGTCGGGTACCGCATCGCGCAGGATCGAAAATCCCTGCTTTCGTACTCCTGGGACGGCAACGTCATGACTCTGGATCCGGTGTCGACTGCGAATCCCGGCTGGGACGATTTCCTGGTCGCCTACAATCAGTTCTGCGTGCAACGACTGGGCAGGGGTCTGCCGAACCAGACACCCGGGTTGACGGCGGCGATGCTGCAGCAAGCCTGCGGCGACCGGCTCCAGACGCTGAAGGCAGCCAGAGCGCAGTTCGACCCGGACAACCGCCTCCTGAACGACTACTTCCGCCAGTTGCTTGCGTGAGGGCCCCTATGCCAAACCTGGGAGGCCCGATCTTTCTGCTCCTGTCGCTGATCTCTGCGTCGGCCGGGTGCGCGCAGGCCATTCCGCTCTCCTCGACGAAGACGGTGCAGGTTTGCCCAGGCGCCTTTCCCACCGACCTCACCGCGACGTCCGACTGCCGTTACAAGCCGGGCACGCGGACGCAGGACTATCTCACCAGCTCCATCACCGACGAGGCGGCGCTCGGCGCCGTTGTCTACGGCCTCGGCGCCCAAATCATCCAGTCTCCCCCGGAATGGAAGCGTACCTGGTACGGCTACGGCCAACGCGTCGGGGTGCGCTATACGCAGGCGGTGGGCAAGGGCTCCGCGGAGTATCTTACCGGGCTCATCCTCAACGACGATCCGCGCTTTCTTGCTT
Source organism: uncultured Acidobacteriaceae bacterium (assembly GCA_963819725.1). Lineage (GTDB taxonomy): Bacteria > Acidobacteriota > Terriglobia > Terriglobales > Acidobacteriaceae > Palsa-343. Next base: position 241,830 of record CAWFXK010000013.1, read on the forward strand.
ACCGAGACGATCCAGGCGTGATCCGTCAACGCCAGGAGGCTGTCCAGCGACTTGCCGCCGGAGACAAAAGCCTCGATCAGCTCTCGCACGATGGCTGGCGGCGATTCGGCCATGCCTGGTTTGACGTGATCACAGTCCGCCGCTCCGCGCGATCGGGAGACGGGCAACGCATTCCCGCGTTTTCGCGCTTCGCCGGGGAGTTTGCCGGAGCCTACGCAGGCTATCCCTGGTATCCCGGACCTGAGAACAAGTTTTCCAATGTCGGGGAGCGAGCCGCAGGCGCATTCGGCACCGCCGCGCTCTCCTCCTTCTGGACGGAATATCACGCGGAAATCACCAATCTGCTGGGCGCCATCCTGCACCACGGCAATCAGCCTAACGCCGTCGCTGGAGGTCAGCCATGAGGTCCGCCCGACGTCTGCTTTTGCTCAGCCCTTTGCTGCTTTTGCTTCAGGGATGCCAGGTGCCGCTGCAGCCGTACCGCCTGCAGCATCCCGCGATTGAAGTGCCACCGCCGCCCCTGCAGGGGCCTGCGATCGTCGAGGCCAAAACCGACAAGGACTGCGTTGCGGCCAACGTTCCTGTTTGTCTCGCATTCATCGAGGTCGACGACATGGGCGAGCTCTGGGACAAGGGCGAACTCGACACCGCCCTCGGGGTCATTCGCCGCGCCAACAGCGACGCGCACGCCGATCCGGTTGTGCTCGCCTTTGTGCACGGCTGGAAGAACAATGCCGCTCCGGATAACGCAAATGTAGCGGGTTTCAAAGTCGCGCTGCAGGATGTATACGCACGGCTGCGGCGAACCCGGCCCGTCATCGGCATCTACATCGGCTGGCGGGGCAACCTTATCCGTCCGTCGTGGCCCGTGGCGCAGCAGTTCTCCTATTTCAACCGCGAGGCGACCGCCGCGCTCATCCCAAGCGCGAGCCTCTCCAGCGCTCTGGCGCAAATCGCCGTGCGCACGCATGAGAACAGCCGCGCGCTCGCCATCTTCATTGGCCATTCCTTCGGAGGGCTGCTTCTCGAGCGCGCCGTCAGCCAGGCCACCGCCAGCGCCATTGCACAGGACCAAATCTATGTGGAACAAGCTGGCGCTTTGCCAGCGGGGTCGCAGGAAGCCGCGGACAAGCTCCGGCTCGCGGCCGCCTCCAGCGATGCCCGCGCCGACTTCGTCATCTTCATCAATCCCGCCGGGGCGGCGACCGAAGCCATGCCGATGTTCGACTTCCTGGTGAAGAACAGTTATCGCTACCAGCCCTATCTCGCGAGCGGATCGGGGAGCCAATCCGCCGATCGCCCGGACAGCGATAGCGCCGATCGGCCGCTCTTCGTCTCCCTCACGTCGACCGCCGATCTCGCGACCAAGGTAGCGGTTCCCATCGGCCATGCGCTCCCCCTGCTCGGCTTCAAAATGGCGGGGAGCTTTCGTGATCTCGGCCCCGGCGTCAGCGGCAACTACGAGCTCTCCTGCTTCGATCCGCATATGCCGCACCCTCACTGGGACCTGAAGACGAAGCAGGAGGGCGCGCTGCCGCAGAGTTCCTTTTACATGAACACGGCGCCGCATATGCAGGTCCTGCAGAGCCATGTCATGCTCAAAGCCGTCGGCGCTACCCAGATGCGCGTCGCTTCCACCGGCCAGACAATCACGATTCACAACCCGCAGGCGATCGCGCAGTGCAATCGCGACCTCTTCAATCAGGAACACCTCAACGTCATCAGCACCTTTCGCCTCGCGGACACCCAGGCCTGCTTCGCGATCCAGGAGCGGCCCGGCCGCTGCAACGGCTCCCCCTACTGGATGATGGAGATCGATCCCGACGTGGTGCCGGATCACAGCACCATCTTCACGCAGCGCTTCATCGATTTTTTGATGGACACCTTCTTCACGACACCGACCGGTCAGCCGATGCTGCGTGTGAACCCGCACTTGTCGGAGATGCGCTAGCGAAGGCGCCGGACTCGGGGTCGGCGACAGCCGATCGTATACTTCAGCAGACGCTTTCGGAGGCCAACCATGTCCATGGGAACGCCATCTCCTGCAGACCAGCCGCTCTACACCCTGGTCACCGGTCCGGCCCCGGCGACGATAGCGGAGGTAATCTCGCGCATGCAGGCCATCGACGACCTGCTACCGGTCAGTGACGGTCTCAAATGGTTCAACCGACTTTACATGATGGTGACCCAGCAGGTCGATTTGCACCCGCCGGGTGGCGCATGGAGGAGTCCGGCATGGCTCGTTCGCCTGGACGTCGTCTTCGCGGGCTTCTACTTCAATGCCGTCGGCGCCTTCCTTGCTCAAATAACCCTGCCCTCTGCATGGAGCGCGCTGTTTGAAGCCCGCTTTCGTACCGGGATCGATCGCATCCAGTTCGCGCTCGCCGGCGTGAACGCCCACATCAACCACGACCTCGCGCTGGCCCTGCTGATCGCGGACGCGGATTTGAACGTGGTACCCGGTCTGGACAGTCCCGAACATGCCGATTACCAGGCCGTGAATATCCTGCTCAACAGTGTCATGCCCGCTGCGCTCCACGTGCTCGCTACAGACACATTGGGGGTGCTGTCAGAGGATACCGGTAAGATCGGCCGCCTGCTTGCTTTCTGGGATGTCATGCGCGCCCGCGACCTCGCATGGGACTTCGCTGGCCACTTACGCGGCCTTTCCGGAGCCAGTCGCGACGCCGCCCTCGGCGCGCAGGATGCACTGACCGGGGCGCTCGGCCGAGCGATCCTCGTCCCCGACTGAATATTCAGGAGGGGGTCAGCGCGCCGGAGCAGCCGGGCGAGACGAAGTACAAGGACAAGCGGTTGCTGGCCCTTTACTTCGATATGACAGCGATGCCGGCGGGCGACCAGATCCGCGCGCTGACAGCGGCTGACGCGTTCGTGGGCACACAGATGACGTACAACGACCAGGTCGCGATCCTGCGTTATTCAGGTGGCGCGGTGGAGGTGCTGCAGGACTTCACGGGTGACCGCAACCGGCTCCGCAGCATTCTCGAGACGATGATCGTGGGTGAAGGGCAGGGCTTTGGCGAGTCGACCAGCGACGCGAGCACGGCCGACAACGGTGCTGCGTTTGGACAGGATGACAGCGAGTTCAACATTTTTATACCGACCGGCAGCTTTCCGCGCTGCAGACCACCGCCGAAATAGGCGGCTTCCTACCCCTCGCCAGGCTGAAACTCCCCAATTGCCGACAATATGGTAAGAACCAGAAAATGGCCGAATCGAGCCGCAGTGGCGGCACTGGCCTGTTTTCGCCAACGGTCATCGTGTGGATACAAATCCCGGAACGGGAGTAAAGTGACCCCCGCGAACTGATGAACCCCAACCGTCCACCCCTCGGCTGAGAATCAGCTCAGGAGTGAATCGGGATTCTCATCCGCTCCTGCCTTTTCTGCCGCTTTGCGTTGTACATTCTGGCGTCTGCACATTCCAGGAGAGCAGGTCGCGTGATTGCGTTCTCCGGGTACACAGCGCACCCAATACTGGCAGAACATGAGATTTCTGCCAGATCGATACAAAAGGGGGCATCGAGACAAGTCTGAAGCCGGCGAGCGATGTCATGGAGCTCTTCTGCGGAGTTCAGACTGGTTACGAGGACAGTAAATTCATCTCCCCCGATGCGAGAGAGAATATCGTTCGAACGAGATTGATTTCTCAGGCGAGCCACTGTCTCCTGCAGATAGCGGTCACCGACGTGATGGCCGAATTGATCGTTGACCTGCTTGAATCCGTCCAGATCGATGTAAATCAGGCCGAATTTCGCGCCTGTTTCCTTTTCCTTTTCAATCGCCAGATCCAAAGCGCGGTCAAAAGTGAACCGATTCCCTGCGTTTGTAAGCGGATCAACTTCGGACCGGCGTACGAGATCCGAGTATTTGCCGCCCGTTTCAATCGCAAGCGCCGCGAGGCGAACTGCGTCTTCAATCGCTTCCGGAGTTACGCGGCGCTTCGCTGTGTGCGCCCGGAATCCTGCACATATCCTGCCGAGTACAGCCCCTGAATGTGCAGGGATTGGTCGTTCGATGATTTCCAGGGTTGATTTGTCCGAAACGGCCGGGCAATTTCCAAATATCCCTTCAAGGTCGATCTCAGACCAGCAATACTCAACCTGCAGCTGAAGCGAAAGAAGTTCTGTGATCTGCGAGAGCGTTTCCTGCAATGGGATTGCGTTGTTGATCCCGTCGATCACTCGCGTACGCCACCGGTCAATCGCAGAGGAAGTCGCCACATCCTGCCTGCGCAGCTTGCGTTCGAGGAGGAACGCTTTTCCGATGACCACGACAATCACAATCACCAGGATCCCGAGCAGGATTCCCAGGTTCCGAACGGATACGGGAGACGGTCCCGCGAACATGGCAATATCCTGCGACGAGGAAAGCAGCACGTGAAACGCTGCGGGGCCGTGAAATTGATCGCCTCGGTCAAGGACGCATATCCCCATGACGCGAACACGTGAGCCAAGGGGGAAATTGCGCATCGGATATACCGGGAGGTTCAATCCACGTTCCGGATGTCGATAGATTGCCGAAAAGACGCGTCCCTCCGAGGCAATCACGTACTGATCCTGCGCGGCCTCCCGTACCCGCATGATCAATTGCCCCTCCACCGATACAAGGTCGAAGGCATGGGAACCGGAAGCTAATTGCACCGAATCAACTCTTTCCGGGCTCAGAGGAACATCTGATTGCGTGCTTTCAATTTCTGACCGGGTCAGCACTACGGAGCCATTCCGCACATCGGGAAATCCGGAGACGAGGGCATGGTCTCCAACACGGTGCGGCTCTTCGTTGAGAGTATCGACCCAAAGCGCATTGGCACCATTCTGCAGAACCAGCGCTGCGCCGGGTTGGTAATAGGTAATTGTCCCTTCTACCCTGACTCGTTCTGTTTGGTCTTCAATGTGAAGGGTGTGAAGTATTTCGTCGAACTTTCGTGGCGGAAGCTGGTGTGGGCTGCGGCGCGCCGGCTCTACGATACGCAGATCTGAAAACGACGGCACCTCCAGCAGAATGCCAGTCATTTGCGATTTACTGTCGAACTTACCCGCCACTGCACCTGTGATTTCAATTGTGCTGTCCAGCAAGGGCAAGAGGTCAGGAGGTGTGCCTCCATTTGCGATCTGCGCCTGAATTGGACCTCCAGGCATCAGGAGATCGAGGAGCACGCTTTGGGACGGACCGTCTGTGAACACGTTGGCTGCACGCACAATCGCGCGGACCGTGGCTCGGCGGCAATCCAATTCCGCACGAATCAGTTTCGTAAACTCCGCTTTGACCGGTGGCGGCGGCGTACCGTGGTGAAGAAAGGTTACGTGCCGAGCCAGGACCTCCGGACGGAAGCTCGCTCTGGTAATCCCCTCGACCGACACGCGGTCTCCTGTTGTCACCTGCAAATCCGGAGTGGTCTCGACGTAGATGGCTGTGTCCCCATCTTGCACAAAAAGGTCGACATTCCCCTTTTCGTAGTAAGTGACCGATCCTTCAAATGTCACAGGGAGTGACCGGGCAGCGGTTTCATTCGAGATCGCGTGCACGGCAGACAGGGAAGTCAGCGGTTCAGTTCGCTGGGCGCGGAGAGACACCAGGGCGAGCAGACAGATACTGCCGAGAAGCGCGGCGAGCCTGGAACCTCGATAAACCATTGTGAGGGCGGCACGATTGTACATGCCTCTCCTCGATTTCACAGCACGTTCAAGAACAAATGAATTGCACAATAGTGGCAGCACGGAGAGTGATGGAGATCACAAATGCCCTGATTAGGTCCATAAAGCGGCCAGCTCAACTTGTTTGCCGCCAGCGGCTATCTGTGGGACTGACCCAGGTCGGGTGACTCTCAGGCCCTCGTTGTTCGGGCCTGTCCTTCGGGCTCGAGGGAAAAGAGCTCTTCCTGAATTCGAACTTTCAGAGCTTGGCCGGTGCGATGGTTCAGACCGCTTTGTTTCTGGTACTCAACTCCCCAAACCAGCGTTCGCGGAATACCTTGCATCGACTTCGCGAAGCGGCTTTTTCCGTTATTTACGATGTGGCCTGTTTTGAGATACTTCGCTCATGTCGAGATCTTTGGGAACAGCGATCAACTGCGCCGATCCCCTTGCGGACCTGAGTCGCGCCCTGCGCGCCTCGCCAGGAGCAGGAACGAACGTGGCGCCCGCTCCCCACCCGATTAGCCGTCGGGCAGACTGGCGGCATAGAGAAACCAGGCCGCATGGGGCAGCCACTGCTCTGTCCAGCGCCAGTCATCGTCCTTTCCGGTGATCGCATAACCTTCATTGAAGGCGATGCCGTCCTCGTCATTCGGAGCGGCCGTGACGCCATTGATGATAGCGCCAGGAGCATTGGTGTATTTCCAGGAGCGAAAAAACATGTAGGCGGCATTGTCATGGCCACTGCCCATCAGCATGCAGGTATCGAATGGATTGCGGCCAAGAATCCAGTGCAGCTGATCGTCTGCGTATCTATCCAGAGCGCTGCGGAACTGTGGGTCGCCGGCGAAAAGCGGCGCTGCCATGCGAGCGGCAGCAGCCAGAGAGGCCAGGCGCGCATTCTCCCCCTGCCACCACGGGGCCGCTTCCGTGTCATGTGGAAAGAAAAAGGCGGTGCGCAGCTGACCGTTCCCCATGCGGACCAGCTGACGTGCATAGCCGAATGGGTTGTTCACTTCGTGAGTCGTTCGAAGTTCAAACTGCAGGGACTCTTTGACGGCCTGCAGTACTCGCTCCCGCTGCTGAGGAGACGCGATCGTTGCGTAGCGCAGCAGGCTGACGACAGGCAGCCCGGCATCCGACGGATGAAAGAAGGGCCGTGTCCCGTTATCGGCGCGCCAATAATCGTCAAAGGAGCCGGAACTTATGAGCCGGGACATCAGGCGATCGGCACGGTGGCCGGCGGCCTGAAGATAGATCCGCTGATGGGAAGCGCGGTAGAGCTCCGTCGCTGCCATCAGCGCGCAGTAGTCATCGAGGATGTTATCGACATGGTCGTTGAGTAACTCGGTGTTATGAGCCTGGAGAAAAGCGAACGCGGCTTCGGCGGTAGACAGGTATTGCGAGCGTGAAAAGTCGCCATCCTCGGGCATGGTGCTGGCCAGTGCAAGCGCGGCGATGGCCATACCGCCGCCGGCGCGGAAGCCGGCCTCATAAGCATGAGGTCCGGTTACTGCGCCCATGCTTTCGGCGGACTGATTGACGCTGGTCTTGATGCGCGTGCGCCAGTTGGGATTGCCGATGACGCGATCCTTCGCGAGCTTCAGCGGCCCGGGCGCATTGATGCTCTCGAGGAAGGAGCCGTCGGGGCGCCGGATGCGAACGAGGTAGTCGGCGCCGTAAATGCCTTCATCGAGCAGCCGGCGCTCATATTCGCTGAAGTTGTTGTCGTGGCGATCCTTCAGCAGGTCATAACTGGCGAGGAGGGTCCAGGCGACCAGGGGGGCCTGCTGCGGATTGAAATAAGAAGTTGGGTTTTGGTGGGAGAGGTGGATGCCATAGTCGCCGGTGGCATCGTACCAGCCGCCGTGGACATCGATGGTTCCGCCTGGTTTCTCGGGCACAAGGAGATGGTGGTCGGCCCGGTCCATGTCGCCGCTGGCGCGCTGGCCTTTGAAGTAATAGATGAGATTGGACAGGGTTGTGCGCTCCAGCAGATCGTCGCCGATTTCGAAGGCACAGGACGTGGCGGTATCGCTGGGGAGGGTAACGCGCAGGATGTAATGGCCGGGCGTTCGGAGGGAGGAGAAGTCGGCGGTGGAGAATTGCCAGTTGCGCCAGTGAGCGACCGAGCCCTCCGGCTGCAGCGCTCCGGTGAAGACTGTACGGCCGGAGTCGGCGTCGACTACTACGAAGCCAGGTAGGGTGGTGTTCTGCGTAGTTTCAATGAGAGCTACTTTGGGTGCGACTGTTTCATAGCCGACCTGATCGACGAGAACCCGTACCTGGGCGCAGGACAGAGGCGCTGTAAGTGCGCCGGAACAGAGAACTGCAAAGAGAGGCAGGAAGCGGACGGTTGCGTTCGTCTGCATAGTCTGGTTGCGACTATACTCTGGAATTCGCGAAGAACAGAGGCCGTGAGCGGCAGGTAGCGCATGACAGGCGCTGACGTGCCGCTGGAGGAGAGAGAGTGCGAACTTACCGGCGATGGGGAGCGGTTGGGTTGCGGCCGATGATGCTGGCGGTGATGCTGATGGCCGCCGGACTGCCGGCCGCCGGGTCGCAGCGCGGGCACGGCGAGCACGAGCGAAGCGCACCGGTGGTGATTGCATATGTCTTTCCGCGGGATCACGTGATTCAACCGGGTGAAATCGCAGCGCGAAAACTGAGCCGCATCAACTACGCCTTTGCCAACATTAAGGACGGCCGGATGGTGGCGGAAAATCCGGCAGATGCCGGCAATCTGGCTACACTGATCGCGCTCAAACAGGAGAATCCATCGTTGCAGGTGCTGGTCTCGGTGGGGGGCTGGCTGTGGTCGGGAAATTTCTCCGACGCTGCGCTCACTGCGGAAAGCCGGTCGCAGTTTATTGCGAGCGTGGCAGCTTTTGTGAAGCAATACAACCTCGATGGCCTGGATATCGACTGGGAATATCCGGGCCAGATCGGTGCGGGCAACCGGTTTCGACCCGAAGACAAGAGAAACTACTCTCTGCTGCTGGCCGGGATCAGAAAACGATTCAACAGCGAGGAGCGAACGCTGGGACGGCATCTGCTGCTGACGATCGCCGCGGGCGCGTCGAATGATTTTCTCGAACACACGGATATGCGCCAGGCGGCGCGCTTTGTGGATACCGTGAATCTGATGGCTTACGACTATTACGAGCCGGGCGAGGAGGGAGTTACCGGCAATCATGCGCCGCTGTACACGGACCCAGCGGATCCGAAGCACATCTCGGCGGATACCTCCGTACGGCATTTCGAACACGCGGGAGTGCCGGCACGGAAGATCGTGCTGGGCGTGCCCTTCTACGGGCACATCTGGGGTCACGTGGCGCCGGCGAACCATGGACTGTTCCAGGCTGGGACGCCGGTACCCAACGCCTTCGCACCCTATCGGGACATTGTGGGGAGCATGGTGAATGAGGGCTTCGCGCGTTACTGGGATACTTCCGCGTCGGTACCTTATCTGTACAACCCGGAGAAGGAGGAGTTCGTGTCGTATGAGGATCCGGAATCGCTGGCGCTGAAATGCGCTTATGTGCAGCGTATGCATCTGGGCGGTGTGATGTTCTGGGAATATGGGGCGGATGCGTCAGGGGCGCTGCTGGATACGATCGATCATGCGTTCTACGCCAGCGGCGACGCCAAAGGTGGACGATGATTTCAACGACTCCGCTGGGCTCATCGACGGGCATTGCGGGACAGACGACCTCGGGGCGCGTGGTATCCATCGACATCTTTCGCGGCATGACGATGGCGGTGATGATCTTCGTGAACGATCTGGCGAGCGTGCACGGGCTGAGTAAGTGGACTTACCATATGCCGGCAAACGTGGACGCGATGACTTATGTCGATATGGTGTTTCCCGCGTTTCTCTTTATTGTGGGAATGTCGCTGCCTCTTGCGGTGCGACAAAGACTGAAGCGGAATCCATCGACCGCCGGGCTCTGGTTGCACGTGTCGCTGCGATCGGCTGCACTGGTTGCGATCGGGCTGATTCTGGCCAATGTCGAGCATTGCGATCGGGCGAGGATGCACCTGTCTCCCTACCTGTGGGCGCTGCTTGGCCTGGCCGGGGCGATCCTGTTCTGGAACGTCTACACGGGTTTGAGCAGCAAGGTGGTGCTGATGCTGCGGCTGGCGGGCGCTGCTCTTCTGGTTTTTGTTTTTGCCATCTTTCGCCGCGCTGTGCCGGGAGGCCAGGCGTGGATTGACTTTTCTTATCCTGAAATTCTCGGCCTGATCGGGCTGACGTATTTCGCAGTCTGCCTGCTCTACATTCCGACGCGGCGCTGGCGGCTGGCTCCTCTCATGTGGATGATCGCGTTAGTTGCGTACAACTCCTTTTGTTGCGCCCACTGGATCCGAGTGGACCATGTGCCTTTGTACCTGTGGCCCTTCGGTAATGGGGCGATGGCCAGCCTGGTGATGGCCGGGATCGTAATGTCGCTGATTTTTCTGGATGACGGACGGATTGGTGGACCGGCGCGGAAGATCGGGCTCGGGTTAGGGATGGCGATTGTGACTTTTGCGGCCGGCTGGTTTCTGAGGCCGTTGGGTATTTCGAAGATTCGCGCCACACCGACGTGGGCCTTGTGGACGGTGGCGGCGTGTTGTGTGCTGTTCACGGCTCTCTACTGGCTATGCGACGTGAAGAAGCACACCAACTGGGCGTGGCTGCTGCGACCAGCGGGATCGAACACGCTGCTCACGTACCTTATCCCCGATATCTATTACTTTCTGGTCGCACTGACGGGAACTGCTTATGTGCAGGAGCACTGGAACGAGGGCTGGCCCGGAGTTATCCGCGCCGCCGCATTTACTGTGGCGATGCTGCTGATCGCGCACTCCGCGACGCGAGCGCGGCTGCGGATGCAGTTATAAACAACTTTGGGTTTTAGGGAAGCGGAGGCGACCTGTGATGGATGGGCTGAAGTGGCCGGCTGCTTATGCTGCACGAGCCTTCCGGTTGCTGGCGGGTGCAACCGCAATGCTGACCGTTGCTGCCGGCGCGGTTCAGGCTCAGGAGATAACGCCGGCGACGCCGATGCAGCCGGTAGTTCGCAATAGTGCGGAATACCGTCAGTTGCAGAAGAAGGTACTGCGCTCGCGTTTGCTGGACGGCATGGAGGACCTCTCGCACTGGTCGCTGGCGGGCGTGGGTTCGATGACACTCTCAACGGCCGAAGTGAAGGAGGGACGAAGCTCTCTGCGAGTGGCGTCGACCGATAACATTGGGCGCGTGGAGGGCACCGGAGACTGGCAGGATCTCGTCGCCACGCGCAATTTTTCGTCTGAGGACTGGAGCCAGTACAACCGCATTTCGGTCTGGGTGTATCCGGACATCGCCGGGGCGCCTGCGATCTCGCTGAATCTGACGCTGCACAACGAGGGCGCGCACCTGTTGCCGGACGACCAGAATGAAGGCCGGGACGATTCGATCCCGATCCGGAATCGGGAGTGGAATCACATTGTCTGGGAGATTCCCTCGCTCGATCGGGATAAGGTGACGGGCGTGAGCTTCGGCTACTCGCTGCCGCGGATGTTTCCCAATCCCGGCGACCAGACGGTTTTCTATCTTGACCAGCTGGAACTGCAGAATGTGGTGCCCGACCACGTGGAGGGATGGGACGTGGCTGCGGGGAGGATTGCGTTCAGCCACGCTGGATATGCGCCCGGAACGACGAAGACGGCACTGGCCAGCGGACTTTCTGCGAGCCAGTTTTCGCTGGTGGAGGAAGACACGGGAAAACCGATTTACAGCGGGCCTGTGGAGACCCGGAAGACCGATCTGGGGACATTCCAGGTGCTGGATTTTTCTCAGGTGCAACGTCCTGGGAACTACTTTTTGCGCGCGGGCGATGTAAAGACGCGCCCCTTTCGGATCGGAACCGATGCGTGGCGGGACAGCATCCGCAAAGTCATCAACTTCATGTATAGCGAGCGGTGTGGCACGGTAATTCCCGGTATCCATGGCATCTGCCATCAGGACGACTACACCGTGCACGGCGATCAGCGCATTGTCGTGAATGGCGGCTATCACGATGCCGGGGATCTGAGCGAGACCGGAAATACTCCGGGGATGGCCTATGCCCTGTTGACGCTGGCCGAGCGGCTGAGGCAGGAAAACGACGATCCGGAACTGCTGAACCGGGTGCTGGAGGAAGCCACGTGGGGCCTGAACTGGGTGCTGAAAACGCGGTTCGGGGGCGGGTATCGCAGCACCGGTCAGAACATCAGCTACTGGACGGACGGTATTATGGGGGACGCCGACGATCGCTTCGGGCAGGCGGTCAACGACCCACAATGGAATTTTCGTGTAGCGGCAGTGGAAGCTCTGGCGAGCCGGGTTCTGAAAAGCAGCGATCCGGAACTGGCGCGGCGCAGCATTGCGACGGCAAAAGAGGACTGGCAGTTTGCGGCAGATGCTCTGAAAAAAGCGGCACCGGTGCCGGAAGTCTACGGACAAACCGACAATCTCGAAAGGATCTCCTTTGGAGTGATTGCCTCGATCGAGCTGTACGAGGCGACCCACGATCCGATATACGCCCGAGAGGGCGTCGAGCTGGGAAGCCAGATCCTTGCTTCACAGGAACGGGAGCTGCAGGCGTTCAGCGTGCCGATGACGGGATACTTCTACACGGGTCCGGATCGAAAGTATCTGTTTCATCGCTTTCATATGGGCGAGGAGGAGCAGCCGATTGTGGCGCTGGCTCGGTTGTGCGAAGCGCTGCCGGACGATCCGAACTGGATGAAGTGGTATGCGGCTATCGTGCTGCACACGAAGTATTACCAGGAAGCGGGGGCGCGTCTGGATGCGCCGTATAACGTGCTGCCAGCGGGAATCTACCGGATCAGCGGAGCCTCGGCTCTGCCTGAGAGTCCGGAGTGGAGGTCGCTGGAAACGGCGAGCCGGGCGATGTTCGTGGCGGAGGTAAAAGAGGGCCGCCACCTCGGCGGCGATGCCTGGCTGCGGCGATATCCGGTGTGGTTCCAGTTCCGCGGAAACTCCAGCGTTTTGCTTTCCCAAGCGAAAGCGCTCTCGGTAGCGGCACAACTGCGCGGAGACATCGACGATGAGGATCTCGCGCAGCAGCAGGCACAGTGGCTGATCGGCAGGAATCCGTTCTCGGCCAGCATCATGTATGGCGAAGGCTACGACTGGACCCCGCTCTACAGCGTCCGCTCTGGGCAGATGGTGGGGGCGATCCCAGTGGGCATTGAGACAAAGGGAATTGCTGATACACCATACTGGCCCAATCAGATCTGCTGGACCTACAAGGAAGTTTGGACTCAACCCGCGGGCGAATGGATCTGGCTGATGCGCGACCTGAGCGGCCCGGCGCTTGTGCGCGGAGAGGTCGATGCCGGAAGCACCGGCAGCGTCGAACTCCTCAACGAAGAGACGCACGCAGCGGTTGCGGCGCCCATCGCTGCCGATGGAACCTTCCGCGCGAGTGTCCCGCAGGGGCGCTATCGGATCACGCACAGCCACGCCCACACAACGGTCACCACCCTTGCCGGTGGTACGTATGCGGTCGACCTGCGCCGCGAACGCGCTGTTGCTTTTTCGGCATCGTTCACACCCGGCGCAGCACCGGGATCTGTTGTTCTGCGTGTCACCGCCGATGGAGCGGGCCAACACACGTTTACAATGCGCACCGATAACCTCGATCTCTCGGACCCGGCCGCAGTTTCTGTGGATCTGGGAAGGCAGGACACGCGGGTGATCACCTGGCATGCTCGCGTCGCAGACAAGTCCACGCCGTGGGTTGCGGTGGTGATCCGGGATGGTCAGCCTAGCGGTCACGCGGAACTGACCGGTGTGTCCCGCTGAACTGATGCCAGCCGCCAACGGGCTTCTGCCGTTTTTAACGCAATGCAGGACGACACCCCGAAATCAACAGCGGGTCAGCGGATCTCCTCGCTCTGAAGGCAGTAAGTCAAAGTCCGGATTCCTGGTCACATTGCGATTTGTGAAGGTATTCCCGGGTGGCTATCGGAAACGGCGGATTCGCAACGTGTGCCGTCCGGAACGATAGAAGCCGGTGACATACACGGTCGCTTTACCCGTAGTTGAGAAAATCAGCTGGCGAATCCGCAGCAATGACGTGCTCTTGCCGACACGCAGCAGGTCAGCCATGCGCTGGTCAGCGTCCGTAGCGTCGATCTCCTCTTCGGCATAGGCCAGGGCGACGCCGCAATCGTGTTCCAGTGCAGAAAAGAGCGACATGCGGTCGAGCCTGCTTCGCAGCAGATCAGGGAATTCATCCTCCGACCAGTAACCTATCTCGAGGGCAACGGGTTCGTTTTGGGCGAGCCGGACGCGTTCCAGGCGGACGATAGGAGCAGTTGGGGCAAGGCCGAGTCGGGCAGCAATCTCAGACTCATGGCTGACCACGGTTGAGGTGACGATGCGCGAATGTGCCGTGAGCCCAAGACTGGCCGTCTGTTCCGTATAGCCGAGCAGCTTGTTGAACTGTACTCTCGGCATGGTGACAAACGTACCTGCGCCGCGGCGGCGTTCCACAATTCCGTTGCGTGCCAATTCTGTCAGGGCGTGCCGCGCTGTCATCAGGCTCACCTGATGAATGCGCGCCAGCTCTCGTTCCGAAGGCACCCTATTTCCCGGTTTCAGCTGGCCGGCATCGATCCGGCGCCGGATAGCGCCCTCGATCCGTTTGTAGGCCGGTTCTTCCGAGCGGCGGGGCATCGTGCTCATGGGGCGGGATCTCCACAAGGCCCGGGGAAATTGCTGTCTCAGTCGAGAAAAAGCGGTGCTCTCTCGGGGCAGAATCCGTTTAATCTGCCCACAGCGCTGGATGGCGTGCGGCTGAATCCTAGCAGAGTGCTATAGAGCGAGCAAGTGGCCAACGTCGAGAGTCCTCAAACTCTGACCTGGTTCAGGATTGTCACGGCCAGGCTTCTCTAATGAAAGAGATTGAACAAACCGGAAATTTCCGGGCAGAAGATGCTCATCGCCTTGTCCTGGATGGGTGGCTCGAGCCTGACGATTTCCACAGCCCCGGCTGTATGGCGTCTTGACATTACCGCGACCATTGCTCTATAGCATGTAGGCAGGTGCTATAGAGCTGCTGTCCCCATTCGGCGAGAACGAGCGACATCCCCAGGTTGCGCGTCAGTCGTCCGAGTAAGGCTTGCATCGCTTCACGTTGTACGCTGTTCCCGTTATCAGGGTTTCGTTGACGCAAAAGGGCTCCTTCAGTGCGATCCACGGCATCAGGCAGGACGATGCCGCAAGTTATCCCCAGAGCCAGCTGGAGGGCAATATATGAAGAAGATTACGTTGTGGGGAAGTATCGTCGTGGCGCTTGCCGCATGCCTGAGTATCTGCTCTCCCCTGAGGGCGCAACAAACCACCGCATCGATCATCGGTTCGGTTGTCGATCCTGGCGGCGCCGTGATTAACGACGCCACCGTCACTGTTACAGACACCGAACAAGGCACCATCTATACGGCGAAAACGGCCGACGGAGGCCTGTTCACATTTGCCCGTCTCCCCATCGGGACTTATGACGTGAAGGTTGAGGCTCCCGGCTTTCGGACTGCGATTCAGTCGCATCTGACTCTGGTGCTCAATGAGACTGCGCGCGTTACCTTCAAAATGCAGGTCGGTGCGGTAACCAATACGGTGCAGGTCACTTCCGCAGGGCCGCAACTGCAGACGGAAACCACACAGGTCAGCACCCTGGTAGACGCTCGAGCCGTCACGAATATCCCTCTGGCAACGCGAAACTATGTTGAATTGACGCTGCTGGCGCCAGGCAGCATTCATCCGGATAACTCTTCTTTCAACAACGGTGACAACGTGGCGAGCGGCGCACGGCCGTTCATCAACGGGAACCGTGAGCAGTCCAATAACTTCATTTTGGACGGGATGGACAATAACCAGACCTCCGACAATCTGCTTGCTTTCACGCCATCTCCCGATGCGATCGCGGAATTCAACCTCATCACGAACAATGCATCGGCGGAGTTCGGCAACTTCATGGGCGGCATCATTAATGCGTCTATCAAGTCCGGCTCTAACAGCTTCCACGGCGATGTGTGGGAGTTTTTCCGTAACGACGTCCTGAACGCCAATCAGTGGGAGAACAAGCTGAACCCGGCGAGCGTACTGGCGAGACCGACCGTACGCTGGAACATGGTCGGCGGCACACTGGGCGGTCCAATTTTCAAAGACAAGCTGTTCTTCTTCGTGGACTATCAGGGGCAGCGCTTCGACCATCCTGCAAGCAGCTCCTTCATTACTGTTTTCACGAACGCAGAGCGTGGAGGTGATTTCTCGCAAATCGGCAAGCAGCTTGTCAACCCCATCACGGGAGCGCCTTACCAACAGAACCAGATTCCGGTGACGCAGCGGAACATAGTTGCCACGAATCTGTTTGCTTCGAAGTACTATCCAGCTCCGATCAACAGCCAGACCTCCAATAATGCGATCAACACGACAACCCAGGCCTATAACGCCGATCAGGGGGACGTGAAGGTCGACTACACCATCACCCGGAATGATCGCTTCGAGGGCCGGTATTCGCAGGGATACCAGAACGACCCGGGAAGTAATTCGCTATTGATCTTAGGCAATACCTTCGCGCAGGCTCCCATTCACAACGTGGTTGGAACGTGGACCCATACCTTCGGTCCAAACATCCTCAACGAAGCCCGCCTGGGAACAAGCTGGGTGACTCTTTTCAACGGAGCCAGCTTCGATCCGAGCATTGGCAATCTTGGGACAGCACTCGGAATCGCCAACGCCAACAGCGCCGGCCCCGGTCTTCTGTTGCTCGGCTTCGGTGGCGGTCAGGCGCCGTCGCCTAATGGCGGCAGCTCCCTTACCAATATCGGTAGCCAGGTTGTACAGCAGGACTTCGCCGACACGGTCATACAGTTCGATGACGGCGTGACGATTACTCGCGGCAAGCATGTCTTCAAGAGCGGCTTCCAGATGTGGCGCTATCGCGTCAACACCGGCTACACCGGCAACACCGGCGAATACGGAGATATCCTTTTCGGCGGCGGCAGTACCGGCGTGGATTTCGCCGGCGACCCGGCAGCCGATTTTTTCCTCGGCTACCCGGAAGCCAGAGGTATCGGTGTAAGTACTAGTTTTGTCTGGCATCAATTATCGTGGCTGCTTGCAGGATACGGTCAGGACGACTGGCACATTACCCCGACTCTGACTCTGAACCTGGGACTGCGATATGAAGCCCATACACCCTGGGTGGAACTGAACAACCGGCAGTCCAATCTGGATCTGACTACCGGCGCACTCGAACTTGCAGGGGTGGACGGCAACAGCCGCGCGCTCTACAACTCCGTGTATGGCCTTCCCGATATCCAACCCCGCATCGGCTTTGCGTATTCGCCAGAAGCATTGCATGGCAAGACAGTGATTCGCGGCGCCTACACCATTTCCTCCTATCTGGAAGGCACGGGCACTAATCTGCGACTTCCCAGGAATCCACCTTTCACTCCTCCCGAGGTCGGAGCGCAATATGCTTCGGCAACGGTTCAGACGCAGGCCGGCCCTGGAGGCGCGCTTCCGGGTGATCCCTTTGCGGGAGCCATCATGTATGTCTGGGATAAGACAGTACAGCCGGCGCTGGATCAGCAGTGGAATCTGACGTTGCAGCAGGAGATGACGCCCACGACGACTCTCCAGATTGGATATGTCGGCCAGAAGGCAGATCACCTGATGGTACCGATGCCCTATCTGCAGAAACAGCTCGTCAATGGGGTGGCGACAACGCCGCTTTACTTCAAAGATAACCCGACACTGATCAATGACCTTTCCAATGTATCCGGTACTGCTTCGGTGGGCTACATGAGGTACAACGCGCTGCAGGCAGTACTGCAGAAGCGGATAGCCAACGGACTGGAAGGGCAGGTGGCCTACACCTGGTCGCACTGCCTGACCGATAACAGCGGCTACTACGGCACGTGGGGACAGGCTGCCGGATCGACAACGGCTTCACCGTATTATCAAAACCTGTATAACCCTCGGGCGGATTATGCCAGTTGCTACTACAACTCCAGCAATATCGTCTCCGCCTACGCAACCTACAATCTTCCGGTTGGCAGGGGACAGCATTTTGGCGGAAACATGAATCGGGCTGTTAACCAGGTCGTTGGTGGCTGGCAGGCATCCACAATCGTATCCGCGCATGGCGGCTTCCCGCTCGCCGTCTATGATAACGACGGCGATAGCACCGGAACCGGCAGCCGTGGATCTCGTCCGGACTGCGGCGTTCAACAGGTATTCAAACGCAGCCAGAAGGCCCCGAATTTCGGCGGCTATCAGTGGATGAGTCCCTCGGGCTTCTCTACTCCTGCAGCCGGTCACTTTGGAAACTGTCCGGCGCAGGGACCGGTGACCGGGCCCGGATACTTTGACGCCGACATCGGGCTGATGAAAAACTTCCATTTAACAGAAGAGAAGTACCTGCAATTTCGCTCTGACTTCCTGAACGCCTTTAACAACGTGAACCTGGGCCACCCGAATACTGGCTGGAGCTCCAGCCCTGGTACATTTGGTCAGATCGGGCCTGCGGCCGGCACTCCCGCTTCGCAACCCGCGAGAAATATCCAGTTCGCGCTGAAGTTCTATTATTAGCAGTGACTGAGGTTGACGAGGCAGGCGTTCTGCGCGCCTGCCTCTCCGATTATGCGTGGACTGCTCCGGTTTCTCTCGCTCGGCACAATTGTGTCTGCCGCCTGCGTCTGTTCTGGCGCCCAGACACGAACCGCTGTTCCAGTTGCCGATGCCGGAGCCGCGCAACACGCCGCGGCGGCGGCCGAAGCAGGGCGGTGCGCTGAAGCGTTGCCGGTCCTGTCCAGAACAGCCGCCCGTCTCGCGGACAAAACGCCGCTCAAGCGGGTTGCCGTTGACGGTGTTCGCTGCGCCACTCTGCTGCAGCAGTGGACCCAGGTCCTGGACTTCGTGCGCATCCTTAATCAAAAGTTCCCCGGAGATCCGGAGGTGCTCTACATGTCGGTGCACGCCTACTCCGATCTCTCCACACAAGCGGCTCAGGAGCTGGCGCGGAAGGCGCCGCATTCCCTGCCCGCGCTGGAGCTGGATGCGGAGGCGAATGAATTGCAGGGGCGCTGGGATCAGGCAGAGAAGGATTACCGCGAGATTCTGACGGAAAATCCGCGTTATCCCGGCATTCACTTTCGACTGGCGAGGCTTCTGCTGTCCAGGCCCAATCCCGGGCCGGATTTCCAGGAGCAGGCGAAGAAAGAACTGCAGGAGGAGTTGGCGATCGACCCGTCGAACGCCGGAGCCGAATATGTGTCCGGCGAGCTGGCCCGCCAGGCTCAGGATTTCGCGGAAGCTGTCCGGCACTTTACGAAGGCGACCGTGCTGGACGAAAATTTCGGAGACGCCTGGCTCGGGCTCGGTATGTCGCTACTGGCAGAGAAGGAGTATCAGCCGGCCATCGCCCCGCTGAAAGCAGCCGTGCGCCTTGCGCCGGAAGATCCTGCAGGACACTATGCTCTGGCCACAGCCTACGCGCGCACGGGCGACAAACAGGGTGCTGAGCGGGAATTCGCTCTCCAGCAACAGGCCGCCCAGGCCGCCGGAACCCAGGGGGACAAGACTCCCCAGTGATTCGTACGAGGTCAGGGTATCGAGGGATCACCCGCCGCAGGTTTCTCCAGACCCTTGCCGGAGCCGCGGCCTGGCCCCGCCTGCAGCCATCGTACGGAGTTCCGAGCGCATCGCCGGCCTGGCCGTTTGAGGAGGTGGCGGCTGCGGCCAGCGGGATCAACTGGGTTCATACAGCGGGCAAATCGGCGGAGAAATACCTGCCGGAAACGACCGGGGCCGGCTGTGCCTTTCTGGATTATGACAACGACGGTTGGATGGACATCTATCTCGTCAACAGCGGCCGTTGCGACTTCTACGATCCCAGCCCACCGCTGCGCAATGCGCTTTATCGCAACAACAGGGATGGAACCTTCACCGACGTCACCGAAAAGGCAGGAGTCGCCGGCGGAGGCTACGGGCAGGGTGTGGCGGTCGGCGACTACAACGGCGACGGCTTTCCCGATCTCTACGTCACGCAGTATGGGAAGAGCATTCTGTATTGTAATAACGGCGATGGAACGTTTACTGACATCACGGAAAAGGCTGGCGTCGCCGCTTCCGGATGGTCATCGAGCGCGGTTTGGTTCGATTATGACAATGACGGGCGGCTCGACCTGTTCGTCTGCCAGTTCGTCGAGTTCTCCAAAGCGAAGAACCTGCCCTGCGTCACCTACAACAACCGGCCCGGATACTGCGTGCCCAGGTATTACAAGCCGACCGCCAGCCGGCTGTTCCATAACAACGGCGACGGCACCTTCAGCGATGTCAGCAAATCGTCGGGCATTGGCGCGCTTGGCGGAAAGGCCTGGGGCGTTGTGGCAGCGGATCTCAACAACGACGGCAGGCTCGATCTTTTTGTCTCCAACGACACCATGCCCAACTTCCTCTTTATGAATCGAAGCGGAGGGTGCTTCGAGGAAATTGGCGCGCTGGCCGGTGTCGCGTTCAGCCAGACCGGCCGGGCGCGATCCGGCATGGGGGTGGATGCGGCTGACGTAAATCAGGACGGCTGGCTGGATCTTTTTGTAGCGAACATCGATCATGAACGATATTCGCTCTACCAGAACAATCACGACGAAACCTTCGACGATGAAGCGGAGCGGATGGGCATCGCCGCGGCGACCCAGCTGATGAGCGGATGGGGCCTGAAGTTCTTCGACTACGACAACGACGGCGATCTGGACCTCTTCGTGGCCAATGGCAACCCCGATGATCAGATCGAAACCATCGAAAGGGATGTGACCTATCGCGAGCCACCGCTGCTCTTTCATGGCAACGGAGAGGGACTGCGCAATGTCAGCGCGGAAAGCGGACCGATCTTCACCAGGAATCTCTCAGCGCGAGGGCTCGCCATCGGAGATTTCGATAACGATGGTGGAGTCGATGTACTGATCGCGGTGAACGATGCCGCACCCGTGCTTCTGCACAACGGAGCTGCTCGTGGCCATCACTGGCTCGGCCTCAGGCTGGTAGGCACCAAATCAAATCGGGATGCGGTCGGCGCACGCGTCACCTGGCAAGCCGGAGACCTGAAGCGCAGCAGGACGAAAGTGGGCGGAGGCAGCTACCTTTCCTCTCATGACCCCCGGTTGGTGCTCGGAATCGGCATCCGTACCCGAATCGACTGGATCGAGGTTCGATGGCCCCAGCCGAGTGGCAAAGCGGAGCGATTCACGGAACTACCCATTGACACGTACATCACGATCATCGAAGGAAAGGGCGTCGTTTGATTCTGCAACCTTACCCTGGTGTATTTACCGACTTCCATGTAAGTCACAGTCAAGAGAAAAGCACGAGTCATCCGTACGCGCTCTGGAGAGCGCGTTGCTGGTCCGATCAGGAGCTGCCGCTGCGAACGTTTGCCTCTCGGCGATTGGTTCCTGCTTCGAGCAGAACCGGACATCCATTTGCTGCCTCGGGCTCCGGGGAGCCGCACGCCGGCCGAATTCGCAGCCATCTGCAGCGGTGGAAATGACGGCGAACCAACCGCTGATGACCCAAAAACCGAAAACTAGGCCGTTTCGAAGTTGAGAGCTGGCAGCCTGTCGTGGTTCTCTTCAGGAGAGAGGAGAGCCGAACGATGGCGAAGAGGGGACACAGCGAAGAGGCGATTTTGCGGGTACTGAGGGAAGCAGAGTCGGGCGAGACAGTGGTCGAGGTGTGCCGGAAGCACGGGATCAGCCAGCAGACCTTTTACCTGTGGAAGAAGAAGTACTCGGGGCTGGGCCTGAGCGAACTGCGGGAGCTTCGGCAGTTGCGTGAGGAGAACGGGAAGCTGAAGCGGCTGGTCGCGGATCTTTCTCTGGATCGCCACGTCCTGCAGGAGATCGTCGCAAAAAAGCTGTAAGGCCCCGGGCGCGTCGTGAGCTGGCGGAGTGGGCCCAGCAGGTCCACCAGTTCAGTGAACGGCGTGCTGCGGGGCTGATTCCGGTAAACCGGGCAACGCTGAGGTATCAGCATCATCGCGATCCGCAGGAGGCGCTGCGGCTGCGAGAACTGGCCGGCAGCCGTGTTCGTTACGGCTACCGCCGGCTGACGGTGATGCTGAGGCGGGAGGGCTGGGAAGTGAACGCGAAACGCATCTACCGCCTCTATACCGAAGAAGGGCTGATCGTGCGCACGCAGAAGCGGCGTGAGCGAGCGCAGCGGCAGCGAATTGCTTCCGGGCAGGCCATCGGCGCCAACCAGAAGTGGAGTATGGATTTCGTCGCGCAGCGACTGGTCGACGGCCGCTGGATCCGCGTGCTGACGGTGGTCGACCAGTTCACCCGCGAGTGTCTGCTGCTCCATGCCGACACGGCGCTCAGCGGAGAGAAGGTGGCACTGGCGCTGGATGCGGTGGTCGCAGGCCGCGGAGCGCCGCGGTCGATCACTGTGGACAACGGGACCGAGTTCGCCAGCAAAGCTATGGATCTCTGGGCTTATCAAAACAATGTGCATCTGGATTTCATCAGGCCGGGACGGCCGGTCGAGAACGGGTATATCGAGAGCTTCAACGGACGACTGCGCGACGAGTGCCTGAACGTGGAGGTCTTCTTCACGCTGGCCGATGCTCGCCGCAAGCTGGCCTTGTGGCACCACGATTACAACCATTACCGTCCGCATTCCGCGCTGGCTGATCGGACTCCGGCTGAATTTGCCGCCATCAGCAGCGGTGGAAATGACGGCGATAAAGCTGCCTTGGAAAACGCTGCGCGTTTCCCACATTCCCACCGCACGACGACGAACGAAACTATGAACCGGAAAGAAACTTACTCAGGTCTGTTGCTGGAGACTGTCACTTGAGTTACATTAACCGCAATCGTGCCCGCCAAACGGGCACCAACCGAACCACGCAGGCCGAACTTTCTAACCTCCTGCGGCTCAGTTTTCCGGGGCGGGTCAACAACCGAGAATCTCCAGTTATGAATGGTTGAGAATTCGGGGGCGCGTCACCAGGTTCACTCACCATCGAGAATCTCTGTCCGTATCGATAGCGCGATAGGTATTGGCAAACAGGCTTCAGTCCAGGCAACCGCTACTTGACCCGAGACGGTAATTCGGTGGGCGCATAGTCGTCGACCACTGGTCGAGGTGATTCGCTCGAGGATTGCCATAAGCCAACCGGCCTACAACCCTTCGGGAGAGAACCTAATCTTCTGTAGTTGCGATCCCAATCCTTGATGTACTGCTGAAGAAAACAAACGCGTTGCCGATTCACTCGGACGGCTGATCAGCCTCGAATGGGCCGTGCTTTGGTCCAAGTTGGACCAACTTGGACCAAGTCTCGATGAACATCGAAATGAGGCCATCTGTATGTAGTTGATTTTACAGGGGATTGGCTCCTCAGGTAGGACTCGAACCTACAACCCTTCGGTTAACAGCCGAATGCTCTGCCATTGAGCTACTGAGGAGTAAGGCATCTGACTGCCGAGATTATATCAAACGGTTTCCCACTTCAGCGTCCGCCGTGCGGTACGCAAGTACCCCAGGAGAACCCCACGCCAGTGACAGCTCAACTCCTTTTGCGCATGTCTCAAACCGCTCGTTGCCGTGATCGACCACCGTACACGCAACCCGGCAACGTGCCTCTGGACCCGGATCAGTAGAAGAGAATCGCAATGCGATACGTCGTGAAGTTCGCCCGACTCGAACCGGGCGCGCACCCGCCCACAGCCGCCTTCCTGAAATCCTTGCTCCCAATCACCTCCACAGCCTGCGCCGGAAGCTGGCTCAGGTCCGGCGTTTCAAACCGGACCATCGATCGTGCATTCGTTCCCTGCGGAATCCCGCCGCTCGCGCATGCCAGCTCTGCCGGACCGGCTGCAGCTGAGGCGTCCACGCCTCGTCCGTGCAGCAGTTCGCGCACGCGCCGCTCCACCTCCTCCGTACTGAGTTGCTCGGACGACTGCTCGAAGTCCTCGACAGCGTAGAGAGTGCCGCCACGCTCGACGACAGCAACGCCAAGCGCATCCATTTTCGGATCGAGAATGTTCGCCCGATGCGGCGGCGAGTGCATCCATTCGTTCTCAATCGCATGTGCATTCGGGCCGGTTGCGATGTTTTCGGCGATCGCACGAAAATGTGCGCCCGCGGATGCGGCCCGCTCTGTCAGCTCGGATTCGCCTGGATACTGATGCGAGAGTGTCCGCTCTCTCGCCATGCGATCCGCATGCGCCTGGGCAGCCTGAGCCAGGGCGGCGTCCCAGTGCAAAACCGGTAGCCCGTGCTCCTGCCGATCCTGGTTGGTGAGATCGAAGATGCGATGCGCATCGTCCGCACCCTGCGCCCGGACGGATCCGCCAACGCCGAGCAGTGCCACACAAAACAGTCCGCATGCAACGCGGGCCGTCCTACCGCGAAAAATCGTCAGGAAGATCATGCTTCCAGTCCAGGAGCGCTGTTTCCAGCGTGTAGTGATACTTGTACCCGAGTTCGCGCAGCCCTTTGGGATCGATCGAGGTCGAGCGAAAGAGCTTGCGAACCCGCACCGGGCTGATCGGCTGCCGGATTCCGACTATGCTGGCCACCGCATGAATTGGATACGAAATTCCCAGAAGCAGCGGTCGAGGCAGATTCAGAGGCGATCGGCGGATTCCCGCGACCTTCGCGATCGCGGCAACATAGTCTTCGAGCGCCGGAGGTGGATCGAGAGTGAAGTTCAGCAGTGTCATGCGATCGCCACTCGCGTCCTGATGCTCGAGTCCGAATCGGATCACTCTCGAGAGCTCCTTCACATACCCGCCGGCTTTCCGCGTCTGCCGGTTCCCCATGTAAACGAAGTAGCCCTTCACCACGCTGCGCAGCAGCCGCGTTACGTTGCCCGCCTCCCCGGGTCCGAAGACGACTCCAGGACGAAGCATCAAAAGCTTCCGGCAGTCGCGGCCAGCCTGCCAGGCAATATGCATTTTCTCCGCCGCTAGTTTGGAGCTTCCGTACGGAGAATCCGGCACAGGCAGCGACGCTTCGTCCTTCATGTCTTCGGAAGGACCGTAAGGGGCGATGCTGCTTGTAAAGACAATCCTGTCGCATCCAGTCGCCGCAGCCCAGGCACAGACATTCTCGGCGCCTTTGAGATTCGTCTCGAAGTACTCATCCGGCTGATGTCCCGGCTCGCGATGCACCGCGGCGAGGTTGAAGATGAGGTCCGCCTTCGGCAGGAGCGATCCGGGGATTGGCTGGCGAACATCCCATCGCACGAATTCGGCTCGACCTGCCTCGAGTTCCTGTTGCAGGTACGCGGTCCAGGGTTCGGCGCGCGGAGGATTCAGATCGATCAGAACCACCTTGGCCGCCAGCCCCTCCTGAAGCCAGTGCATGGCCAGGTGGGACCCGATGAAACCCGTTCCCCCAACCAGGACGACCGTTCCGCGATCGCCGTTGACTACGCTGGACGCTGCCACGATGGCTTCCGTTCGCCGCCTCCGTTTGCCAGTACCAGATCCGCAGCGTCGAGTTCACGCTTTCCGGGCTGGAGCACTTCCAGAAAGCGGCCGGCAATTGCATCGATCGAGAAATGTGCCTCCGCATAACTGCGCGCATTCGAAGCGCATTGAGCCAGCAGGGCACCGTCCTGAAGGAAACGCTCCGCCGCGCTGACAATCCCGGTCGGATCATCGGGCGAAACGACGAGCCCGGCTTGCGCTTCTTCCACCACGCGCGCGGCCTCATTCGCCGCCGGAGCAGCGATAATCGAAGCACGCCCAGCGCACAGGTAGGAAAGAGTCTTGGACGGAACGGCGAAAGTCTTCGCTTCGGAATCCAGCAGCGTAATCAGCACATCGGCGGATCCCATGACTTCGGAGATCCGCTCGTAGGGCTGGAAGGGCAGCACGGTCAGCGTCTCCGAACTGACTTCGTGGGCTCGCTGCTTCAGCCAGTCTGCGCCCGCTCCGCCGGCAATCACAACCAGCCGCGCGTCTTTGCGCGCCTCCAGACGCCTGGCCAGAGCGAGCAGCAGCTCCGGACGATGCTTCATGCCCAGCGTGCCGCAGTACATGAAACAGAACCGTCCCTGAACACCCTTCTCGCGCGCCCAGGCATTGTCGCGAGGCGTTGGAGTCACCTCGTCCAGAGGAGCCCAGTTGGGAATCACCGAGATCTTCGACTCCGCCACGCCCCACCCGCGGACGAAATCCGCAAATCCCGGAGCAATGCAGATAATGGCATCCGACTGCCGCAGCAGCTTCTTCTCCAGCCGCTCGAAATACCAGCCCCCCGCCGCCGCGAGCGGCTTCGCCTTCCGGCTCAGCACGAATCGGACCGCAACAGAATAGACATCCTGTAACCAGAAAACGAATCGCGCACCCTGATCGCGCGCCGCCTGCTGCAATATGTTCTGCGCATCCAGTGGCATGTTCGCCGAGATCACGACATCTGGCGCGAACTGCAGCATCCGCTTTGCCGCCTCACGTCCATACTCATGATCCGCCCGGCGCCGCGTCCTCAGAGAGTGCTTCGAGAACTCGCACTGGATATGCAGACCTTCGATCGCCAGATTCGGAGAATCATTCGCCCGGACCTGGGTTTCACCCTTCGGAGTCGATTGGTTGTCGGCGAAATAGACGTGGCAGACCTGATGGCCCATCTTCGCCAGCTTCCTGCTGAGCTCCATCTGAAAAGGGTGGCCGCAGAATTCATTGACAAAAATTCGCATCGGTTCTGGCCAACCACTCCTCTCTGATGAAATCCGCAATACCGGCCGCTGCAGCCCACAACTTCTCAGCGGCTTGCCCCAACCAGCATTTGGCTTTCAATCCACTCATACGTCTTGGCCATACCGTCCTTCAGCCGGATCGAAGGCTCCCACCCCAGCTTCTCCAGGATCTTCGTGTTGTCGCTGTTGCGTCCGTTGACACCCTTCGGCGCATCGAGGTTGTAGCGGCGCTTCAGTTTCACTCCGGCGATCTCTTCCACGATGTCCACCAGCTGATTGATCGTAACCAGTTCGCTCGATCCCAGATTGATGGGCTCGTCGATGTCGCTTTCGGCGATCGCGAGCGTGCCTTTTGTGCAGTCGTCGATATACATAAAGCTGCGCGTCTGCCTGCCGTCGCCCCAGATCTCGATTTCGCTGGATCCCGACGTCTTCGCTTCGATCACCTTGCGGCAGATGGCCGCGGGTGCCTTCTCGCGTCCGCCCGTCCACGTGCCGTGAGGCCCGTAGACGTTGTGGTAGCGCGCGACGCGGCACACCAGGCCAAAATCCTCCTCAAAGTGGCGGCACATGCGCTCGCTGAACAGCTTCTCCCAGCCATAGCCGTCTTCGGGAAGCGCAGGATAGGCATCCTCTTCCTTCAGCGGCGTCACATTCTCGTCCTTCTGCTTTTCCCCGTTATAAACGCATGCGGAAGACGAGTAGAAGAAGCGCTCGACGCCGGCATCGCGTGCTGCCATGAGCATATGAGTGTTCGTGAGCACGCTCAGCATACACAGAGCTTTATTGTTCTCAATGAAGCCCATGCCACCCATATCGGCGGCCAGCTGAAAGATGCCCTGCATGCCTTTCGCGGCTTTGTGGCAGTTGTCCTTTTCCTTCAGGTCCAGCATCAGGTTCTCGACGTCATTCGATACCCGATACCACTCGTCGATCGGCTTCACATCGACGGCGCGAACCACATCCACGCCCTGGCCGAGAAGATACCGAACCAGGTGGCCGCCAATGAAGCCGCCGCCACCGCAGACGGCAACCTTCTTGCCTTTCAGCTTCATACAGACTCCAGACACGCTCTCGACCGCGAACCAGCGAGCCGGGCGAGGATGAATGCGATACCCGGGAACCTGCCCTGCGAAAGATCGCCGCAAAGCCATTCCGTAGAACGATTCTATTCGACGGGTTTGCGAATTGGTATAACCCATAAGGAGACGCCGTCACGCGTCTTGCGTCATCGTGAGACACGCGCGCCGACCCAATCCTTTGACCAGCAAGCTGAACAATTCGGTTGCACGCACATTCGAACCCGTGAGAGGCAGTTCGTGGGCGTGGAGATCGCTGCGCCGCCAGCCGCTCGCCGCCATCGGAATCGTGTTGATGGTCTCCTTCGGCGTGATGGCCCTGCTCGCTCCCTGGCTCGCCCCCTATAATCCGTCCGCTCTCGACCTTGCCCACCGTCTCGCCGCCCCCAGCGGCGCGCACTGGCTCGGCACCGACGAGCTCGGCCGCGACATCCTCTCCCGGGTGATCTTTGGCGCCCGGCTGTCGCTTACCGTCGCCGTTTCCGTGGTCAGCCTCTCCTTTCTGCTCGGGCTCGTCTTCGGCGGCATCGCCGGCTATTACGGGCGCTGGGTCGACGTCACCATCAACACCTTCCTGATGAATGCCTTCCTGGCGCTGCCGGGCATCCTGCTGGCCATCGCGTTCGTCGCCTTTCTCGGCCCGGGACTGCTCAACCTGATCCTGGCCCTCTCGATCGGCGGCTGGGTCGGCTACGCGCGCCTGGTGCGGGCCCAGGTTCTCGCGGTCCGCGAGCGCGAGTTTGTGGAGGCCGCCCGGGCGCTGGGCGCCAGCGATCTGCGCATCTTCCGGCAGCACATCCTGCCCAACATCCTGCAGCCGCTCATCGTGCAGGCGGCCATCGGCATGGCTGGAGCCGTCCTGGCCGAGGCGACCCTCAGCTTCCTCGGCCTCGGCGTTCCTCCGCCGGCGGCCAGCTGGGGCTCGATGCTGAACGATGCGCGCCCCTTCCTCTTCGAGGCGCCGCATCTGGTCGTGTTCCCGGCCATCGCGGTCATGCTGTGCGTGCTGTCGTTCAACTTCCTCGGCGACGCGCTGCGCGACTACCTCGATCCGCGGACCCGGATCGCCGTCGGCCTGTAGAACCGAGCAGCAAGATTCCCCCCGAAGGCATTGCTAATCCAGAGGGTTTACCGCTATGGTTTTCGGCGGAGGAAAAACCCATGAACGTACGCAAGGCAGTTTTGGGCTCTGTAGTCGGGGTTGGTCTCTTCGCGAGCGGAGTAATGATCGCGCAGGGGCCCGAACGGGATGTCAGCCGTGGCCGTCATCCTAACATCGCAGCGGCGCAGCGGCTTGTTCAGCAGGCTTACGACAAGATCAACGCGGCGCAGCAGGCCAATGAGTGGGACATGAACGGCCACGCGCAGAAGGCGAAGGACCTGCTCGATCAGGCCAACCATGAGCTCAAAGAAGCCGCCGAGACTGCGAATCACCGCTAGACACTTGCGCGGACGCCCGGGGCTGGTCCCAGGGCCATCCCGCAGCTTCGCCTTGAGAGAGGCGTTCCGATCTCCTGACACCCCCTCCCCCCGGGGTTGTTCTCAGCAATCCCCAATCCCCCTCTCCTCACATCGGGTGGCTGACCGCGTTCGCGTTAGGAACCAGCAGCATGTAGACATGCTCCGGCACATGGGTTTGCCAGTGGCCCGACATGCGAGCGAACAGGATCAACCCGAAGAAGATCACCGCCAGAATCGCCACAGCAGCGCGGGGCCGGATCAACCGTCCGCGCCAGCGCTCGGTCGACTCGACAGCCTTCCGCGGCGGCAACGCCAGCTGCAGCGCGTTCTCTACCGGACACGAAGCAACGCAGGCCATGCACGACGTGCACTCAGCCGAGCGAATCTGCACCAGCTCGTCGACTTTCAGGTGCGAGGGGCAGGCCTTGCTGCACTTGCCGCAATCGATGCACGCCTCGGCGTCGCGGCGGATCTTCACCGGGCTCAGCAGCGAGACCAGGCCCATGAGCGCGCCGTAGGGGCACAGGTAGCGGCACCAGAAGTTCTGGACGAACATCGAGAGCAGCACCAGCCAGCCGATGACCCCGATCCCCACCCAGCCGATGTCGCGGAAGAAGTTCAGCATCTTGACGTCGGCGATGGTGCCGTAGGGTCCGATCATGAAGTCGCGCAGCGCTTCGGCCGGCATCCAGACGATGACCGAGACGAAGAACAGCAGCAGCAGGTACTTCAGTCCGCGCAGTCCGTAGTCGAGCCAGCGCGGCACCTGCCAGTTGCGGCCGAAGAGCTTGCGGCCCAGCTTCCACAGCGTCTCCGAAGCAGTGCCCACCGGGCAGAGCCAGCCGCAGAACGACTTCTTCAGCACCACGCTCATCGCGAGGAAGGCGACGATCAGGAACATGGCGGCGGGATGCATCTGGGGCGCGCGGCCGGTCAGCAGGAAGTACTTGAGGTTCATCAGGCCGGCGATGGGGAGCCAGCCTTCGATGCCCGCCGGACGCGCAACCTGCCAGCCCTGGCCGCCGCGCTCGAAGAAGCGCACCCAGAGCAGGAACTGGGCGCCGAGCCACACGTTGAGCGCGACGAAGGCCCACTGCACGATGCGGCGGAGGCGCTGCGACTCGTCCGGCGCGGCCCGGCGCACGACCTTCTTCTTATGCTTCTCCTGCCCTGCAACCACCGGTATCGGCGACCTGCGTGTTCATGGCCTGCGACTCCCAGCTACTCTGCCTTGAACGTAGCGGGAGCGGCGGCCGGGCTCAGTGACTTAAATCACTCCGGCCATTGCATCGTCAGGACGGGCTCAGGTACCTGCGGTCGTGTAGAATCTGGGGAGCGCGTTCCGCCGCCCAGCCGCGTTCTCCCTGCACAGACCAGGTGAATCACCGCGAAGGCCGAGGGACGCCTGCGCGTCTCAGGCCGAGCAAGGCCGGGCGCCCAACCCAGGATCAGGAGCAACACCATGGCGAAGATTGCCAAAACTGCCGACCGTAAGAAGGTGATGGACACCACCAAGAGCACCGACTGCCCCAGGTGCTCCAAGCCCACCCGCATCGTGAAGCGCGTGAAGGACCGCGAGCGCGGCGTCCCAGGCGGGGTCTACATCTCGTGCTCGGCCTGCGACTTCTACGAGAAGCTCTAGGATTTCCGGGAATCCGGGGGTGCGACCCCCCTTCTCGCACGTGGAATCAGAGACTTCCGGAGGGGTCAACCCCCTCAGTGTTGACGATTCAGTTAATCCATTCTCTCCTTTGAGCTGAACCCCTCGCCGAGCGGCTGTCCTTCGCGTCGGAAATCGTCGTTTTGGGCCGAAGTTGTCGTTTGTGGGAGGGGTACAAGTTGTAAGTGCCCTGTTTTCATATTTGTGGCGCTAGGTTTACAAACTTGACAACATTGGCTGAGCCGGTCCGTGGGGCTGCAGTTTCGCGAAAAGCCGGTAGCCAACGATCGGCGGTCAGCCCTGAGGGCCATGGCACGTCTCCTTTCTCGCGGCAATGAAAAAGGCTCGCCGCGGCGAGCCTTTCGTTTGGGAACACTTCTCCCATTGTTCTTAGGATCTCTTCTGCGGGAGAGGCAATGCAAGAACAATCGGAAGGATGGACGGTACGGAGGTAATGGGAAGCGGCTATCGTTCGATCCTGCGAGTGCGCCTCTCGGGGCGGGCGCATCGCGCAGGATCGAACAAGGAAGGCGCTGCGCGCCAACCTTATTAATGGCGGGGCTCGGAAGCCGTGCCCTGATAGGAAACCGGGACGCCTGGTGTTCCGCCTACTTCAGGAGTCTCACTTTGGCGGATCGCGCGAACTTTTCGTCGAACGTGATGACCTGATTCGCGCCGTTGGCGAAGCTGACCTGGGCGATCAGTTGATCGGCGAAACCGCCGCCGTTGGCGCGAGCGGCTTTGAAGGCCTGGCGGGCGAGGGCGGGGGATTCGACGGTGACGCCGCGGGTACGGAGCAGGCTTTCGAGGGTCGAAAGGACGCGTTCCGCGCTCCAGCGCGAGCGCAGGACCCAGGAAAGCTCGGCGAGGACGATGAGGGGCAGAAAGACGCCGCCTTTGGATCGCGCTTCAGCGATGGCGCGGCGTGCGCGTTGCGCCTGGGCCACGTCGTCATTGAGGAAGGCGCGCGCCCAGACATTGGTGTCGGCGACGATCACCGGCGGGGTCTGCGGGCTTTGGCTCGGTTCATCTCGTCGAAAGTCATGACCGGCCCGGGCTTGCCGGCCGGGTCGGCGGCTGCCCAGAGGTCCTCAAGTTCGGTGAGGATGGGGTGGGCTTCGAAGCCGCCGCCCGGAGGCAGAGTGAACCGGATGCGGCTGCCGGTGTGGATGTCGAGGCGGCTGCGCAGCGCCCTGGGGAGGGTGATCTGGCCCTTGGAGGTGACGGTGGCCTCGATGGCGGGGGATGGGGTGGGTTTGCGGGGCATGCGGATTGCTCGCCTTACATTTTATACCGGTTTGCCTTACGGAGACGGTTCTCGGTCGGAAGAGGCAATGCAGAGGGTCTAGAGAGCTAACAGTGCAACCGGGCCTGCTACCCATGTCTATCTGCGTACTTCATAACGTCGGCCTCAAATTCTTCTAAAAACTGAATGTGCAGATGAGTCGGTAAAGGGGCTTCGGAAAAGTATTTGTCTTCTTCGAATCGGGAGTTGACTCGATGCTGAATGAAGAAGCTGGCGATTTGATGCTTCCTCGCACCCGGATCGTGACCGATCGAGATATTAGTGGGTTCATACTTGAGGCCGCTCCACAATGACTCCATAACGGCCGATGTTTTTTCTGCCAAGCTTTGTATTGGGGAGCTCATGTGACGCAAAAGTGGAATCTCGGAATAAAAGAGGATCTGGCTGATATACCCCCACTTTGTCAACATATCCGCTGAATATGTAAGCCCTAATGTATCCCGGCCCCAATTGAGCATTTCCAAGAGGATTCTCTTCGAGTCGTCGGTGGAAGACAGAGTATCTACGAGCAAGGCGCCGTCATAGATCACGAGCGATTCAATCGTTATGCCATCGGACTTGCCCTCTTCAAATCGAACGCCCTTGTCCGAGAGGTCGAAGTCTTTAGACTCTTTGGGAAAACTGAGGAAGTTGTAGCGGTCCACCAACGGAGCCACGCAGTCCGCCAAACGCACCTTCCCTCCTCGGTTGAATTCGTCCACTTCGATCATCGTCAGCGCTCGCGCTTTCTTTATCGCTGCCAGTCGCATACTCTAGAGACCCTCCCAAATGGTCGTTTTCGAACGTTGTTCCAGTAGGGGCGGCGGTTGACTTAATAAATTGCGGATTCAGGGCCTTCCATATTGCGATATTGGTGACCTCTCTGCCTTCTGGTGCCTCAGTGAGGCCCGGATCGTCCTCTCTGGTAACCCGTTCGAGGTTGGTGCGATTGAATGCAACAACCTCAGACGGAAGCGTCCCGAACGGCTCGAACGAAACTCGCAAACGTACATCGAAGGCACGGGCAAGCTTGAGCAGGGTTCGGATGTTCCACGAGGAATAGTCCACATTCTCAATCCGTGAGATCCCGGCTTGCGTGGTACCGATGGCATCACCAAGCTGACTTTGGGTCATTCTCCGTTGCTCGCGGATAGCCTTAATCTGCGTGGCTACATACGAATAGAGAAATGATTGGGCATACTCGTGGGCATACCCTTTGTCACGGAGTTCACGACGTAACGAATTCTGAAGTTCAGCGAACACGAGGAACACGCCTTTCGGGGTTCTTCAGCAGTATTTCGCGATTTTCGACCGCGATCGAGGGGTCAGGAATCAGTCTGTTCTGCACTTCCGTGGCGCCTACTAAGAGTGTGAACTCCCTCTCCATCGCAAACGGACCTTTGCACAACATCGGCCGGAGCATAATATCCGCGTGGATTTTGAGTTTATAAATGTGTCTCGTCTTGTTAATTGGGCCCGCGAGCAGTTTGGGGGGAAGATGCATGCCAGCGGTCGCCAGCATGTCGATTTTCTGGTCGAATCGGGCTTTACTCCTTGTTGTCAAACCCGCGCGCCATTCAGCTATCACGCTTTTTCCAGCACCATCGGTGAAATCGTACACGGCGTAGGGCAAAAGCGTATCACCTTTTTGTGATATTGCGATTTTCGCCCACATCGCATTTTTGTGATGTGGTTCGCTGAAGGCCGTCTCACGGGTGCGAGTACCATGCCTTACAAGTCGGAAACGCTGAGCGCGTTGGAGTTGAGTCTCCCGCCCTCCATACCAGAGAATCTTACGCCTCGTTCTGCGACTGTCAAACCGCCGACGACTCAAACCTGCTGAACTTCATCACCTCTGATCCTGCTCGATCACTCGAGCCTGCCACCACCGAGGTCCGCGCCGACGCGGACTGGATGCTGGTGGACCGTAAGAGGATCTCGAAGGAGCGAAGCGACCCATCCGCCCGGGTCGCCTCTTTCAGGATGGGCGCGATGGCGACGGGGTGGAGCAGGGCTTCGGCGGCGGCCTGGGTTCCGGCTACGTCGAGTCCCTGGAGGACGAGGATGTGTCCGTTGCCGGAGAGGTTGGGGAAGCAGGAGATGAGCGCGAAGGTTTCGTGGTCGGGCTCGTTCCAGTGGCTGATGCAGGTGGCCGCTCACATCGTGAGCCAGAGCATGGTGAACGAATTCCGCTTCGGGTGGGTGCGCGACTTCTCGTACGCTTCGCTGGCCGCCGATCCGCGCGTGATGCAGTTGGTGCTGCGGCTTTCTTTCTGACCCTGCACCCGGGGTTGCGCTGCAGCAAACCTGACTCCGATACGCTTCTCCTTATGGCATTGCGACTGCGTTGGTTCTCTCTGTGTGTTTTGCTGTGGGGCGCGGTGGTCTCCGCGCAGAATGTTCCGGCTCCGAACGTGGTTTTGCAGGGTGATGTGCGACCCGCGCAGAATCAGACGTACTTTGAAGTGCCGTTCACGGTGCCGGCGGGAACCCATCGGATCACGGTGACGTTTCACAATCTGGGCAAAGACCAGCACACGGTGCTCGACCTGGGGATCGCGGATCCGTTCCGCTTTCGCGGGGCGAGCGGCGGCAACAAGGATCACTTCACGCTGAGCGAGACGGATGCGACGCCGTCGTATCTGCCGGGAGCGATTCCGCCGGGACGCTGGAAGCTGCTGATTGCGGTGCCGAATATTCGCGCGGGCGTGACGTCGCGGTTTCGCGCTGAGGTTTGGTTCAATTCCGCGTTCGACGATGCGTCGTTCACCGAGCAACCGCTGAATGAGAAGCCCGGGTGGTACCGCGGCGATCTGCACATGCACACGGCGCACAGCGATGGGAGCTGCGCGAGCCAGAGCGGGAAGCCGGTTCCCTGCCCGCTGTTTCTGACGGTGGAGGATGCGGTGCGGCGCGGGCTGGATTTTATTGCCATCACGGATCACAACGCAACGTCGCAGTATGACGACGAGCGTGAGCTGCAGCCGTATTTCGACAAGCTGCTGCTGATTCCGGGGCGGGAGCTGACGACGTTTCACGGGCATGCCAACGAATTGGGCACGACGCGGTTCATCGACTACCGCGTGGGCTCGAAGCAGGTTCCGGATGTGAATGCGATGTTCCGCGAGGCGCGGTCGCTGGGCGCGATCGTTTCGATCAATCACCCGCAGGCGCCGACCGGGGAGATCTGCATGGGCTGTGGGTGGAATCCTTCGCCAGCCGCGGATATGAAGCTGGTGACGTCGATTGAAGTGGTGAACGGCGGCGGGCTTGCCGGCGACGCGCTTCTGGGAGGAGCAGCTGCGCCAGGGGTATCGACTGACGGCGGTCGGCGGCAGCGACAATCATCGAGCGGAATGGGCTCCGGAGCATCCGGGATCGGTGGGATATCCGACGACGGTGATTTATGCGCGGGATCTTTCGGTGGCGGGGATTCTGGACGGGATCCGGTCGGGTCGGGTGTTCATCGATCTGACGGGGTCGCGGGATCGGATGCTGGAGATGCGGGCGGATTCCGGCGGGGCGTCGGCGACGATGGGCGGAGTGCTGGCGGCGCCGAGCGGCCAGGCGGTTTCGATTGAGGTTCATGTGGTGGGGTGCAGCGGCGGCTCGGTGCACTTCTATATAGATGGAGAAGATTCGAGCGCGCTGGCTGCGCAGACGATCGCGAGCGGCGATGAGACGCTGCATGCGGTTTGGCCATCGGATGGGGCACGCCACTGGATTCGCGCGGAAGTGATCGGCGGGGACGGGCACATTCTGCTGCTGGGCAATCCCGTTTACGTGAACTGGAGACTCTGCGGGTGCGGAGTCGAATTCGCGCTGAAGGAAAGGATCGTGATGCGTCGTTACTTCTGTCTGCTGGTTCTCGTCTCGGTTTCTCTCATCGCCGGATCGCAGGCGCGGATGCGGGATCAATCGGGACGAAATGACTCTTCCCGGGGAGCCGCAGCGTGATGGACGCGCACAACTGCTATCCGTACTGGGAGTGGTGGTACGACCGGATCGATCGCGCGCTGTCGGCGGGCACGCCGCTGGCGATCGAGCAGGACCTGTACTGGTTCACCGATCCGAAGACGGGGCGGTCGTGGTCGGTGGTGGCGCATGGCGCGCCGGTGAGCGGGCACGAGCCGACGATGGAGCACTACTTCTTCGACCGCGTGCGGCCGGTGGTAGAGCGCGCGCTGAAGGAGGGCAATCACGGGAACTGGCCGCTGATCACGCTGAACCTCGATCTGAAGACGGAGGAGCCCGAGCATCTGCGCGCGATCTGGGCGCTGCTGACGAAGTATCAGGACTGGCTGACGACCGCGCCGAAGACCGATGATCCGGCGACGCGGCAACCGCTGACGGTGCGCCCGATCCTGGTGCTGACCGGCGAGTCCGATGCGCAGCAGGCGGTGTTCTACGACGATGTGCCGGTGGGGGGGCGGCTGCTGGTCTTTGGCGCGGTGCACACCCACACAAAGGACCCGATGGCGGCGCCGGAGGTTCTGGAGCCGGAGGCGGCTTCGAATTACCGGCGGTGGTGGAACAATCCATGGGGCGTGGTGGAGCAGGGCGGCCAGCAGCACGCCGGCGACTGGACGGCGGCGGATAACGAGCGGCTGGGTGCGCTGGTGCAGCATGCGCACGCGAACCATTTGTGGATCCGCTTCTACACGCTGGACGGGGCGACGGACAAAGAGGAAAGCTGCAACGGATGGTTCCGGAGCTACAATTTCGGCTCGCTGCCTGCGGCGGAGGAGCGCTGGCGCGCAGCGCAGAAGGCGGGCGTGGATTACATTGCGAGCGACCAGTATGAGTTGCTGGGACGGTTCCTGCGCGGAGGCAAGTAGCGCACGCCGGCGGGAAATCCGAGCCCATGAAAATCGGCTGAGGGTCAGGTTACTAGTGACCTGTTGCGCGTTACTCAGGTAATCATCTGGCCCTGGGTCAAAGCGACGGGAGCGGTGCTGGCGACATTCTCTGTTTGAGCTCGAGCGACACCTTGAGTCTCGAGTCTCTATCCTCAATGCCTCAAGAACTTATCAAGGTGTAAGGACGTCGTAGCGGGTGCGATTGGATCTGGAACCTACGTCCAGGGCCCAGGTCTGTCTGTCGTTGTCCCGCTGTTTACGGCGGCCTACCTAATTGCATGGTTCATCGCAGGCAGCGCTGTCGACCCCGTTCAGGCGGGCACCAGGTGACCCGGCGCGGTTACCCCGGTGATTCAAAAGTCTGTCAATTGCCAATCCAAATGGGTATTGCATTCGCAGACCGGACCAGTAGAATTCCACCAAAAGCCAGGTAAGCAACTGCTGGCATTTGCCAGACCCTCCGATTAGGCCCCCGCTCGAACTGTCTATTGGGTCGTAATGTCTGGTTTGCAATCACTGCCTTCGCAACAGGAGAAGTTCTCGATGACTCTCAATTTTGGATGCCAGAACACTCGCTCGTCGGCAAATCGCCCTGGTTCTTTCCGTAGCAAAACGAACAAGCCCCTGTGATGTTCGTTATGGCGCTTGCGGCCGCTGCTCTGCGGCATGGGCGCTTCGGTCCAGGCGCAAACCGCTGCGTACAGCGGCAGCACCAGCGCGTTTGACACGACGCACTTCACGAATCCGCAGGGCATCGCCACCGATGCCGCCGGCGACGTGTTCATCGCCGAACAACGCCTCGCCATCGACCGTTTACGAATTTACGCGCACGGCTCCCGGCGTCTACAGCGCGCCCGTCGCCCTGCCGAACCCGAGCCCAAACTATGTCTTCATCCGGGGCATCGTCATCGATTCCGCCGGCAACCTTTGGGTCGCCGATAATGCGAACGGTTCGGGTGGTCAGGTCTATGAGTCCATGAACACCGCCGGTTCGTTCGGGACGCCGACGAAAGTGGGTACTGGCTGGACGGCTCCCTGGGGGATGGCCGCGGACACATCGGGGAACGTCTTCGTCGCCGACAACGGCGCCAACGCGATCACGAAAATCTCAGGTGACGCGGTCACAGTCACGATCCCGAACACCGGCGGTATCGCGGCGCCGCGCGGCATTGCGATCGATTCCAGCGGGAACATCTTTGCCATGAATGGCGGCAATCACTGCCAAGGTGCTGGAGCTGACGCCGCTCCTATAGCCACGGCCACCAACGCGAATAACGACCTCTTCTCGGCTGCAGGCCAGATCGCCATCGACGCGAGCGGCAACATTTGGGTGGCCGACTACTGGCACCAATTTCGTCCGGGAAGCTGACGTTTGGCAGCAACTACCAGACGATCATGAACTGGGGCAGTGGCCTAAACGGCCCCGTCGCCACGTGGCTCGATCCGCAGACGGCACATGGCTCGTTTCCAACTATGGCAACGGACAACGCTCGATACCGGCAAATCGCCACCGGCGCGGTCAATTTCGGAACGGTCGCTGTTAATGCCACCTCCACAGCACAGACTCTGGGGTTCACATTCACCGGCGCTGGCAACACCACGATTCAGGCACCTGTTGTCGTCACGAAGGGAGCGACCGGCCAGGATTTCGTCGATGCCGGAACGGGAACCTGCACCACGACCAATGGCAACGGCAATCCCTATGCACCTGGGTCCAGCTGTACCGTAAAGGTGAGCCTGACGCCGAAGTATGCCGGCGCGCGCTACGGGGCAGTGGAGCTTCTGAATACTTCGGGTACCCTGCTCGCATCGGCGCTGATCTACGGCACGGGATCAGGACCTGAGGTGGTGTTCCCGAGCAACACGACCATCACGACCCTGGGCAGCGGATTCAGCCAGCCTCTCGGTTTGGCGCGGGACAGCGCCGGGAACGTCTTCGTTGCCGATACCGGCAACAATGCTGTGAAAGAAATCCTGGCGGCGGGTGGCTACACCACCGTGAATACGCTGGGCACCGGCTTCAGCAGCCCCAAAGGCGTGGCGGTGGACGGGGCTGGGAACGTCTTCGTCGCCGATGCCGGCAACAATGCTGTGAAAGAGATTGTGGCGGCGGGCGGCTATACCACCGTGAATCCGCTGGGGGGAAGCTTCATCTTCAGCGGTCCCACAGGGGTGGCGGTTGACGGGAGCGGCAACGTCTACGTCGCCGACAACGGCAGCAGCTCAGTCTATGAGATGTCCCCCGGCTGCACTGCCTCCAGTTGCGTGACCACGCTGGGTAGTCCCGGTGGCTTCGGGAGTGCGGCGGGCGTGGCGGTTGACGCAAGCGGCAACGTCTATGTCGCCGGTTCCGGGTCGGTGAAGGAGATGACCCCGGGCTGTACTTCCGGCGCTTGTGTGACGACGCTGGGCGGTGGTTTCAACACTCCCATTGGCGTGGCGGTGGACGCGGGCGGGAACGTCTATGTCGGCGATTATGGGCACCAACCTGGTGAATGAGATGCCTGCGGGCTGCGCTTCCTCGAGTTGCGTGACGACACTGGGCAGCGGCTTTAGCTCTCCCGCTGGCGTCGCGCTGGACGGGAGCGGCAACGTCTATATCGCCGACCAAGGCAACAGCGCGGTGAAGCAGCTGAACCTCACCAGTCCGCCAAGCCTGGTCTTCGGATTGACGAGCACAGGCACGGAGAGCAGTGACAGCCCGAAGACCGTAACGGTGGCCAACATCGGCAACGCGCCACTGACCTTCCCGGTTCCGGGCACGGGTACGAATCCCAGCGTCTCGGCCAACTTTACGCTGGACGGAACGACGACCTGCCCCGAGGTCCTGAGCTCGGGTTCGGCCGGCACGCTGGCAGCGGGCGCCAGTTGCGCGCTGGAAGTGGACTTCATTCCACAGACGAATTTGGGCACCGGATCGCTGGTTCTGACCGATAACAATTTGAATGCCAGCCCTTCGACCACGCAGAGCATCGCGCTGAGCGGAAACGGCGCGACCGTATTCCAACCGTAGATCCAGGTAAACAACGGACCGTGGCAGCAAACGGCCAGCGTCAGCGTGAATGCAGGGGCCACGGTGAATCTGGCAGGGTCGCAGTTCAGCGGGGGTACATGGAGCTGGACGGGACCGGGCGGCTTCACGGCCAGCACGCGGGAGATCGACAATGTCTCGCTACCCTCCACCACCAATGTCTATAACCTGACATACACGAACACTTCCGGAGTGGAAAGCACCCAGGCCTTCACCATCACCGTTAACGCCACGCCGGTAGTTCCCTGGCTGGAAGTGAACGGAGGGCCGTGGCAGCAGGCCAGCACGGTCGCCGTGAATCTGGGGGCGGCAGTGAATCTGGCGGGGCAGAATATCAGCGGGGGTACATGGAGCTGGACCGGGCCGGGCGGCTTCACGTCCACCTCGCGCGAGATCGACAATGTCTCGCTGCCCTCGGGCACCACTGTGTATAACCTGACGTACACCAACGCATCGGGAGTAGCCAGCTCGCCCCAGGCGTTTACCATCACCGTCAACGCCACGCCGGTAGTTCCCTGGCTGGAGGTGAACGGAGCAGCATGGCAGCAAACCAGCACGGTCACCGCGAATCTGGGTTCCACGGTGAACCTGGCGGGGCAGAATATCAGCGGGGGTACATGGAGCTGGACGGGGCCGGGCGGCTTCACGTCCACCTCGCGCGAGATCGACAATGTCTCGCTGCCCTCCGCCACCAATGTGTATAACCTGACCTACACCAACGCATCGGGAGTAGCCAGCTCGCCCCAGGCGTTTACCATCACCGTCAACGCCACGCCGGTCGTTCCCTGGCTGGAAGTGAACGGAGGGGCATGGCAGCAGGCCAGCACGGTCGCCGTGAATCTGGGGGCGACAGTGAATCTGGCGGGGCAGAATATCAGCGGGGGTACATGGAGCTGGACCGGGCCGGGCGGCTTCACGTCCACCTCGCGCGAGATTGACAATATCTCGCTGCCCTCGGGCACCAATGTGTATAACCTGACCTACACCAACGCATCGGGAGTAGCCAGCACGCCCCAGGCCTTTACCATCACCGTCAACGCCACGCCGGTCGTTCCCTGGCTGGAGGTGAACGGAGGGGCATGGCAGCAGGCCAGCACGGTCGCCGTGAATCTGGGTGCGACGGTGAATCTGGCAGG
Source organism: uncultured Acidobacteriaceae bacterium (assembly GCA_963819725.1). Classification (GTDB taxonomy): domain Bacteria; phylum Acidobacteriota; class Terriglobia; order Terriglobales; family Acidobacteriaceae; genus Palsa-343. The sequence goes on from CAWFXK010000013.1 coordinate 282,750, forward strand.
GCAGAATATCAGCGGAGGTACATGGAGCTGGAGCGGACCGGGCGGCTTCACGTCCACCTCGCGCGAGATTGACAATATCTCGCTGCCCTCGGGCACCAATGTGTATAACCTGACCTACACCAACGCATCGGGAGTAGCCAGCTCGCCCCAGGCGTTTACCATCACCGTCAACGCCACGCCGGTCGTGCCCTGGCTGGAAGTGAACGGAGGGGCATGGCAGCAGGCCAGCACGGTCGCGGTGAATGTGGGGGCGACGGTAAATCTGGCAGGGCAGAATATCAGCGGCGGCACATGGCACTGGACGGGGCCGAACAGCTTCACGTCCACTTCGCGCGAGATCGACAACATCTCGCTACCCTCCGCCTCGAATGTCTACACACTGACGTACACCAACACGGCGGGGGCAACCAGCGCTCCGCAGACGTTCACGATTACCATCAACGCAACCGCCGTCGTGCCCTGGATCGAGGTGAACGGAGGGGCATGGCAGCAGACCGCCAGCGCCACCGTCAGCGTCACGGCTACGGTGAATCTGGCCGGACAGAATATCAGCGGCGGTACGTGGAGCTGGACGGGACCGAATGGGTTCACGTCAACCTCGCGGGAAATCGACGCCGTTCCTCTGACAGCCGGCACGAATGTCTACACCCTGAAATACACCAACGTGGATGGAGTCCAAAGCAGCGGCAAGGCATTTACTATCACCGCCAACTGATAGTGCGTTTCAGGAGGGTAGATAGGCGACGAACACAGGTCGACGGCACGGTATCCACCCTGGGGAGACTCGTCTGTGCCGTTCTAAACGGCCTCGAAAAGAAGCCTTCCCGAACGCCACAAAACCAATGGCCGGATCTAACCGATCTGGCCATTCCATCAGGTGGGGGTTCAGGAGAGGCGAAACCTGCAGGACCCACCGCTTACAAAGTGCGCTATCCATTCCGAGTTGGTTGACAACCCGGCAAAGTGGCGGGTAAGTTTCCAACATCTCCCATTTCCGACAGAACAACGATGGTGGGAATCCGGCGCGACCTCACCATGACGCCTCAGATCGAAACCGAACATTGCATTGACCGGTGATTGGTTCGCACGGCTGAGAAGGTTTACTGATGGCCGCAAGTTGCACTTCAGGGCTTTCAGCGTAAACTCATCCTGACAGTTTACCCAGTTCTGTCTCAAACAGGTCTATTCTCGCTTGATTCGGGCCATGCCCACGGGTGCTGCTCAGCGGTTGCGCACCGAGGCGGTTCGCAATGGACGACCTTCGCAACAGTATCGACAGCCCCGCAGTCCAACGCGCGGCATCAGGCTCAACCGAGACACGCGCCCTATCTGAGGAGAATGGCCGCGCTTTGCCCCCCGAGTGGTCAGCTCCGCCTGCTGGAGTTTCCCAACTCAAACCGGGCGATCTTGTCGACAGCCGCTTCGTCGTGATTCGATTCATCGCCCGGGGCGGGATGGGCGAAGTGTATGAGGTCGAAGATCGTCAGCTGCGCGGGGTTCACGTGGCGCTCAAGACGATTCTCTCGCAATACGCGGTCGATCCGGACATGCGTCAGCGATTCGAACGGGAAGTCCTGAGTGCACGCCAGGTAGTTCATCCGAACCTTTGTCCTATCTACGACCTTGGACATTGGAACCGCCCGGACGGCGATCTGACTTACCTTACGATGAAGCTTCTTCCTGGCGAGAGCCTTGCCGCGAGAATATCCCGCACAGGTCCGATTCCAGGCGAGGAAGCGCTTTGTGTATTGAGGCAAGTAGGAGCGGGGATTGCGGCTGCTCATGATGCCGGAATCCTGCATCGGGATATTAAGACGGCGAACATCATTGTGGATGGCTCAGGTCCCCAGGTATTTGCCTGGGTTACTGACTTTGGGCTCGCACGGGCGGCGTGGAGTGAGGAGACTGCACTCACGCTTCATGGGGTTGCCGGAACGCCGGGCTTCATGGCTCCCGAGATCTTTCATGGGGCGGCCCCCACGAAGGCGAGCGATGTGTATGCGTTCGGAGTGGTGGCTTTCCAGGCACTGACGGGCCGGCTGCCGCAGAGTTCTTTACGGCGTGGGAAAAACGGGGATGCATCGTTCAGCACCGCGGAGATTGCAGAGCCATGGAGGCGCTTTATGCTGGGGTGCCTCAGCCCTGCGGTGGAGAAGCGATTCAGGACTGTGCCGGAGGCGATGCAGACTTTGCCGTCCTCGCTCGGCCACACCGATGATCGCCCGGCGAACGCGCAGCGCATCTCGCGCAGGAAAGTGCTGGTGCTGGGGGCGAGTGTGAGCGCGGGGGCGGCGGCCGGCGCCTGGCTGGAATGGCCGCGGATCCTGAATGTTATGGATCCGCTCCCGTCGACCAGGTTCGTTGCGCTCATGGCCCTGCCCGCGGATCGGCCGCCGGCGCTCCTTTTCACAGTGCTCGATTCGATCGGGCAGCGGCTCGCGCGGGCGGAGTCATTGGTTAAGAACCTCATGATTATCACGCCCAGAGATCAGCCGGGAGCTTCGAGCGCTATCGACACTCCTCAGGAGACCGAGAGCACGCTTGGAGCAAACCTGGTGTTAGCGGCATCGCTCGATCAAAACTCGTCCAGGACGAAGCTGAACCTGCGGCTGATGGATGCCCATTCACAACGCATTCTGCGCAACTCAACCGTAGAATGCCTGCCGAACCTGATCAGCCGTCTGGCGGAAAAGGCTTCCCGCGAGGCTGCAACCCTGCTGCAACTTCCAGGGAATGATGTGCAACTGAGCGATCCCGAGGAACTCAGAAGTATTCCTCCGGAAGTGTTCCAGGCATTCAGCGAAGCAGAACAGTTAGTGAACGAGCCGAATCACGCAGGCCTGCAACAGGCGATTGACAAGTACCAACATGCTCTCGATCTCGATGGACACTTCGCCCTTGGTTATGCCAAGGTGGCCATCGCCTATATGAAGCAGTTCTATGTGAACAAGGAAACGGCCAACGTCGATCTTGCCAGCAAGAATGCGGCGAGGGCGCTGTTCTACAATCCCCACTCGGCGATGGGCTTGATGAGCCAGGCTGTGGTCTGCGTTTGCCAGGGCAAATCGGCCGTCGCGCTCGAATATTTTGGTAAGGCAGAGCAGGCGGACCCGGGAAACCCGGATGTGCTGTATCACAAAGCCTGGGCGTTCGCGCATCAGGGGCAACTGGACGAAGCCGAACAGGCCTACCGCGAGATTCTTGTCCAAAGGCCTAACTTCTGGCCCGCTTACAACAACCTTGGAGTGATTCTGACGCGGCACGCGAAGTACGAAGAGGCGGCAAAGGCTTTCGCCGCAGCCGGAGCTGCGGCGCCGAAGGTTGCGCAGCCGATGGCGAACCTCGCTCAGACCTGGCTTGAACTGGGAAGGCGCGACGACGCCCGCGCCGCACTGAACGAGAGCCTGGCGCGGGCGGATAACGAGGATGCCTGGCTTGCCCTCGGAGACATGGATTTTGAAGACAGCAAGTACAACGATGCCCTGAAGGACTACCAGCATGCGGGCAAGCTCGATCCGAAGAATCATTTGATCCAGAGGAATATGGGTGACTGTTACTTCATGCTGGGCAATGCGGCCATGGTCAGGCAATGCTATGGGCGTGCCGCGCAGCTACTGTCGGCGCAGCTGGAGACCAGCCCGCAGGACGGATTTGGATGGGCGAACCTGGCTTTCTACCATGCCAAGACCGGCGACCGGGCAGGTGCGGATGCAGATATGGCGAAGGTAAAGGCACTGGGTGCGAACGATGTGGCGTCGCGTTTCATGATCGTGCAGGCTCTGGACGTGCTGGGAAGAAAGCAAGAGGCATTGGAAATGTTGTTGTGGTGCATGGACAAAGGACTCTCCCCCGTTGAAGTGAATCTTGCCGTGGATCTGAAAGATCTGCGGAGTACGCGGGCGTATCAGGAGCGGGTGAACACTCGCGGTGGCAACGGCAGGACGTCTGCCGCTTAAGACGTTTCACGCAGTCACCAGGAAGGGGGAACAGTCACATGACACGACGTTCAGTTTGGATGTTAATGCTGTGTGTGTTTTTCGCCGGGGTGTTTTTCGGTATCTGGATGGATTGGTCGGCACACAAGGCCGCCGGGCGCGACCTCGTTTTTGAGGTCCAGGACTATCAAATGGCGAACCTGCTGGTCTATCCCGGAGACAGACTCTATCTCGTGCCTCCGCCGGCGGGCGGTGGGACCAGTGTCACCATGGGCTGGGTGGGAAATATCCCCTGCGTGGGCGGGGGGACCGCGACCAATTGCACGATTGAATCCCGCGCCAAGGCCCCGGCTGGACCTTATTTCTTCACTTGTGACTCGTCAACATACTCTTGCCCGGACCCGGGAGTGCAGCAATCGCCCACAGGTCCCATCCAGGACTTCAGCTACAAAGGATTCGTAGAAGCGGATTTTAGCCATCTCGTCGGAATCAAGCGCTCCTACGTGAAGAAGCAGGAGCCGTCAGCCACAGCAGAAGCTCATCCAGCCTCAGGGAGTTTGATCAAGGCGATTGTCTCCTGTTCCCAACGGCACCACGGTGTTGCAGGATCCGGACGGCAAAGATCTGACAACGATCAACGCGTCGGTAGGTCAGACCGTCTTCTGGATCAGCCCCCTACAATTTTCTCTGAACATGAGCAACGCCCCCGCCGGGCTTTGTTTGAAGGGCAACCCTGGAAACGGCGGCAGCCCAGCAGTCCGCGCAGTGCGGTATCAACATGGCTGTGCCAAAGCCCATTCAGTATCAGGTGCAGGCGCAAACATCGCCGGCGTGCAGCGCACTTCCCGCTACTTTGGCCACCGCAGCGGTTGAGCACAAACCTCCCTCGTAACAGCACGATCTTTGCTGCCGAATCCGGAGGCATCAATTCTGTTCCTGAACCCTCACCTGATGGAATGGCCGGATCGGTGAGATCCGGCCATCGGTTTTTGCGGGCCCGGGAGGGCTTCTTTTCGAGGCCTTTTAGAAAGGCCCGGACGAATCTCCCAAACGTGTCTGTCTGCCGTTGACCTGCGTTCGCTTATCCACTCTCCTGAAACGCATCATCAGTTGGCGGTGATAGTAAACGCCTTGCCGCTGCTTTGGACTCCATACACGTTGGTGTATTTCAGGGTGTAGACATTCGTGCCGGCTGTCAGAGGAACGGCGTCGATTTCCCGCGAGGTTGACGTGAACCCATTCGGTCCCGTCCAGCTCCACGTACCGCCGCTGATATTCTGTCCGGCCAGATTCACCGTAGCCAGCGTGTTGACCGAGGCGCTGGCGGTCTGCTGCCATGCCCCTCCGTTCACCTCGATCCAGGGCACGACGGCGGTTGCGTTGATGGTAATCGTGAACGTCTGCGGAGCGCTGGTTGCCCCCGCCGTGTTGGTGTACGTCAGTGTGTAGACATTCGAGCCGGAGGGTAGCGAGATATGGTCGATCTCCCGTGTGCTGGCTGTGAATCCGCCCGGCCCAGTCCAGCTCCATGTGCCACCGGTGATATTCTGCCCTGCCAGATTTACCGTCGCCCCCACATTCACCGCGACCGTGCTGGCCTGCTGCCATGCCCCTCCGTTCACCTCCAGATAAGGCACTACGGCGGTTGCGTTGATGGTAATCGTGAACGTCTGCGGAGCGCTGGTTGCCCCCGCCGTGTTGGTGTACGTCAGAGTGTAGACATTCGAGCCGGAGGGTAGCGAGATATTGTCGATCTCCCGCGTGCTGGCTGTGAATCCGCCCGGCCCCGTCCAGCTCCACGTGCCACCGCTGATATTCTGCCCTGCCAGATTTACCGTCGCCCCCAGATTCACGGCGACCGTGCTGGCCTGCTGCCATGCCCCTCCGTTCACCTCCAGCCAGGGAACTACCGGCGTGGCGTTGACGGTGATGGTAAACGCCTGGGGCGAGCTGGCTACTCCCGATGCGTTGGTGTACGTCAGGTTATACACATTGGTGCCCGAGGGCAGCGAGATATTGTCAATCTCGCGCGAGGTGGACGTGAAGCCGCCCGGCCCCGTCCAGCTCCATGTACCCCCGCTGATATTCTGCCCCGCCAGGTTCACCGTGGAACCCAGATTCGCGGTGACCGTGCTGGTTTGCTGCCATGCTGCTCCGTTCACCTCCAGCCAGGGAACTACCGGCGTGGCGTTGACGGTGATGGTAAACGCCTGGGGCGAGCTGGCTACTCCCGATGCGTTGGTGTACGTCAGGTTATACACAGTGGTGCCCGAGGGCAGCGAGATATTGTCAATCTCGCGCGAGGTGGACGTGAAGCCGCCCGGCCCGGTCCAGCTCCATGTACCCCCGCTGATATTCTGCCCCGCCAGATTCACTGCCGCCCCCAGATTCACGGCGACCGTGCTGGCCTGCTGCCACGGCCCTCCGTTCACTTCCAGCCAGGGAACTACCGGCGTGGCGTTAACGGTGATGCTGAAGGCCTGAGAGCTTTCCACTCCGGAAGTGTTCGTGTATGTCAGGTTATAGACATTGGTGGTGGAGGGTAGCGAGACATTGTCGATCTCCCGCGTGCTGGCCGTGAAGCCGCCCGGTCCCGTCCAGCTCCATGTGCCCCCGCTGAACTGCGACCCTGCCAGATTCACCGTGGCCCCCGCATTCACGCTGACGCTGGTCGTTTGTTGCCACGGTCCGTTGTTCACCTGGATCCAGGGAGCCAGATCGGTAACGTCGGTGGTTTCGCCGCTCAGCGCGATGCTCTGCGTGGTGGACGGGCTGGCATTCAGGTTGTTGTCCGTCAGAGTCACGGAGCCAGCAAACTGTCCGGAAGTGGCAGGGGCGAAGTCTACGGCCAGATTGCAGCTGGCGCCGGCGGCGAGAGTGCCTGCGGAGGATGAGGACGTCACCTCGGGGCAGGTCGTCGACGAGTCCAGAGTGAAGTTAGCCGAGACGCTGGGGTTCTGGCCCGAGCCGGGAACCGGGAAGGTCAGCGGCGCGTTGCCGATGTTGCGCAGCGTGACGGCCTTCGGGCTGTCGCTGCTCTGCGAACCGGTCTGCGTTTTGGCAAAGCTCAGGCTGGGTGGAGTGGTGAAATCCAGTTCGAATAATACGGTGCTTCCACTCGCGCCGGCATAGACATTGCCGCTCCCGTCGACGGTCACCCCTGAGTATCGCTCGTCAGGGGACTGGTGAAGAATCGCCACGCAGCTGGCGGAAACGCAACCGGCTGGGATCTCGTAGACGGCGTTTTTGCCGTCTACATAGTCGTTATCGGTGGCGTATACGTTGCCGGCTTTGTCCACCGCTACCCCAGTGGGATTGCCAAAGCCGCCGCCCAGCTTGGTCACGCAACTGGATGAAGCGCAGCCGGCTGGGATCTCGTCTACCGCGTGGTTGACCCCATCTGCGACATAGACGTTTCCGCCTGCGTCCACAGCGGCCGCACTGGGAGAGGTAAAACCGCCGCCCAGTGTCGTAACGCAACTGGAGGAATCACATGCGGGTGGCATCTGCTTCACGGCGCCATTGCCAGCGTCAGCGACATAGATATTGCCGCGGCCGTCTACAGCCACACCTCCCGGATTGTTGAATCCACCTCCGAGTGTCGTGACACAGGTGGAAGACACACAGCCGGGTGGCATCTGCTTCACGGCGTTACCGATAGCGTCGGCGACATAGATGTTGCCCGCTCCATCGACCGCAACTGCGCTAGCCCAGCGGAACCCTCCCCCAACTGAGGTCATACAGAACGAACCGCAGCCGGGTGGAACCTTTGAAACACCACCCAGGTTCGCGACATAGACGTTTCCGTTTCCGTCCACTGCCATTCCGCCAGTGCCGTTAGTGAAAGGTCCACCAAGCACTCGGGTGGTTGGCCGACCAAACGCCAGCTGCGGCCCAACACCGGTGCCATACATGTAGGCTGTCGCGACGACGTTCCCCGAGGAATCCAGCACATTGGCCGCACCGTAGCGCGCCCCGGCGTACTTCGGGGCAAAGATCACGTTCACCGTGCAGGTATCGCCCACGTTGTAGGTATGGCCGCTACCATTAGTAGCGCAGCTACCTGTACCCGCATCCGTGAAATCAAGTCCCGAGGCGCCCTGGGTTACGACCGCTGTCGATGCCAGTGTGGAGATCGCGTTGAACGTGATGGTGATTGGGGTGGTATTCGTGCTGCCCAGGTTGACTGACCCGAGGTTGTTATCGGGATAAACCGGGGCGCTCACGGTCACTGCGGTTGTTGCGATGACCGTGTTGTAAACGCCATCCCCCGAATAGCTGGCCGTCACAGTATCTACACCCAATGCCAGCACGCTCGCCGATACGGTGATCTGTGCCGTCCCGCTGGAAAGCGAACCGCTGCCCACCGTGACTCCACCGCTGGTCAGCGTGATCGTCCCGGTCGGTTGAGGGGTACCTGCAACCGACACCGTCACTACTGAGGACTGCACCGTCGTGATCGCGCTCGGATTCGGAGTCACCGTCACGGTGGGCGTCGCCTTGGTGACCGTTACCGAAGTCGAGCCGGTCGCCGTGTTGTAGACGCCATCTCCCGAATAGCTGGCGGTCAGCGTATCCGTACCCAATGCCAGCGCGCTGGCGGCTACCGTGATCTGTGCCGCCCCGCTGGCAAGCGCGCCGCTTCCCACCGTGACTCCTCCGCTGGTCAGCGTGATCGTCCCGGTCGGTTGAGGGGTACCTGCAACCGACACCGTCACTACTGTGGACTGCACCGTCGTGATCGCGCTCGGATTCGGAGTCACCGTCACAGTGGGCGTCGCCTTGGTGACCGTAACCGAAGTGGATCCGGTGCCCGCATTGTAGTTGCTGTCTCCCGAATAGCTGGTAGTCAGAGTGTCGGTGCCAACCGAGAGGGTGTCTGCCGAGATGTTGAAGATCGCCGAACCGCCGCTGAGTGTAAGCTGTGTGCTTGAAAATCCAGGGCCACTGAGGCTGACCGTTCCCGTGGGAACCGGATTGCCGTTGCCTCCGCTCACCGTGACCGTCACCGACGTGCCTTGCGTCGTCGTGATGCTCGAAGGGGACGGCGTTACGGTGACGGTGGGTGTCAGTAACTTCGTCAGTCCGGTGCCACTCAGCCCAATGCTCTGCGTGACGGCCGGGCTCGCATTCAGATTGTTGTCGGTCAGGACCGCCGATCCGGAGATCGACCCGGTGGTCGTGGGGATGAAGTCCACGGCGAGATTGCAGCTGCCTCCGGCGGCCAGCGTGCCGGCTGAAGACGAGGTCAGAACCTCGGGGCAGGTCGTCGACGAGTCCAGCGTAAAGTTGGCCGAGACGCTGGGGTTCGTACCCGTGCCGGGAACCGGGAAGGTCAGCGGCGCGTTGCCAATATTGCGCAGCGTGACGCTCTTCGGGCTGTCGCTGCTCTGCGAGCCGGCATGGGTGCCGGCGAAGCTGAGGCTCGGCGGCGTGGCCAGGGTCAGCTTAACCAGCGTATTGTCGCCGATGCTGGTGACATAGACATTGCCGTTCCCATCCAGAGCTACACCCGCGGCTTTGGCGACGGCGCCGTCCAGCGTGCTCACGCAGCTCGACGAGGCACAACCCGAGGGCATCCAGTCGACCACGTTCTTTCCAAAGTCGGCCACATAGACACTGCCAGCTGCGTCTATGGTTACGATCCGGGGAGAAGTAAAGCCACCGCCGAGAGTTATCACGCAACTGGAAGAGGTACAGCCCTGGGGTATCTCCAAAACGGCGCCACTAACCAGCCCAGCATAGATATTGCCGTTGCCATCTACTGCGAGTCCTGCCGGCTGAGTCTCACCAACCACCGTGGTGACGCAACTATTGGATGCACAGCCGGAAGGCATTCTATAGATCGCGTTGTTGCCGGTATCGGAGACATAGATGTTACCGCTCCCGTCCACGGCTACACCGCCAGGACTGGTGAAGCCGCCGCCCAGTGTCGTGACGCAGCTGGATGAGGCACACCCCGGAGGAATCATCTTCACAGCGCGATTCACGGTGTCGGCGACATAGAGGTTGCCGATGCCGTCCAGCGCCACCGTGGTGGGATTGGCGAAGCCACCCCCCAGCGTCGTTACACAACTGGACGAAACACACCCCGGGGGGATCTTCTTCACCGCGTTGTTGCCGGCATCGGCGAGATAGATATTGCCGCTGCTATCGACCGTTATACCCTCGGGGACAGAGAAGCCCCCACCCAGCGTTGTCGGGGCGGCCGACAGGCCAAAGTCCAACTGCGGCCCCGATCCGGCGCCATAGACATAGCCCGTGGCCAGCACGGTACCCGAGGTATCGAGCAGCTTCACCGCTCCGTAGCGCACGCCGGCATATTTCGGCTTGAACTTCACATCGACGGTACAGGTGTCCTCCGGCCCATAAGGATTGCCGCTGCCGTTCGTTGTCGTGCAGGTTCCGGTTCCCGCATCGACAAAATCGAGGCCCGCGGCACCCTGGGTCACAACCAGGGGAGCCCGAATCGCAGTATTATCGGTGCCGGTAAAGGTGAACTGCAGGGTCTGCGCTCCGGAGGTGGCACCAGCGGCAACCGTCCCCATATTGACGGCCGCGGTGGAGATCAGCTTGACAGCGTGGTTGAAAAAATCGGAAACCAGGACGGTGCCATCGGAATCCGGCCAAACCGATACGGGGCCGTTCAGCCCGCTGCCCCACCCCGGAATCGTGTCGTAGTTGTTGGCAGCTATCGCTTCCCGGATAAGATTCGTGCCAAACTCGCTCAACCAGAGATTGCCCTGGGCATCGCGGGCCAGATCGCCCGGTCCCTGGAAACTGTAGTCGGTGATCAGGTTTTCCGAACTATAGGGAGGGTCAACCTCCATCACATGGTCCTGGTTGCCGTCGATCACAAAGAGGATGTCATTGGCGTCGACCGCGATGCCGCGAGGTTGCGCTACGACGTTGGCCGCAGCGGCCGTGGTGACCATCGGCGTACCCGAGACGATCGATATTTCCGAGATTGTGTTGGCAGCATTGTCGGTCACGAAGACGTTTCCCGACGGATCGGCGGCGACGCCCCAGGGGGCTTTCCAGGAAGTTCCCACGACGACGGGGGTCGCGAATGTCCCGGAGGTATTAACCCACTCGTAGACACGCCCGTGCGTCGTGGGGTAGTTACCGAAAGCGGCAACCCACAGGTTGCCGTGAGAGTCGACCGCGATCCCTCGGAGACAAGGATCGGGCTCCGTGACCGCGGCCGGGCAGATGAACCCACCCGCCGGAGCAGGTAATGCGACGGGAGTGCCGTAGTTGCCTGGCCCGTTGCGAGTCAGTTTATAAACCGTCGCTGTGTTCGTGGAAGTGTTGTTGTCGGCGACGAACATATTGCCGCTGGCATCCGTCGTGACGCCCATCGGCCCGTTCAACGACGCGTTTATCGTGGTGGTAAGGCCGCCGTTGAAGAGGGCAGTCTGGGCCTGGAGCGAGGCGGCCAGCCCACAAAGGAAAACCAGCACGCCGGCCATCAACAAAGAACGACAGCCGGGCTTACGGCCGGCGAAAAGAGAACGACCAGCGGAGGCGTTCTGGCATCCGGGAACAGCGTTCATCAAAACTTCTCCTGTGGGAGGGCGAAACCTTTTCAGGAACCAGGCAACAGTAAAAATTCAACGGTCCGAGATCCGATAGCAGAGCTGGTGCGACCGAAAATAACGGCTAGCTATTCATGTGCTTTGACGGATTCTAACGATTCAGTCTGTGAATTCAATACCCAATTGGAAACGGCATTCCGCAAACTCATGGGATCCTCAAGTAACCATTTCGTAAGTTACCAGCCCTGCTAAAGCCCATCGTCAAACACCAGTTGCGGACCTGCGCCCGTGCCGTAGAGATAGGCGGTGGCGAGCACGCTTCCCGAAGTATTGAGCAGCTTGACCGCTCCGTAACGCATGCCCGCGTACTTCGGTTTCAACGTGACCTCGACAGTGCAGGTGGCGTTGGACGCGTAAGGATGTCCGGTGCCATTGTTCGTGGTGCAGGTTCCGGTTGCGGCATCGGCAAAATCGAGGCCCGTCGCGCCCTGGGTAACGACAACCGGCGCCTGAATGGTGGTGCTGGAAGTGCCGGCGAACGTGAAGGTCAGGGTCTGTTTTGCGGAGGCCGTACCGACAGCGACCGTTCCGAGATTGACCGTCGGAGCAATTTGCCGAATCACGCCATGGTCTTCATCCGAGACGAGAATGGCGCCTTCAAAGGTAGGCCAGAGTTCAACAGGCGTTTGCAGCCCGCTGCCGAAGTTCAAAACCGTCGCGAAGTTGCTGGCGGCGGTCATCTCGCAAATGAGATTGGCATTGTAGTTCGTCACCCAGATGTTGCCGTTCGCATCGATGGCAAGATTGCCTGGCCCCCCGAAGTTGGCGCTGCCAACGTTGCTGGCCGAGGTATACGAAGACGCAGCGGTGAGTTGCACCACGCGGGCCACATTGCCGTCCAGCACCAGAAGATTGCCGCTGAAGTCGACTACGATACCGCCGGGCTGGCGGACACTGGTGGTGTTGACCCACGTTGCGGTGCTGCCGGCGATTTTCGCGATCGAATTGGCGGTCTCATCGGCCACAAAGATGTTTCCCGACGCATCGGAGGCGATTCCCCAGGGCTTCTTCCACCCAGAAGGAGCCGGTCCGGAAACGACGGTCGCGCTGGCGGTGTACGAATTTGACCCGGAGCTATACGGCACCTTGTAGACCTTGCCCGTCCCCCAGGCGGCGACCCACACATTGCGGCTCGGATCGACGGCGACATTTCTCAGGCAGTAGAGAATCCCCGAGCACCCGTAGCCACCGGCGGGAGCGGGCAGCACCACGGGTGCACTGTAGACACCCGGGCCGGTGCGCCGCATTTCGTACACGTTCCACGCCGTACCGTCGTTGACAGCGATAAACAGATTGCCGCTGGCATCGGTGGTGATGCCCTCTGCGCTTGTGAAGTGCGCGGGCGACGTGTTGAACACGCTGGTGACGCCGCTGAAGGAAGCGGTCTGTGCCGGGGCGGAAGCGCCCATGCCGCACAGGAGGACCAGCAGCGCCAGAACCGACATGGACTTCTTCGTTTCGTGACGGAAAGAACCAGGGCAGTAGGCGGACCAGCCAGCCCTGTGGCGCGCCAAACTGGTGGTCATCAGGAGTTTTCTCCGGTGTGGCAAGGCGGTCAAAAGAGAAAGACAACAATCCAAACGTGTGGCCCTCAAAAACAGAGCAATTTGGGGCCAAATCAGAGGTTTTGGCAAATGCCAGCGGTTGCTTATCTGGGTTTGGAGGAAATTCTAACCGACCTGTTTTCTAAAACAATCCCCAGTTGGATTCCCCTTTGAAGCACTTCTGAATCACCGGAGTAACCGTGCTGGTCACCCCGCAGTCACCCAGGCACTTCACCCTGCGGGCTCCCTGAGCGGCTGGTGGTTGCGGAACCGATGCATTGATCATCCTTAGGCACGCATGGCGCGGAGAGAACATCAGGGCGGGCAGCAGCACGGCCTGGCAGCCCACACACAACCACGGCACGCTTCGCGCACGAAAAGGCTGTCGTCGCGTATCCCTGCCGAGGCTGGGTTTCGGATCTTCGCGGGTGGATTCAACAGCGGGACGCGGCAGGCTGCCCGCAGGCACGAAAACTGCCAGTTGTCCCCAGCGGCCCACATTTGCAGCCTCTGCCTGATTTTCTTTGGGGAGTTGTAACCGCTGTAGATTAATGACGAGCCAACGGCTATGAATGGTCGGGGAGAGAGGATTCGAACCTCCGACCCCCTGGTCCCGAACCAGGTGCTCTACCAGGCTGAGCCACTCCCCGACGACCTCGCTGAGGCGCGATGTTTGTTCAGTTTACCCGAGCGTGGGCAGGCGGGGCAAACCGGTTCGCGCCGTGCTGCTAAGCCAGGATGCCAGCGGTCCCGGCGGTCGTCGCGGCGTCCGCACCGAGGTAATAGCACGAGGCCGCCATTGAAGCCTGGAGCCAAATCGCCGATGGTTGTTATAGCCACCATTGGCGGCGCTCGCTTTATTCAGGCTGGTCTGTGGCCGCACGACAGTCGTCAGGAGACTGCAGATGATCGACGCGACACCGCGGATGCTGGAGTTGCTCCGGGATGAGTCCGGCCAGGACCTGATCGAGTACGGTCTGATCCTCGCGGTCATGGCGCTGGCCCTGATCGCCTCCATGAACAAGCTGACCAACACGATTGCGAATTTCTTCAATCAGGTCGGCAACAGCCTCTGATCGCGAGCTCGACCGCCCCTCCCCCTCCTGTACCACAATAGAAGATGAAGAACCGGGCCGGATTCCGCCCTGGCTCTGCCGACCGCCGTGACTCCGCGCGACCAGCTCGACTTCACCTCGATCCGGGTGCTCGACGGCGCGATGGCGACCGAGCTGGAGCGTCGCGGCTGCGACATCTCCGGGCCGTTGTGGTCGGCGCAGGTGCTCGATGACTCTCCTGGAACGATCGCGGCCGTGCATCTGGACTATTTGCGCGCCGGGGCCGACTGCATTTCTACGGCGAGCTATCAGGTTTCCGCACTCGGCTACCGGGAACTGGGCCGCTCGGCTGACGATGCCGCGCACGCGCTGCGCAAGTCGGTCGCCATCGCCGAGCAGGCTCGGGCAGACTATGCCCGCGAAGATCCGCGGCGCGTGTGGATCGCAGCGTCTCTTGGACCGTATGGCGCGGCACTGCATAACGGGGCCGAATATCACGGGCGCTATGCGATCGGCTTTGAGGATCTGATGGCGTTTCACGCAGAGCGCCTTCATGTGCTGGCGGAGAGCGGAGCCGACCTGCTCGCGCTGGAGACGATTCCGTCGCTCGAAGAGGCTCGTGCGTTGCTGCGGGCGCTCGGACTGTTTCCCGCGCTGACGGCCTGGATTTCCTTCACCTGTCGTGATGCGGCGCATGTCGCGCACGGTGAGCCGCTGCGGGAATGCGCTGAGGCGATGGCGCAGTCGGAGCAGGTCGTGGCGATTGGGATCAACTGCACAGCACCTCGTTACGTTGAAGCGCTCATTGGAGAGGCGCGACGCGGCTGCTGCGACAGCAAGCCGGTGATCGTCTATCCCAACTCGGGCGAGACGTGGGAAGCGGAGACGCGCACCTGGCGCGGGATTTCCGACACGCGGGAGTATGGCACGCTGGCTCGGGCGTGGTACGCCGCCGGAGCGCAGGCCATCGGCGGCTGCTGCCGCACCGGCCCGGGGCACATTGCGGCGGTGGCGAAGGCTTGTCGGGCTTCTTGCCCGTAGTATCCTGAAGGAACGCGCCCGTAGCTCAGCTGGATAGAGCGGATGCCTCCGGAGCATCAGGCCGGGAGTTCGAATCTCTCCGGGCGCACCATCTTTAACTGGCAGTCGTTTATGTTTTGCCGATGGCGGGCACAGAGCCCGATTTGTGCAACCCCAAAAGAGTGGCCGTAGCTGCAGGCCGTCTCCGAAGGACCCACCCGACCCCCCGCCCCTCTTGTCATTTTCGGTTCCCTTCATGACTGTGGAGCCGGCTCCCGTTCGATATCAATCAAGTCACGATCGAGCGTTGCTGTGATCATGGCGAAGGAGCCGCTCGACGGACGTGGAACAGAATACGAACGGGCCGCAGCAACCAGACCTGCCACGGCTGGCGCAGACGAAAGCGCGCGGCGAAAGCAAAGTCATCGTCAATGAGTCGCGTCAGGAGAATGCGGAAGTGGCGAAGCAGGCGGAGAAATCGCCTGAGCGGGCGGGTCTCCATCATCAGATAGAAGTCGTGTTTCGCGCGCCAGTCGGTCACGGGGCAACGTTCCGTCATGCGTTCCAGCCAGAGACGATCGGCAAGCTGCTCCAGCCGCTCCCGGCCGGGGCCGGCAAGTATCCAGGGAAAGCTGTGGCGTGCAACGAGGATCGAGGCGGGCCGCCATCATGGAGCCAAAGGCCACAAGGTCTGGCGACTTCATGGTCGCGCCGCGAACCGCTGCCGGCACAGGGCAGCGGGAGCTTCTGAAAAGCAAAGGTGAGATCGAGGATGTGGCTGAGGCGCTCGAAGCGGTGGCGCGCGCTGTGAAGGCAAAGAAAGAGCAGCTCGTCGGCGGGCGCCAGAAGCCGGGCCGGGACACCCTGAAAGTCCGACGGAAGGGTTTGCTCCCAGGCACGCTTTATATCGAAGTCGAATGCCAGCGGATGCTCGACGTCGTGATGCAAATCCACCGTGACAGTCTCGCGATACCAGGGCCGCTCGTGATCGTCGCGGCGACGCCTGGGCACAAAGCCGCAGCTGGGAGAGCAGAGCTTCTGAGCGCGCCAGATCCACTGGGCGAACCAGCAGGTCGAGGTCGGTGCACGGTCGCAGCGCCGCGTCGCCACACAGCCGTTCGGCCATCCAGGGGCCCTTGAGAGAGACGACGGGAATGCCGCGCTCGTGAAAATCCGCAAGGAGGGTCCTGAGCGTCGAAGTCCAGAAGAATGCGGAAACCTGCGCGTCACGGTGGATCTGCCGCAATCGCGCATCAAGGCCTGGGGGCAAGGCGCCGGGGATGGAGCGCAGCCGTGCCGCCGTCCAGGGCAGAATGTTCTCTTGTCGCGCGATATCGAGGGCCGCCCCCCACTGCTCTGCGGAGCCATCGCCGGCGCTCGCCTCCCCGCGCAGCAGGGCCAGCAGAAGGTGCATTCCCGGTCTCATGCCGGCGCTCCTTCCGCGGCCAGGGCAGCGATGAGGGCCTGCGCAGCCGGAGCGGCTTCGCCTCGCAAAGACTTCCAGACGACGGCATTTTGCACCGTAGCGGAAACAGTGGCCAGGACCCGCGCCGGGGTTCGCTGCACGGGCGCGGTATGCAGCAGCATTTCCAGCACGGCTCTGCCACGGGACACCGGTTGCGGAGCCCAGCAGGCATCCTGCGCGTATTCGGTGAAGACGATCATCGCGACGGTGCAGAGCCTGGGTTCCGGCGCGTCCCTTCAGATGCGTCACCGGCACGCTTGTCTGGTCGGGTTTGCCGGGCCGCCGAATGCGCAGGTCGCGCGCGAAAGGATGCACCCTTCCATGGGAATCCAACAGAGCGAATTCATCCGAGTAGTAAGTGGCTCCGGCTCGAACCAGCTCCGCGACCAGCGTGGACTTGCCCGCATGGCTGACGCCGGGAAGAAGCAACGCGCGACCCTGCCAGGCGACCACACCCGCGTGAACGAAAACAAATTCAGGCGCATATTCGGCGACGTGAATCATAAGATGGCCGCCCAGCTGGATGAGGGCGGGCGCCATTGCTTCGCCATCGACGAGGAGCTCGCCGTCGGCCAGCACCTGATAGGTTGCGCCGGACTGAGCGGCACGTACGGCAAAACTGCGCGCGCCGGATGCGGATGCGCATGCATGCAGCCGAACCATAGGGCGCGTGCCGCCGCATCCGCTCGAGCATCTCGGGACTTTCGGCTGCAAGCCGAAAAGGAACGCCATACGAGATCATGTCCAGTACGTGGTCGACGCCGCCATGCGAAGGCTGCTCGTATGGAGTGTTCTGAACTTCAGGCGCTGAACATGTTCCTCTTCCCTGAGCTGCTTCGAATGACTCTATGGCTGCGCCGGCAGACCGAGCAAGGGTGTTTTCACCGGTGTTGCGGCCCCGACAAATTCCGTCAGCGTATTAGCAAAAGCGTTGCTGATCCAAAGATTGCCGCTGGCATCTACACCGGCTCCAAACGGTCCGTCGAGACCCGCATCGAGTCCGAACCCATCCGCAGGAGAAACAGCCTGCAGCATACCGCCTGTGAATTCGCTGATCGTATTGCCATGATAATTCGCGGTCCAGATATTCCCGGTTCCATCGACGGCGATTCCGTCCGGCGTTTCGACGCCTCCGGTCTTAATTGCCTGTCCCAGCAGGGCTCCCGAGGGAGAAATTTTGAAGACCGCGGATGCATCGAAGTCGGCGATCCAGATGTTGCCCGCCTGATCCAGCGCGATTCCCGCCGGAACATCGCAGCAGGAGTAGTTGGTCACCGCGCCCGCCGGCGTGATCATGGCCACTCCGCCCTGATAGGCAAACCAGCCGTTCTGGTTTGCGTCCACTGCGACCGCGGTGGTGAAGACCAGCGAGGAGGCAGCGTAGCCCTGAGCGCCGGACAGAGGAGTGCCGTCTTTGGCCAGCAGCGTCGCCGCGGCGTTGGCGTAATCCGCGACCCAGACATTGCCGCTGGGCGTGGCTGCCACAGCGAACGGAAGATAGATGCCGCCGCCGGTGTAGCCCGAGCCGGAAAGGTTGGCGCCAGTACTGCTCAAATGCGTGACGCTTCCCGTGCCGTTGGTCAGGGCATTTGTAATCCAGACCGAATCCTGCCCATCGACCGCGATCCCGAAGGATGCCTCGAAGGCCGGTTGCAGCATATCCATCGGGAGAGGCGGGCACGCCGGTTGGCGAAAACTCTGAGGCGGCGCCGCCGAAATAATTCGCAACCCAGATATTGCCTTTGGAGTCGATGGCCAGCGAGCCGGGAAGATTCAGGCCGCCGCATCCGGAAGTGCACTTGCCAAAGGTGGCCGAGAGCAGCCATTCATGGGGAGCGGCCGTCAGGACGGGCTGATAAGGACCCTGAGAAAGCAGCGCAAACATTCCCGCCACGTTCATCGCAGGATTGCGAACGATATTCAGCGCGGCATCGAGCGTATTCGATGGTGTCGCATTGCCCACGGTCGCG
The DNA here is from genome assembly GCA_963819725.1 of uncultured Acidobacteriaceae bacterium. Classification (GTDB taxonomy): domain Bacteria; phylum Acidobacteriota; class Terriglobia; order Terriglobales; family Acidobacteriaceae; genus Palsa-343. Next base: position 301,337 of record CAWFXK010000013.1, read on the forward strand.
GCACTGAACAGAGCCGGGCAGGCAGTGCTGCTTCCCTGATCGCAGGTCCACAGAACATCCGCCAGGGTGTTGAGTTTGGAGACTTCAATGCTCGAATTTGCAGGTCAGGGTGGCGCCGGGCGCTGTTCCCTTGCTGTTGTCCACCAGATTCGCAACCGTGAGGAAGGCATTCCGCAGCCCCGTCGCATTGGTTGGGCTGGCTCCAACGGCGGCATTCGGCGCCGATGAACTGGTTCAGCGCCCATGCGGCCGCGGCTGTCGTCAACTCATTCATCACGACTGTGGTCGATGAGCTCAGCCCGGCGCAGTCACCCAGAGCGGCCATCATCACGAGCGCGGAATTGTCCGCACCCTGACGCAGAGGTTTTGCCGCCGCGCCCCACCAGATAGACCTGCGCGCTGCTGCTCGGGCACGCAAAGGAAGGAATGGAGAAATTGCCGGAGGCGTCGGTCGTGACGGCCTGCGAGCTCAGCAGATTCGTCGCGCCCGCGCCTGCCCCGCGGAAGCCCGGCGGCATAGAACGAGATCGCAGCCCCCTCAACCGGACTGGTGCCGCTGCGCATCTGTCCCGTGAATGCAGGCGTGACGGGTGGAGGGTTCGACCCCGATCTCGTCGTGGTTCCACTGCCTCCGCAGCCCAGCACAAGCGCGCCCGCAGCCACAGGCGGACAACAGCGAGATCCTTCGCTGTAGCGCTGTGCCGAGTTGGCGTGAAGGATGGATCGCATCCGGGTCCTCAGTGGGACGCATACCCGCTGAGCCGTCGCCAGCACGGGGTGGCCAACTCTACCACATCCGCGGTTACCTCGAAAACAACTGTTTAGGCTTTCGGCTCTCTTTCGCCTGCGCCAGAGCCATTGATGACAGTCAGATAGATGCGGCAGCAACCTGTTCGACGGTGACCACTCCTTCGGGCAGTCCGGCGTAGGCTCGAGCGCTGCTCCATTCCCATTGCTCAGAACTGACCACGAGCCCGGCCTTCACCGGCTCCGCGTGCATGGACGCTAAGCTGGCCGCAACGGCGTCGGCCCCCACGATGTGCGTGTCCGAGCAGCGGCTCTCCCAAACCTGCTCGTCGGTTCGCGCAGAGCTGTTGTACCTGCGGCGGTAGCGAGCCTGAAGCATTTCGACCGCATTGGCGGGCGTATCGATCTCGGGCTCGCGCATCAGCAGCCGGAAATGGTCCGGCATCACCACATATCCGACGATTGCGAAACGGAACTTGACACGCAGCTCTTCCATGAGGCGCACGAAGACGTCCCGATGCTTCTCTTCCGCGAGCTTCGGCAGCTTCCGGTAGCAGGTGCAGGCGATGAGATGGAGATGGCCTTTGCCGTAGACGGCCTCACGGAACTTAGGCATAACCTTCAGTGTAGGGGCTGCAGCCTGCGATTTTCGAGCGTCATCGCGACGCCGCGTCGCTCAGCCGGGCCGAATCTTTTCCTCTCTGCCGGATCGAGCTTCCCTGCCCTATACTGGCTGCCGGACAAGCCGATCATGAACTACGTCCCCATCCGAAGAGTCTTCTTCGCCGCCAGCCTCTTTCTTTTTGTCAGCTCCGGATTATTCGCCAAAGAGACATCCACGGTGATGGTCTGGCCGGAAACCGGGACGATTTTTCTGGATGAAATGAGAGCCCTTTTATGAACCTTCGCTCGACCCAGCTTCTTACGCTTCTTCTCCTGGCATTTCTACTTCCCTCCTCTGCTCGGCCGCAGAGCCTGGGCCTCTTTGAAGGCCAGGCGGACGTGGGCGCCGTAACACCGCCCGGGACGGCGACCTTCGCTGCTGCCGCGGACACCTATACGCTTACTTCCGCCGGCGCGAATCTGTGGGGTACCACGGATGGGTTTCATTTCGTCTGGAAGAAGATTTCCGGCGACGGTGCTCTGACGGCGGACATCGATTTCCCTGAGACGGGGGCCGAGCACAATCCGCATCGCAAAGCGATTCTCATCTTCCGGCAGAGCCTCGATGCCGGCTCAGCCTATGCCGACGCTGCGCTGCACGGGGTTGGCCTGACCGCGCTGCAGTACCGGCGCGAAGCGGGCGCGATGACGGAGGACCTGGAACTGAGCACCACGACCGCGCCCCGGCGGCTGCGTTTGGAGAAGCGCGGCGACACGTTCACGATGTATGTGGCCTCGGAACCGGGGGGAGCGCTGCATCAGGTGGGCGCCAGCGTCCAGCTTCATCTCGCCGAACCGTTCTACGCCGGCATCGGCCTCTGCTCGCATGATCCCAACAAGACGGAGAAGGCCGTCTTTTCGCATGTCACGCTGGAGCAGGTCGCGCCGGAGCCGCCGAATCTCGCGCTGTACAGCACGCTGAACACAATCGGCGACGATAAGGACTTTCGTCGCGACGTGGTCGTTTGGTCGGCGCAGGGGCATTTCGAGGCGCCGAACTGGAGCCGCGACGGCAAAACGCTGATCTTCGATCAGGATGGGAAGATCATGACGGTGCCCGCGGATGGCGGCACGCCGCGGCAAATCGACACGGGCGAGGCCACACGCTGCACCGGAAGTCACGGCCTCTCGCCCGACGGAAAGCTCCTCGCTATGACCTGTGCGACCACTGGCAAGTCGGAATTCCGCATCTACATTGTGCCGATCACCGGCGGCGCTCCCCGCGTGCTGACCGAACACCCCAACTCCTGGTTCCACAGCTGGTCGCCGGACGGCAAAACAATTCTTTTCTCGCGACCCGATCATGGGTCTCTCAACATATTCGCGATCCCTGCGGAGGGTGGCGAGGAGCATGCGCTCACAACTGGGACGGGCATCAGCGACGACCCCGACTACTCGCCCGATGGACGGTACATCTACTTCAACTCCGACCGCGGCGGCTCGATGCAGATCTGGCGCATGCATCCGGACGGCAGCTCGCCCGAGCAAATGACCAGTGACAACTGGGTGAACTGGACGGCGCATCCCTCGCCGGACGGCAAATCCATCGTCTTCATCAGCTATGAGCCCGGGACGACCGGACATCCGGCGAACAAGCCCATTGCGCTGCGCGTGATGTCGCTCGAAGATCGCAGCGTCCACGTGCTCTTTCGCCTCATCGGCGGCGGGGGCACGATGAATGTGCCTTCCTGGGCGCCGGACAGCAAACGGCTGGCCTTTGTGAGCTATCAAATGCTGGCTCCGGAGACCGTTGGCCAGGGCGGCACACATCCATAACAGAAGCCGTTCGCGCAGCCGACGCGCCATCCAAAACGAATACGTCTATTCCTCCAACGGGCGGTCCCCCTTCGCGCAGTTGCTGTGCTACTATGCCCACACTCGGAGTCACTTCTCATGGCAGGCGGGCAAAGCTGGGCGGGTTCTGAGAGCCTGGCGCAGACCACTTCCGGTTACGATCTTCGGCCTCTTTCCACCGGTGAAGTCCTCGACCGCACCTTTCAGCTCTACCGTTCGCGATTTGCGCTGTTCGCAAGCCTGGCCGCGCTTCCGGCAGGCGTGAGCTTCGTGAGCGGCGCCCTGCAGGTGCTGTTCACCATGGGCGAGCGCACCATGCGCAACGGCATGCAGGTGCAGACGATCACGAAGCCTGTGCTCTACGGCGCCATCGTCACCATCGGCGTGCTGCTGTACTTCGCGTGTTACGGAATCACACAGGCGGCCACCACCTGGGCGGTCGCGGAGATCTACCTCGGCAGGGCTGCGTCGGTTGGAACCGCATGGAGGGCCGCCACCGGTCACTGGTTCCGGTACGTGATGGTGACGCTGCGCCAGTACTGGAGCATCTGCTGGTGGTTCATGCTGTCGCTGGGGATGTTCTTCGCGGTCCTCGCGCTGGTGCCGCGGCTGGGCGGCGGCTCGGCCATCGCGGTCGGGATTCTCTCTTTCATCTTCGGGCTGCAGATCTTCGCGAGCGGCATCTACGCCATCTACGCCGCTATTCGTGTCTCGCTGGCAGTGCCCGCGTCGGTGATTGAATCGCTGGGACCCAATGCCGCTGTGCGGCGCAGCATGGCTCTGCTCACCGAGCGCAAGGGCCGCATCTTCCTGCTGGGCCTGCTGATCGTCGCCATGAGCATGATTGTCGGCGTCGTGCTCTCGCCGCTGGCTTTCATCGGGATGCGCGCGCACGGCGCAGAGCGCTACATCCTGCAGATGATCCAGCTCAGCGGTGCATTTCTGTCCCGGCTGCTGGTGGGCCCGGTGGCCGCCATCGCGCTGTGCCTCTTTTATTTCGACGAGCGCGTCCGGCATGAGGGCTTCGACATCGAATTCCTGATGCTGCGCGCTGGTCCCCCGCCCGCCAATCCTCCCGCGGAGGCAAGCCCATCTCCGGAGCCTGCCTAATCCGCTCGCGCTGTGCCCGCCTCGCTCTTGTTGTGCTCTGCGTTTTCGTACTCGGGGCCTTGCCACTCCGCGCCGACGGTGCGCCAGGTGACGGTGTCGGAGCACGTCCTGAAGCAGAGCACGCTGGCCGACTACACAGGCGAGCTTCATGACCTGCGGTCGCTCGCTGCGGCGTGCGCGCAAAACGCGTCGGCCTGCGATCCGAGCCGGGTGGGCGCGGACGAGCACGTCACGCTGGCGAACAAGTCTTCCTTCGATGCGCATTTTGCGTGGATGAGCGATGCTCTGTCGTCGGCAAAGTCGCTTCCTGACCCGAAACGTGTCGCGCTGATGGCCACCGCCGAATCGCATATCGACGAAGATCTGGCTGATGCCCAGCCGGCGCCGGCAATGCCCGACTTTTCGCGGGCGAGAAAAGAAGCCGATGCGATCCTGGCGAGCCGGGAATTCAACACTTCGGCAGCGCCTTCGCTCCGCGACCAGATCATCGCGCTGCTCTATCGCTGGCTCGACCGGATGCTCGCGCACGTGGCCGCATTCGGCTCGCGTTCGCCATGGATCGGGCCGCTCATCGAGTGGGGTCTCGGCGGAATTGCCTGCGCCCTGCTGCTGGTGTGGGCCTTCAGAACGGTGCGCAGGCAGCGCGTTCGCATGCAGCTGGATGCCGCGCGCCGCACCGAGCAGACCGACGAGCGAGTGCTGAACTGGATGCGCGAGGCCGAGGAGCACGCCGTCCGGCGGCCGCTTCCGCGATGCGGTGCATTGCCTGTACTGGGCCAGCATCGTCACCCTGGAGGGCCGCCGCCTTTGGCACCCGGATCGCGCGCGTACGCCACGCGAGTATCTGCGGCTGCTCGATCCGGCCTCAGCCGTTGCGCCTCTGCTTCGCCGCCAGACTTTCAGCTTTGAGACGATCTGGTATGGGCTGCGTCCGGCGGCGCGCCCGGACTACGACAGCGCTTTGCGAACTGCACCGGCAGCTGAGGTCGGCATGAAGAAGCTGAGCGGCGACTGGAAGTTCCTGCTCATCTTCGGCGGCGTTGTGATCGCCCTGATTGTGGTGACGGGGATTCTCGCGCCGAATCGCGAAGACCGGGACCCCACGCCCAGCACATGGAACTCGGGCACGGCCGGAGCGAAGGCCGCGTACCTGCTGCTGGGGCAGCTCGGCTACAACACGGTGCGCTGGGATCGTCCTGAGGCGGAACTTTCGACCATCGATGCATCGCACGCGACACTTGTCCTCGCCGAGCCCTCGCCTTCCCTCACCGCGCTTACCGAAAAAGATCGTCAGCAGCCCTTCGTCGATTTCCTCCATCGCGGCGGCCGCATTGTCGCGACCGGTGCAGTCGCTGCGCTTTTCCTTCCCGACGCGAAGGTTGCACAGGCCGAGCGGCTGTTCACCGACCTTTGCATCACCACGCCGGAAGGCCCCGATCCGCTGGCGCGTGCCGGCGAGCTTGAAATGGCCGCGCCGGTTCGCTGGAACGGCGACGATCCGGCGGTCCGCGTCTCGCAAACCTGCGGCAACGGCGCTGTCGTCGTCTCGTATCGCGAAGGCAAAGGCGAAATCATCTGGTGGGCTTCCGCCACGCCGCTCACCAACATGGGCCTGCATAACGATGGCAATCTGCGACTGCTGCTGGCCAGCGTGGGCGACCCGGGGCGCACAGTTTATTTCGATGAGTTTCTGCACGGCGTCAATGCCAGCCCGTGGACCGCGACGCGCGGCACGCCGTTCGCCGGCATCGTCATCCAAACCGCCTGCATTGCGGCGCTGCTTCTTTTCAGCTTTGCGCGCGGCAGCGGACCGCATCGTGCGCTGGTGCAGCCGCCGCGCGCTTCGCCGCTGGAATTCGTCGAGTCGATGGGGGCTCTCTATGCCAAAGCCGGGGCCAGCAGCGTCGCTGTCTCCGCCGCCGAGCGCCGTCTCCACGCATTCCTTGCCCATGAGGGCGGCGTGCCTGCGGAGACGCTGCGATCCAGTCCGGCCGCGATTGCGGCTGCGGTCCACGCGCGCTTTGGATGCGATACCACGCAGCTGGCTGCCGATCTCGAAGCGGCACGTCAGGCGGAGTACGATAATCCCCGACCCGTTGCGGCGCTGGCGCTGGTGCGCCGCCTCGATCGACATATCGCGACGTTGAGCGACCGGATTCGCAAGCCGCAGCAGAACACGGGGCTCAAGTCAAAACCAACCCAGGGAATTGCATGACCGAAATTGCCGAAAACAACAGCGAAGTCCGGACCGTGCTCTCCATCTTTGAACGAGGCAAGGCGGAGCTGGGCAAGATCATCTCGGGCCAGACGGAGCTGATCGAGCAAGCCATCCTCACGTTTCTTTGCGGAGGACACGCGCTGGTGGAAGGCGTTCCCGGCGTGGCGAAAACCATGACCGTGAAGACGCTCGCCCGCTTCCTCGCGCTCGACTTTCGCCGCATCCAGGGCACTCCGGACATGATGCCCGCCGATATTCTCGGCACCAGCGTCTTCTCGCTCAAGACCAGCGAGTTCACGTTTCATCGCGGTCCGGTCTTCACGCAGTTCCTGCTGGCCGATGAGATCAACCGGATGCCTCCGCGCACGCAGGCTGCGCTGCTGGAGAGCATGGAGGAGCGCCAGGTGACGATTGACGGCGAGACGCACGCGCTCGACGACTTCTTCACCGTCTTTGCCACGCAGAACCCGCTGGAGTTTGAGGGGACGTATCCGCTGCCGGAGGCGCAGCTCGACCGCTTCCTGATCAAGATCCGCGTGAGCTATCCGAGCGTCGACGAGGAGCGGACGGTTCTCGAGCGCCATCATGCGAAGGCCGACACGCCGCAGTTTGAAGGAGTCGAGATCGCCGGCGTTTCGGCGCAGGATCTCATCGCCGCGCGGCGGGAGTTGCGGGCGGTTCGCGTGGAGCCGGCGCTGTTCGACTACCTGCTTGCTGTGGTGCGGCGCACGCGCGAATGGCCTGCCATCACACTGGGCGCGAGCCCGCGCGCTGCGGCAGGTCTTCTGATCGTCGCCAAGGCCTATGCGGCGAAGGACGGACGCGACTTTCTGATCCCGGACGACGTGAAGCAGGCGACGCTGCCGTGCCTGCGCCACCGCATCATTCTGAAGGCCGAAGCGGAACTGGAAGGCTTCGATCCGGACCGCGTTCTCGCGGATGTGCTGGCCGCCACACCGCTGCCGAAATGATCCAGACACTGATTCCGGCGCCGGTGACCGCGCAGGCGCTTGCGAAGGGCCGCTTCGGCAGGTTCCTCGGAACCACACTGACGATGCGCTCGCTGCTGTTGCTCCTGGCCGGACTGTTCTGCGCGATTCCTGGCTTTTTCGGGCTGCACTGGCTGGCGCTGATGCTGGCGTGGGACGCGGTGGTCCTTCTGCTGGTGGTTGTAGATATATTGTCACTGCCGCCGGCACATTCTTTCCGGGTCACGCGGACTTTTCTCGATTCTCCCGTGCTCGGCCGGGAAACTCGGGTCGAGATCGCGGTTGAACACCGCGCCAACGCGGTCCTCCGGGTCCGCGTGTCCGACGATCTCCATCCCGCGCTCGCACAAACGCCGCCCGCAGGCACGATGAACGTCTTTCCTCGCGATCCAGCACGCGTCACGTTCGCGGTGACTCCGAATCGGCGCGGAGACTTCAATCTCGGTCCTGTTTGGCTGCGCTGGACTGGCCGTTTGCGCCTGGTCGAACGCCGCGCGCTCTGCGAGCCGGCGCAAAAGGTTCGCGTTTATCCGGCGATGGAGCGCTCGGCCGACGATACGGCACTGTATCTGTTACGTATTCGCCAGATCGAGCTACAGCGGCGGCGTCTACGCCTGACCGGCACCGGCCGCGAGTTCGACCACCTTCGCGATTATCGCGCCGGGGACGAGATGCGGAACATCTCCTGGCCCGCCACGGCGCGCCGCGCCAAAGTCGTCACGCGTGAATTTACCACCGAACGCAGCCAGCAGGTGTGGATCGTGGTGGACGCGGGGCGGCTGTCGGGAACGGTCTTCGAGATGCGCCACGCCATGGCGGCGGGCCGTTCATCCCATGCGGCGAGTTTCCGCGACGCGGCGTCGGACGAGTCCTTTCTGCTGAGTCTGACGCAGCTCGATCAGGCGTGCAGCGCGGGGATCGCGCTGGCGCAGACGGTGATGCAGGCGGGCGATAAGGCCGGTCTGCTGGTCTATGGCCGCGCCATCCAGCAGCAGCTTTTGCCGGCTGCCGGAGCGGGCGCTCTGCGGATCATGATCGATGCGCTCTCGCAGGCGCGCGTCGAAGGCTCGGAAGCCGACCACCTGCGCGCCGCGGCCCGGCTCGGCCAATTGCAGCGCCGCCGCAGCCTGGTTCTTTGGATCACAGAAATCGCCGACAGCGCGCGTCGCCCCGACATTGCCGACGCCGCGGCCGATCTGGCCCGCCGTCATGTCGTTTTGCTGCTGGTCCTGCAGCATCCGGAAATTCACGCCACGGCCACGCGTGAACCGCAAACCGCTGTTCAGATGTTCGAATCCGCCGCTGCGCAGGAAGTGATCGAGCGCCGGCGTCTGGTTCTCGCCGGGCTTCGCTCCAAGGGAGTGCTCGTTGCGGAAACTACTCCGGGAGCACTCCGCACCGACGCCATCAATGAGTATCTGGAAGTGAAGGCACGAGGGCTGCTGTAACCGCATCGGAGCCCGGCGTCCGTTGCCCGGTGCTTTGTCCGGAAGTCAGCCACAATCCAAGGCCCAAAAACAGCACGGCGCCCGTAAGGAATTTCACCGCTACAGGTGCGCCCGACGGCGACAGAAACGCCTCCAGCGTCCCGGCGATCACCAGCAGCGGCACGGTTCCGGCAAGGAGCCGGATGGCTTCCACTGAGGCGCGCGCCAGCGAATCCCGGCGCTTGTAGATTCCTGGAAACAGCATGCCCGTGGCGATGCGCAGGCCCGCGGCCCCGGCGATGCAGATGCTCGGCAGCTCCAGCGCTCCATGCGCCGCGACGAAGCTCCACAGGTCGAGCGCCATCCGCGCCTGTGCGCAGGCCGTGCTCACCACACCCAGTTCCATGCCATTGAAGAACAGCTCGTAGAGGGTCCAGAGTCCGGCCGTGATTCCTCCGGCGAACGTGATGAAGGCGACGCCGATGTTGTTCGTCATGATGCCGGTGGAGGCCTGCGGCTTCATGCTGACAAGACTGTGCGTCCACATCTGGTGCTTCTCGATGGAGGCGACCATGGCCGGACCAAGAATCATGCGCTCGAATGCCGGCCGCGCAACACTCAGCAATGTTCCCAGCGCCGCGCCGGCCAGAAAAATGGCCACCGACGCGGCAACGTACGGGAACATGCGGCGGAAGATTTTCGGGTACTCGACCGCGAAGAAACGCACCAGCTGCCGGGCTTCGAGTTTTCTGCCGGAGTACACGCGATTATGGGCTCGCGCCAGCAGCAGGTTCAGGTATTCTTCCTGGGTGCGCGACCCGCGATCGCCCCGCACCGCGGACAGATCCTGGGCCACCTGCCGGTAGAGCAGTCCCAGTTCGCGCAGCTCATCGCCGGAAAGCGACTTTAGCCCCGACTGCTCTGTCTGGACGAGTAACGCGTCCAGGCGCTGCCACAGTCCCTGCCGTTGTTCGATCCAGCGGTTGGAAATCATGCCTGCGCTGCGCCCCGAAACCGATCGATGAATCGCGCCATGGACGAAACTCCCGACCAGCTTACCATCGAGACTCCGGAACAGGTCGCCATCCGTTTCCCCATCGCGGGCATCGGCTCCCGCTTTCTTGCTGTGCTTGCCGACACCGTCGTGCAGATCCTCGCCTACTTCGTCATTTTCCTGCTGATCTTTCTCATCCTTACTTCGGCGCCGCGAGTCAACGGCTTCATCCTCTCGCGGATGGGCGACAAGTGGATCATTGCCGCGATCATCCTTTTTTACTTCCTGCTGTACTGGGGCTACTACACGCTTTTCGAAGCCTTCTGGAACGGCCAGACTCCGGGCAAGAAGCTGTGCAGGCTGCGCGTGATCCGAGACTCCGGCCGGCAGATCACCCTGTTCGAATCGATGACGCGCAACCTGATCCGCGTGGTCGATGCCTTCCCCAGCTTCTACGCCGTCGGCATCGTCACCATGCTGTGCAACCGGCGCAACAAGCGGCTGGGAGACTTTGCCGCGGGAACCCTGGTCGTTCACGAGCGCGCTCCGGAACCGGCGCTGTGGAGCGGCACGGCCTCGCGCACGATTACGGCGGGCGCCTTCTCGCCCGTTGCGGCCCCGCCGGCTCCGCTGGTCGATCCCAACGCCGTCGATCTGCCGGCGGACGCGGTTGCCCGCCTGACTGCCGACGATCTGAACGTCATCGACCACTTCTTTGCGCGAGCGATCGATATCGACATTCCGCGCCGCCACGCCCTGGCCGAACGGCTCGCCCAGCAGATGACGGCGAAGATGGGCATCGCGCTGCCGGAAGGGGTGACGCCGGAGCGGATGCTGGAATCTGTTGCCCGCATTCTGCGCGGGATTCGGCGCTAAATCCTGTTGAATCTGCGCGGTCGGCGATGAATCTGCGACCCTGGCTCGGTCTGCCGCATCCAAACTTCAAGGGTGATTCTGCCTGCCGCGTGCGGTACACTCAAAGGGCAGAAGGTTTTTCCCCAGGAGATTCCATTCCATGGCTACCAGCACTGTAACTACCAGCACGCCCACTCCCGAAGCAGTTCCTGCGCCGAAGACGACGCCTGTTCGCCTGACCGACAGCGCGGCAAGCAAAGTGCGCGAAATTATGGCGACGCAGGACCCGCTGCCGGCCGGCCTGCGCATTGGCGTCGTGGGCGGCGGCTGCTCCGGCTTTCAGTACTCCATGTCGTTTGAGAACCAGTCCGGCATGATGGACAAGGTTTTCGACTTCAATGGCCTGAAGGTGTTTGTCGACGCGACGTCGCTGATGTATCTCAACGGCTGCACCGTCGACTACGTCGAGACGATCGAGGCGGCCGGCTTCAAGTTCGACAATCCGACCGTGAAGAGCACCTGCGGCTGCGGCTCGTCGTTCCAGGTCTAAGTTTTCCGATTGAGGAAGTGAGAAGGCCCGCTATCGCGCGGGCCTTTTCTTATTGCTGCGGAGCGGTTGGGTCCGTCGGCGAAGTGGGGCTCGTGGGTGGAGTCACTGGAGCGCCGGGCCCATTCGGGCCGCCATTGTTGTTTCCACCGAACGGCGTGTTGTTGCCCGAGTTATTTCCACCTAACGGCGAGTTCGAATTGTTGGGCAGCGTCGGTGTTCCCGTCCCTCCCAATCCCGTGAGCCCCATCGCCTGGTCTTCCATGGGGTCGTAGTTGAATTCCCACTTGTTGTAGCGCTTTTGCAGCTTGTATTCGATCAGCGATGGCTTGTCGACCGGCAGCGTGAAGCCGACGATCGGCCCGCCCCCGCCAAACGTCGTAGCCGAGGTACCGGTCCCGCTGGATCCGAAGGGCGAAGTCGTCGTGGATCCGGGTGGTGGTCGGTGGGGTCGGCTCCCAGCAGCGACGGCCCACCGGTCGACGTCCATCCAAAGCCCGAGGAAGGCGTGGCGGGCGAGCCCGGAAGCCCACTCGTTCCGCCTGTCGCCGGTTCTGAACCGGGCTCGCGACCGGTACGCCATTCGCGTCGGTGGTAGTGGTCGCGGCGCCGCATACATCGAAGCAGTCCCGGCCAGGCCAGCCGTCATCAGCGGCTGCCCGAAGAATCCCAGCGGCCGCACATGCGCCTGCCCATAAAGCACCGGCTTCCAGTCATCTTTGCCGGTCAGCGGATCTTTGTACTTCCTGCGCAGAAAACGCATCTGGTTCGTCTGCACGAGTTGGTCGATGGAAGTGGGGTAAGAACCAAACTTCTGATAGTAGAGCTTGAGGGCTCGCTTATATTGCTCGCCGCGATGGATCGTCTCCAGCTCCTTGTCGCGCTGGATCGACTTCGCGATCTTCGGCGCGGCGATAGCCAGGCTGATCAGCAGAACGACAGTGAGAAAGATGACCGCCAGCAGGACGAAGCCCGACTTCGCCTTCCGATGCCGCTAACCGTTTCATCGCTGACCGCTCCATCGCTAACCGTTTTATCGCTGACCGTTTCATCGCTCGCCTCAACTCTGTGTCAGCGGCAGGGTCTGCGTGTTGTTGTACAGCAGATCCGTTACCTGGATGGAAAGCGGCGAGATCTTCACCACCTTGTAGTGGTGGTCCACCACGTCGCCTTCGGTTGCGATGAAGACGTCATCGCCGTGCAGCAGGAACGCCTTCTTCGCGCCGTTGTTGGCCGAGTAGCCGAAGAACTTCAGATCGATGGGCGGCGGGGGTGGAGGACCAGGCGGAGGCTGCGGAACCACCGGTTGCGGCCGCACGGCGGCGATCGCTTTCGGGATCACCACCGGCGCCGAGGTCATCGAGAAAATATTGCGCCCCTTGCCGCTGTACTCCAGCGACTCCGCACCCGCCATCACTTCCGGATGCAGCGTCGGATCCAGCTTCTCGAGCGACGGCAATTTCTTCGCCGCATGACCGTTGGCGTCTGTTGCCGCGGTCTGGGGCCCGGCGTTTTCTGGCGTCGATGGGCCGTTCTGCGAAGACGTAGCGGGCACGGGAGCCGGCGACGGACTGCCCCCGAATATCGACTGCACAAAGTGGACTGCTGGCCAAATCATCCCAAGAACCAGAATCGTCAGGATGACGACGTTCCGCTTGTTTTCGAAGCCGGTCTTCATTGCGGTCCTTCGCCTCCCGCAGGTGGCGGCTCGCTCGGCGCCGGTTCCGGATTGGTGCCGGTTTCGCTCGGCAAATCGGTGGCCCCGCCACGCAGATACGTCGTCAGGCGCAGGCGCAGATTCACCAGTCCGCCCTGCTGCCCGTTCAGGATCACGCCGTCGATGATGAAGAAGACGTGGTCCTGATCGCCCTCGAGGCCGTTGATGAAGTGCATCAGGTCGGAATACTGCCCGGTGAGACCCGCATCGATGTGCAGCTCCGTGAGTCCGCCAGCCGGCGCCGGATTATACGCATACGCCGCGCGAGACAGCTTGACGTTGTTCTTCGCAGCTACCGATCCCAACTGCGCCAGGACCGTCGACCAGTTCGGTGCGATGCGCTTGCCATAGAACTTCTGCGCGTCATCATTCGCTGCGTCCACCTTCTGCGGCAGCCCGTTCAGGTGCTTCATCTGGGACTCGAGTTGCTGCAGCCGCGCCTCTTCCTGGATGAACGCCCCCGACTGGTTGGAGCGGATCGCCCTCCACGCCAGCGCGAAGCGTACGCCGATGAAGACATCGGCCGCCACCACCAGGGCGAGCAGCAAAAAATGCAGATTGAGCTTCGGAACGCGATTCATGGAGTCTTACGCCCTCCCATCGCGCCGCTCGGCTTCTTCTGCGTTTTGGCTTCATTCGACTTCGTCGCCGCGGCCTTTGCTGGTTTCTCGTCTTCGCCTGGCTGGAGCGGCAGCGGCCGATAGTCGGCCAGAATATCGAAGTTCACCTGGTTGTTCGTGCTCACGTTCTGCACACCGGTAGCGCCCTGGGCCGTCGCCAGCGACTCCGACGCCAGCCGGGGCGACGCAAAGTGCTTCGACTTTTCCAGATTCCGCACCAGTTCGAGCGCGTGGTCCCGCTCGCCGGTGACGCGCAGGCGGATGATCACGTGCCCATCCTGCGCGACGATCGGATCGATGCTGAGCACCTGCACGCCGCGTGGGCAGCACCGTTTCCAGATCGGTCATCGTCGCCGTCCACGAAAATGCCTTGCGCTGGAAGAGCGAATTCAGAAATTCCGACTGCTGCAGGATGCCCGCGTCCTTCGGTTGCTGCATCATACGCCGGTACTCCTGCTGCTTCTGTTCCAGTTCGCGCACGCGGCTCTCCACCGTGGCCACCTGCGCCCGCGCCGCCTGCGCCTCATCGCTCTCGTTGCGGTAGAGATACCAGAGCGCGCCGCCCACCAGGGCGAGAATCACAATCCACGTGCGCAGCCGGTTGTAGATCGGCCGCAGGTCGATGTAAGGACGGCTCGCGAGATTGACTGCGATCTTCATTTAGGTCGCCAGCGCCCCCGCTACCCCGGCGACTACCCCCGGCGGCACGCTGGTCATCGCCGAAGCATCGGCGGAGGTCAGGTCGACCAGCCTTGGCGCCGGCTGGACCAGTGCGGCCCATCGCGACTGCTGAGCGGCACTCGCGCCGCCCGGACCCGCGTAATACATCGTCGAGGGCAGCCTCGAGAGCGTGTCTTCATACCACGCCAGCGCGGTGATGACGGCCTGCGCCATCTCCTCTTCGCGCGCCTGCGGCTCCGCCGGCAGGTCCATGGACCGGTGCAGCAGCATTTCGTCGCCTTGTGTAACCGCCGTGGTTACAGAAGCGCCGCTGTGATTCACCATCAGCGTCGCGCTGTCGCCCTCCACGGCTGCGGCGGCCGCCAGCGTGCTCGGCAGCACCGCGCCCGGTTCGTATCCGGCATCGCGAACCGCGGTTTCATATTCGGCCAGCACCTCGGCGGGCATCACCGTCACCAGCGCGTTCAGCTGACCGTCCTTCTCCGCCATCACCTGATAGCTGACCGCGGCGGTCTCCACATCGAAGGGCACCATCTTGCGCAACCGGAAGCGGACCACCGAGAGCGCCTCCTGGCGCTTCGCCGGCAGTTCATCGAAATCCAGCAGCAGCACCCGGGCCGCCCCGTCCGGAACAATGAGTGTCATCTCTTTGCTGTGCGTCCCGAGGCTCTCCATCGCCGATTCCAGGGCCACGCCCACCGCGTGCGAATCGACCAGATTGGGGACCCTGAGGCCCGGCGCGACCGCGCCTTCCGGCAGCGGCGCAAAGGCCGTGACGATCTCGCCGTGCTTTTTGCCGGGACGCGCCGCGATCACGCCTTCGGGGCGAATCTCGCACGCCGCTTTCGGCCGTGATCCGGGCGCCGGTTTGAAGAAGTTCTCCACATTCGCCACTAGCGCGATGCCTCGATGAACGTAACCTTATTGATTTCCTTCAGCGTCGTCAGGCCGCGCCGCACGCGGTCCAGCGCCGACTCGCGCAGGAAGTGCATGCCTTCCTGCTGCGCCAGCTTCCGTACTTCGGAGCTGGGCTTCTTCTCGAGAATGATTTCACGGATTGGGTCCGTCAAATCGAGCAGTTCGTGAATTGCGGTGCGGCCGCGATAGCCGGTACCGGCGCACTCGATGCAGCCGCGCCCCTCGCGGAAGGGGAAATCCCGCCATTCCCTGAGGTCGAGGCCGCTGTCGATCAGCAACTCCTCGTCGTAGCGCACCTCCTGCACGCAGTAATCGCAGATGGTGCGGACCAGCCGCTGCGCGAGGATGCAGTTCAGCGCCGAGACGAAGTTGTAGACTTCGACGCCCATGTTCACGAAGCGGCCCAGCACGTCCACCACGTTGTTGGCGTGGACCGTGGTGAAGACCAGGTGGCCGGTCAGCGCGGAGTTGATGGCGATCTGCGCCGTCTCCTGGTCGCGGATTTCGCCCACCAGAATCTTGTCCGGGTCGTGGCGCAGGATCGAGCGCAGTCCACGGGCGAAGGTCAGGCCCTTTTTCTCGTTGACCGGAATCTGGGTGATGCCGCGAATCTGATACTCGACCGGATCTTCGATGGTGATGATCTTGTCTTCGTCGCTCTTGATTTCGTTCAGCGCCGCGTACAGCGTCGTCGTCTTACCCGAGCCCGTCGGTCCCGTCACCAGCACCATGCCGTAGGGCTCGCGAATGTAGCGGCGAAAGCGCTTGAGATCGTCATCCGCAAAGCCGACCACGTCGAGAGTGAGTTTGCGGAACTTCTCGCTCATCGACTCCTTGTCGAGCACGCGGAGCACGGCGTTCTCGCCATGAACCGTCGGCATGATGGAGACGCGGAAGTCGATCAGTCGGCCCTTGTAGCGAACCCGAAAGCGACCGTCCTGCGGCACGCGGCGCTCGGCGATGTCGAGCTCGCTCATGACTTTTACGCGCGACAGGATCGTGGTGTGGTGCTCGCGCGCGATGGGCGCCATGGCCGGCTGCAGCACGCCGTCGATGCGGTACTTCACCAGCACGGAATCGTCGTAGGTCTCGATGTGAATATCGGAAGCGCGCCGCTCCAGCGCAGTGTAGATGGTCGTATCGACCAGGCGGATGATCGGGCTGATGTCCTCTTCCGAGGTCAGCTTCTCGATCGAGATGTTCTCGTCGGAGTCGTCGCTCGACGTCAGCACGTCGAAGGTCAGCCCCTCGGACGCCTCGTCGAGCACGCGCTGGCTCTGCTCGGTTTTCTTCAGCAGGTCGGTGATCTGCGACAGCGTGGCGACGCGCGCGACGATGCGCTGGGCCAGCAGGCCGCTGATCTCGTCCAGCATCATCAGCTTGCTGGGGTCGCTGACTGCGATCACCAGCCGGTCCTCTTCCTGCTCCAGGGGCACGAAGTTGTAGCGGAACATCATGTCCACCGGCACACTGCGCAGCACTTCATGGCGGATGCGGAAGTTGCGCAGGTCGATGAACTCGCAGCGATAGCGGCGCGCCAGCGCCTGGGCCTGCGCGGTTTCGTCCGGTTCGGACGCGATCGGAAGCGGAATGGGGGGAGCCTGAGCCATACTCAATACCTCTGTTTGCGATGCCTCTGTGGCTAAGCGGCGTTCACCGCATCGCTCACCACTAACTAACTTCTGAAGTTCTGCGCGTTACTCATGGAAAAGATCGGCAGGTACAGCGCGATCAGAATCACGACCACCACGATGCCCATCACGATCAGAATCGCGGGCTCGATCAGGGCCAGCGCTGCGGTCAGCGCGGTCTGCACGTCATCTTCGAAAAATTCCGCCACCGAGTTCAGCATCTGCGGCAACGCGCCGGTCGATTCGCCGACCTCGATCATCTCGGTTGAAAGCTCGGGAAAGATCTTCGTTGCTTCGAGACTTTTCGCCAAACCCTTGCCTTCGCGCACCGACGTCACGGCCGCGACCACCGACTTCGCGATCCGCCGGCTGGTGATCGACCGGGCCGCGGTTTCAAGCGACGGTACAAGCGGAATGCCTCCGCTGAGCAGCGTGGAGAGAGTGCGCGCGAACATCGCCACCTGGTATTTCAGCCAGATCTTGCCGAACAACGGCAGCCGGATTCGAATGCGGTCGATGCGATCCGCGCCCGCCTCGCTGCGGCTCCAGCGCCACAGCAGATAGCCGATGAGCGCAAGCGCCGGCACGATGTAGATCAGATAATGCTGCGCGCCGGTACCCAGCGCCAGCATGAACAGCGTGATCGACGGCAGCTTCGTCCCGATCTGGTCGTAGAGCTTGGCGAACTGCGGCACGACAAACGTGATCAGGAAGATGAACAGGCAGATCACCAGGGTGATCAGCAACATTGGGTAGATCAGCGACGCAGTCAGTTTCTTGCGGAAGGCCAGCGCGACCCGCTGGAACGACATATACCGCCCGAGCACCTCTTCGAGATTGCCGGCGCGCTCTCCGGCCAGCAGCGTCGTCGTGTACATCAGCGGAAACGCGCCCTGCGCCTCGAAGGCGTTCGAGATCGGCTCACCGGTTCGCACGCGCGCCGCTACATTCTGCAACTGTCCGGAAAAAACGGCGTTCTTCTGGCTCTTCGCCAGCATCTCCAGCGAGCCCAGAATCGGCATTCCAGCGCGGATCAGGGTAAGGAACTGCTGGTTGAAGATCAGGAAGGGTTCAAGCTTCGTCTTGCGCGCGGTACCTGTCAGCCCCCGCGGTTTCACCGAATAGACGAAGTACCCGGCCTGGGAGAATCGCGTGCGCAGCTCTTCCGCAGTCGCCGCCGACTGGATTTGCTCCTGCACATGGCCGCGCTCGTCGGCCAGCCTGATCACGAATTCTGCCATGGGTTTTGGCTATCTGCCTTTCGGCTATCCGCCTCTTCGGCTCGTCTGCCTTCGGGCGATCCGCCACGCCTCTTCCAACGCCGGGATATACCCGCGCCGGCCTGGGGACGCCTCCCTCCAGCGTAGCAGTTCCAGCGCTCCGCACGCCCGTGGCGCAGGGTTTCGTGGACTAGACGTTTTCGGGTCCCGAAATGCTCACTTATGCAGCCCGTCCAGACTGATTTTCCCGATTTTCCCATCCGCTCCCACCACAAACGGCAGGCTCAGGGCGTTCCAGTTGCCATCGTCCAGCGGCTTCCAGTGCCGGCCGCCGTCCCAGCTCACGTCGGACCCGGTGCTGCCCACGGCAATCCAGGCATTCAGGTCCGCTTCCCAGGTCACGGCAGAGCGGTATCCGCGCGGAGGCTTCTCCGACGCCGCCCAGGTTTTCCCATCCGGCGTCCAGGCGGAGGTCCCTTCGCTGACGTCGGGTTTCACATAGTCGCCACCCACCGCAACAGCGGCTGTTACACGCCCGTTCCACCATACCGCCCGTACCGAGAATGCCCCGGCCGAAGCGCTGCCCCCCGCCATGGGCAGCGGCTGCCGGCGGAAGGTCCAGTGATCCAGACATTTCGGGTCGACGGGTTCATCGCCGTCCCGGGGGCAATCGCTCTCCCCTTCGTAGAGAAACGCGCCGCCCTGGCCGCCCGTCACAAACCACACCCGCCCGTCGCTGGCCAGCGATGAATTGCTGGCTGCAAAGGCCGCAATGCTTTGCCCCTCGGTCGTCAGCCCCGGCGACTGAATCTTCGTCCATGTCTCCCCGCCGTCGCCGGTTCGGAACAGCGGAAACGCCCCTTCCACCGGATCGCCCAGCAGGTACCCTACCTGCCGTCCGGCAAAGACCATCCCGTCGAAAAAGCCTTCCTTGTCAGGATCGGTCAGCACCAGGCTCCAGTGCGAACAGCCGTCCGTCGTGCGATACAGCCGCGACTGATCGCCCGAGCCGATCGACATCACGATGGCGGTGTTGGCGTCCCATGCCCAGATGCCCCGAAAATCCAGCTTGTCTGAGTCTGGAGGAGCCGCGCAGCTCTGCCACTCATAGCCGCCGTCCTCGGTGCGCAGAACGGTGCCGTCGGCCCCGCTGACCCAGGCCACGCCGCCACCCAGCGAATGCACGCCGCGGAGGCTCACGGTCGTCCCGCTCTGTTGCAAAGTCCATGGCCCGGACTTGCGGCTCAACCCCTGACCGCAGGCAAAACCGCCGATCATCGACAGAACTGCTACCAGGCACACAGGACGCCGCAACATGGCGCCATGCTACCGAGGGCCACCCAGAGGGAAACATCCCACGGATAGGGCGGGTGGATGCCACGGAGTTACTACAGGGGTTGTCGCCGTTCACGCCCTGGAGGTCCGGCTCTCAGGCGAAGGATGGGCGACCTCGGAGCGATTCAGTCCTTCCAGTCCAGGGCATAGACATCCTGCGTTCCGCGGTCGCGCAGCAGCAGAGGAGAATCGTCGGGCGTCAGGGCCAGCGAGCCGCCAAACTGGCCGGTCGTGACAAAATCCTTCAGATCGGCTACGCGGTCGATCCTGTGATCGGCCAGGCGGATCCGGAGCACCGCCCCTTTACCCGTAAAATCCAGCAGGTACACCGACTGCCCGTCCTTCGACCAGTTCAGCCAGCCAAAGGTCCCCTGGGCAAGCGGTGCTCCACTTCCCGGTCTGCATGTTCAGCAGCATCACCGTCCGTGAGTCGTCGCTAAGCGCGGCCAGCGTTCGCCCGTCTGGGGACCAGCGAGGCGAAAACATCCGCTCGGAACCGGCGATCGCCGACACCTGATGCGTTGCGACGTCCCAGATGCGAATGGCCGGCGCAGTGGGGTTCGCCGCTGCATCACCGGCGGAGCCTGCAAAGACAATTCTGCTTCCGTCGGGCGACCAGCCCGGGTCCTGCTGGTTGTGCGGATCGTCCGGCATCAACCGCACCGGAGATCCTCCGTCTGCCGGGACCTGGTAGATGCGGGCGGGCTGGCTCGAGCTGACGGGAAATTCGAAGAAGACCAGGGAGCGCCCGTCCGGCGACCATTGCGGCAGGACGGCGCGCAGCGGGGGGAAGGTCAGCTGCATGCGGTCGCTGCCGTCGATCCGGCAGCGCCACATCGTGGCCTCAGGATACGAGACGTACGCCACCCACTGGCCGTCCCTTGAAAACGATACATACTCGGCCGAGATGCCTCCCAGAAATGGTTCGAACTGGCCGGAGCGAGTGTCGTAGCGGGTGAGCTCGCCGCGATAGGTCGCGCCCACCAGGAACAGCTTCCGCCCGTCGGCACTCGGCAGCGGAGAGGACAATGACATCGGGCTGGAAGTCACCGGAATGGGTTTGCCCTCCCGGTGGAAGAGACGACTGCGCGGAAGAGCCCAGATTTGCCCGTGCGACTGGAAAATGAAGTAGCGGCCGTCCGCACTCCATGCCCCGCAGCACTCATCCGGCGGAGTGTGCCACCCGGCCAGCAGACGATGCAGGTTCGAACCATCCGCCGCAACCTCCCACAGCAAATGCTGGCCGATTCCGGCCCCAAACCCCTGCGAGGTGTCAAAGCGTATGTGGCCGCTGTCCGGCGACCACACAAGGTGGTCGATCAGGCCATGCACCGTGAGCAATTTGCGTAAAGCCGTGCCGTCCGCCTGCGCCACATACAGATCGCCCTGGTCGGCGTATGCCAGCAGTTTTCCGTTCGGAGACCAAGCCGCATCGTCGCCAATCGTCTCGCCGAGCCGCCGTGGAGATCCGCCCAGCACCGGCACGCTCCACAGCGGACCACGAAACGGTACGCCGCGGGCATCGATCACCAGAAACTCCGAACCATCGGGAGACAGATGGAACGGAATCATGCCCGGCAACGGCATGACGATTTTGGTCAGTTCCCCCCCGAAACCGGCACAGCCGCCGTGCCACGGACAGCCGAAGTGATCGCGCTCAGATAGAGCCGCGTCCCGTCGGTCCCTACCAGCGATTTCTGCACGCCGTCGTGCGTCAGCTGGACGTAGTTCGTCGCCGCAGGCGGCTGCGGCGTCCGCAGTTCCAGCCAGGCGAACGCCCCCAGCACCGCCAGCAACACCGCCCCTGCCACCATCCCGGCGCCTTGCTGCGGGACTGCGGCTTCGCCTCTTTCAGCGCCGAACGCAATTCGGACGTCGCGAAGAGCGACGGATCGGAGAGCGCTTCCAGCGCGAAAGCCAGGTCCGAGGCCGACTGGAACCGCTGTTCGGGATTCTTTTCCAGCCCGCGATGCAGCACCCGCTGCAGGCCCGGCGGAATATTCGCTGCCATTTCTGCCAGGGCAGGTGGATCCTCATTGAGGATCGCCACCATCGTTTCGGCCGAGGTGGGCCTCTCGAACGCCGGCCGTCCCGTGAGCGCCTCGCACAGGACCACACTCAGCGAAAAGATGTCGGAGCGCTGGTCCGCGGGCACTCCTCGTACCTGTTCCGGAGACATGTAGCCCACGGTTCCCATCAGCACACCCGGCGAAGTTTGCGCACCGAGGGTCGGCTTCCCATGAACGTTCTCCTCCTCAGGGCAACACGCGCGCGAGCCCGAAATCGAGAATCTTCACATGCCCGTCTTTTGTCAGGAAGAGGTTATCCGGCTTGAGATCGCGATGCACGATCCCTCTCTTGTGCGCTGCAGTCAGTCCCCGCGCGATCTGCACGCCCACATCGATCGCGGTTCGCAGCGGAAGGGGTCCGCGGCTCAGCCGCGCCCGCAGCGTCTCTCCTTCGAGCAGCTCCGACACCAGATACGGCACCGATTCCTGCATGCCCAGCTGGTAGACCACCAGGATGTTCGGGTGATTGAGCGCTGCAGCCGCCCGCGCTTCCTGCTCAAAGCGGCGCAGCCGCTCCGGATCGGCGGAGAAGGAATCGGGAAGAACCTTGATGGCCACGTCGCGACCCAGCTTTGTGTCGCGCGCGCGGTACACCTCTCCCATTCCGCCTGCGCCCAGGCGGAGAACGACAATATTCATACTCACCAAGGGTGGACCCAGGCCTGAACGGCATTTCCTCAGGAAGTTATAGGCTTCTTCCTGCGGGGATCGCAGACGCTAGACCGGCGGCTCGCCCTCCACCACATGCACCCCTGGCGGCGGCACAAACTGCAAACGCCGTGTCCGCCGCCGGCACGTTGTCCGCCTCGCCGCTGAAGGTGAACTGATTCGTAACTCCATCGGTCTCCTCAATCGTCATCGACCGAATCGTCCCGTCGGGAGCTGCCGTGATCTTCAGCGACGAAACGCGCTGCTCCAGCCCCTTCGGTACGCCGGCCAGCTCGCAGACGCCGCTGCCATCGCAACTCCCGTGCAGGCCGGTCAACTCCTTCTGCAACTCCGTGTGCCCCAGCAGAAACCGCAGCGGCGAGCGCAGATCGTCGAGCTTCTTCTCGTCTACCTTCTGCGCCTCCGTCTCGCCCGGCGAGTAGAAATACCCGTACTTGCCGTCGAGCACAAACAGCTTGCCATCGGGATCGGTGTAGGTCCAGCGCATCTCTCCGGGCTTTTTCAGCAGCAGCACGCCGGACTCTTTGCGGTTCATGCCCATGCCGGTGTAGGTCTGCACAAAGTGGACCTCGAGCGAATGCAGCGCGTTGTAATGCCGATCCACGCGAGCCGCGGCCTGGCCTGCATTCGACCCGGCCTGCGCCCGCAGGGCGCCGGCTGCCCCCAGCACCAATATCCAAATCAGCAAAAACCGCCAGCGGTGCCCGACACGCTGGCGGCTCAGATTTCTCATTTTGCTGTTCAAACCCTGCTCACCCTCCGAAGCAGCCACTCGCTCTCCGCTATCGCTGACCGCTTTATCGCTAACCGGACTTTAGCTAACCGCTTCTCAGCTAACCGGCTCTTAGCTGGCAGTGACCAGCTAGCTGGTCACTGCCTACTGAATTGCCACCGTGCAGTTCGTCCCGCCCGAAGGATCGGCCTTGATTTCCCCGCTCATGTCGAGACAGTAGCCGTTGTGTCCCGTCTTGCCCACCACCTGCGGCACCGCCGTCGCCTCGTAGCTCACGAAGTTGTCCTGCTGGCTCCCCGGCGCCTTCTGGCAGTTCGCGATGCTGAAGCTGTAACCGGCCTTCTGGCCGCCGGCCAGATCGCCCTGCAGCAGTTGCGACGCCTGCGGATTCGGCGGACCCGACGACGCGTTGCCGCCCAGCGCTGCCAGCGAGCAGGCAAAGCCGTTCGCCGGAAAATTCGTCGCATACTGCGTCTCTGCTTCCTGGATCGCGCGCAGCGACTGCTTGGCCGATGTCTCGTTAGCCGTCGCCTTCAGGTTCAGCATGTTCGGAATCGCAATCAGCATCAGGATCAGCATGATCGAGATCACGATCAGCAGTTCCATCAGCGTAAAGCCCGCGTCGTTGCCACGGCGCTGCCGGCGTTCAGTCAGAAATTCAAGAGCCTTCATAGCTGCATCTTCTTTCGCGATTTCCCGAGCGCTCTCAGGCCGCGAAGGCCCGGCGTCCGCGCTCCGAATCCGCTTTCCGAATCCGCTTTCATCGTACCGCAAAAGCCTGCCTGCGGCCTCGCCCGCGCACGGTACTACAGTGTGCTTCCGAGCCACATTTCTTGCGCCAGACACACAGAGCCGCCGCTGTTTCGCTGCAATCAGAATGGACGCAGGAAAGCTCTTTTCCGCTCACGCCCTGGCCCTTAAACTCAG
This sequence comes from uncultured Acidobacteriaceae bacterium, assembly GCA_963819725.1. Taxonomy (GTDB): domain Bacteria; phylum Acidobacteriota; class Terriglobia; order Terriglobales; family Acidobacteriaceae; genus Palsa-343. The sequence continues at coordinate 325,201 of CAWFXK010000013.1, forward strand.
CTGCTCCCGGCCTCCGTCTTCGCCGCGACCTCCACCCTGAGCCCTGTACCCTCCACCCTGCACCCTGTACCCTGTTCACAAAGGAGCCATCTTGAAAGTCGTCCTCGCCGAAAAAGTCTCTCCGGCCACCCTCGCTGTCTTCCAGTCCGAACCCGGATGGCAGGTCCTCACCCACGACCAGGTCAAGAATCTCCCCGAATCCCTCGCCGACGCCGACGCCCTCGTCGTTCGCTCCGCCGTCCAGGTGGACGACGCCCTGATGGCCGCCGCGCCCAAACTCCGCGTCATCGGCCGCGCCGGCGTCGGAGTCGACAACATCGACGCCGAAGCCGCCACCCGCCGCGGCATCGTCGTCATGAACACCCCCGGCGCCAACGCCATCGCCGTCGCCGAGCTCACCCTCGGCCTCATGATCGCCCTCGCCCGCCAGCTTCCCCGCGCCGACTCCACCATGCACGCCGGCAAGTGGGAGAAAAAGTCATTGCAAGGCGCGGAGTTGCGCGGCAAAAAACTCGGCATCCTCGGCCTCGGCCGCATCGGCCTCGAAGTCGCCCGCCGCGCCCGCCAGTTTGGCATGGAACTCCTCGGCCACGACCCCTTTGTCTCGGCCTCCATCGCCCGCGAGAACGCCATCCGCCTCGTCTCTGCCGAAGAACTGTTCGCGATGGCCGACTACCTCACCCTCCACGTCGGCCTCACCCCGCAGACCACCGGCATCATCAACGCCACCACCCTCGCCACCATGAAGAAGGGCGTCCGCATCGTCAACTGCGCCCGCGGCGAGCTGGTCGTCGAAGCCGACCTCGCCGAAGCCCTCAAGTCCGGCCAGGTCGCCGGTGCCGCCCTCGACGTCTTCCACGAGGAGCCGCCCAAAAATTCGCCCTTCGCCGCCCTCGACAACGTCATCCTCACGCCCCACATCGCCGGATCCACCGCCGAAGCCCAGGAAGCCGTCGGCATCCAGATCGCCCTCCAGGTCCGCGAGTACCTCAAGTCCGGCATCGCACAGAACGCCGTCAACATGCCCTCGCTGAGCCACGAGGAATACCAGGAACTGGCCCCCTGGATGACCCTCGCCGAGCGCCTCGGCACCTTCCTCGCCCAGATTCCCCGCGGCAGCATCGACAGCATCCAGCTCACCTACCACGGCCGCCTGGCCGAAACCAAAACCGAGCTCATCCGCAACTCCGCCATCGCCGGCGTCCTCGGCCACCTCGAGCAGGTCAACCGCATCAACGCCGCCTCCGTCGCGCAGGAGCGCGGCATCCGCCTCCACGAGGAGAAGAGGAGGAGCCCCTCGGCGCAGCGGGCAGCGTGCTCGAGCTCGCGCTGCACACCAGCGAAACCAGCATCAGTCGCCAGCGGCGCCGTTCTGCACGGCGAATCGCCCCGCCTGCTCCACCTCGACGGCATCGACATCGAAGCGCCCCTCCAGGGAACGCTGATCACCATTCGCAACAAAGACGTCCCCGGCGTCATCGGCCGCATCGGAACCATCCTCGGCGAGCACAACGTCAACATCGCCAACTTCGCCTTAGGCCGCGCCAACGGCACCGGCCAGGAACCAGCCTCCGCTTTAGCCGTAGTCCAGGTCGACGGCGCCGTCACCGACGAAGTCCTCCGCGAGCTGCGCGCCGTCCCGGCCATCACGGGCGTGCGTCTGGTCACGCTGTAAGAGGTCTGCAAGAACAGGCAGGACTTCTGGGCCCCGAGCGCTGCAGATCGTTTTTGCGCGGCAACGCTGCAGATCAAGGCCTGGCCGCGCCACATTACGGATGGCCGGCTGGCACGCTCCGTAATCCTTCGCCAGGCCGCTGACGACGAACAGCGGCACATCGCCGCTCCTTGGCGCGCTTCCTCTTCTTCCCCTTCACCCGCACCAGGTCGCCGGCTCGCACCTCGGCGGTTGCGCCCGGAAAGCTGATAGACGTCGGCGCCATTCTGCGTTCGGATCTCCAGCCCGTGCGGTACCGTTCGCCACGCAGCCCTTGATGGATGCCCGTGATGGAAGGCAAAGAAGACGCCCACCCCGATGGCAGCAGCGACCGCCACGCCCCAGAATGATCTCGTCCCCATCTTCTTCAGGCTGTCCGCGCGCGTTGGAGCGGTATCGAGCGCAGTCCGAGGCAGATCGACCGACAGCTGCGCGTCGAAACAGCGTAGCGTTTCACCAATCGCTCCTCCAGTAAAAGGGAAGTGGCGCATCCTACCGGCCCCGTTTCACCGAAAGAGCGAATCAAAGAATCTTCCACTCGCTATCGGTCGCCGCCTCGGGCCCCTGTGACTACACGCTGTCACCCCCTGTGACCCTGTCACCTGATCTCAGTGCTTCACCCACCCATGCATCCCCGCCTCGAAGCTCCGCCGGTCCAGCCGAGGCAGCTCCCGCGCCACGCGATGCGGAAACAGCGGGTAATGCCTCGCCTCAATCAGCAGCTCCGGCACGCACCACACATCTTCCTCCGACGTCATCCACTCCTTGCTGTCCAGCCGCGCCAGATTCACCGGCCCCGCGTAAGCCCGCAGCGTCCGTTCGCCGCGCAGATTGTAGTAGTGCTCGAAGTAGCTCATCGCCAGCTCACGCAGCGTCCGATAAACCGGCGCGCGAAACCGCAGCCCCGCAAAGTTCGACTTCGCAATGCCTCCCCACAGCCCGCGTTCGCGATAGAGCGCCACCACGTGATCGTCGTCATGGACCGCCTCCAGATCCATCAGCAGCGGCGGATGCCCGTTCACCCGCAGCGCCGCCGCCGCCACCAGCGCTCCCTCCAGGCAATGCCCTTTGCGTTCCCGCAGGACGCGTGCTGGAGACCACGCCGTGTTTGCATATTGATAGGTCAGCCCGTCAATGAACTTCTGGATCTGCGCCGGCGTCTTCAGCGCGCGCAGCGTCCGCACATCCTCCGGCGAAAGACCGAAGTCTGCCCGTTCTTCGAGGCCGTTCTTCGGCCCAGCACGCTTCGTACCCAACTCCGAATCTCCCCCTCGGAAATTGCGGCGATTATACAAAGCGAACACGAAGCGGCGCGCCGCCCGCGTTCCCTGTGCTCTGTGTCGCCGAGCCGTTAAAATAGAAAGCGCATCAAAACCCCAGAGGAATCCCCACCGTGCCCCTTTACGAATACCGCTGCAAAAATTGCGGTCACCAGTTCGAGAAGATCCAGAGCTTCAGCGCTCCGGAAGAGAAGGAATGCCCCGTCTGCCACGGCCCCGTGGAGAGGCTCATCTCCGCCTCTGCCATTCAGTTCAAAGGCTCCGGCTGGTACGCCACCGACTACGCCGCGAAGTCGAAATCGGCGGCTCGATGAAAGCCTCCGCCGACGGCGAAAGCAAATCGGCCGACTCAAAATCCGAAAAGAAGCCCGCCGAAAAATCCTCATCCTCCTCGTCCGACTCCGGCAGCTCCTCGTCTTCAATCCACTTCTCGTCCAGCGAAGAGCGACTAGTCCCAACCGCGACGCCCGCCGTTCCCTAAGGACTCTCGACGACCGGCTACTAACCGTGACAGCTTAGGCTCTTCCAGCTGCATCGAAAGCTCTTCCCACTCGCTGTTCAGCGACGCCTGCTGCTCCCGCAGCGCATTCAGCGCATCCGACAGCCGCTGCGTCTCCTCCGTGCTCACATACACCCCCAGCGCCTGCTCCGTCTCCGCCAGCGAATGCTCCACCCTCGGAATCTCCGCCTCCACCGCGGCCAGGCGCTCCTGCATCTGCCGCAGCTTGATGGGATTCACGCGCTTCGCCGCCTTCTCCTCGACCACCGGCTCCGGCACCGCAACCACCACCCGCGCCGCGGCCACCGGCTCTCTTGCCGCCAGCGTCGCCGCCGCCAGCTCCGCCGCGCCACCCTCCTTGCGCCACAGATAATCCTCGTAGTTGCCCGGATAGACGTTCAGCCGCGAGCCCCGCGCCGGATCTCGACGTTCCTCTCGATCTCGAATACCTTCTGCGCCAGCCCGTCGATGAAGTAGCGATCATGCGAGACGAAGATCACCGTCCCGTTGAACTTGCCGATCGCCTCCAGCAGCACATCCTTCGCCCGCAGATCCAGGTGGTTCGTCGGCTCGTCCAGCAGCAGGAAATTCGCCGGGCTCACCAGAATCCGCGCCAGCGCGTAGCGGTTGCGCTCGCCGCCGCTCAGCACGCCCAGCGGCTTGAACACGTCATCGCCGGAAAACAGGAAGCACCCCAGCAGACTCCGCAAATCCTTCTCCGCCACCTTCGGCGCCGCTCGCCCAATGTCGTCGAGCATGCGCGCCGCCGGATCCAGCACCTTGTACTGATCCTGCGCGAAATACTCCGCCACCACGTTGTGCCCCAGCTTCAGCGTGCCCATCGTCGGCGACTCCTGCCCGCTCAGCAGCCGGATCAGCGTCGATTTCCCCGCGCCGTTCACGCCCACCAGCGCGATGCGGTCGCCGCGCTCGATGGTGAAGTTCACATTCTCCAGAACGCGCTTCTCGCCGTACTGCATCGACAGGCCCTCGACGTCGACAACGTTTCGCCCCGACGGCGGCGGCTGCGGAAACTTGAAGTGCGGCACCGGCTCTTCCAGCGGAATCTCGATCCGCTCAATCTTTTCCAGCTCCTTGATCCGGCTCTGCACCTGCTTCGCCTTCGTCGCCTGATAGCGGAAGCGGTTGATGAACACTTCCAGATGCTCGATCCGCTCGCGCTGGTTCTTGTACGCCGCTTCCAGCTGCGCCCGCCGCTCCGCCTTCTGCGTCAGGTACTTCTCATAGTTCCCGTGGTAGACGTGCAGCCCCTTGTTCCAGATCTCGATAATCTTGTTCACCGTCACGTCCAGAAAGTACCGGTCGTGCGAGATCAAAATGTACCCGTTCGGCCACGTCCCCAGATAGTTCTCCAGCCAGTTCCGCGTCTCCAGATCCAGATGGTTCGTCGGCTCGTCCAGCAGCAGCAGGTCCGGCTTTTCCAGCAGCAGTTTCGCCAAAGCAATGCGCATCTGCCAGCCACCGGAAAACTCCTCCGTCCGCCGCGTCCAGTCTTCTTTGCAAACCCCAGCCCCGTCAGCACCCCGCCCACCTGCGCGTCCAGCGCGTAGACATCGTGGTGCCGCAACCGCCCCTCCACATGCGAATACCGATCCGCCGCGGCCTCATACTCCTGGCTCGCCGGATCCAGCTCCGCCAGCGCATGCGCCAGCTGCTCGAACTCCTGCTCCATCGCCCGCAGCTCATCGAAAACGCTCAGGCACTCCTCAAAAACGGTCCTCCCGGAAAGCGCCAGGCCATCCTGCGGCAGATAGCCCATCGTCATGCCCTTCATCCGCTGCACGCTGCCATAATCGAGCCCGTCCAGCCCGCCCAGAATCTTCATCAGCGTCGACTTGCCCGCGCCGTTCGCCCCCACCAGCGCGGTCTTCTCCGTCGGAGTAATCAGCCAATCGGCATTTTCAAAGAGGAGTCGCGGACCGAAACGTTTGCCCGCGCCGGAGAGCTGCAGCATACCTCCATTTTATCGAGGATGCGACTTCTCCTGCTAACCAGCGCGCAGGCGGCATCGCGCCAGAACGAAGCAGGCATCTGCGATCCCGCCATCACTCGACCGGAGCGCCGATTTTTCGGTTGCTCTTTACGGAGCGGCGACTAAATTTAGTTCGGCACGCTAACAATTGCTCTGCACGTGCCTTACTGGCCTCCGCAGGAATCAGGAATCCTCTCCATGAAAAAGTCATCTGCTGTCGCAAGTTCCGCGCGCAAATCCGCGCCGCCCGCCTATAAGAACCCAGCACTGCCCTCCGCCCGCCGCGTCAAAGATCTCCTCTCCCGCATGACCCTCGAAGAGAAGGCCGCGCAGATGCTGTGCGTCTGGCAGGAGAAAGCGCAGAAGCTGGTCGACGAAAAAGGCGACTTCGACCTCGCCAAAGCGAAGAAGGCTTTCCGCGACCGCCGCGGACTCGGCCAGGTCGGCCGCCCCAGCGATGCCGGCGGCGGCAAGAAAGCCCGCGCCATGGCGGAGCTCACCAACGCCATCCAGAAGTTCTTCCTCGAGAACAGCCGCCTCGGCATCCCGGTCATGTTCCACGAAGAGTGCCTGCACGGCCACGCCGCGCCCGACGGCACCAGCTTCCCGCAACCCATCGCCCTCGGCGCCACCTTCAATCCCGACCTGGTCGAGCAGCTCTTCACCATGACGGCGCTCGAGGCGCGCCTGCGCGGCGCCCATCACGCCCTCACGCCCGTCGTCGACGTGGCCCGCGAGCCGCGCTGGGGCCGCGTGGAAGAAACCTACGGCGAAGATCCGTACCTCGTCTCGCGCCTGGGCATTGCCGCCGTCCGCGGCTTCCAGGGCGACCGCAATTTCCGCGACAAGAAACACATTCTCGCCACGCTGAAGCACTTCGTCGGCCACGGCCAGCCGGAATCCGGCATGAACTGCGCGCCGGCCAACGTCTCCGAGCGCGTCCTGCGCGAGACCTTCCTCTACACCTTCAAAGAGGCGCTCCGCGAAGCCGAGGCCGTCACCATCATGGCCTCCTACAACGAAGTCGACGGCGTCCCCTCGCACGCCAACAAGTGGCTGCTGAAAGACGTTCTCCGCAAGGAGATGGGCTTCAAGGGCTTCATCGTCTCCGACTATTACGCCATCTGGGAGCTCGGCTATCGTCCGGACACGCACGGCCACTTCGTCGCGAAGGACAAGAAAGAATCCTGCGCGCTCGCCGTCAACGCCGGCGTCAACATCGAGTTGCCCGATCCCGACTGCTACCTCTACCTCGTCGAGCTGGTGAAGAAGGGCGTACTCAAAGAGTCGCAGCTGGAGGAACTCGTCGCGCCCATGCTCTTCTGGAAATTCGAAATGGGCCTCTTCGACGATCCGTTCGTCGATCCCGCCGAGGCCGATCGCGTCGTCGGTTCCGACGCCCACAAGAAGCTCGCCCGCACCGCCGCGCAGGAAGCTATCACCCTCCTCAAGAACGACAAGAACATCGCCCCGCTCGATTTGAACAAGATCAAAACCATCGCCGTGATCGGTCCCAACGCCAACCGCACCCTTCTCGGCGGATACAGCGGAGTTCCCAAGCACGAAGTCACGGTCCTCGAAGGGATCCGGAACAGGGTCGGCAATCGCGCGAAGGTCCTCTACAGCGAAGGTTGCAAAATCACCATCGGCGGCAACTGGAATCAGGACGCCGTAGTCGCGTCCGATCCGGCAGAAGATCGCCGTCAGATCAAAGAAGCTGTCGAAGTGGCGAAGCAGGCCGACGTCATCGTCCTCGCCATCGGCGGCAACGAGCAGACCTCGCGCGAAGCCTGGAACCTGCAGCACATGGGCGACCGCACCAGCCTCGACCTCATCGGCCGTCAGGACGAGCTGGTCGAAGCCCTGGCCGCGCTCGGCAAGCCCATCGTCGCCTTCCTCTTCAACGGTCGCCCGCTCTCGATCAACCACTTCATCGCGCACGTACCGGTGATCTTCGAGTGCTGGTATCTCGGCCAGGAAACCGGCCACGCTATCGCCGATGTCCTCTTCGGCGAATTCAACCCGAGCGGCAAGCTGCCCATCAGCTTCCCGCGCTCGGTCGGCCATCTGCCCGTCTTCTACAACTACAAGCCCTCGGCGCGCCGCGGCTATCTGTTTGACGACGTCTCGCCGCTCTTCGCCTTCGGCTACGGCCTCAGCTACACCACCTTCGAGCTGAAGAATCCGCGCCTCACCAAAAAGAAAATCACCACCAAGGGCGCGACGCAGGTCCAGGTCGACGTCACCAACACCGGCAAGCGCGCCGGCTCTGAAGTGGTCCAGCTCTACATCCGCGATCTCGTCAGCTCGGTGACGCGCCCCATCAAGGAACTCAAGGGCTTCAAGAAAGTCCACCTGAAGCCCGGCGAAACCACCACCGTCACGCTCGATATCACACCGGGCGCGCTGGCCTTCTTCGACGTCAACATGAAACACATCGTCGAGCCCGGCGACTTCTCCATCATGATCGGCAACTCCTCGCGCGACGGGGACCTCCACAAACTCAAGCTGCAGGTAACGAAGTAACGGCATAAGAAATGAAGCAGAAATAACGCCAGAAAGAAGGCGCGCGGCTATGATCCAGAAACTTTCCTTCGCAGAGAAGTTCGGCTACGGCCTGGGCGACATGGCCGCGAACTTCATCTTTCAGGCGATGCTCGCCCTGCAGCTGAGCTACTACACCGACACCTTCGGCCTCTCTGCCGCGCAGGCCGGCACCCTCTTCCTCGTCGTTGGCCTCATCGCCGCCGCCTTCAACCCCATCATGGGCGTCATCGCCGACCGCACCAACACCAAATGGGGCAAGTTCCGCCCGTGGCTCCTCTGGACCGCGCTCCCCTTCGGCATCATCGGCGTGCTCACCTTCACCACGCCCAGCCTCAGCATCACCGGCAAGCTCGTCTACGCGTGGACCACGTATCTCCTCCTGCGACTCATCTACGCTGTTAACAACGTGCCGTACGCGTCGCTCACCGGCGTGCTCACCGGCGATCCCGATGAGCGCACCAGCATCGCCTCCTACCGGCAGATCTTCGCCAACACCGCCGGCTTCATCGTGCAGAGCCTCGCCATCCCCATGGTCGTCTTCTTCGGCCGCGGCAACGACGCGCGCGGCTACCAGATCACCATGGGTCTGCTGTCCGTCCTCAGCGTCATCTTCTTCGTCATCGCCTTCTTCGCGACCAAAGAACGCATCCAGCCCGACCCGCAGCAGCAAACCTCCCTCACCCGGGACCTGAAAGACCTCTTCAGCAATCGCCCCTGGATCGTCCTGTTCCTCGTCACGACGTTCTACTTTGCCGCCATCTCCATGCGTGGCAGCGTCATGCTGCCCTTCTTCAAATACGTCGCCGGCAACGAGAAGCTCTTCAGCTGGTTCAACGGATTCGGCCTCGCCTCCCTCATCCTCGGCGTCGCTGTCTCGACGCCCCTCTCCGTGCGCCTCGGCAAGCGTCCGCTCTTCATCCTCAGCATGACGCTCTCCGGAATCTTCAACCTCGCCGTGCTCTTCCTCCCGCCACACGCGACCGTGGCAATCATCGTCTCTGAAGTCCTCCGCCAGTTTGCCTACGGAACCTCAGGCCCGCTCATCTGGGCCATGATGGGCGACGTCGCCGACTACGGCGAGTGGAAGACCGGCCGCCGCGCCACCGGGACTGTAACAGCGGCGGTCGTATTTGCTCTCTGGGTCGGCCTCGCCATCGGCGGCGCCATCGCCGGCTGGCTCTTCTCGTACTACGGCTACGTCTCCAACGCCGCGCAGACCGCGCGCGCCCTCGATGGCATCCGCCTTACTGCCGGCCTCTGGTCTGCGCTCTTCTTCTTCGCCACCGCGGCGTGCCTCTTCTTCTACCCAATCTCCCGAAAGATCAACAGAAACATCTCCGACGATCTCGCCGGCCGCCGCCTCAACTTCGGCCCGCCGGCGACCTCAACGCAGAAGTAGGAGGGCCTTGTCCGTGTCCGTACGAATCGCACTACTCGCCACGTTTCTCCTCGGTCTTGCGGCGACCGCCCAGGCGCCCACCTCACTCAAGGCCGCCTACAAAGGCGACTTCTACATCGGCGCGGCGATCAACACAGCGCAAATCACAGGCGAGGACACCGCTGGCGACGCCATCATCGCCGCTCAGTTCGATTCCATCTCGCCGGAGAACTGCCTCAAGTGGGAGAACGTCCACCCGCAGCCGGACAAGTACGACTTCACCATTCCCGATCAGTACGTCGCTTTCGGCGAGAAGCACCACATGTTCATCGTCGGTCATAATCTCGTCTGGCACAGCCAGACCCCGGCCTGGGTCTTCCACGATGACAAAGGCAATCTCCTTTCGCGCGATGCTCTCCTCGCCCACATGCGCGACCACATCCATACCGTTGTCGGCCGCTACAAGGGCCGCATCCAGTCCTGGGACGTCGTCAACGAAGCGCTGAACGAAGACGGAACCCTGCGACCATCGCTCTGGTACAAGACCATCGGCCCCGACTACATCGAGAAAGCCTTCCAGTACGCGCACGACGCCGACCCCCGCGCCCAGCTCAACTACAACGACTACAACATCGAGAACGAAGCCAAGCGCAACGGCGCCATCGCGCTTGTCAAACAGCTCCAGGCCGCAGGCATTCCTGTCAGTACCGTCGGCATCCAGGAGCACGACAGCCTCGACTTTCCCACCCTCGATCAGCTCGACGCCAGCATCGAAGCCTTCGGCAAACTCGGCGTCAAGGTCGCCATCACTGAGCTCGACGTCGATGTTCTGCCGCGCGCCACGCGCCAGCAAACCGCCGACGTCTCCGTGAGAGCCGCGCAGGACCCGGCGCTCAACCCCTGGCCCAATGGCCTGCCCGATTCCGTCGAGCAGCAGCTCACAAAGCGCTATACCGACCTGTTCGGCGTCTACCTGAAGCACAGGGATGTGGTGAACCGCGTGACCTTGTGGGGCGTCACCGATGCCGACTCCTGGAAAAACAACTGGCCCGTCCCCGGCCGCGCCAACTACCCGCTTCTCTTCGACCGCTCCGGCAAGCCCAAGCCGGCGTACAAAGCCGTTGTTCGTGAGGCAGCGAGCGTCGCACATTAGCCCGTCGATCCGGACATCCTGGTAAAGGAAATACTCCGAGCAGAACCGCGCGCTGCTGCCCGATTACAATCACTGGTGGCGGGAACTGAGATTTTCTTCACCAGAGGGCCGGATGCCGGACACATCGATCATCTTCGCCGAGGCGATTGAGGAGCACCTGAAGGTCATTCAGGCCCTCCAGAGCCAACAGCCCGTCCTGGAGCGCATCGCCATGAAGATGGCCGCGCCATTCTCGACGGACACAAAATCTTCTGGTGCGGAAATGGAGGCATCGCTGCGGATTCCCAGCACCTCGCCGCAGAGCTCGTGGGACGTTTTCGCCAGGAGCGCCGGGCTCTGCCGTCGATTGCGCTGACAACGAACACCTCGATCCTGACCGCCATCGGCAACGATTACGGCTACGACCATGTCTTCCGCCGCCAGGTCGAAGCTCTCTGCACTCCCGGGGATGTGGTGGCTGGCCTTTCCACTTCGGGCAACAGTAAAAACGTGTGTCTCGCTCTGGAAGCCGCGCGAAAGCTGGGAGCAACCACGGTGGCCTTCACCGGCGCTGCGGGCGGCGCGATGGAGCCTCTGGCCGACGAAATCCTGCGCATCCCGTCCGGCGAAACACCCCGCATCCAGGAGGGCCACATCCTGTGCGGGCATATGCTGTGCGACTACATCGAGCAGTGTGTGTCTGCGGAAGAATCAGGCAGATGAGGGGACGAGAGGATATACAAGCCGCTCCTTCAAAACCGTGCTCGCGATTGCAGTATGGCACTATGGTAGGTTCAAAACATAAGAACCTGTGACTCTATGACCAGCAATGACGGGATCCTCGTTACCGGTGGCGCCGGCTTTATTGGGTCGAATTTCGTATTGAACTGGATTCAGGCCGTGGGCTCGCCGGTGGTCAATCTCGATTTGCTCACCTATGCCGGCAATCCTTCCAGTCTGAATTCGATCGGGAACGACCAGCGACATACTCTGATCCACGGCGACGTCTGTGACGGCGAGTTGACCGGCTCCCTGCTGCGCAAGCATCGCCCGCGCGCCATCGTTCATTTTGCGGCCGAAAGCCACGTCGATCGATCCATCGTTGCGCCGGATGCCTTTGTTCGCACCAATGTTCGCGGAACCTTCACTCTTCTGGAACAAGCGAAAGCCTATTGGTCCGAACTCGATCAGAAAGACCAAAGTTCCTTTCGCTTCCTGCACGTTTCCACGGACGAGGTTTACGGCTCACTCGGTCCGAACGACCCTCCGTTTTCTGAAACGACCGCCTACGCGCCCAACAGTCCTTATGCTGCCTCCAAGGCAGCCTCCGACCATCTGGTTCGCGCTTACTACCACACCTTTAACCTGCCGGTTCTTACCACCAACTGCTCCAACAATTACGGGCCTTTTCAATTCCCTGAGAAGCTGATTCCCCTGGTGATTCTCAATGCGCTCGAAGGCAAACCCTTACCCGTATACGGCGACGGCGCAAATGTGCGGGACTGGCTCTTTGTTGAGGATCATTGCGGGGCCATTCGCACCGTTCTCGATCGCGGACGCGCCGGCGAGACCTATAACATCGGGGGAAACAGTGAGCGCAGAGAATCTCGATGTAGTGACCGACCATCTGCGACCTTGTTGACGAAATGCGTCCGGATCTGAAAATCGGTTCTCGCCGGAAGCTTATTACCTTTGTTGCGGACCGGCCTGGTCACGACCGGCGCTATGCTATCGACGCCTCGAAGATCGCGCGCGAAACCGGATGGCAGCCCGCCCAGAAGTTTGAGAGCGGTCTACGCCGCACCGTTCGCTGGTATCTCGACAATCTCGCGTGGGTAGATAACGTACGGACCGGCGGCTATCTTAAGTGGATCGAGCAGAACTATGCGGAGCGGCTGGCGCAATGAAAGGCGACCTTGAGATGACCCACTGCTTCTCCACTCCACCTGAGCGCAGATGAATATCGAAGAGACATCTTTGCCTGGCGTTCTTCTGTTAAAGTCGCGCGTCTTCCGCGACAATCGCGGCGCTTTTCAGGAAACCTGGAATCTCCGAGGGATGGAAGAAGCAGGTCTTTCCACGAAGTGGGTGCAGGATAACTTCTCGGTCTCCAAACGGAATGTGCTGCGTGGCATTCACTACCAGGTTGTTCAGCCTCAGGGAAAGCTCGTGCGCGTCGCCTATGGCGCTGCTCTCGATATCGCTGTCGATCTGCGGCGCAGCTCTCCTAACTTCGGACGGCACGTTGCCATCGAGTTGACCGCCGAAAATGGTGAAATGCTCTGGATCCCCGAAGGGTTCGGACATGCATTCCTTGCTCTCTCCGACAGCCTTGGATTTGCCTATAAGGTCACGGATTACTATTCTCCCGTCGGCGAACGGACGATTCTGTGGAATGATCCCGATCTCGCTATCCCCTGGCCGGTGGACCCGGCCGTGGTGGTCGTTTCCGACAAGGACAATAACGGCTCGACGCTGCGCGAAGCGGAGGTTTTTGCGTGACTGCTTCGCCGCGCATTCTTCTCACGGGCGCAACCGGGCAGGCAGGCAGGGAACTGAAGCGCAGCTTCGCTGGATTTGGCGAAGTCATCCCCGTCTACCACGAACATCTCGACTTATCGGCACCGCATCAGATCCGCGACACGGTGCGGAGCATCCGGCCCGACATCATTCTCAATGCTGCCGCATACACGGCCGTCGATCGCGCGGAATCCGAGCCGGATCTCGCTATGGCGATCAACGCTGAGGCGCCGGCGATCCTGGCTGAGGAAGCTCGCACCCTCAATGCTTTGCTGATTCACTATTCGACGGACTACGTCTTCGATGGAAGCAAATCGGAGCCCTGGACTGAGTCCGACTCGCCCCATCCCCTCAACGTTTACGGCGCCAGTAAGCTGGCGGGCGAGCTGGCCATCCGCCGCATCGGTGGCCGCTACCTGATCTTTCGGACCAGCTGGGTTTACGGTCCGCAGGGTCGTAACTTTTTTCTTACCATGCTGCGTTTGGGACGCGAACGCGAGCGCCTCACCATTGTCGACGATCAGTTCGGCGCACCGACAACGTCGATCCAGATTGCCGATGCCACGCGCGCCGTCGTCGAGGGGATTTTTACAGAACGATTCGGAACGCCGGAGATGTGGACCGGCCTCTACCACATGACCTGTTCCGGATCCACGACCTGGTTTGGCTTTGCTCGCGCCATCTTCGCGCGTGCCGCTCACCTGCTCCCACGTCAGCCCGAACTGATTCCAGTCTCGACCCGTGAATTTCCCACTCCGGCAACGCGCCCACGCAATTCTGTCTTATCCAACAGCCTGTTGATCGAACGCTTCGGGATCCACCTCTCGCCGTGGGAGACGGCGCTTGGCCGTGTCATTGACCTGACTCAGCTGTCGTAGCCGATGAGCCCGGCCTGGCTTCTCGCCCGATCTTCGTGCGCAGGTTCGGTTCAGACGCCCGCTGCCCGTCGTCCGGTGTGCGGTTGCAACCCGCTGCTGAGTTCGCCTCTCCCCCGCAGGCTTCGCCCAGGCCGGTGCAGAACAGGACGCGATGCACGCGATAGACTCTTCGGAACCAGAATGACAAACGGGACCCTCGTTTCCGAGAATCTGACGCGATTCCGAGGATTAGCGAAGGGCGGTGCGTGATCCCCAACCACAACGAAGATTGTCGGCCGGCTTTCTGGCTCCAGGGCGAGCTGTTGTACAGATCCATGCACAGCCCTCACCAGTCGAAACCACGAACATAGCGCGCTCGAACTGTGCAAATCCGCCTGGCTCTCACAACTCCCGTCTGCTGGCAGGTTCGTATGGGCAGGCACCGGGATGTGCGAATTCAAAGTCACCCAATATACGAATTTTGGAGCCCCCGAGGCGTTCGATAATATCTCCTTGCCGATCCACTTCGGAATAGCGGTATCGCAGATCCCGGGAAACGCTCCCGGGCACGCTGGTAATCCCCTTTCCTCCAGCTGCGGCTCAAATATTTGCTTTCCAAAGCCCAGCCGTGCATACCAGTCGTCGCGCCGAAACATTCCGCCCACATAACCGTGCACAGCATAGGTCTCATAGCCACGATCCCGGAGAATCGCCGGAAGACACTGCTCTGCGTCGGAAGCCGAAATTCGCAGTACTCCAAAACCAAGGTGAGAATGGCATAACTCCCGCACTTCACCTGGAACTGTTAGCCCATCGAAGGGTGCGTCCCCCTCGATTACATCGTATTTGGCTCTGATGCGGGGATCCTGATAGGGAAGAGTGAGCTGATTCGCGAGGCTACTGTCCTTCATCATTCCCCACGATTCGGTAACAATCAGTACTTCGTTCGGTCGCTGGGATTCAGGAACGTCCGAGATATATTTCATCGCGTAAGACGACGCGGAAGCCATCGGCTCCCTGTCTCCGACCCGAGACTCTGAATCGAGCGAGGTAAAGAACCGGCTGCGCACCGCCAAGGTGAGCCACGGACTCGTTGTCACACGCTGAGATACCAGGCTGACGTCGTGCGGGGAGCAGGGGTTCTGCCCATCCAGCACGTCCACAGCGCTGAGCGTCACAGCTAAACCAAGCAGGCAGCAGGCTGTCGTGAGCCGAAACCGTGACCGCGGAACCAGAAACGCTGCGGCGGCAGCCACAGATGCAATAAGAATCCCTGCGGTAACCATTTCCATCCTGCGCGGAAACGGAAGCTCGCCGGTGAAGCGTGCCGATGTCAGCAGCTCGGAAACGGTGAACTGGAAAGAGTAACAGGTCGCATAAACGAATCCACCAAGCATGCCGGCTATCAGAAGACTAAAGCCGAGAAGCCGTGGAAGAAACAGCATCATGGCTCCGAGCAGGAGACATTCTATGTTGACATAACCGTGGGGAAGCAAGGTTAGCTTGTGCTGTAGGAGAAGCAGCGGAACATTGGGGGCAATCAGATACAGCGCAGACAAAGAAAGCGCTTCGCGCCAGCGTGATGTAAAGGGATGAATGCGCCTGGCGCATCCTCTTGTGATCTTTTCAAGCGAAGTCGGTGTCTCCGCTGTCATCCCCGCTTGCCGAACCAGAGTAACGTTACTAATGGTAGATAGATGAAGGCTTTCCATCGATAAGCGGAACTATAAACTGGATGTTCGCAGATGCACCTGGAAAAGTCGGGTGACAACACGCCACGGTAATGTGCAGAACCACCGTCTGGCCTGGGCATACAGATTCCGAACGCGGCAACAAGCCAGTACGCGAGCGCATTCAGCAGTTTGTAAGAAAGTGCGCGATTCAGCGCAGCAGGCAATGAAACTTCAGTACCGATTCACAACAAGGCAACACCGGTTCACGCTGGTCGCCGTGGGAGTCCATCCGCATTTCGTGCAAGGATCGCAGGATGACTCTCAATCGGCTTTCCGCGAGGCGTCGAGCCTACGGCCTGAGAAAGTCGTGCTCAATGGTTCGCTGCAGCCCTTCGGTCAGCGAGTAAGGCGGTGTGAATCCGGTTTGGCGCATCCGCTCAGCGATGAACTGTGTAGACTCACAAAATTTGCGGACACGAATCGCACTGATGGGGAAATTCCTGCCTGAAAGGCGCGCCACGACATCGAGAACGGAGCCACCCGCCAGCGCCACAGTCTTTGGGATTCTGAGTTTGTTCCCGGGTTTGCCCAAACATCGATTGACGTGCGCCACCAGATCCCGCATGTTCATGTCGGGCCCGTCGACATAATTGAAAATATGCACGCCCGGTCCCAGGCTGAGAGCGTAAACCACGAACGCCGCAACGTTGCCCACATAGGCCATCGATTTCACGTTCGCGCCTGACCCCACCATCATGAACCGCCCGCCGGCGATCTGACGCAACAGGTTGTAGACGTTCCCGCGATTGCCTTCTCCGAAAACAACCGTAGGGCGGAGGATCACCAGAGTTCTCCCCGCATCTTCCTCAGCCCAGGCTTTGTAGACGGCCTCTGCCTCGAGCTTCGTTTGACCGTAATGATTAAACGGCGCGAACGGACCCTCTTCGCTCACGGCGCGATTATGAAAACCATAAACAGCCACGCTGCTGGCGAAGACCATCTTCTGGATGCCGGCGTCTCTGGCTGCTTTGCAGACTTGCGCCGCTCCCTCGACATTCACCTCGCGGTATCGGGAGACAGGCCGCACGTCATCCCGATGTTCGGCAGCGAGGTTAATAATCGCGTCGGCATTTCGCAGCAGGTGGGTCAGCGATCCTGCATCTCGCACATCGCACTCACTCCATAATTCCGGGTACGCCTCGCTCCGTCGAATATCGCCGATACGGAAAGGAATGGACTTCTCACGGAGCAGACTCGCGAGGCGTGTACCAATGAATCCCGAGCCGCCCAGAATCACAACGTACTTCTCGGCCCGAGCGGTGGAGCCCTCTGCATTGGATGGGTTCACAGGGAGATTTTATCGCAAGCGAAGTCTGAACCAGCAGCATTCAACCGATGTCTAGCCACCGATTGGCTTGAGCGCTGCCGGGATTTCTCTTCGCGGGAATAATTCTCTCAAATCCCGAGCCGCTCTACACCAGGCCTGCCAGTTCGGTCTGTGCCCGCTCCAGGTCCTCCGGCACCCCGATGTCGAGGAAGTAGCCCCTGCACCTGAATGCCGCGGGCCGAAGCTCACTTAACTGCGGGACAATAATGTCGTTCTCAAAAGAAAATTGCTCCGGCAGTCCCTCCCGCCATGGGAAATCCTTCGAGAGCACATAGGCGCCCGCGTTGATCCAGCCTGGCCCCGTTCTTCCTTTCTCAACAAAGCCCGTAATCCGGTCGCCCTCAACCACAACCCCCCCGTAGCGCGCAGTGTCTCCCACTGGAGTGACAGCCATCGTCATAACGCCGCCGACTGCAGCATGACAGGCAAAGGCCGCGCGATAGTCTGCATTTAGATACGTATCTCCGTTGAGTACCAGCACCGACGCCTCCGTCGCCTGGCGAAGAGCGAGTCGAATTGCGCCGCCGGTACCAAGAGGCTCATCCTCCATCGAATAGGAAAGAGGTATTCCCCGGTAGTTATCACTAAATGCAGCGATAATGATATCCCGAAGATAGCCAACGGACAAAACGGCGCGCTTGCAACCGGCGGCCACCAACTGATCCATCAGAATCTCAAGAAAAGGGCGGCCGCCGACCGGAGCCATCGACTTCGGCAGCTGTTTCAGCTGCGAACGGAGCCGGGTTCCAAGTCCGCCGGCGAGGATAATCGCTTCCATCTATCTGTTACCGATCCGCAGCATTCTCGCCCGAAGTATTCCGCGAAAACACTCGCTGCTGCACCTCTACTTCACTTTCCATGCCTGAGCGCCGACACTGGTGAAGTGACAGCCGTAAACAATTCCGTCGTCTTCGCACTTGCGCAGCGCATCGGCCACATGGCCTTTCCGCATAGGATCCGTCAGAAACATCATAAAACCTCCGCCGCCCGCGCCGGAGATCTTGGCACAGTGAGCGCCGGCTTCCAGCGCGTGTCTGTACAGCATCTCGATCTTCTCGTTAACAATGCCTCTTGCCATCCGCCGTTTGGCTTCCCAGCTGTTCAGTAACACCTCGTGCAGAAGACTGAAGTCTCCGCGCAGCAGAGCTTCTTTCATGCGCAGGGCTTCCTGCTTAATCTCGTGCATGGCCTCGATCGCTGAGGCATTTCCCTGCTCGACATTGGTCGCCTGTTCGTGGATGATTTCTGCCGACGAACGCGACGCGCCCGTGTAAAAAAGCAGGAGTGACGCTTCCAGCTCGGAACAGACGCTCTCCCGAATGCGCAGCGGATTTACCAGCACCCGGCCGTCCTTCCCAAATTCCATGAAGTTGAAACCGCCGAATGCCGCCGCGTATTGATCCTGGCGTCCGCCCTTCAATCCCGCTTCTTCCCGTTCAAGCACATAAGCGGCGTGCGCAAGGTCGTAGTCATCCAGTGGATAGTTCGCCCACTCGGCATACGCTTTCAGAGCGGCGACGACTAAGGTCGATGACCCTCCCAGACCCGATCCGGAAGGCACATCGACTCTCGTGGTCAGTCGCAGGCTTAAGGGCCGGCCCGCATTGAAGCGCCGCACCGCATAATTGTGTACGACCTTGAGCAGATCGAGACACCCGTCACTCTCCAGCGGCCGATCCGCGGCATATCTTGCGCTTGCGGATTGGTCTGCCGATGAGAGCTCTACAACCCCATCGTCGAGGGCATCGATGGAGGCGTAGGCATAGTGCCCGATCGTGGCGTTGAGAATGGCCCCGCCGTATTCCTCGCAATAGGGCGAAACATCGGTCCCGCCACCCGCCAGTCCCAGACGCAGCGGAGCTCGGCTTCGGATCACCGGCACGCTAACACCTCCGCGCCCATCCCTCCAGGAAACATCCGGGAAAGCAGCAGGTCACCGCGAGTCCAGATCGCGATACACGCGCAGAGTCTGCCGGGCACACTCTTCCCATGAATACCGGGCCACAACACGCGCCCCTTTTTGCCGCATCTCCTCACGCAGGGATGAATCGTAGCATGCGCGTTCCAGCGAGTCCACCATCGACTCAACCGAACTCGGATCGAAATATATCGCACCTTCGCCGCACACTTCCGGCATGCACGAGACCCCGGAGACTACCGGCACAGTTCCACACGCCATTGATTCCAGCGGCGGCAGTCCGAACCCTTCGTAGAGCGATGGATAAACAAATGCATGCGCGCTCTCATAGAGCGCGCCCATCTGCTCATCAGGGACTCGCGGAAGAAGCACCACTCGCCCCTCCAGACTCTCTCCGGCAATCAACTGCAACTCCTCCTTACTGAATTCACCACCGCCCGCACACACCAGCTTGAACTCCTCGCGGAGCCGGCTTGCGCCGAATGCCCGAACCAGACCCGTGAAATTCTTAACCAGCTTTCTCCCCCCCACATAGAGAAGATACGGCCTTGCAGCACTGGCCGCGGCTGGCAACGCTCCGATCCCAGGCTTAGTCATCCCCAGATGAATTACATGCAGCTTCTCTGGCGCTATTTCATAAAACCTGACCAGATCCCGTCGGCTGTTCTCGGAAATGCAGATGATTGCGTCCGCCCGGGCAAATTGCCTCTTCTTTACCAGCCGCCTGCCGGCCGGGTTACGGAACAATTGCGGAAACATCTCCAGAATGCAGTCATAGTGTGTAACAACGATTGCGCGAGCCCGCGCAAAGGGCATGCAGCGATACAGAGTCGGGTGGTAGACGTCGAAACGCCCTCGCGTAGCAAGATACGCGCTTGTAGCCACGTCGTTGACGATATAGCGCGTAAAACCGCGCTTAAGAGATGTACCGTGCGACCGGACTTGACAATTCTCTCTCGCCAGGGAGCCGAACGGCACGACCGAGTTGTTCCCCCCAAGGCACAGGGTTACGTTGACGCCTTGCTCCTGGCTCAGGAGCCGCGCAAGCTGATAGAAATATACGGAAATACCTCCCGCATCCTGCAGAGAGGTTACCTGGTGATCGTATAGGATCCGCATCTCCGGTTCAGTGTAACCCTTTAAGTATCGCGCCAGTGTAGATAGTACCTGCGCTCTCCCATGAGTGATGCTGCGCAATGAATTCCCTTGCAGATTTCCGCATATCGAGAAACCCGCGCGGGTTTCGGCTTATCGTCTCGATGGCCTCAGCAAATTCGTCAGGCGTATCCGCAACCAGCAACTCTCTCCCGTGATCAGCCTCCTTCAGCGCTCTCGCCGGCGCGGATGTAGCAATGCAAAGGCCGCCGACCGCCATGGCCTCCAGAAGCTTGTTTTGTACTCCTCCTCCAAATTGCATCGGCGCCACGACCGCGAGCGCGCTGCGAAGAGCGGGATAAGGATCGGATACGAAACCAAGGACCTTCACCCGGTCGCTGGCCAACTCCTGCACGCTTCGCGCCGGGTTCGCTCCGATGATCACAAACGATACATCTTTAGAAAGGAGTGGCACAACATAACGCGCGAACCATTGTGCAGCGGCAACGTTCGGACCGTAGTCCATTTTCCCCAGAAAAACCACGCTGGATTCAAAGGACGAATCCTCAGCCTGGTCTTTCAGGAGGGCTGGACTTACACCGTGCGGGATCCACGTCAGGTGCGACGGCGCGTGGTAACTGTCCATCTCTTCCTGATTGAACATAAAACACTGGTCGAATTCGCGGATGATCTTCTCCTCATAGCTTCGGATCAGGCCACGATCGAGACGATAGTAGAGCGTCAACGGCGATATCGGACTTTTTCGGATCACGTGTGCATAGTGATTGCTGATGCTGTCGGCCAAATCACAGAATCGCGGCATGGCCAAACCCTCGGTGTAAGCAGTCGTGCGGATCAGGTTACAAAATACGGCGTCGTGGTCGCCAGCGATATTCCGGATACTGCGGTTGACATTTCCAAAATAGTAAAGACTGGCCTGGAACGGAAGCGGCAGGCGGAACGGCGCTGCGGCGGCGCTCCGCGCAAAATCGGCACGGGTCTTCTCGCAGTACCGCAGCTCTCCAAATTGCCCGATATACTCACTTGCTTCTGAGGGCAGAGGCTCGCTTCCGATTGAAACGATGGTCAGCCGGAAAGTTTTGGCCAGCTCCCTGATCAGGTGGTAGTTCTTCAGCCGGATACCCGCAATAGGCGGATACGGCAGGCGCGACGTGAGAAAGAGCAGTCGCGGCTTCGTCACTATTTTCCGGGAATCCATAGATGCATGCGCGCAGGCGCTTTCATCATAGCAATTGCGTCAACGCGCCTGACCGCCCTGTGCTTTACAGAATTGTAGCTGCCGTGACCGTTCCCGGAGTTGCGCATCACGTGGCGGCCGGCCGCTTTCGCAGGCGACCCGCCGCCGCCGGCCAACGATGCAACAGCCGCAGGTAGCGGTCAATTGCCACCGCCGCCGCGCCAACCAAAAGCATGCCGACGCTGTATTGCATGCCGCGGCTAAGAAAACTCAAGATCTCTGCGCGGGGAAGAAATATCAGTTCCGGCAACAACACAATTGTCACTGCGAAGCCGTATTTTCTGTCGCTCAGGTTGTAGATCATCCGCAGTAACAGGCCTAATCCCAAAGATACAAGCACCACACCCGGAATGCCGCCCAACAGATAGGCCTCTCCAATGTAGGACGATCCCGTTCCCTGCCCTTCGGCGACTCGCTCAGGGCTCAGAAACATCGAAACGTCATCGTTGAACACGCTGCCTGCCGGTTGGCCCTTCGGAAACAGCCGCGATCCATGCATCAAATACGACCAGGCATGCGGCTGAAAGAGATGCTTTTCCGCAATTGCCAGTTCGGTCACCTGCATCGAAACACCCTGTCCGGTTACGAAGTGCAGGATGTTTACGGATGCGACAGCCTCATTGCTGCGCGTGTGTCCGATGAACGCCGCCAGCATTGCCCCCAGACTGCCCACAATAATCAGCGGCACGAAGTTGAAGCGCGTCTGGCGCTTGAATTTGTGAACGTACCAAATCATCACCAGAAGCGTAAGTATCCCACCGCGATCGCCAATACCGAGAGAAAGCAGCATGATTCCCAGAAACGACACATACACGTACCGCAACCGTGTAGCCTGCGTCTCCATCAGCAGTATGTCGTAGAAGGCGCACGTGCTGACAATAGACAGCAAACGGATGGGCAGCCCTACAGACGAGAGCAGATCGGTGTTGAGAAGAAGATTGGCTGCGTATCCTCCGTGAGCCTGAACAAAGCGAATGTATGTCCACACCTTATACGCCTCAAAGGGAAGAAACAGGTAGAACATGTACAACATAACCTTCCTCACCGACGGTGAGAAAGTAGCACTGTACCGCTTCTCGGTCAGATTATATGCACAGGGCAGATAGACAAATAACATAGAGACAGCAATGCATAAGAGCGTCTCTGCACGGACCGCCCCCGGTACATCGAAGGGAGTGACCCACATCAGCGTTATAGTAAAGGGATCGGAAGTGTCGCCGAAGAGATACCAAACAGCGCGCCCCCCTGAAAGAAGGTTATCGCAAGAAAAAAGAGCCAGCACGGATGCAGGCCCCCGTGAAACCTCTTCCACGAGAGGATCAAAAGCGAGATGGCCAGAATATCGAAGGAAACGACCGCAAACGGGAGTCCAACCAGCCTCGTCACATACAGCAGCGTCACGCTTCCGATAAAGAAAAGCATGACCGCGGCTTCACCGAACAGAGAGAAATTTCCGCTACCCGGTAACAGACGAATCTCAGGAAGGAAACGCATTCAATACTCGCCTAGCCTGCCACTGCCGTGACGTCGTTGGTGTTGCGACGCGAGCGGCGCTTGCGGTATAGCGCATAACCCTCAACGGCGGCGCGATATTTCAGCTCCATGGTGCGCCAGGACAGTCGCCGAGACAGGAACTGCACGGGGAAATAGGCGAGATAAGCGCATGTCCATCCCCACGCTGCCAGCGGGTTCAGATTCTTGTGCAGGAAATAAATTCGGCCTTAATGAAATAATGGATCGTAAACGCCGATAAGCCGCCGGTAAGGGAACTTACCTTGTGCCACAATTTCGCATCGGGAACATACCATAGCGCTATACCCATCTTCAGGCAGCTATACATAAAATCGGCATCTTCGGTATAGGTAAAGTAATTCTCGTCCAGCAGCCCCACTGATTGAAAACCTGTTTTTGCACCAGAACACAGCAAAGCGGGGCAAAGGTGACCCGAGCCGCCTGGCTGAACTGGCCTTGATCCTTTTGCCCCATGCCGCGGTGCAGATGTAGATATCCGAGCATCCGGCGAAGCACGCCCCCCGCCGCCCAGATCCGGTCCCCAGGCTGGTGGAAATACATCAGTGGCGTAGTCATCTCGCATCCATATCGATCCAGCCCTGTCACCAGGCGATTGATCATTTCCGGGTCAAGCACCACGTCGTTATTGAGAACCAGAATCGCATGGCATCCGTCGGCAATTGCGGCCTTGATTCCAAGATTTGTGCCGGCGGCAAAGCCCAGGTTCACCTCGATTGGCAACAACCTCGCCCGGCTCGGCAGATGCGCCGCGGCATAGGCGACCGTATCGTCCGTTGAGGCGCTGTCCACAATGTACAGTATGTAATTTGTGTAGCTTTGCGCTTCCAGGGATGAAAAGAACTCGTCCAGCACGGCACGACTGTTATAAGTCACCGTGACAATCCCAACTTTCAAAGAAGCGTCTGAACTCTCCGGAAAGTTCATACCGTCGCTGTACTCCTAACTGTGATCCGGAATTGTCCGCGATGAGTCGGGACCTCAGCCGCGCACACTCTGGGGCGGCGCTCGCGCTCAACGTTGTCACCTGATTCTAACATCGCTCGTCTGCGCGTCAACGCGCATCCTGCTGATACTCGCTCAGGTACCGTTCTGCGATCTCGTCGTATCGCTTCTGGCTGCCGGCGGCGTCACAGCCATCCTCCAACTCCCTCAGCTTCGCTGTGACTGTCATCTGATAAGCAGCGAGCATGGCACTGTAATAGAAGCCTCTCCACCCGTCCCGAAAGCCCCTTTTCAAAATGAAGCGTGTGGCGAATTCTCGAAATGGAGCCACAACAAAGCCGGACAGACTCGATTTACGGCCATCGCCACGCACCTGCTCCGCCTCGATCGAAGTGTATCGATTGAACTTCTGCAGGAAATGTTCCGCATCGAGGAAGTTGAAATGGATCAGACACTGGCCCGAATCGGCATACAACTGCAACACGCGCGCGCGTTCGACAGGCTGAGGTCGCGCATGGATTCGCGGACTGAATTCCAGATAACCTCTGCGGAAAAAACGAACCTGCCGGTCCTCATCGGGGTTCCACCCGGCATGGCGCAGCGCCGCTCCGGAAAAATAGTTCAACCGCGGGATTGAACACACGTCCGCCAGATCGCCTTCCGCTACTTCCATAAGGCGCCGGCTAAGTAGATACGGCGCTATCTCATCGGCGTCCAGATTAATGATCCATTCGCCCGTTGCTTTTTCCATGGCGAACTGGCGAGCCGGATCCTGCAGCCCCATGCGCGGATGCTGGAATACCCGAGCGCCGAATGATTCAGCTATCTCCACCGTCCTGTCGTCGCTGTGCATGTCAACGACAACAATGTCCTCTACCCACGTGCGAACGGAGCGGAGCGCCTTCGGCAGGTTCCGCTCTTCATTTAGCGTAAGAATAACCGCCGAAATACTTGTCTTCATTTCACCTGTCAAAGATACCGCTTCTGTGGATTGCTTCAGAGAATAACTCTGCAGCATCCACGCTGAATACTATGCAACCGGCGCACCGGCGGGCCCCTCCGGACCGATGGGCTCTCGCTGCGATATTGGCCGTGCCGGAACTCCGCCTGCGATCGAATACGGCGGAACGTCACGGGTGACGACTGCGCCCGCGGCAATGATACTTCCATTTCCGACAGTCACACCGTCGGTGATAACTGCATTGGCGCCAATCCAGACGTCCGAACCAATGCTGATCCCGGCTCCGGATTCCGGCTGATTCTTCATCGGCAGGTTGCGAGCGGTACTGTGATTTGAAGCCACGATCGTCACGTTGTTAGCGATCATTACATCGCTTCCGATTCGAATTTCTGTCCCATAGTAGGCCTGCAGCAGGCAGTTGGCGCCCACGAAACAATCCTCTCCAAACTCAATCGTTCCGCCGCGCGGCGCCAGAGTGATACTACCTTCGCAGGTGAAGCCGTTACCTAATCTGAGCAAACCTCGGCGGCGAGGGTCTTCAAAGACAATCAGAGTGCTGCCGAGAATCCGGCACCTTTCGCCAAATACTACACTTCCACCTCCGCCACGGATTGCAGGAAACTTCCGAAGGAGACGAATGCCGCAATCCCGCACCTGGCGGCCGTACACAAATCGCAATCCAATGCGATATAGAAAGCTCCTCCCAATAAGGAGATAATCCAGCCGATTTCGCGTCATCGTCTGAACCGGCCCTTCTCATGGGCGCGCGCATGCCATAAAAGCTTCCCAGTCGCTGTCCTGGTGCAGCAGCAGCCGCGCATGGTCAGCTACCTCCCCTCTCGTTCATGCGCTGATAGAGCACCGTGTGAGAAGTTTTGGAAATCGCAGAATACCCATATTCCACCAGAAACCGGGTCACCTTATCGGCGGCGACGTCGCCCAGAGTCTGGCTGTCCAGGCATTCTGCCAGAATATATTCCGGCCGGTAATGGTCCCAGTCATTCGACCGCAGCACTTCGTAGTCCAGCCCTTCGACATCGACGCTCAACAGATCGATTGCGGTTCCCTTCGGAACGTACTCATCGAACAGCCGGCGCATGCTAACGGTCTTGATGTGGGTCTGCTGGAGAATCGGTCTTCCCTTACTAGCCTGCTCCAGAGCGATCGCGTGATCGAAAGTATTCACTGCCGCGTCTTCGAACGAATAATAAACGAGATCCTGCTCCTCGGTTCCAACTCCCGCTTCCACATTGATATCCCGGGGCCGAACTCTCCTGAAGATCTGCATGCTCCCCGGGTTGGCATCGACGTTCAGGCCCCTCCACCCGCGCTGGTAGAGGCGATAGGTGTTCGAATAGCGCTTCGGATGGTGGGCGCCGATATCCACATAAAATCCCGAAGCTCTGTTCTCGAAACACCAGTCGAGAATCATATCTTCGCCGTTCTGCGAGTAAGACTCCTGCGCCCACGATTTAAACCAGCGGTAGCGTACGCCGTCAATTACGCGCCGCAGCGGCGCAGGGAGATATCGCTTGTATGCCTGCCTGTACATGATGGCTGCTTTCTCTCGGTCGCGGGAAACGGCTGCTCCCATCAACAATCCCGGGCGAACGACGAGGAGATCGTTCCCTGTCTCAGCGGGTCTGTGTCTCACTCTGCTCCCCTGAGCAAGGCCCACGCAGACTGCAGCTTGGTCCTGTAAAGAAGATACAAGCCGCCGCAGTAGAGGAGCAAGCCCGTTACGGCATAAAGAATGAGCGACGGAATATGATGCGGCATCCGCAGACGGCAGGCCCCGTATACAGCCACACCGCACGCTCCGGCAATCAGCCAAACCGGCAAAACAATCGAGGTGAGCCGAAAAGGAACCTCCCGCTGTGCGGCTCTGAAAAGCCAGTAAGCGCTGATCTGAACAACCAGAGCGGCAATCGGGAAACCGATTGGGCCGTACAGCCAGATCAGAGGAGCTCCCACGATCCAGGTGCCCGCCATCCAGATCACCGCAAACGTCAGCACGATATTCGATTTGCCCAGCGCATTCAGCAGGCCCATCGCCGGCGTTGCCGATGTAACGATCACGTTCGCCGGCCACATCAGGTAAAAGTAGGGCAACGCAACCAGCCATTTTGGCCCGTACACGCTCACCGTAATAGGCACGATCAGGGCCAGCGTCAGAACAGCCAGTGGCGCCGTCACAACATTGGTCGCCCAAATTACATTCTCTGCCAGGGCGGTTAGTTGTTCGCGATGCCCCTGCAGACGTGAAAACGCCGGCATGTACAGACGCTGAAGGACGAACAATGCCAGTACCGGATAGGTCGCGACAATCCCCGCCCAGGTCACATAGCCGACATCGGCCGTGCCCAGCAGAGTTCCAATCAACACTGGCGTTATGCTGTCCTTCAACAGCGAAGTCACCTGGATGCCCTGGTAAGACAGCCCAAATCCCATATGTTGCCGGACCATGGGCCAGTCCCAGTGCCATCCGATTTTCCACGGCCGAATCCAGTTGGCAAGGATGGCTCCCAGGATCGACCGCACCAAGAGAGCCCATACAAACGAATAGGCCCCCAGACCTCGCCAGGCCAGGTAGACGGCCACGCCGTTAAAGACAATCGCCTGCGTTGACTCGATAATGGCCAGGCTGTCGAAGCGGAGATGCCGCTCCAGCTGAACCTGCGGCACCACCATGAACGAAGTAACCGCAAACGACGCCAGCACCCAGCGGAACATCCAGCCGTCGTGCGAGCTCAGGTGGTACCACTGGGCAAAAGTGGGCGCAGCAAACCACAGCACGGTCGACGTACACAGAACAAAGATCTGCTGCACCGTAAAAATCGCCCTGAACTCGGAGTTCTCCGGTTCATGCGGCTGCCGCACCAGGCTTGCTGCTAAACCCGCGTCGCCGAAAGCGGTTAGGAATGTCTGGAAATACAGAATGATCGCGTAGAAACCAAACTCCGATGGCGTGAGTAGCCGAGCAAGAAAAATTCCGCCAAGGATTCTGGCGCCCTGCACCGCCACTTGTCGAACGCCGATCGCGACTCCGCCCTGAAACGTCTTCTTCGCAACCGACCCTGGCGCAATCGGGGAGGCGAATTCACTCATACACGGAACCCTGCGTCACAATCACCCCGCCTGCGCGGTTGCGATTCGCGCACCAACAGGTTTGCAGGCTCCCCGGCCCGCCGGCCGGATCCTGAACGAACGCAATGTGTCGAAGAATTCCTGCTCCGGAAACGACAAGGCAGATTCATGGTGGACGCGGAAGGAATCGAACCTTCAACCTGTCGATTAAGAGTCGAATGCTCTGCCAATTGAGCTACGCGTCCACTTCAGTCCGGCGCACGCGGGTGGCCCCGCAGGCAGGGGAATTTTCCGCCGTACCTCTCCCCACTATAGCATGCAGAATCGCCGCTTCCCGCGCTCCAGAAAACCACTCGCGCAGCCAGCGCCAGTCTCAGATTTTCAACAGGATTCAGCCCGCCGCGATCCGTCAGAACGTGAACGAAAGCCCGCCCTGCACACAGCGCGCCGCCTCGGCAAAATACAGCGTGCTGCCGTCGCTCGAAAGGAACGGCCGGTACCCCTCCGCCAGCAGATTCCGCACGTCCACCAGCGCCTCGACTCCGTTCGGAATCATGCGCCGGTAGCGGATCGGCTGCCGCACCAGGAAGCTCAGATAGGGCGCCGACGTGCCGCTGGCAAACGCATCCACCGGCGTCAGCGTGTGCGGGTTCTGCCACCGATACGAAGCCCGCCACTGCATCCCCGTGGCTGCCACCTTGCCGTGAACGCCTGCGCCGAACATCGGCGTCTCATGGGCCTTCATGCCGCTCAGCGCCTCATCCAGGCTATCTGTGCCCGGGGCCGCATCGGCCATCGTCAGCGCATCGCCCAGCGCCACCTCAAACGAAATCCACGTACTCCCGTTCACGCGCTGTTCCACTTCGCTCAGCATTCCGTCGCCGGTATAGCCTTGCCCCGTCGCGCGCAGCATTTCGCTGGTCTCGTCGTACAGCAGATTGCCGCCCGCCCAGTCCGCCGCGGATATATTCCCTCCGCCGGTCACCACCGGATTCTCCACCTGCTCGTGCCACACCGCGACCTTCACGTGCGTGTCGCCTTCATTCCTGCCCGCCACCAGCTCCTGGTGGATGCCCTGCTCCAGCGTCAGCCTGCCGTTCCGCTCGCCCAGCTTCGGCTCCACGGTCGCCTCGCGGTCTAGGTCTTCCACGGTCTGGATCCCCGGCGCAGTCGATATCCGATAGCCGACAAACGTCGCACCGCGATGCACCGTCAGCGCCGCGAAAGGATGGTTGGCCAGAATCGTATCGCCGAGCCGGATCCCCTGCGTCTCTTCCCCGAACTCCGCCTGGACACCGGGACCGAAATTCATCGTCTCGCCGCTGCGCAGATCCACCGCCTGCAGCCCCTGGCCCACCGGTCCCCCCGCGATATCGGGCCGCGTCTCCACGGCGGCCACGGTGCGGAACGTCCGCCCCAGCGCCAGCTGCTGCTCATATCCCACCATCGCGTTCAGCGCGGGATTGACCGCCTGTCCCAGATTTCCCTGGCTCAGGTCGGCGCGGAAGATCATCGCCCGCCCGTCCTCCGGCGTCCGCTCCATCTCGAAATCGTTGTGCAGCCCCCCGTCGCCAAACCCGCTCTCGCCGCCGCGCACGGTCACGCGCGCCTTCAACTCCGGCGCCAAACCATCCCCGTTCGACACCACCACCAGCGGCCCATCCTCAAGCAGGCGCAGCAGCGGCCGATTGGCGGATAGCCGCAGCGTCCAGGTCCAGTCGTCCTTCGGCTCATCCGCCTGGCGCGCCTTCGCCGGCAGCCAGCGGAACGCCTCATACAGCGTGTTCAGCGTCAGGTTCACCACCAGCTTCGTCCCCGCCAGCACCTGCAGGTTTTCCCGCAGCGTGGGCAGGAACATCGCGCCGGATGCCTTTACTTCGTAGATACCCGGCAGAATTCCCTCGATGCGATAGCGCCCGTGCTCGTCCGCGAACACCTCGCTCACCATCGAAAGATCCGGGCGCAGCAGCTCCACCGCCGCTCCCGGCTGCGGCGCACCGCGGCTGTCGCGAATGACTCCGCTCAGGCTGTTGCCCTGCGCATTCGCGTGCGGCGTTGCGGCGCACAGCATGGCCAGCGCTATCAGCATCGGCACGGAGATGGTGCTACGTCGGCTCACTGATTCAGTAAGTCTCTTGCTCCCTGGCGCTACTCCTCAAATCCTGCCTTGCCTCGTGGCTCTTGCGACCACTGAAGCGCCGTTTCCTTTCCGGGTGTGGGCGCCCGGAAACCGTCCTCTGTGCCTATTCCACCGTAAAAGGTGCCGACTGTGCAATCTGCTGTTGCGTTACACCGTCATCCACGCTGATCTTCACGATGTACTTTCCAGGCTCCAGACTTGCAAGGGGGAGGGACTTCTCCAGCGTCAGCTGGTCCGAGTTCGGACTCAGCTTCTTCGAATCTTCCGTCGCATCCAGAATCGACTTGTTCGTCGTCGCATTCAGGATCTGGTACACGATCTTCGCGTTGTTCTGCTTGCTCTTTTCATCCAGGCCGAGATTATAAACCTGCATCCAGAAATTCAGATTCTGGTTCCGATGGAAGGTCGCCGGCGATGCCGGATTTGTCGTCACCCGCGGCCGCACAAACGTGTTGCCGATGATGAAATTCCCCGCCCCGATGTCCTTCGACGGCACCCGTTCCATCTTGTCGGCCAGAATCAGCGAAGACGTCGCCAGGTGGTCGTCGTCGTACCTTGGTACCGTGATCGCCTGAGCCCATACGCCCACGTGATCCGGGTTGTTGATGTCTTTGATCGCGATGTCGATGCGATACCGTCCCGGCCGCAGCGGAAACGCCTTCCAGTATAAGGACGAGCCCGCCATCTCCCGCGGCAGCAACTCCGCCGGATACGGCCCGGCCTCCACCGGATCCTCGAAGCTCTGCACCACCCGGTCGGTGATCGTCGATATCCGTCCGACGATATTCACATTCCCCTTGGAAACGCCGTCCTTGGTGCTGAAGGTGATGTCCTTGTTCTTAATCTGCAGCGTGATCGGCACCAGAACCGTGTCGTCGGTCACCTTCACAAAATCCGTCCGTACCTCGAAGGGGAAAAACGGCCCGGTCAGCATCTTCTTGCTGGTCAGGAATTCGGCCAGGCTCAGGTCCTTGAACTTGATCTCCGGCGGCGCTTCCAGCTTCGCGTACAGCTCGATGCGGTCGAACTCCTTGCTTTGATTCGCCGTCGTGCCCGGCCCCTCTCCCAGATTCTCCAGGCCGCCTTTGAACCGGTCCGCCTTCTTCGCCATGCCCATCTGCTCGTACAGCGTCTGGCCCGCGTTCGGTACGTGCAGCAGCGCGTCCTTCTCCGAGCGGTCGATCGTCATGTGGTAATCGCCGCACATGCACGAATCCACAAACTCGATATCGATGTTCTCCCCTATCCCTTCCAGATACCGGTAGTGCCAGGTCTCGAACGGAAAGGTCGACGTTTCCCCGCCGCCTTCTTCAATCGGACGCTGGTAGCTGCCGCCGCTGGGGTGGGAATCGGTCGAGTCCGGCTTGCCGTACTTGATGTAGATCATCCCCCGGTCCGTCATCCAGCCCGGTTTGCCCGCAGCGAAGTGCTCGTTGGCATACGCGATGCGCCGGTAATGCTCCTCGCGATACTCATTCTCCGGCGAATCCGGATTCGGATTCCGCCTCCGCCAGAAGTTCTCGATGAACGCGTCCCGCTCCTCATCGTTGCTCAGGCTCAGGAACGCCTTCCTTTCCGGGTCGGTAATGATCCAGCGGACGTCCTGGTCCAGCCACTTCCTGTAGGCGGTTCCCAGCTCGTTGCGCAGCTGCTTCTGCTGCTCTCTTCGTTGCCTGTCCGTCAGTTGCCGCTTCAGTGGATCTTGTTGGTCCTGCTGACTTTGCGCGGAGTCCTGGTTCGGGCTCTCGCCCTGGCTCTGGGCATGGGCCGCGACCACGCCGGCACCCGCCAGCATGGTGATCAGAATCGCGAACGAAAGGGAGAATCGATTCCAGGACATACGACGGCCACTGCTCCTTCGGGGGTGCACTCAATTCTACGAGCCGGGAGCAGCCCTTTCAAGCAGTATTCCCGCCCCCTCGCTCCTGACGCTACCCCTTCAAAACGGACCCGTCTATGTAAGACGAATCTGCCTGCCAACCTGTTATCATGGCGTGGAAATCTCTTTCGGCAACGCATGGCGGCCCCGCGTCTCCGATTTCCTGGAATCAGCTCGTTTTGTTCCGGCCAGGGGAATCGCCTGTGGCGAACAGTCCGTCCCGAGTCTGCCGCCGGAAGGTCCTGGGGAACTGCCTCCTCCGGATTTGCGTAAACGTTCGCGAAGGAACAACTGCTTTGAAAAAGATTCTGCTCATCATCGGTGCTGTCGTGGTTCTCGGCGCAATCGTGGGGTTCACCGTCGTTCGGGCTCAGTCCGGCTATACCAAGGTCCTCATGGGTACTGTTTCCCGCGAAAACCTCGTCTCGGTGGTTAGTGCCACCGGCCAGATTACCCCCAAGACCTATATCAACGTCGGCGCCAATGCCATGGGCCGCGTCACCCACTTCTATGTCAATGAAGGCGATCACGTGAAGAGGGGTC
Source organism: uncultured Acidobacteriaceae bacterium (assembly GCA_963819725.1). Classification (GTDB taxonomy): domain Bacteria; phylum Acidobacteriota; class Terriglobia; order Terriglobales; family Acidobacteriaceae; genus Palsa-343. The sequence continues at coordinate 357,537 of CAWFXK010000013.1, forward strand.
AGATCGTCGCCACCATTGAGAACGTGCAGCAGCAGGCCAACGTCGCCGCGCAGCAAGCTACCATCTCAGCCGCACGCACCGACATTAACTCCTTTATCGCCGCCGAGAACACCGCGGAAGCCAACGTCGCCCATGCGAAAGCCGACCTGGAACAGAAGAAGCTCGACTATCAGCGCGCCCAGGCCCTGTTCAACGCCCAGGTGATGTCGAAGCAGGACTTCGACGCCAAAAAAGCCGCCTATGATCTCGACGTCGCCAGCCTCGGGCAGGCTCAGGCCGGCCTGGCCCAGGCCCGCGCCCAGACCGCTTCCCAGCGTGGCCACCTCCAGACCCAGCAGGCCACGCTGAAAGTCAATGAGGACATGCTCAACCGCACCATCGCGGTGGCTCCTTTCGACGGTATCGTGACCAACAAACCTATTCGCGAGGGCGAAATGGTCGTCACCGGCATCCAGAATGCCGAAGGCTCTACCCTGATGACCCTCGCCGACATGTCCGTCATCACCGCCGAGGTTAAGGTCGACGAAACCGACATCGTCAACGTCCGGAATGGCCAGTCGGCAGACGTCACCGTCGACGCGCTCCCCGGCAAGATCTTCAAGGGCCACGTCACCGAAGTCGGCGACCAGGCCCTGCTGCGCTCCAGTGGCGTCGCCACCAGCCAGTCCACCACCGGCGTCGAAGAGGCGAAGGACTTCAAAGTCGTCGTCACCCTCGATCAGCCCTCGGATGAACTCCGTCCCGGCCTCTCCTGCACGGCGAAAATCACCACCGCGAAGAAGGACAACATCATCGCGGTTCCCATTCAGGCGCTCACCATGCGCGATCCCAAACACCTCAACGACACGACGACACCCACTTCCACTTCCACCGTTTCGGCCGCGACCAGCAATTCTCAGCCGGTCGAACAGATCCAGGGCGTTTTCGTCGTCTCCAAAACCAATGGCAAGGACCGCGTCCACTTCCTGCCCGTCACCACCGGCATCACCGGCGCCACCGACATCGAAGTCACCAGCGGCCTCAAGACCGGCGACCGCATCGTTACCGGCACCTACCGCGTGCTGCGTGACCTCAAGGAGAATTCTCTCGTCAAACAGGACACTTCCCTGGCGGCTCCGCAGAAAGACAGCTCGTCGTCTTCATCCTAAGCGCCGGGAACCGCGGTCCGGCGCGCGGCGTACCATCACCATGGCAACAGGAGCCCTCATGGCGGCAGAAATCTATACCGAAGGCGAACTCCGGTCCACTCAAACGGGCTGTGCGTCCGACATGATCGTCGTCGAGGATCTCTGGAAGACCTACGACATGGGCTCCGAGCAGGTCAACGCCCTCCAGGGCATCAACCTGCACATCTGCCGCAATGAGTATGTCGCCATCATGGGCCCCTCCGGCTCCGGCAAATCCACGCTGATGAACCTCATCGGCTGCCTCGACACCCCTTCCAGCGGCAAGTACTGGCTCAACGATCATCTCGTCAGCGAACTCAACGACGACGAACTGGCCCGCATTCGCAACAAGGAAATCGGATTCGTCTTCCAGACCTTCAACCTGCTCGCCCGCGCCACCGCTCTGCACAACGTTGAGCTGCCGCTCATCTACAACGGCACCCCTGCCGAAGAGCGCATCCAGCGCGCCAAAGGCGCCCTCACCGCTGTCGGCCTCGACACCCGCATGAACCACAAGCCCAACGAGCTCTCCGGCGGACAGCGCCAGCGCGTCGCAGTCGCCCGCGCACTCGTCAACAATCCCTCCATCATCCTGGCCGATGAGCCCACCGGCAACCTCGACTCCAAAACCGGCGTCGAGATCATGGCTCTGTTCGACGATCTTCACAAAAAGGGCAATACCATTGTCCTCGTTACCCACGAGGCCGACATCGCCGACTACGCCCATCGCGTCGTCCACATTCGCGACGGCAAAATCTTCTCCGACCAGCCCTCCTCCCGCGCCACAAAAATCGCCCTTCAGGAATAGCCAGAAGAATCAGGGTCCCCCTTCAAGCCCCGGTTTTGGCTTGAGTGGGCTAACCTTGCTCGCTGTTTTCCAGACACTGACTCGCCTTTCGCTCGCTTACAGGCTCGACGTCTGCTCGCTTTTCCCGGCTGCCTTTAGCTGCCTCCTGCAGCCACAGAGCAGTTCTTTAACGTTCAGCGAGTCGAAAGTAATCTGGACACTTAGCAACATGCAAACTATCCTCCCATCAGTTGGCAGGCGGTCCTATGCACGTTCTTACCCAAAAGCACCTGAAAGAAGCGGCCAGCCGTTTCCCCGCGGCGGCCAGACAAATCGCCGCCTGGCAATCCATCGCCAAAGACAAGCGCTGGCGAACGCCCGAAGACGTCAAAGATACGTTTGCCGATGTGGACTGCGACGGCGACTGCGTCATCTTCCGCATCCACCAAAATAAATACCGTCTCGTCACCACCATCCACTACGCGCGCGAAAAAGACGGCGTCGTTGCGGATGGCCACATCTGGATCCGCGCCTTCCTCAGCAACAAGCAATATGAAGATCCCGCCAACTGGGACAAAGGAGTTCTCCGATGAGCGCCACCCTCGCCGATCCCGTTGAGATGATGCGCTGCGGCGCCCCCCGCCTCATCCGCTCCGATGAAGAACTCGCCGAATACACTCGCGCCCTCTACACTCTCACTGCGAAACCTAAACCCACAGCCGCCGAGCAGGAGGCCGTCAACCTCCTCACCGTCCTCATCGAGCACTACGAAACCGTGCGCTACCCCGTCCCCAAAGGCCGCGGCGTCGAAGCTCTGCGCCAACTCCTCAAACGGGACGGCCTCTCCCAGAGCAGGGTCGCCCCCGAAATGGGGTGTATCGCGAACGTCTCGCTCGTCATGAGAGGCGAGCGAAAGTTCACCCGCAGTCACATCGCCCGCCTCAGCAAGCGCTTTCATGTTTCCCCCGCCGTCTTCTTCGACGAGGCAGCCGCCATCCCCGAGCGCCGCAGGATGAAAAAGAAGTCTTCGCGAACCAGAACTCAGTAGTTTTCGGCCTGCTGTGGAAAGGTATTCTCCGATGAGCAAAGCCCTTGCCGATCCCGCTGAGATGGTCCGACGCGGCGCTCCCCGCCTGATCCGCTCCGACGAAGAGCTCGCCGAATACTCCTGCACTCTCTTCAGCCTCACCGCAAAACCCAGGCCCTCCGCCGCCGAGCAGGAAGCCATCGACCTCCTCACTCTCCTCATCGAGCACTACGAAAACCAGCGCTATCCCCTCCCCCAGGCCCGCTCCGTCGAGGTCCTGCGTCTGCTCATGGAACGGAACGGCATCTCCCAGGGTAAGATCGCCCCCGAGCTCGGCTTTCAGGCCTCCGCCTCGCTCATCCTCTTTGGCAGACGTCAGCTCAATCGCGGGCACATTGCTCGGCTCAGTAAGCGCTTCAAGGTCTCTCCCGCGGTCTTCTTCGACGAGGCCTCCGCCATCCCCCTGCGGCTCAAGGTCAAAAAGAAATCCGCGCGCCCCGCGCAAACAAAGGCCCGGCAGCCCAAACCAGCAAAATGAAAATGGCGGCCCGCAAGCCGCCACTCGCCACACCCTTGCCTCTATATGAGGCGGTTCACTAATAACGGGCGGCTCTCGCCACGGAGCCCGGCCACCTATTCCCTATTGCCTGTTGCCTATTCCCTGCTTTACTGCGGCTCTTTCGCGCCTTCCTTCGCGCCCTTCACCGCGCCCTTCGTCGTGTTCTTCGTCTTGCCCCAGGCTTTTTTCGTGTCCTTCTTCGACGAGTGGTACGCGTCCTTCGTCCCCTTCTTCACGCCATGAGCCGGCGTCCTTTGCGCCCTGCCTTCGTGTCGCGGCCCGCCTGCTTCATGTCCTGTTTCGCGCTGTTGTCGCTCTGCGCGCGCGCAGTCACATATCCGGGAGCCAGCATCAGCGCCGCCCCCAATACCGCCGCCATCCATCGCAAATTTCTTCTCATACAGGAGGGGATGAGGCCTCACCCCCTCCGAGTTGCGCGCAAGCTTCCAGCTCCTGGCTCCTGGCTCCCAGCTGCTTTCAAGCCCCTTCTTCCAGCACATGCGGGACATCCTCGCCCAGCGCCGTCGCCAGATCGTGCTGGTGTTCCTGTTCCTGCGAGATGATCTGCCGGATCTGCTCCGCCAGCGCATAATGCCCGATGGCTTCGGACTGCCGCACGCGCTTCCGGTACTGCCGGATCGTCTCCGTCTCGTTATTGAGATCGAAGCGCAGCATCTCCTCGGCCTTCTCCGACAGCTTCACCGGCTTCGGCGTCGCATTCGGCACCGCGCCCAGGTAGTCGATCTGGTCGGCGATGGTCATCGCGTGAGCCAGCTCCTCGCCCGCATGCTTGCGCAACTCGGCCGCAATGTTCATCCACTGCGCGCCCTTCAGCACATTGCTGTACACCGTGTACGCGATGATCGCCTGATACTCCCGCGACAAATCCTCCTGCAGCCCCTCGATCAGCTCCTTCAGCGCAGCGCTTTTCTTCTTCTCTGCCATTTTCTCTCTCCTCAATCCCGTCGGGATACCACCGGTTAGATGCTATCTCGCCTCTAAAACGGCATGCATCGCCAGCCGGCCCGGTGCCGGTGTCCAGTGCCCGATGCTATGTTCTGCAACCTGTACCCTGTTCACTGTACCCTGTAAAAGCCGATGCCCGCCCTCCACCACATCTTCAACGACCACGCGGAACACGTCCGCAGTAAGGTCATCGGCATATACGGCCTGCTTTTCCTGTTCAATGGAGCCGCCTGGCTCTGGGCGGTCGCCGCCTTCCACCACTTCCCCGTCCTCCTCGGCACCGCCTTCCTCGCCTACTCCTTCGGCCTCCGCCATGCCGTTGACGCCGACCACATCGCCGCCATCGACAACGTCACCCGCAAGCTCATGCAGGAAGGCAAGCGCCCCGTCGCCGTCGGATTCATGTTTTCCCTCGGCCACTCCACCGTCGTCATCCTCGGATCGCTTGGCCTCGCCGCCCTCGCCCTTGGCCTGCAGAAGCACCTCGACCACTACCGCACCATCGGTGGAGTCATCGGAACCAGCGTCTCCGCGCTCTTCCTCCTCGGCATCGCCGTCGTCAACCTCTTCATCCTCCACTCCGTCTACGCGACCTTCAGGCGCGTCCGCCGCGGCGAGCCTTACGTCGACGAGGATCTCGACCTCCTCCTCTCCAGCCGCGGCTTTCTCGCCCGCATCTTCCGCCCCGTTTTCGCCATGATCCGCCGTAGCTGGCACATGTATCCGCTCGGCTTCCTCTTCGGTCTCGGCTTCGATACCGCCAGCGAAATCGGCCTCCTCGGCCTCTCCGCCGCCGAAGCCTCCCGCGGACTCCCGCTCTGGTCGATCGCCGTCTTCCCGGTCCTCTTCGCCGCCGGCATGTCCCTCGTCGATACGACCGACAACATCCTCATGCTCGGCGCCTACGGCTGGGCCTATATCAAGCCCATCCGCAAGCTCTACTACAACCTCACCATCACATCTGTATCGGTAGTCGTTGCATTTGTTGTGGGTGGCATCGAGGCCCTCGGCCTCATCGGCGGCCACCTCCACCTGCAGGGCGTCTTCTGGGACCTCATCGATCGCCTCAACTCGAACTTCGGAGTCCTCGGCTACTGCATCATCGCCATCTTCGCCCTGGCCTGGATCGTCTCCATCGCAATTTACAAACTACGCCGCTTCGAAGATTTAGAACTGAACCCCGAAAGCTGACCGCGATGCAAGCCAGCCAGTTAGGCCCTGTTCTCCTGATCGGAGCATCGCTGCCGCACTGTACGGTCGCGCCGTAGCTTGTATCGGTATCTCATCTGGGCCGTCTCCGCACGTGTGCCCTCGAAGAGCGAAACGCCGAGGCCCAATGCACGAATCAGCCGAATGCCCGAAGCTCGTTTTGCCATTCTCCAGCGTAAGCCGAAGGCGAGAGTTTTCAGCAGGGTGTTTTCCGCTGAAGCTGGCTGAAAAAACGTGCGGGCCGGGCGACAGACGTAACGTTACAAACTCTCCACTACGCATGAACGCGATAGGTTCTTGACCATCAAAAATCGCGCTTTGAAACATGCTGTTCTTCGCTCCAGGCAGCCCAGGAGTCCAGGGAGATCCATTCGAAACGAACGTGACAAGTGCATACTGTGCGCGAACCGGAATCACAGTGAAAATCGCAATGAATGCGAGGATTGTCAGTGCTCTTTTCACCCGATCAGTCTCATCCGGGACCAGATGGTTGTCAAACCTGTTCAATGTCAATCTGCGTTTCTATCGGTTGTTCGGTAGCTTGCGGAGACCCTGTGAGGAATTCACAACTGTGCCCTCCAAAAAACCAAGGGCCTCGCTCTTCGCGGGGCCCTTCTACTCCTAATTGCCTATTGCCTGCTCCCTACCGCGACGCCCGCGTCGCGGCATGGTTGACCGCCCGCACGAATTCCCGCGCCGGCCCACCTTCCGGCATATCCACCTTCCCGTCCAGAATCGCGTTGAAGCGCACCGCGTTCCCATACAGCTCCTTGGTGCGCCCATGGTCTTCGTTGAACTCCGCGCCATTCAGCGTCGCGCCAATATAAGCGCCCTTCGCGGTCGAATAGGTCAGGATCGACGCATTCACTCGCCACCCGAGCCCGACGCCTCACGCCCCACCGGTCCGGCCGCCGCATCGATGCCCGCGCCCACTTTAAAGTGCCCCGACTCCAGCGCCTGCAGACCGTGATCGTTCATCACCATCATCACGTAGCCCTGCTCCTCGCCGCCGATCTGCGCGCCAAACGTCGCGCCCGACAGCTGGAACGGAGCCGGCGGACTCCACCGCCCATCCGCCATTTTGCATGTCGCCACGCCATCGCCATGCTGCGCGCCGACCACAAAGCCGCCCTTGAGCATCTTCGGCACCACCGCCACGCACTTCGCGTTGCGCAGCACCACGTCCGGAATCCCGGCTTTCGCCTCAGGATTCGTCAGCGACTGGATCATCGTCGTCGCCCGATCCAGCTCCGTGTCGGCTTTGTCCTGTGCCAGTGCAGGCAGCGCCGTCGCTGCAACCAAAAGACTCCCACTCAGAATCGCAATCGATTTCCTCATCACACACTCCTCTTTTTGTCTTTGTGAATTTTCGTGCGCGAATCGAATCCGTGCCGCGCATGCTGACGCGCGTTGGCGCGTCGCGTCCTCTCCCTAGGGATTCCCCGCCCCTCAGCCGGGTTGGCCTTTTCTACGTCAAATTTGCGTCGGCACAACCCTCGACTCGCAGGCAACCCTACAGATACGCGCTCTCTCGCTTCCCGCTTCCCGCTTCCCGCTTCCCGCTTCCCCGCTTCCCGCTTCCCGCTTCCCGCACGCTGCTCCCGGCACCCTGTACCCTGCTCTATGGATCAACGGATCAGCATCATCACCCTCGGCGTCGCCGACCTCGCCCGCAGCCGCGCCTTCTACAAACGGCTCGGCTGGCGTCCGTCCTCGGCCGGCAACGATGCCATCGCCTTCTTCCAGGCCGGCGGCATGATCCTCGCACTCTACTCGCGGGCCGACCTGGCCAAAGACGCTGACGTTAATGACGACCCGAGCGGCGCCAACCCAGCCTTCGCCGGATTCACACTCTCTTTGAACGCCCGAAGCCGCAGTGAAGTCGACCGGGTCCTCGCCGAAGCCAAAAGCGCCGGCGCCACCATCCTCAAGCCAGCACAGGAAGCCTTTTGGGGCGGTTACTCCGGCTATTTCGCCGACCCCGACCGCTTCGCCTGGGAAGTCGCATGGAATCCATCCTTCTCCATCGCCGAAGACGGCTCCATTCAACTGCCCGAATGACCGAGCCTCTGTTCGGTATCCGCTATCCGCTAAACGCTATACCCTGAGACCATGCACATCGGCATCGTTGGCGTCTCCGCAGAAGGCGCCGCCCTCTGCTACCGCACCATCTGCGTCGAAGGCGCCAGGTACTTCGGCCCCGACGCGCATCCCGAAGTCTCCATGCACACCCTCAGCTTCGCCCGCTACCGCCGCCTCTCCGAGCGGCAGGACTGGCGCGGCACCTCTGAGCTGCTCCTCACTTCCGCGAAGAAGCTGGCGAAGATCGGCGCCGACTTCCTCATCTGCCCCGCCAACACGCCCCATCTCGCCTTTCCGTATTTCGAATCCGGCTCGCCGCTGCCCTGGCTCCACATCGTCGACGTTGTCGCCGACGAGGCCCTCCGCCGCGGCTTCCACCGCATCGGCATCCTCGGTACCCGCTACACCATGCAGAGCAGCCTCTATGCCGACCGCTGCACTCCTCGCGGACTCGAAGCCCTCAGCCCCAATGCCGACGAGTGCGCCACCATCAACCGCTTCATCTACGACGAACTGGTCCGCGGCGTTTGCACTCCCGCTGCCACCGAGTATCACCAGCAGGTCATCGCCCGCCTCAAGTCCGAAGGCTGCGAGGCCGTCGTCCTCGGCTGCACCGAGATCCCGCTCATCATCGGCGACGCCAACTCCGCTCTCCCCACCCTCGACTCCACTCGCCTGCTCGCCCACGCAGCCCTCCGCCGCGCCGCAGGCAAATGACCGACCCCTCGCCCCCGGCCGATCAAAATTCGACGCGACTCTGTTCTGATCGAGGGAACAGCCCTCATCCGGAACAGCCCAGGCTTTTCGCTGACCGCTACTTCGTCGCCGCCTGCGCCTCTTCGATCATCGTGAATAGCCGCGACCGGTCGATGACCTCGACGAACGGCGTGCCGCTCGTCCGGTTCGTCACCACCCAGATCGTCGGCGTGTGCTGGATCCCCACGCTCTGCCCCAGGTCGGCGTCCGCCTTCACCAGCTGCGCCAGCCGCCCCTGCGGATCCACCACGAACGGAAACGCCAGCTTGTGATCCGCGGCAAATTTCTGCGCAAAGGCATTCAGATCGTCCTGCGACTGGATCGTCGCCTGCGCCGCAAACACCGCATCCCGAAACTCATCGCCCAGCCGCTTCGATTTCGTGTCGAACCAGCGCGCATCCACCGCGCCCTGGAAGCTCCATGTATGAAACGGCAGCGGGAAATCATGCCGCACCCACGGAATGTGGTACTTCTCCGCCGCCTCCTTCAGCACCGGGTTCGCTCGCGCGCAGTCCGGACACTCAAGGTCCTCGAACTCCACAATCGCCACCCGCGCCCCAGCCGGCGGACGCAGCGCCCTCGCGTTGTGAACCACCGTCGTCTGCGACTGCGGATTGGAAAACTGCCCAAAAGCAGGCGCCGCGAGCGCCACCAAAAGAACAAACCCCGGAACCAGAACCCGAGCCATTCGAACCATAGGAATTGGACTCATTGTAGCCGCCGAACGTCCTATACTGTCCGCGACTCCAGGGCATCCGCATGGCTCGCACCGAAGTCAAAGCCCGCAGAAGACTCACGGTATTGTCGGGAGCGCGCCCGGCCCACTGCCCCGATCGCCCGCGCCCCTGGAAGTCCAGCGACGCCGCTGCCGCCGCCAAAGACTTCTTCACCCGCCCGCGCCGAACCGCCGTCCGCGAGCTGATCCGCGAGCTCTGCTCCGGCGATCCCTTCGACCATCGCTGCGCCGCCGAACTCGCCCGTCTCGTCAGCCGACGCCAACCCGGCGTCCTGGCCGCGTACAGCGATCTGCTCGCCGAAGTCGCCGCCACTTTCCCAATGGAAGAATGGCAGGCGCGCGGTTACGTCCTCGTCGCCGCCGCGCATCAATGCAACGACCCACGCCCAGCGCATGCGCCTGCTGCCGCTGGTCCGCGCCCGCCTCGCCGAAGACCGCATCGCCGTCCGCGCCATGGCTCTGGAAGCTTTCGCCATTCTCGCCGTCGCGAGCCGGACCTCCGCGACGAAGCGATGGAGATGCTCGAAGCCGCACGCCACGATGCGGCCCCGGCCCTGCGTTGCCGCGCAAAGTTGATGCTGCCCGTGTTGATGCGGGCCGACCTCAATTCGCGCCGTAAATGACAAAGGCCACCCGTTTCCAGGTGGCCTTCGCTTCATCAAGGCATATTGGCTTTTTCCCGTAAATCCTAAAACCTAACCCCGGTGCCCGGTGCTCGGAACCCGGTGCCCTTTCTTCTAGTCCCCCATCACAGGCTCAGCCTTCGGCTTGGCCGGCGCGATCGAATCGATCGACACCAGACCTTCCACCGGCTTCTCGCCCAGAACGTGCTCGCGATACAGCTTCGCCATCTTCGCGTTCTCGGCATCCTGTTTCAGCTTCGCCTCGCGCGCCCGCATCTTCTCTTCGCGTGCGTTCTTGGCGATGCCGCTCTTTTCGAAGGTGTTGTTGGCCGCCGCATCCACGTGCTCCTGGTTCAGGATCAGCGTGTGCTGCGCCGACTCCATGCCCACCTTCTTGCCGCCCGCGAAGATCTCATGCCGCCCATGCTCGTCGTACCACTTCGTGAGCGTCGCCGTCATGTGCATCTTCTCGATGATGTTCCGCCACCCAACGCCCGTGTTGTACGCGCAGAAGCTGATTTCGCCTTCCTGCGTCGCGTACGGAATAATGCACTGCTCGGTGCGCCGGAAGTCGTAGTTGAACAGGTCCTGGAACCACATCCCTGCGATGAACAGGAAGTTCCAGCGATCCGCGCGCCGCTTTTCGATGTCCTGCATGGTGCGATCGCCCGTCACCTTGCCGTAATTGCGGCCGGTCGCGCCAAAGCACTTGTCGAACTTCTGCAGCAGGTCCATGATCCGGAAGTGCGTCGGCGACTTGCGCGGATCGTAGTTGCGCAGCAGCGCCAGCGCCGCTCCCACAACCGACAGCGTCCTGCCACGCGCTGCGTCGTTGATCTTCGCCATGTCTTTCGCCAGACGATCGGCATTCAGGAACGCAGTCACCGGAACCGCTTCCTTCGTTTCCTTGTCGATCATCAGCGCCATGCCGATGCCGCAGTTTGGGTGGCAGCCGCAGCTCAGCTGGCCCCATTCATGATTCGGCCCGTGCACCAGATCGGCCCAGTCGCTGAACGTGCTCATAAAGCTGATCGGGAACCAGTCCCGCGTCGGCTCGCCCAGTCCCGTTTGGTTCTTCACGTCGTGCGCCATGTGGCTCAGCGTGTAGCGTTGCGCCGTGCGACGCTCGTCCGTGATGGCTTCGTCGCGGCCCGTAAAGCTCACCGGCTGGAAGCTCAGGAAGTTGATCTTCTTCGGATTGTCCAGCGCGAACTGGATAATGTGCCCAACCTGCTCGTTGTTAATGCCGTTGATGATCGTCGTGACCGGCACAATGTCCACGCCCGCTTCGTGCAGGTTGTGGATCGCCTGCAGCTTCACGTCGAACAGGTTGCCGACCTTGCGATGCGAATTCGCCGCGTTGCCGATCCCGTCGAACTGCAGGTACGCATAGCGCAGACCCGCCTCAGCAGCTGCGCGGCATAGTTCCTTCGACTTCGCGAACTCGATGCCGTTCGTCGCCGCCTGCACCGAGTTGTACCCAACCTTGCGGGCATAAGCGACCGCATCCAGGAAGTACGGCGAAAGCGTCGGCTCGCCGCCCGAGAACTGGACGCTCATCTGCCGCTTCGGCTTGATCGTGATGGCGTTGTCCAGCATCAGCTTGATCTCGTCCCACGTCAGCTCGTGCACAAAGCCGACCTGGTTGGCGTCCATGAAGCACGGATCGCACATCATGTTGCAGCGGTTCGTCAGGTCAATCGTCAGCACCGACCCGCGACCGTGCGTCACCGTCGAGGTGCCGTGGTTGTGCAGCTTGTCGTCGTTGTGCGCGCGAATGTCGCGGCCCGGGAAAACCTCTTCCAGATGCTTGAAGAACGCCGTGTCGATGGACATCACGTCTTCAAAGTGCCCGTGCTTCGGGCAGTCCTTCACCATCAGAATCTTGCCGTCGCGCTCCACGATCTGCGCCTTGATCTCGCCCACCTTCTCGTTCAGAAGGATCTCGTGGGGCAGTTTGCCATCAATAATCTGTTGGCGAATCTCCGGCACGCACTTCGGACAAAGCGAGTCCGTGGTGCGCGGCCAGCCCAGTGGCGGCTTTTCCTTCTGCCACGACTTCAGCAGCGGCTTGTCCGACCACCTCGGCGTAAACGACGGGTTCGGGCGAATGCTGTTCACCTTCTCAAAAACCGACCAGGCGCCATTGGCCGCGATCGTCACCGCTCTTTCGGCGTATTTCACAGCTTTGGACATATGGCAGAAATCTCCTGTTGAGGATGTCGTGCTCGGGATTGCCTGGGACTCGGACCTAAGTGCTTGCCCTTCCAGGACTTTACCAGTTTCCAGCATAGGGGAACGGAACACACCGCAGGAACCAGGTTGGGTTAAAAGGGGAAAATCAGCACCCAGAAGGGCACAGGGGCCGCTGAATGGCGCAAATCAATGACCGGCATGGAGGTTAGGTTCTTTCCGGATGCTCGGCGGGAACAGCAGCAAACGTCACTTCGCCGTCATCATCAGCTCCCCGAAGCTTCGTACTGAGTATGAGCCGGTAAGAAAACGCGAACCAGCGTGCCGTGTCGCTCCGGCGCGATATGGCTGTCAATGCCGATTTGCCCCCCGTGCCCTTCCACAAACTGCTTCGCGATAAACAGACCAATGCCCGTGCCGAACGTCGTCCGCGTCGTGAAAAAGGCCTCAAACACTTTCGGCAAAACCTCCGGTGCGATTCCCGTGCCGTTGTCTTCGACCGTGAGGGCCACTCCCTCTGCCGGAGAGTTCGTATCGCTGACCGAAACCGACAGCGTGCCACCGCCGGGCATGGCATAAATCGCGTTGGCAAGCAGATTGGAAATCACCTGCATCATCTCCCCTCGGCGAACCACGATCTTTCGCGACGCTGAAAGAGACCGCTGGATCGTGATTCCTGCCGCCGTGCAGCGTGGTTCGTAGATCATCAGGGCGTGTTCCGCGATCTCTTCAACCGAACTCAGGCTCGCTGAAGCGTGCTCCCGGTAGTATCCAAGGGTCTGCTTGGCGATATGGGCAACACGCCCAAGTTCGTCCTCCGCTGCGGCCAGATAGTTGACGCCATCCTCGTCGGTGACCTTCCCACGAAGCAGGTAAAGCAAATTCATCACGGCTTCGAGCGGATTGTTGACCTCGTGGGCAATCGTTGCCGCCATACGCCCGGTGGCCGCAATCTTTTCCGCCTGCAGCAGGGATTGCTCCAGGCGCTTGCGGCTGGAAACATCGCGAAGAATCTTCGAGGCGCCGATGATCTGCCCCGTTGCATCCTTCACCGGCGATACCGTGAGGGAGACGTCCAGCAGTCTCCCATCCTTCGTCTGGCGAACCGTTTCGAAATGCTCGATGGGCCGGCCCGCTCGAATGCTCTCGAGGATCGTTTGTTCGTCCGAATGCAGATGCTCGGGAATCAGCCTGAGGATCGAAGTTCCAATCATCTCCTCAGCGGTGTAACCAAACACTCGCGTGGCAGAGTTGTTCCAGCTGGTGATGATTCCATTCAGATCCTTGCTGATGATCACGTCCTCCGAGGACGCAACGATCGCTGCCAGTTCCCCCAGGCGCTTGGCGTTGTTGCGAAGGGTCTCTTCTGCCGTGCGCAGTTCCGTCACATCCCGGATCGTGCCCAGGATCTTTCCCTTCGAGTCTTTTCCTTTCGAGCCCTTGATCCCCGGCTGCAGGTACCCTCGCAGTTCGATTCGGCAGAGCGTCCTGTCCGCGCGGTACATCAGACCTTCAAAGCGGAGCGGCGCACCCTCCTGAAGCGTCCGTTCCACCGCGTCTCCAAAAGCGTCACGGAAATCCGGATGGAGGAAATCGCGCAGAAACTCCGTTCCGCTGACCGGTCCTTCTTCCCGGGCCCGGCGGAAGATCTCATAGACACGATCGTTTTCCCAGCTCGCCTGGTCTTCCGCGGTCTCCCAGACAAAGACCCCCAGCTGCGCAGCCTCGGTCGCCAGCTTAAGCCGCGCTTCGCTTTCGCGGAGTTTTTGAGCCCCAACCACGGTCTCCGTCATGTTCCGGAAGGCGTCGTACACGCCTCCGATTTTGCCGTTTTCGTAGACAGGGATAAGGGAGTAGCTCCAATAGTGATCTTCGAGCATTCCATTGAAGAGGATCGGGATGAACATGTTGTCCCGCACCGCCGTCTCGCCCCGGTAAAAACACGCTTCCGATCGGCGCCCACCAGATCCCACGCCTCGCGAAAAACATCGCGGTAGAAGCCGCCGAGCGCGCTCGGATGCTTAACGGTCAAAGTGGAGATGGCGGCGTCGTTATACAGAAACACCATCTCCGGGCCCAGGAGAGGATGGTCGGAAATGGCGAATGCAGCATCAGGTTCACGGTGGCGAGTAACGTCTCGGACCAATGTTCCAGCGGACCAAGCGGCGTTCCCGACCAGTCATGTTCGCGGATGCAGCCGCCATCTCGCTCGGCCCCGCAATCAACGTATTGGTTCTGGATACATGAACGGGTTTGCTCATTCGATCGTCAGCCCCGCACAGGAATATCAGTTGCGCTCCAATGCTGTAGGGATGGCCAAATTCAGCGCAGAGGCTCGACCCCCACGCGTCGCAAGGGAATCACGGGCTCGATCAGGAATGAGTGCTTCAGATCAATCTCCATCGGCTTTTCAGAACTCCTTCGCAGACCTCGATCCATACCAGATGACCGGAACGATTCCTGACTTCCTGGTCGCGGCACGGAGACAAATATGACACGATAATAATCAATGGAATAATAAGCAGGAAGAGATGTGGGTGCCGCGATGAGTCTGCGAACCTGCGCCTAAATTGCGGCAGTCGTTGGCCTGAGTGTTTTTGCCGCGATTTACGTTCGAAGGCGCCTGCACCGCCGTACATAGCGCGTTTCTGCGTCGAGATGAAACCATGCGGCGCCATATCAACCAACATTATTCCTGAGTGCGGGTGCCGCACGGGGTGGTGGTTCCACCCCTGCCCGTTAATGCCAGGTCCCGCAGGTGACCGGCCGCGCGACGAAGGCAACTACAAGCTGCCGTTTGGGGGATGGTCATATTGCA
>CAWFXK010000014.1:0-77897 GCA_963819725.1 uncultured Acidobacteriaceae bacterium
TCTATTTCCACGGCTATCAGCAGACGCCGCAGGTCTTCGATCCGAAATATCCGCCCTCGCGCGTACTGCAGGAGATCCTCAATCGCGGCTACGCGGTCGCCCGGTCCGGCTACGCGACAGGCGGATGGGCCGTGCCCAGGCGGCGAGCGAAACCGATGCGCTGCGGTGCTATTTCCGGAAGAAATACGGACAACCGCGCGAGACGTTTCTGATGGGCCACTCCATGGGTGGGCTGCTGACGCTGATGGGGCTGGAGCAGGATGCGAAGGAGTACGCCGGGGGACTGGCGCTGTGCGGTGTGCTGGCACCCGCTGACCTCATCATGCAACGCGCGTTTGCTAACCGGGTCGCCTTCGACGTTTCTTCCCCGGAGTGTTGCCGGATGTGGAGCACATCCCGCCCACGTTCATGATGAACGATATTCCGACCATCACGAATGTGCAGAAGGGACTGGATGCCAATCCGGAACAGGCGGCGCTGGTTCGGCAGATCGCCAATATCCACACCAACCGCGGACTGGCGGACGTGCTGGTCTTCAACACGTTCGTGATCGAGGACCTGCGGCTCAAGTCGGGCGGCAATCCGTTCGACAACCGGAACCTGGTGTACAGCGGGACGGAGAATGACGCGCTGCTGAATGAGCGTGTTCACCGCTATGCTTCGGATGCGAACGCGTATCGTTTTCTGGCGAACTGGTATTCGCCGATCGGCAGCCTGCACCGCAAGCTGCTGGAGGTACACACCATCTACTATCTGCTGGTCCCGGCCTCGACAACCGCGTGGTACGACGAGCTGACCCGGCGGCAGGGGAATGGCGAAGGCTTCGTGCAACAGTATGTCGATGGGGACGGCCATTGCAACGTGACGGCCGAGCAGACCGGCCTTGCCTTTGACGAGTCGCTGGCCTGGGTGCACGAGAAAAGAAGCCCACGCCGGGGCTGCTGCCGGGCAGCCCGCCACCGCCGGTGAAGACTCTGCCGAAGCCGAAGAACCCGGGGAAGCCGGAGTAAGCTCTTTAGAAACATCGAGTACAAGAAAGTAAGGATTAATTGTTTGCAGTATTCCGTGATTCCGTGAATCGTGTTATCCTCGAGTCGTGCTGGCAAAGAAAACGACCAGGAACCAGATTACGTTGCCTAAGGCAGTCGTCTCGCGTTTCGGGGGAATCGATTATTTGATGTAAGAATGGACGGCGAGTCGATCACCTTGCGGCCGTTGCGCCGGAGCCGTGCCGACGAGGTGCGGGCCTATCTGGCCGAACCCGGCATCACGGAGGATGACGTGCGCGACGCGGTTGCGTGGGCGCGAAACGATCCATGACTCGTCGTGTCGTGTTTGAATGACGACCATTGTCTCCGCTCTTTGCTTTGCTCACGGGCGACTTGCGTGGCTGCGCGGCCACTGGCGCGAGAGCGGTTGCACGTCCTTGCTTGTCCCGATACCGCAACCGAGCTCCTGCGAGTTCTTCGCTATTCCAAACTCAAGCTCTCCGTGGAAAAGCAGGACGAGCTGATCGCGGAATATTTTTCCAGTTGCGAACGGCTAAGGGTCGCGAGCAGTTGTCCAGTAGCCTGCCGCGATCCGCGAGACCAGCCATTTCTCGATCTAGCCTATAGCGGGAAAGCGGACATTCTGGTCAGTGGCGATTCCGACCTTCTGGTACTTGCTGGACAAACAGAGTTTGTCATCGAGACACCGGAGGCTTATCGACAGCGAGTCGCGCCGAGCAGTTGAGCCCGGCGTCACACCCTCGCCGCCGTTGATGACCCTCTTGCAACTTCCGCCTATAATGGATCATGGCGAGTGTCCAGTCCACCGCGCTCCAGGTTGAGCGGGTCCCTGACCTGTTCCGGGAGAAGTTCGGCAAGCTGCTGGACACGGTTCACGCCAATCGCCCCTCCGACGACGTCAACATCATCCGCCAGGCCTGGCAGTTTTGCCTGGAACACCATAACGGGCAACTGCGCGCCTCCGGGGAGCCCTACGTTCTGCATCCGCTGGAGGTCGGGCTGGTGCTGGCGGAGATGAAGCTGGATTCCACCGCCATTGCCGCCGGGCTGCTCCATGACGCGGTCGAGGATACGCCGGTCACGACCGAGGACATCGTCGCTAAGTTCGGCGAGCAGGTGGCGCACATCGTGGAGGGCGTCACTAAAATCGACAAGATCCAATTCGCCAACCGGGAAGATCGCCAGGCAGAGAACGTCCGCAAGATGCTCCTCGCGATGGTGAGCGATGTGCGGGTGGTGCTGATCAAGCTGGCCGACCGGCTCCACAATATGCGCACGCTGGAACACCTGGCGCCGGAGCGGCAGCGCTCGATTGCCAGGGAGACGCTCGACATTTACGCGCCGCTGGCGCATCGCCTCGGCATGGGCAAACTACGCGGCGAACTGGAGGACCTGGCCTTTCGCTGGGTCGATCCCATCACGTGGGAGCAGCTGCACGAAGCGGTTGAAGCGCGGCGCTCCGAAGGCGAAAATTCCTGGCCGGGGTCGACGGTCTGCTGTCGGAGCGCCTGCACGAGAACAACATCAAGGCCCGCGTGGAGTGGCGCATCAAGCGGCTCTACAGCATCCACCAGAAGCTGACGAGGTCGCAGACCTCCATCGACCAGGTCTATGACCTGCTGGCGCTGCGGGTGATCACTTCCAGCGTGCAGGACTGCTACGCCGTCTTCGGCATCATCCACAGTATCTGGCGGCCGGTGCCGGCCGCATCAAGGACTTCATCGCCATGCCGCGGCCGAATTTGTATCAGTCGCTGCATACAACCGTGATGGGCGAGGGCGGCCACCAGTTCGAGGTGCAGATCCGCACCGAGGAGATGCACCGCATCGCGGAAGAAGGCATCGCGGCGCACTGGAAGTACAAGGCCGGCGGCTCGCCGTAAGCGCCCGCGACGAGCAGCGCCTGGCCTGGGTGCGGCAACTGGTCGAGGGCAGCGCGACATGACCGATCCCAACGAGTTCCTGTCGACGCTGAAGATCGATCTGTACCGGAGGAGGTTTACACCTTCACCCCAAAGGGCAAGGTGGTGGTGGTTCCGCGCGACGGCACGCCGATCGATTTCGCCTACACCATCCACACGGAGGTCGGGAACACCTGCGTGGGCGCGCGTGTGAACGGCCGCATGGTGCCGCTGCGGACGAAACTACGGAATGGCGACATCGTCGAAGTCATCACGCAGAACGGCCATACACCGAGCCGCGACTGGCTGACGTTCGTCAAAAGCCCGCGAGCACGCAACAAAATCCGCCACTGGCTCAACGAGCACCAGCGCGAACGCGCCATCGAGATCGGACGCAAGCTGCTGGAACGCGAGGCGCGCAAGTACAAGGTTGGGCTGGCGCAGTTTGAGGAGTCGGACTACGCGCGCGTCGCGGCCGACTACAGCGTCGCGACGCCGAACGATCTATGGGCGGCGATTGGGTTCGGCAAATATTCAGCGCGGCATGTCCTCAACCGGCTGGCGCCTGGACTGATTCATCAGCCGCAGGAGGCTGAAGCGGCGGCGACGCCTTCGAGTCCGGGTGCGGATGCCGTGCGTCGCGCAGCCGCCGTCAGCGGCACGGACTCGCTCATCGTCGAGGGGCAGAATGAGCTGCTGGTTTATCGCGCGCGGTGTTGCAATCCCATCCGCGGCGAGGAAATCATCGGCTACGTTACGCGCGGCAAAGGCGTCGCGGTGCACGCGCGCAGCTGTCCCAACGTGCAGAACCTGCTCTACGAGGCCGACCGCCGCATCGCTGTCGAGTGGGCGCGCACCATCGACGATAAAGCGGGACCGAAGCAGACCTATCCGGTGCGCTTCACCGTCCACTGCGACGACCGCGCCGGCATGCTGAAGGAAATCACCGCCGTCATCAGCGACGAGAACACGAACATCCGCACCATGGAGACCCATCTGGGCGACGCGGGCGACGCACAGATTCAGTTCGTCATCGACGCCGAAGATGTGAAGCACCTGACGCGCCTGGTGCAGGCTCTGCGGAGATTACCTGGCGTGCGGGATGTGCAGCGGTCGCAGAAACTGTAGCGGCTAAGCCTGAGCCACCGGCGGCACCAGCTCTTCCAGCTGCGGAACTTCGATCCGCTCTTTTCTCCCTACGATCCCGCGCCCGTGAGCACCAGTGCGCCACCAGCGATTTCCATCAGGCCCATGCGTTCGCCGAAGATGATCCACGCGAAGATCGCCGTAAAAGGTGCGACGCTGAGAAACAGGATCGAAGTCACGGTCGCGGGCAGATGTCCGAGCGCATAGGTGAGGCCGAAATAGCCGCCCACCTGGCAGATCAGTCCCAGCGCGATGAGGACGACAGGGAGCCAACGCCGGGAATCGCCATCGGCATACGGGCACCGGCTGCCACGATGAACAGCACGACTGCACTGGCGGTGGTGGAGAGTGCGAGGAGCTCGAGCACATCGTGCTGCTCGCGCAGGCGACTGGTGATGATGAGGTAAAGAGCGAAGCAAACGGCGGCGAGCAGGGCGAGGCCATCCGCGGACGAGCGAGCCAGAGCCAGGCGCAGATCGGCCGACAATGAGACCGCTGCCTGCGGTGCTGACCAGCAACGCGATCCAGAATCGCCGCGAAGGCAGTTGGCGGGTCATCATCCAGCTGAAGAGTCCGACAAACAGCGGTGCGATATTGCTGAGAAACGTCGCGTTGCCGGCCGAAGCGGATGACCGCCGTATTCCAGAACCCCACGTCACCGGCGAATAGGGCGCCGCCCAGAACCGTGATCCAGAACGAGCGGCGCGAAAGGCGGCGGCTCTTGTCGCGCAGGAACGGGAACATCGCCCAGAGCACAACGCTGGCGATGAGCGTGCGGTAGAAGGCCGAGCAGGTTCCCGGCATGTGCGCCCAGCGAACGAAAATGGCCGACCAGGAGATGGAGATGACTCCACCGGCCAGCGCAAGAAAGGCCGTGATTCTCCGCTCGCTCTGCATAGAGCCATGGTACGCAACCGGTTCAGAAATCCGATGCGGTTCGTTCAGAGATAGCGCGGGACACGCTGCCGATATTCCGAAAAAGTCCTGCCGTAATGGCTTTGGAGAAAATCTTCTTCGCGCCGGATCTGGCGATGAAACAGGCCGAAGCCGGCAGCCGCGTAGAGCAGCAGGATCCAGTGCGGAAAGATCAGAAACTGGCCGACAAGCACGAGGCCAAACGCGATATAGATGGGATTGCGTGTGACGCCGAAGATGCCCGAAGTGACGAGACGGTCAGGACGTTCCACGTCAATACCAACGCGAAAACTTTTGCCAAACGAAACGAGAGCGGCAAGAAAGAGCCCGAGACCGACCATACAGAGAGCAACTCCCACCCAGGAGGCGAGCGCCAGATGGAACATCTTCCGGAGAGCCGGGGTCGGAAGCCGAAAAGCCGGGGCCAAAACCAAATAGAAATAGAACAACGCGAATGGTGGAATGAAATAGTCTTTTCGATCGATCGCGCCAAATTTGAATGCACGGATACCCTGCCGACGCATGAGCAGTGCGCGGGCGAGGACCATTCCAGCCATCAGGACGAGGGTGAGAGCCCCGATCCAGCCTGCGATCATGAATCCTCAGATGCGCGTCCCATAACGCCCGCCCCAGTTACTTCCCGCCATGTGCAGTCAGCTTCACTTCGATGTTTCCCCGCGTCGCGTTCGAATACGGACAGGTGCGATGGGCGGCCGCCACCAGTTCTTCGGCGCTCGCCTGATCCTGCTCGGGTATCGTCACATCAAGTTCGACCCGCAGCGTGAAACCTTCACCCTTTCCTTCGTCGAACGGGCCCACACTCACCTGGGCGCGCACCTTCACGACCCGGTCTTCTTTTTCGCGAACATGGCCTGATACTCCACCGCGCCGCCGAAACAAGCGGCATATCCTGCGCCAAAAAGCTGCTCCGGGTTCGTCTTATCGCCCTTGCCGCCCATGCCCGGCGGCAGCGCCAGGTCCATATCCAGCAATCCATCGGAACTGCGCACATGGCCGTGGCGCGCGCCTTCGGCCGTTACATCTGCGGTGTACAAAACCTGCATCGACAGAAATCCTCCAACTCAATTCTCGCCGATGACCGTGAATTTCGCGCGAGCATCCCGGCCTTTTCTGTTATCTCCTCTATTCCCTCCGTTCTCACTCCGTCCGCAGCGCCTGCATGGGATCGAGCCGTGACGCCCGCCACGCCGGCAGTGTGCAGGCCCACCGCCACTGCCATCAGCACCACTGACACCAGCAAAAACACTGCCGGATCGAATGGCTTCGTCCCAAATAGCAGCGACTCAATCAGCCGCGAAACGCCGCGCTCGCCGCCAGTCCCAGCAGCAGCCCATACACCGCAGGGCGAAGACCGTCGCGCAGTACCAGGCTCAGGATGCGTTCGCGGCTGGCCCCAGAGCGATGCGCACGCCGATCTCCGTCGTGCGCTGCGCCACCATGAACGACAGCACCCCGAACAAACCGACCATCGCGAACAGCAGCGACAAAACGGCGAACGACAGTAACAGCGTCGCGTCGAAGCGGGCATCGAGCGTCGATTGCCCAGCACCTGTTCCATGGAAAGGACGTGGGAGACGGGCAGTTGCGGATCGATCGATGCAATGGCCTTCTGCACTGAAAACGAAATGTCGGAAGGGTCTCGCTGGCTCCGCACTACCAGCGTCACGCCGCGCTGATCGCCGCTCAGGAGTGGATAGTAGATCGCCGGAAACGGGTCGTGCGAGATTTCGTCGCGCGTATTGCCCACGACTCCGACGATGCGCAGTGGTGTATCCCCGAGCACCAGCCCTGAATTCACTGGCGACCGATGGGATCCTCGTTCGGAAAAACTCGCGAACCAGCTCCTGATTAACGACAACCACCTGGGCATGGTCGAGCCGTTCGCCCGGCTCGAAGGTTCGCCCCTGGAAAAGGGGAATTTGCATCGTGGCGAAGTAGCCCGGATCGGCAAAGCGGGTCAGGGCATCGAGCACCTGTCCGCGTGGCAGGGGCGGATGCTCCAGAATAATGAAGACGTCGTCGCGACGCCGGCCTTCGCCGGGGATAATGGTGGTCAGACCGGCGGCCTCCACACCCGGCAGAACGCACGCGGCTCAGCAGCTGTTCGAAGAACCCCAGCCGGCGGCATCGGTCGGATAACTGTTTTTCGGCAGTTCTTTCCATCGTCAGAACCTTGTCTGCGCGAATCCGAGGTCCGCCGCGCAGCTGCTGATAGCTGCGCAGCAGCAGCCCGCTCCGATCAGCAGCACCACCGTAAGGCCGACTTCGAGCGCCAGCAGCATCTGGCGCAGACGTGCGCGGCCGCGTCCCCCGCTGTGCGAGCGCGAAGATTCCTGCAGCGCCGTCAGCACGCGGGTGTCGCGTGTGCTCAGCGCCGGAATAAGCCCGCAAGCAAGCCACAACCAACGATCGCCACCAGCGCGAAGGGCAACCACAGCGTCCATGTGGATGGAGTCGGCGCGCGGAATGTCGTCGCGGGTAGCTGATCAGCCAGCGCAGGATGCCATCAGCAAGGAGCAGACCCAGCAGTCCGCCTGCGGCCGAAAGCAGCGTGCTCTCGACCACCTGCTCCCGCAGCAGGCGCATGCGGCTGCCGCCCAGTGCGGTGCGGATCGCTGTCTCTTTGCTGCGCGCGGCGGAGCGCGCCACCAGCAGGTTCGCAATGTTCAGGCACGCAATCAGCAGCAGGCAGCCGGTGGCGCCGAGCAAAGCATAGAGGTCGGTCTTGATGTCGTAGGTGTCGGCGTCAACCAGCGAACGAAGGTTCACAGCGTCATTCACCGGGCCGTCGGGATGCTCGACGACGGATCTGGCGCTGCATCGCATTGAGCTCGGCGCCGGCCTGCTGCATGGTCACCCCGGAGCGCAAACGGCCCACGACATCGAAATTGTGGGCGTCGAACATCCGCATCAGTTCCGGCGACTTCTCGTGATAGAGCGGCGTCCACAACTGCACTCTGGGATCGGGCCAGGTGAACCAGGCGGGCAGAATGCCAAGCACGGTGTAGGGTTTTGCGTCGATCAGGACGCTGCGGCCGACAATGCCGGGGTCGCCACCGAAGCGGCGCTTCCACAATCCCCACGTGAGCACCGCCGTCGCGTTCGCGCCGGGCTGATCTTCGGCCGCGTAAAGAATCGCCCCAGCGCCGGCTGCACGCCGAGCAGCGGAAACATGTTCCAGCTCGCGGTACGCGCCTCGACGACTTCCGGCAGCTGGTTGCCCGCGGCGGCCAGGTTGTAGTGCATTTCCTGGCTGAGGGCCAGACCGCTGAAGCTTCGGGAGTGTTCCTTCCAGACGCCAAAACAACCGCCGGCGACCGTGTTGTCCTGATGGCTGCCGTCGGACTGCGCCTCGAAAACGCCAACGAGCTGGTCGGGATCGGCAAACGGCAAGGGGCGCAGCAGAACCGAACGCACCAGAGTAAACAGCGCGACATTCGCGCCGATGCCGAGGGCCATGACCAGGATCGCAGTCAGCGCGAATCCCGGAGAGCGCAGCAGAGTGCGCGCGCCGACGCGAATATCGCGCAACAGAGCCTCGACCCAGTTCCAGCTCCACGACTCGCGCGCCTGTTCGCGCAGAACGACGGGGTTGCCAAAGACCCGGAGCGCCGCCTGGCGAGCCTCTTCCGGACTCATTCCCGCCGCACGATTCTCGGCGATCTGCTGTTCGAGATGAAACTCCAGCTCCGCGTCGAGACGGCCGGCTTCACGGCCACGATGCAGCAGCATTTGTAACCGCATCCGTATCTTTTCGAACAATCGCATCGACACAGTTCCTCAGGCGTTTTCAATAACCAGATTGATGGCCTCCGACAAACGGTTCCAGTTGGCGGTCTCGTCTTCCAGCTGCCGCTTTCCGGCAGCCGTCAGCGCGTAGAACTTCGCCTGCCGGCCCGTCTCGCTCTCCATCCACTTCGCGCGAATCCAGCCCTGCTGCTCCAGCCGGTGCAGCGCCGGATACAGCGACCCCTGCTGCACCTGGAGCACCTCATTCGAGATTTGCTGAATGCGCTTCGCAATCGCCCACCCGTGCATGGGGTCGGGAGCGATGGTTCTGAGAATGAGAAGGTCGAGGGTTCCCTGCACCAGATCGCTCGGCTTCGCCATACTATGATTATCTACAATACTTATTGTAGATGGTCAAGGTATCGCACAATTTCGCCATCGCTGGCCAGGCCAGCTTTCCAAAGCCGGTCGAAGCAGGATGCAAGTCGAGCCCTTAGACTGGCAGGATGAGGGCAGTCATTGTCGGCGCGGGCATCGGCGGGCTGGCTGCGGCAGTTGCGCTCCGCAGGGTCGGCATCGAGGTCGTCGTGCTGGAGCGGAGTAAAGAGATTCGTGAACTCGGCGCCGGCCTTTCTCTCTGGTCGAACGCTTTGCGAGCGCTTCGCGAACTACATCTCGATGAACAGGTATTGGCTTCTGCGTCTCTGGTGCAGCGGCTCCGCACGCACGACCTCTCCGGCAAGCTGATGGCCACGACCGATGTCGCCGCCATGAGCCATCGGGCCGCGCGCGCCCGCGTGGATATTCAGCGAGCCGCGTTGCAGCAGATTCTGCTGCGAGCGTTGCCCTCTTCCTCGGTTCGCACCGGCGCGCTCTGCGTCGATTTCGAGGGATCGGCAGCAGTCCTCGGCAACGGCGAACGCATCGCCACGGAAACATCTTGATCGGGGCAGATGGCATTGGGTCGATGATCCGGGTAGCGGCTGCATGAAAGGCAGCCCCGCGCTACGCAGGCTATACGTGCTGGCGGGGCATTTGCCGCGACAATGCCGATCTTCCGCAAGGAACGGCGCTCCTGGCTTTGGGCAGTGGAATGCAGTGCGGCGTATGGCCGTGCGGTGAGGAGAAGCTCTACTGGTTCCTCGCCAAAAATACGCCTGCGGGCACCACCGAAGGGCGGCGGGGAGCCATCGGTCTCACTCGGCGTTTTGCTGCGCCCATTCCGGAGGTCATCGAACGAACGCCGGAGGATGCCGTTCTTCAGAACGACATTCTGGATCGGCCTCCGTTGCGATGGTGGGGTCGTGGCCCCGTCACCTTGCTGGGCGATGCAGCACACACGACAATGCCGAATCTCGGGCAGGGCGCCTGTCAGGCATTGGAGATGCGAGTTTACCTCGCCGATTGCCTGCGGGGAGCGAACTCTGAACAAGCCGGCTTGCGCGCCTACGAGAGCCAACGGATTCCACATACCACAAAAATCGTTCGCGACTCCTGGCGCACGGGGCGCATGTTGAAGATGGAAAACCGGGCGCTGGAGTGGTTTAATTGAGCTTTGGCGAACGCATTGGGCAATGGATGCAGACGCGTATGTTTCGCGAACTGCTGGAGCATCCGCTGCCAAAGCTTTCAGGACCAGGAAAGGCGGAACAGGGCGCGGTGGCTAATCTGCGGTTCGCCCGGACTCGATCTGTTGCAGCAGATTCTCCAGCTCCGCCGGCAGCGGCGACTGCAGTTGAAGAGGCTTTCCCGTCCGCGGATGAGCGAATTCCAGCTCCGCAGCGTGAAGGAAGTTTCGCCCCAGGGCAAGGCTTTCGGCGGCTGGGTCTGCCGTTCGCCGTCCGGGAATGACCATCAGCCGCGCGGGCGCCCCGTAGACCGTATCGCCAACCACCGGATGGCCGATGGAGGCCAGGTGGACTCGGATCTGATGGGTGCGCCCGGTTTCGATGCGCACCGAAACCAGCGTGAACGCACCGAAGCGCGACTGGATTCTGCGCAGCACCGTGTAATGCGAGATCGCCGAGCGTGCTCCGACGCTGCGCCGGGTGGTCATGCGGGTGCGGCGCAGCAGATCGCGGGCGATGGGCGCATCGATGGTGCCGTGATCCTGCTTCAGGTGGCCGTGTACCAGCGCAATATAGGTTTTGCGCATCAGGCGCTGCGCGAACATGTGCGCCAACCGGGCGTGGGCGGCGTCGTTGCGCGCGATCACGATCAGTCCAGAGGTCTGCTTGTCGAGGCGATGCACGATGCCGGGACGCTGCTCACCTCCGACCGACGAGAGCGAGCGATAACGATGCAGCAGGGCATTCACCAGCGTGCCGCTCTCCGCGGCACCGGCTCCGGCGTGCACCGTCATGCCAGCGGGCTTGTCGATGACGGAGAGATCGTCATCCTCATAAACCACGCTCACCGGGATGTCTTCGGCAAATGCTTTGAGGGGTGGCGGAGTGGGATCGCCGAGAACTTCGACCGACTCGCCGCCGCGCAATCGGTAGGACGCGCGTGGGGACTTGCCGTCGAGGCGGACTTTTTTCTGCTCGATCAGGAGCTGCACGCGCTCACGGCTGACGCCGGTGAGCTGGCTGGTGAGCCAGGCATCGAGGCGCTGCTTTCGCCGCCTCGCCGGGGACTGTATAGGTCACAGTCATTGTTACGAAGGATGAGGCGCGCCGGGGCCGGTGAGACCCGGAGGCCAGGAAGGCAGATTCGGCTGGGCAGGCGGTGGAGGAGGGGCTGTCGAGGGAATCCATCCGCGCTGGACAAGCCAGTTGCGCAGAAGCTCCGGCCAGGTGGACAGCGGAAGGATCGAGCCGCACAGCCCGCAGCCGTGGTTTGCGAAGTCGTAGATGTGCAGCTCAGAGGGCACATGATGCTCCTCGAGTGCGCGGTAAAAATCGATGCTGTTCGCGACCGGAACCGTCGGATCGTCGGTAGTCGCAAAGAGGAACGTCGCCGGCGTCTCCGCGGTCACCGCAAGCTGATTCGAGTAGCGACGCTCCAGCGCCGGATCGAAATTGGGTCCCAGCAGGTTCATCCGGGAACCGGCGTGTGCTTCAGGCGGCGTCATGCTGATCACCGGATACGACAGAACCATGAAGGCTGGTTTGCAGCTCTGCGCGTCGACTGCGTCCGGATGTTCCACCGGCACCGCATCGGCGTCGCAGTGCGTGCCCAGCGTCGAGGCCAGGTGGCCGCCGGCGGAGAATCCCCACACGCCCAGGCGCTGCGGATCGATGCCGTATTCTGCCGCATGCGCGCGGATCAGACGCATCGCGCGCTGTCCGTCTTCAATCGGCGCTGGATAGTGGTAGGGCGCCACGCGATAATCCAGCACGAATGCCGGGATCCCCTGCGCATTCAGCCACCCGGCAATCTGGAAGCCCTCGTGGCCAATAGCAACGTGCTGATATCCGCCGCCAGGAATGACAAGAACCGCAGTGCTGGTGGCGCGCGTCTGCGGGAGAAAAGGATAGAGGCGGGGAATATCCGCTTCGGTTTGACCAAGCGCGCCAGGCACGCCGTTCGGCCACAGGAGGACGGGCTGAGGAACACCGGCGGGGAGTTGTGCCTGCAGTGTGAAGGAAGCCATGATCACCAGAAGAAAAAGATGCAGTCGGCGATTCATCGCGATCAGTATACGCAGCGCGCCGCCGCTCAGGATGCGAGCGAAGAAGCATTCCGTTCAGTGTTCGACGGCGCGGTTCTGCATCCGGCTGCCGGCGTAGCCACAATGCGCCGCCGATCAGCACCGCTCCGAGCGACAGCAACTGCGCCAGCGTTAATGCGCCGCCCAGCAGAGGCGTGCGCGCGGGATCGCCGCGCAGAAATTCCAGAAAGAAGCGAATCACTCCATACACAAACAGCCAGGCTCCGGCGATCTCGCCGTCGCGTCTCGAAGCCCCGCGCGCCATCCAAAGCAGAAGAGCGAACAGCATGAGAGAAGCAAGCGCATCGTAAATCTGCACCGGATGCAGCGGCACACCCAGCGGCACGCGATACCAGAGATACGCGACCGGGCTGCGATAAACCACACCCCAGGGAAGATGCGTGGGCGTTCCCCACGCGGAGCCGCCGCAGAACGCGCCCATGCGGTTGAAGCAGAAGGCGAGGGCTACAGCGGGAGTCGCCGCGTCGGCGGTCTTCAGCAACGGCAGGCCTTCCGCCAGAGCGTACAGTATCGCGGCCAGCAAACCGGCCAAAGCGCCGCCGAGAGCAAACCAAACGTCTGGCAGCGTCAGGAGACCGAGCAGCCAGAATGGATGGTTTCGAAATAAATGGGGATGAGCGGCGATCACGAGGAGCCGCGATGCAATCAGCGCCGTCAGAATGGCGATCAGCTCGAGATTCCAGACCTTCTCCGCGCTCAGTTCTGCTCGTTTGGCGCTGGAAACGGAGATGGCCAGCGCCGACAGCAGGGCTAAAGCCGTGCAGGCGCCATAGGTGGGAATCGCGATAGGGCCGAAATGGAAGAGAAGAGGGTGCACGCGACGATCGGCGTGATAGGAAGAAGAACCGGGATCCCCGGCAAGCCCGGTTTTGGCTTGATGGGGTGAAGAAGAACCGACCCGCTGGGCCGTGGGGTGATGCGCTGGTGAACCCGTCCTAAGACGGTGGGAACTCTCCGCGGTTCTTTAGGCATTCCGGACTGGCGGACACTGCACACCGAACCGATTTGTCGAGTCGAGCCCCCTGTTCGCATGAATGTAGGTTCATCCAGCGTTGATCGCCCTCACCTGCTTTGCAGGCCGGTCTCTTGAGTGGATGCTACCGGCATCTCCGCCAAATTGGCAAGCGGGTAATGTGGAGTTCAGCTCCAAGTAACCCCAAAGTGGGATTCCGTTCCATTGTGGGAGAGGGACTTTCCTAACGCCTTCGGAATCGCGGGCTCCTATTGCAAAGCGTACAAGTTGCCATCCGTACTGCCAACAAAAACCGTGCCTCCCGCGATCACCGGCGACGCCAGAATCATCCCCACCGCGCCCATCCTGCTCACGCCCGCAACCATGTCGTCGTAAAAATTCGAGCCGAAGACCCTTTCGTAGTCCGGATGGCCGTCCGCCTTCGAAAACGCCGTCAGGTTCTTCTTCGACCCGTCCGTCTGAAAAGCCCATACCTGCTTCCACGTATTCAGATCGATGGCCACCAGCTTCCCGTCCTCCCCCGCGAGATATATCGTGTTGCCGGCAATTGCAGGAGATCCGAAGAAAGGCCATTGAAACTGCATCGAGGCCACCTGCGTCCCGTCCGCGGCTTTCACCGCGTGCACCGTCGCCGTGTCTGAAGTAGCGAAATATACTTTGCCGTCGCGTTCAATCGGCGACACAATCACCCACGATCCCTTGTTATTGAAAACCCACCGCTGCGCTCCCGTCGCTGCATCCACTGCATAGAGGTTCGAATCGCGGCAGCCAAAGTAGACCACGCCATCAGCCACCGTCGCCGACGACTGGATCCCCACCTGATTGTGCGTGTCGTGATCCTCGCCTGTCCTGAACCGCCAAACTTCCTTCCCTGTGGCCGCGTCCAGCGCGTAGAAATAGCTGTCCCAGCTCCCGATGTACAGCTTCCCGTCAGCGATCGCCGGCGAAGCGTGAACCACATCGCCGGTTTGGAATTTCCATCGCAGCGAACCCGTCCCAGCTTCCAGCGCATAGACGTTCCCATCGCCGCTGCCGAAGTACACCATCCCGTTCCACACCGCCGGCGATGAAAGATACACGTCGAAAGGATCCGGCATCGCCTCGCCGGCGGGCAGAGATCCATGCAGATGCGTCGCCGTAAAACGACGCTCGCCTGGATCGGCAAATTTCCATCGCAGCTTTCCCGTCGCAGCGTCCACGGCGTAGAAATTTCCGTCATAGCTGCCGAAAAACACAACTCCGTCCGCCACTGCCGGCGAAGACGGTACACGCGATCCCGTCTCGAAGCTCCACTTCTGCATTCCGCTCTCTTCGTCGATCGCGTAGAGCCGGCCGTCGTTGCTGCCCACGTACACCACGCCGTTCGAGATCGCTGGCGACGACACAACCGCGCCACCCGTATGGAAGGTCCACTTCACGCGATGAAGAACCGGCACGCCCGGTGCGGCATAGATGCCGGAGTGAGCCAGGTCGTTTCGGAACATCGGCGCGTCCTGCGCTTGCACCATCGCCGAAAATGGCATCAGGGCAGAGAGCAACAGCATTTTGTAAATCGCGGTCATCGTGCGCGCACTCCTGCGTCCCCGGCAGTTTAGCGGCCCGATCCGGACAGCGGACGCCATTGTGATGAACAGAGCCTGGGCGATGACCAGCCACCGCCAAAAGCATCACGCTTCAGTTTCGTTCAGCGGCGGCGGCGTTCCTGACAGCGACGACGAGAGAACTGCGCAGAGCGGGTGCTTGCTGCAGGGGGACCTCGCCCTGGGCGAGGTCGGCCGAGCCTCCGCCACGAAGGCCGAGCTGCGCGAGCGCTTCTTTGAGGAGGCGGCCGCAGTCGAAGCTGAAGTCGAGGCTGCGCGCGAGGACGATGGAGGCGGGGTCGGCGCCTTCGGAGCAGAAGAGGACGACTGTCGATGGTGCGGCGGCGGTGAGACGGGAGGCGAGCAGGCGGCAATACTCGGGGTCGCGGTCTTTCCATGTGCGGTCGACGATGCGGAGACGGTTTTCGATTTGGACTTCGACGGCGAGGCGCGAGGCGTGGTAGTCGGCCAGTTCTTCGCGGAGACGCTGGCGATCTTTGACGGAAGCTTTGGCCTCGGATCGGAGGCGCTCGACGGCTGCGGGTACGTCGGCGGGAGCGGCGGAGAGGGCGGAGGTGAGCTGGCTCAGGACGGCGGCATCGGCACGCGCAGCGCGGACGGCGCGGAGGCCGCAGACGAATGCAACGCGAACGCCGCGGCTGACTTTTTCCGTGCCGCGGAGGAACAGGCCGCCGATCTGGCCGGTGGAGCGGAGGTGGGTTCCTCCACAGGCATTGCGATCGATGCCGTCGATCTCGACGAGGCGGATTTCGCCTGAGCGCTCGGGGAGCTTGCGCAGCTGGCCGGCGGCGAGCATGGATTCGGCTTCGGCGCGCGAGGCGTAGCGCATAGAGATGGGGCGATCTTCGGCGATGATTTCGTTGCAGAGGCGCTCGATCCGTTCGAGGCTGTGGGGAGCGACGGGGCCACCGGCAAGGTCGATGGTGGAGACGGAGTCGCCGAGGTGGAAGGAGACGGTGGGAGCGTGCAGCTCGCGCAGAAACACGGCGGAAAGCAGGTGCTGGCCGGTGTGCTGCTGCATGTGGTCGAAACGGCGCTGCCTATCGATGTGGCCTTCGACTTTGGCGCCGACAGCGAGAGGTTTGCGGGCGAAGTGCCAGACCTGGCCGCTCTCGTCTTCTTCGACGGAGTCGACCGGGATCTCGATCGAGGCGCCACCGGGTGAGACGGCGCGGAGGAAGCCGGTGTCGAAGGGCTGGCCGCCGCTGGTAGGGTAAAAGGCGGTGCGATCGAGGGCGATCTGCCAGACAGATTCGCCGTCGGCACGGGAGGCTTCGCGAACATCGGCAACGACAGCGGGGAAAGACTGCAGAAATGAATCGGCGTAATAGAGCCGCTCAGGTGCGGGCATTCTCTGACTCCACGTCCGGCGGCATGTTTCCGCCAGGGCAAAAAAGGGCGTGTTGGGGAGCAGGCCCGATTTAGTGTAATGCGGGGGCGTCCAACTGTCGCGAACTATCGGAGCCCGATTTCCTTACATGGTTGTCACTTTCCTGATCTGGGGCGTCGCGCTGGCGAGCATCGTTCTGATGCTGGTGCGTCCGCGCGGGCTTCCCGAGTGGGTGTGGATTGGCGGCGGGGCGGCGTTGCTGGTGGCGACGCGGCTGCTGCCGCTGAGAGGGGCGGTCCATGCCATCCGCGAGGGCGTGGATGTGTACCTGTTCCTGACCGGCATGATGCTGCTGGCCGAGCTGGCGCGGGAGGAAGGCGTCTTTGACTGGGTCGCGGATGTTGCGGCTGCACCACGCGCGTGGTTCGGCGGGGCGGCTGTTCATTTGGGTGTACGCGGTGGGAATCGCGGTCACGGCGTTGCTGTCGAATGACGCGACCGCGGTGGTGCTGACGCCGGCGGTGCTGGCGGCAGTGCGGAAAGCAAAGGTCGAGCCAAGGCCGTATTTGCTGGCGTGTGCGCTGATCGCGAATGCGGCGAGCTTCCTGCTGCCGATTTCGAATCCGGCGAACCTGGTGGTTTTCGGGACGCAGCTGCCGCGGCTGGCGGTGTGGATGCGGATGTTTCTGCTGCCGTCGGTCGCAGCGGTGGCGGCGACGTTTGTATGCCTGCGGCTGCTGTGCCGGAAGGCTTTGGCCGGAGAGGCGGCGGAGGTGGGCGAGCGATATCGGCTGGAACCGGCGGGTTGGATGGCCCTGGCGGGTATTGGGCTGGCGGCGGCGGGGCTGCTGGTAGCGTCGGCGATGGATGTTCCGCTGGGGGCGCCGACGTTTGGGGCTGGCGTGGTGGCGCTGGTGCTGGTGGCGTTGCGGGATCGGAGCGCGCCGATGAATGCGGTGCGGAACGTGTCGTGGAGCGTGCTGCCGCTGGTGGCGGGGCTGTTCATCATTGTGGAGGCGCTGAATCGGGCCGGGATGATGCGGCTGACGCGGGCGGCACTCCAGTGGCTGGCCGCGGCGCCAGATGGAGTGGGGAAATTCTGCGGGGGGTTCGGGGTTGCGCTGCTGTCGAACGCGATGAACAACCTGCCCGCAGGTTTGGCGGCGGGGACGGCGCTGCGGCAGATAGGGCAGCACGGGCTGCTGGCGCATGCGGTGATGATCGGGGTGGATCTGGGGCCGAATCTGTCGGTGACGGGTTCGCTGGCGACGATTCTGTGGCTGATCGCGCTGCGGCGCGACGACGCGGAGATTACGGGCTGGGAGTTTCTGAAGGTGGGAATGGTGGCGATGCCGGTGGCGCTGGGGCTGGCGCTGTGGGCGCTGCTCTAGCTATTAGCCTGGAGCCTGGAGACGAGCGGAAGGGCAAGCGGTAAAGCGAGTGGGACAGCGAGCCAAAAACGAGCGAAAAGCCGAGTGAGAAGAAAGGCCCAGGGGAGAAGCGGGGAAAGAATCCGTCAGGTTTGGCGTTTATAATCGGCGCTGCCAACGATGGAAAACTCCGACTGCATTCTGGAAGGGCGGCAGGTGCTCGAGATCACGGAGATCATGAGCATTTTGCCGCATCGGTATCCGTTCCTGCTGATCGATCGCGTGGTGGAGATCGAGCGGAAGAAGCGGATCGTCGCGATCAAGAACGTCACCATTAACGAGCCGTTTTTCCAGGGGCATTTTCCCGGATATCCGATCATGCCAGGGGCGCTGGTAGTGGAGGCGATTGCGCAGGCCGGCGGCGTGCTGCTGATGCCGGAGGTTCCGGACCGGGACAAGAAGCTGATGGTGTTCACGAGCATCGAGCGGGCGAAGTTTCGCAAGCCGGTGGTGCCGGGGGATCAGCTGCGGATCGAAGTCAGCGTGCTGACGTGGAAGCCGCGGGTGGCGAAGATGGAAGGCAGAGCGACGGTGGACGGCAAGCTGGCCTGCGAGGCGACGGTGATGTGCGCGCTGGTGCCGCGGACGCAGGAGGCGGCCGAGCGGTGCCGCGGAGCCTGCGCTGGCGGGCGGAGCGGTGAAGTCAGGAGTGAGCGTTCATCCCACGGCCGTTGTTGCGCCTGGGGCTGTCGATTCCTGAGTCGTGCACAGTGGGGCCGTGGTGTACGGTCGGGCCACATGTGGTGCTGGGCGAGGGGTGCGAGTTGATTTCGCACGTGGTGCTCGACGGGCATCTGACGGCCGGGGCGCGAAACAAGTTTTCGCCGTTCGCATGCGTGGGGGTGGCGCCGCAGGATCTGAAATACAAGGGCGAGGCCACCGGGCTCACGCTGGGCGACGATAACACGATCCGCGAGTGCGTGACGATCTCGCGGGGCACGGTGGGCGGCGGCGGGATGACGCGGATCGGGAGCGGCTGCCTGCTGATGGCGTACGTCCACGTAGGGCACGACAGCGTGATCGGCGACCACTGCATTCTGGCGAACAACGCGACGCTGGCCGGACACGTGACGATTGAGGATTATGTGACGGTGGGCGCGTTCTCGCCGATCCATCAGTTTTGCCGCGTGGGCAAGCACGCGTATATCGGCGGTGGCACGGTGGTGACGCAGGACGTGCTTCCCTTCTCGCTGACGTCGGCGACACGCGAGGCGCATGCCTACGGGATGAACAAGGTGGGGCTGGAGCGGCGGGGGTTCGATCGGGCCCGGCTGCGGGCGCTGCATCATGCGTTCCGGACGCTGCTGGCTTCGAAACTGAATACGGCTCAGGCGGTGGAGAAGCTGCGCGCGGAGGGGGATGAATCCGAGGACGTGCGGTATCTGCTGGAGTTCGTCGAGGGGTCGAAGCGCGGGGTGATCCAGTAGATAACGAGGGCTGGACCGCGCCGTAACGGCAGACCTGGGCGTTCACTGGCGTTTCACACGATTTTGTGGAAAAGCAAAAAGGTTGTCTTGAATGGGGTTACGGCAGTGTATGACCCGGCTGGAGCAGCGACAACCCGCTGAAACAACGAGGGATGGCGAGCGCAGCCAGAAAATTCGGACGGCGGGCTGAGATGCCGAGGTAGTTAACGGGTCCTCGGGCAAAAATCTTCCACAGAAATTTCCACAGCGGGCTCAGGCCATCTGTGGAGACTTTTTGGGGGGCGAGTTGGCGGCGGGTCTCTTCAGCGGAAGAGACCCGGTTCAGACGGGGTTACTTGTGCGGAGTCGCCGGCGGAGTGTGCGGCGTTGTTGCCGGGGTGTGTGTCGCGCCCGGCGTTGAGCGGGGAGCAGGAGCTGACGGAACGGCCGCAGGAGGTGCCGGGACCCCGGATTTGGTGTTGTAGGCTTCGATCACAGCCTTGGTGATGTCAGTGGAAGGCATGGCCCAGAGGACGTTGCTGTTCTGCTGGCCGGCATCGAGAACCAGGCTGAAGCCCTGCTGCTGGGCATAGGAGATCATCACTTCGCCGACCTTATTGGCGACCTGGTTGAACGTCTGCTGGCCATCCTGCTGCTCGTTGCTCTGGAGATCCTGGGCGGAGCGCTGCAGGTGCTTGGTCTTCTCGTCGATGGTGCGCATTTTGGTTTCGCGCTCGACGTCGCTGAGGGTGGTGGCACCATCCTGGAGCTGCTTTTTGAGGGTTTCGACTTCCTGGTTCTCCGACTGCAGCTTGGCTTCCTGCGGCTCGTACTTCTTGCGGAGATCGGCGATGTCGCGCTGGAACTCATTGGTCTGAGCGACGGCGCCCTGGAACTGGATGATGGCGATTTTTGTGGTGACGGTGGTGGCGGTGGTGGCAGCCGGGGCGGAGGGGGCTGGATCCGAGTTGGCCGGGGCGGCCTGGGCAACGGCTACGACGCCCATTCCGGACGCGAGCACGCAAACGAGTGACAACGAACGCTTCATGGAATTCAGAAACTCCTTCGGTTTCCTGGTTGGCTTGGCCCGCATTCCTCGCTCTCAGAAATTCCGGTTCCTCGAACTCAAGGAGCGGGACCGGGCTCGAATTCTCGCCCGGAATGCAAGACGCGGACAGAGAGAAATTCTCAGGAACCTGGGCAAATTATAGGGCCCGGGGGTGGGGCCGTCAAACAAACAGGTTACAGGTTACAGGTTACAGGTCACAGCAAAGACCGTCCGGCGGGCGGACATCTCCAACGGGATGGGATCAGGTCTGTCCATCTGGACGCAGAACCTGCGATCTGAGCCCTGTGCCCTGTGTTTCAGAAGGTGGTGGCGACGGTGAGGCGGAAGGTCTTGCTGGGTTCACGCAGGACGTAGAGACCGTTGTAGAACTCATTGGCCTCGATTGAGGAGTAGTCGCCTGCGCCGCCTGCCGGGAACATGCTGCGGGTGATGAGGTTGGTGCGCGAGAAGGTGGTGAAAAGCTTGAGGGGATTGACGGCGTAGTAGATGCGGAAGGGGGCGTTGATGATGGGCATCATCACGTCGAGCTCGCCGCCGGCCGAATCGCGCGGCACATAGTTGGTGCCCTTGATGGGATCGATGGTGGGGCTGAATCTGATGCGCTGGCCGCCCTGGCAGGTGCCGTTGACGTAATTGGGGCAGCCGTAGAGCGGCGAATTGAGAGCGTCGATTCCTTCCGGACTCTGGCGGAGCTGGTCCTTGCTGATCGCCATGTCCATGCCGAAGTCGTTGAAGAAGTTGAAGCCGACGGTGCGGCCGTAGATGGGGATCATGTACTGCAGGTTGCCGGTGAAGTTGGTGTCGCCGCCGATGGTGGCCATGCCGTAGACGGGCAGGGGAATCTGGATGGGGCCGAGGCTGGGGTTGGTCGGATCGCGGGGGACGGTGGAACCGTCAGGATTGGTGAGGGCGAAGAGGACGCGGGTGGGCACGAATCCGTAAGGCGTGATGGTGCGGACATCGAAGCCGCGGATATCGGCTGTCACCGCCGGCTGAGGGGCGATCGAAGGGCGGGGCGACATCGCCGCTGAATCCGGTAATGTAGATCGCCTGCAGGCGCATGCCCAGGGTGTTGCGGCCATTCGGGTTGAACCAGAGGCCTTTCATGGGCTGGTAGCGCTTGTATTCGACGACCGGGCGGATATAGCGAACGCTGCCCCAGATGCCGGCGAACTGCACGGTGGCCGACAGCGACTGGCCGGTGTGGGGCAGGTAGTTGCTGGAGACGTTGCTGGAGTTGTAGCTGAACATCGCCGAGCTGGTGATGATGCCTTCCAGCGCGTTCTGCCCCTGAATGCCGCTGCGGAAGGCGAGGGTCTGGAAGAGATTGCTGGAGGCCTGGCTGAAGGCGCGGACCGAAGAGCTGTCCCAGGCATAGGTGGCGCCGACGCGCGAGAAGCCGAAGAGGTTGAAGTGGCGGAGTGGGGTAGCTGACGGAGAGGTTGAATCCCTTTTCACCCTGGTTGTAGTTCTGCAGCAGCGAAGAGATGGCCGAGCTTTCGTTGCCGGTGGCGCTGCCCGACAGCGAATAGCTCTTGGAGGCGTTGTAGTCGGTTTTGCGGTCGAAGACCTGGAAGCCGATGTTGAGCGGCTTGTTGCGGAAATAAGGCTCGTTGAAGGCGAAGAGGAGATTGCGGGCCAGGCTGCCGGCGTTGGCCTGGACGCTGAGGGTTTCGCCGAGGCCGAGGAAGTTATTGGTCTGGTAATTGAGGCCGAGGAAGGCGCCGGAGAGGCCGCTGACGCCGCCGTTCAGTCCGATGGAGTTCTTGCCCTTCTCCTGGACCTTGAGGAGCAGGTCGACGGTGCCGGCTTCGGTGTTCTGGTGGGTCTCGGAATCCTGATCGACGCGCAGAGGATTGAAGTAGTCGAGCTGATTGAGGCGCAGCAGGCTGAGTTCCCACAGGTGGCTGTTGTAGACCTGGCCTTCCTGGAGAAGCAGCTCGCGGCGGATGACGAAGTCGCGGGTGACGGTGTTGCCCTGGAACTCGATGCGCGAGACGGTGAACTGCTTGCCTTCATCGATGTCGATGTTCCAGGTGACGGTGTGCTTCGCGTCGTCGAAGGTGGGAACGGGCAGGGGGCTGAAGTTGATGTAGCCGTTCTGGCTGTAGGCCTTGCGCAGGTTCTCGAGGTCTTTCTGAAAGGTGGTCAGGTCGAAGATGGAGCCGTCTTTCTGCGTGAAGACGGAGCGCAGGGCCTTGACATTGGTTCCGGGCTTGTAGCCGGTGAAGTTGATGCTGGCCAGGCGGTAGCGCTCGCCTTCCTCGATATTCATATGGATATCGATGCGCTTGCCTTTGCGCGGACGGAAGGTGAAGAGGGAAAGGCCGGACTCATTGCGGATTTTGGTTTCGGCGGGGCCGACGGGGCCGCCGCGCAGGTAGCCGCGATCGCGATAGGCCTGGCGGACGCGCTCGGTATCCTCATCGAGCTTGGTGGCGTCGTAGGTGCGGGCGAAGAGGTTCTCGAGGAGGATGGAGTGCGGAATGCCGATGGGGCGCAGGTTGCGCATGGCCTCGCGCAGCGTGCGGGAGTTGACATGCCGGTTGCCGGAGAAGGTGATCTTGCCGACCTTGACGGTGGGGCCTTCCTTGATCAGGAAGATGAGCTGAACGGAGGCGGGCGGGATGGTTCGGACTTCGGGGCGCACGGTGGCGAACTGGTGGCCGTGCTCGGCGAGCATTTCCTTGATGACGGTGACAGCTTTGGCGATGCGGGCCGGATCGTACTGGCTTTCCTGGGAGAGCCCGACCTTCTCCTTCTTGAAGCGGTCGAGGACATCGGACTCGGTGACGGAGCTCAGGCCCTTGTAGGTGATGTCGCGGATGGTGGGTTTCTCGCGCACGTAGACGTCGAGGATGACGCCCTGAGGGGTGTCCTCTTTCTCGATGCGGACGTCTTCGAAGTAGCCGGTGTTCCAGAGGGAGTTGAAGTCGCGTTCGACGGTGAGCGGATCGTAGGGATCGTTCACGTGGCTGAACATGCGGGCGAGGATGGTTTCTCTGGGAATGCGGCGGCTGCCGATGACACGAATCTCGACGATCTTCTGGCCGACATCGCTGGAAGCGGAGGGCGCAGCCTCCTGGGCCATGAGCCGCGGAAGGGGCAGAAACGGGGCCAGGAGGAGAAGCAAAATCAGGGAGCGCCTCAGGAGCCGGCGCAGATTCCTGCATGGTACGTGCGGGGAGCCAGCGCTCCAGAAGTTCACGGAAAAAATAGGCACACCCTCACTGCTCAAAATCGGGCCGTCTTTGGGAAAAGGCGATTATATCAGCGCGATTCACGCGCGCGGCGGCGGCAGCGGGGGCGCGGAAGGAGATGCGGACGGCAGCAGCAGGCAGTCGATTTCGGCGGGGTCGTCGATGGCAACATCATCCTCATCTCCCGTCCCGCAGGGCTGCGCCTGCTGAGGATGAAATCATGGAGAAGTGGGATCAGTTTATCGAAGATCGATTCGATTTTGTTGGGACGCAGCAGCGGGGCGAACGTCAACGAGGACGGAATAAAAGATGGGCCCGCCGGCGAGATCGTTGAGGCGCTGCGAGGTGAGGAGGTTCACGTTGTGGCCGCCTTCGGAGAGCTTGTTCCAGTTGAGGCGCGCGGCGACGACGCCGGGACGCACGCTGCCATTGACGTGGGCGCGCAGCGCGAGGCTGCCGCGGTCGTTGAAGACATCGACCAGATCTCCATCGGCGATGCCGCGTGGCAATGCATCGTCGGTGTGGAGTTCGAGAACGCCGTTGTAGGCGGACTCCATCTGCCAGTGCCCGCCGAGGTTGGGGAAGGTTGAGTTCATGTAGTTGTCGGCTTTGCGCGGGAGCAACTCGAGCGGGTAGCGTTCGCTGGCGGCGGCGTGGCGGGATTCCGGCGCGGGGACGAACGCCGGGAGCGGGTCGATGCCCTGGGCGGCTAGCGAGGCGGAGTAGAACTCGATGCGTCCGCTGGGCGTATCGAAGGGGCCTTCGGCGAAGGGAAGGAAGCGCGGCTCCGATCGTCTTCGAAGCGAAGGCGCTGCGCCCCGCCGGCTTCGTGGAGGGTATCGGCGGTGATGCCGGCGAGCCAGGGATGCTGGTGCTCCGGATCGGAGGCGCGCAGGGCCTGAGCGATGAGGTCGTCGACGGAATCGTGGAAGCAGGGCTCGGGGAATCCCATGCGCTGGGCGAGTTGAGAGAAGAGCCACACGTTGGAGCGCGCCTCGCCGAGCGGAGCGATGGCCTGCTCGGAGAGCTGGACATAGTAGTGGCCGTAGGCGCCCTGGATGTCTTTGTGTTCGAAGAAGGTGGTGGCGGGGAGCAGGATGTCGGCGTAGTCGGCGGTGTCGGTAAAGAACTGCTCGTGGACGACGGTGAAGAGGTCGGGGCGCGCGAGGCCGCGGAGGACGGAGGACTGATCGGGGGCGACGGCGGCGGGATTGGAGTTGTAGACGAAGAGCGCGTGGACGGGAGGGCCGTCTTCGGGGTCGGTTCCAAGCTCGGTGAGGGCGTGGCCGAGGACGGACATATTGACGGTGCGGGCTTCGCGGCCGAGGGGGCTGGCCAGCATCAGGTCGGGGCGCTGCAGCGCGGTGCTGTCCCATTTGAACGCGCCGCTGGTGGAGAGCTGGAGTCCGCCGCCATAGTGTTTCCACGCGCCGATGAGCGCGGGCAGCATGGCGATGGCGCGGGTGGCGGCGCCGCCGTTGTCGCTGCGCTGGACGCCGTAATTGAGGCGGATGACGGCGGGCGTGGTGGTGGCGTAGTCGCGGGCGAGGCGCTCGATATCGGCGACGGAGATGCCGGTGAGCGAGGAGACGCGGTCGGGGGGATACTCGGCGGCGCGCTCACGGAGCTGATCGAAGCCACAGGTCCAGCGCGTGACGTAGTCGTGATCGAAGAGGCGGTCGCGGATGATGATGTGCATCATGCCCAGCGCGAGGGCGGAGTCGGTGCCGGGGTTGATGGGGATGTGCCAGTCCGCGGCGCGCGCGGTGCGGGTGGCATAGGGATCGATGACGACGAGCTTTGCGCCGTTGCGGCGGGCTTCTTCGACGAAGGGCCAGAGATGGATATTGTTGCCGTGGATGTTGGCCGCCCAGGCGAGGATGAGCTTCGCGTGGGGGAAGGCTTCGGTGTCGGTGCCGAGCTTGCGGCCGTAGACGGAGATCAGGGCCTGGCCGCCGGTCTCGGAGCAGATGGTGCGGTCGAGCTGCGAGGCGCCGAGACGGTGGAAGAAGCGGCGATCCATGGAGCCGTAGCCGAGCATGCCGATGGTGCCGGCGTAGGAGTAGGGCAGGATCGATTCGGGGCCGTGTTCGCGGGCGATGGCGGCGAGGCGGGTGGCGACGGTGTCGAGGGCTTCGTCCCAGGAGATGCGCTCGAAGGATTCCGATTCGCGGCCGTGTGGGAGCGAGGCTTTGGGAACGCCGGCGCGGCGGCGCATGGGATAGAGGAGGCGGTCGGGCGAGTAGACGCGGTCGAGGTATTTGGCGACTTTGCCGCAGAGGAAGCCCCGGGTAACGGGATGATCGGGGTCGCCGCGGAGTTTGGTGGCGCGGCCGGCTTCGTCGATGGTGACGAGGACCCCGCAGGAGTCGGGGCAGTCATGCGGAGCAGACGGCATGGACGGTGCGGGGCATGGATACAGGGTACAGCGGACAGGGTGCAGGGTACAGGCGGCTGCAGCGAGTGGTGACCAGTGGGCAGGGAGCAGGAACGATCAGCGGGTGAGCTTTGCGGGCGCTTCTTCGGCGGTCTGGGCTGGGGTGGGCTGAGTTGCGGCGCCAGCGGCAGGGTGAAGAGGAAGGTTGCGCCTGCGCCGAGCTCGCTTTCGACGCGGATGGTGCCGCCGTGGGCGAGCACGATGTGCTTGACGATGGCGAGGCCGAGACCGGTGCCGCCGGATTCGCGGGAGCGGGCCTTGTCGACGCGGTAGAAGCGCTCGAAGATGCGGCTGAGGTGCTCTTCGGCCATGCCCGGGCCGAAGTCCTGTACGTAGAATTCGACGGCATTTTCGAGCGGGCGCGCGCCGACGACGACGCGGCGGCCGGAGGCGCCGTACTTCATGGCGTTCTCGATGAGGTTGCCGAAGACCTGGGTCATGGCATCGACGTCGGCGAGGACGAGGGCGTCGGTGGTTTCGCCGGCTTCGAGGGCGACGCCGGATTCGACGACCATGCCGGCCAGAGACTCGATGGCGTCGTCGACCAGAGCGGAGGCGCGGACCGGCTGCACGCGGGGCTTGTGCTCGCCGGACTCGACCTGGGCGAGCGCGAGCAGGTCCTCAGTGAGGCGGTTCACGCGGCGGGCGTTCTTGAGGATGATGGCCATGAATTCGCGCGCGTGATCGGGGAGGTCCATGCCGTCTTCGAGGAGCGTTTCGACGTAGCCGGAGATGGAAGTGAGAGGCGTGCGCAGCTCATGGGAGACGTTGGCGATGAAGTCGCGGCGGGTTTTCTCGGCGCGCTCGATTTCGGTGACGTCGTGGAGGACGGCGACGGCTCCGCCATCGGGAGTGGGCGCGGCGCTGACTTCGAAGGCGCGGCCTGGGACGACTGAGACGGCGCGCCCGGTGCCGATGCGGCGCTCGCGCAGAGCGGCGTCGACGCATTTGAGGATCTCGGGATCGCGAACGCTGACCACGAGGGCTTTGCCCGGGACGCACAGGCGCCGGGGGCGATGCGTTGCATGACG
Organism: uncultured Acidobacteriaceae bacterium; assembly: GCA_963819725.1. Classification (GTDB taxonomy): domain Bacteria; phylum Acidobacteriota; class Terriglobia; order Terriglobales; family Acidobacteriaceae; genus Palsa-343. The sequence goes on from CAWFXK010000014.1 coordinate 26,872, forward strand.
GCATTGGACCAGCTGACCTGGCCGGCAGCGTCGACGGCGACGACGGCTTCCTGCATGGAGTCGAGCAGCGCGGCCAGCTCGCGCTGCTTGGCTTCGAGGGCCTGGAAGGATCGCTCCAGGCGGTCGGCGGTGGCATCGAGGGCGCGCGCCACCTCGCCGATTTCGTCGTCGGCGTCCTCCTCGATGCGCGCGGTGAAGTCGCCGCCGGCGATGCGGCTGGAGAAGTCGACGATGCGGCGCAGGCGGGCGGCGATGCGATGCGCCAGCCATGCGGAGGCGAGGGTGGCCAGAACCAGCGAGATCAAAGATGCGCTGAAGAGATCGCGGCGCAAAATGTGCAGCGCGGCGGCGCGCTGTTCTGTACTGAGGGAGGCGACGCGGGCTTCCTCGTGGAGCGAGTGGTCGACGATGTTACGGAAGGAAAGGTCCAGGATTGCCGTGGCGATGCACAGCACGAGGACGAAAGACAAGAGCAGCTTGGAAAAGACTCTGCCGGTCACGTTGAAATCCAGCGTACAGGGTTCAGCGTACAGGGGTCAGCCGAGAATCGTTCCGCGAAGAGCCGGCCAGCGCGGAGTCGATTCGGAGTCTTCGATTCAGCGCTGATCGTCGGCGGAGGCCCCGAACATGCCGGGAATCGGGACATCGAGCAGACGCAGGAAGACGCCGAGCTGGGCGCGGTGATGAATGATGTGATTCATGAAAACGCGGCGGAGCGCCATGACGCGGGGAAGTGAAGCCAGGGTGCGGTCGCCCATCTTGAGGGTCCACATGACAGTGAGCTGATCGTCGCGAAGTCCAGCAAGCGCGGCGCGGGCCTCGGTGATCGCGGCATCGAAGTGGTCGAGGAGTTCGGCCGTCGATGACGCGGCCCACGGTGCGAACCCCGGCTGGCGAACCAGTTCTTCGGTGGTGATGATGGTGGAGCAGCGCGCGGGCAGATCGGCAATGTGCGAAGCCAGACGGCCCAGGGTCATCGACTTTTCGTGAGGCTTCCAGGCGAAGCTGGCTTCGGGCACGCGCTCGAGGAGCTTGCGGGTGCCGGGCATCTCTACGTCGAATTCCTCCAGAAACAGCTCAGGGATTGTCATGGTTCTATTTTGCGCCAGGAGGGACGGCGCTAGACAGCGGCGCGCTCGGCGGCGCGCGGAATTTCGAAACGATAGCCGGCTCCGCGGACGGTTTTGAGATAGCGGGGATTCTCGGGATCGGATTCGATCTTCTCGCGGATGCGGCGCACGTAGACGTCGACCGAGCGCGGCGTGACGAAGCGGGCATCGCCCCAGACGGCGTCGAGGAGGTGATCGCGGCTGAAGACGCGGCCGGGATGGCGCGCAAGGTAGTCGAGGAGGCGGAATTCGGTCGCAGTAGTGGTGGTGAGACTGCCCCGGACGCGGAGCTGCATGGCGCTGGCGTCGATTTCGACGTCTTCAAAGGCGATGGCGGACGGCGTGGAGGGCCGCTCGAAGCGGCGCAGCACGGCTTTGACGCGGGCCAGGAGTTCGCGCGGGGCGAAGGGCTTGGTGATGTAGTCGTCGGCCCCAAGTTCGAGGCCAAGAACGCGGTCGTTTTCCGCTGCGCGTGCGGTGACGAAGATGATTGGAATGGCGCTGAGGGCGGGGTGATTGCGCAGGCGGCGGCAGACGTCGAGCCCGTCTCCGCCCGGAACCATGATGTCGAGCAGAAAAAGGGCGGGCGCCTGGCGTTCGGCATCGGGAATAAGACTGGCCGGGGTGGCATAAATACGCGCCGGGAAACCGGCGGCTTCCAGATGATGCTGGATCAGGCGAGCAATATCGGCGTCATCCTCAAGCACGAAAACGGTCTGGCTCAAGTGAAGAATTCCTTTCCCGGGGTCTCCGGCAGCGGGTCGCGCGTTCCGCCCTCAGCCTAAACCTGAAGGGGCAAAGAGATTGCAAACGTTGTGTTAATTCGGGGAGCGTCGGGGCGGAGCAATGGGTTCCAGCGGGGACGGCAATGGCCCAAATGGTGCAGTTGTTTCAGTGGGTTGACCTTTAAGGCGATGGGCTTTAGGGGGCAACCCGGATGTTATACTTCGGTCAACGTTTGTCCCCATTTCAGGCCCCGGAAGACTGAGCGCGCCATCTTCCCCCCGGGAGTCCGGCAGGTAAAGCAGGAGCTGTGCCGAATTCGACGATTCTGTGCATCGACGACGAAGCGCTCGGGTTGGAAATCCGCAAGGCGGTGCTGGAGCGAGCCGGATATCAGGTGCTCACTGCCGTCGATGGCCCAACCGGGTTGTCGCTGTTTCGCGGGAACACGGTCGACGGGGTGGTGCTGGACTACTACATGCCCGAGATGAACGGTGGGGCGGTCGCGGAGGCGATGCGGCGCGAGCGGCCGGAGATCCCGATCATGCTGCTATCCGCCTACATCAACCTGCCAGCCGAAGTCGTTGAACTGGCGGACGTGACGGTGCTGAAGGGGGAAGGGCCGCAGGAGTTGCTGGAGAAGCTGCGGGCGATGTTGCATACCGCAGGCACGCCGTGGGGACCGCAGACGGGTGGAGCCGCGTGAAGCCGCCGGAGTTCAATCGAACGCTGCGCCAGCTGGTCGCGCTGCCGGTCCTGCTGCTGGTTCTGATGGCGGGATTCCTGGTGTGGCAGATCGCCGCGGCGACAGTGGCGCAGAGAGCGCTCGATCATAGCGACGAGGTCACGGCGCAGCTCCAGGAACTACAGAATCTGTTTATCGATCAGGAGACGGGGCTGCGCGGATTCCAGCTGACGGGCGATCCGGTGATGCTGGACCCGTGGAAGGCAGCTACCGGCCCGATCCAGAGCCATTTTGCGACGTTGCGCAGGATGGTGGGCGGGGATACCGCGCAGATCCAGGCGGTGGACGACCTGGAGATTCGCTACAACCAGTGGCTGGGATTCGCCAACGCGGTGTTGCATCAGGACGCGGCGTCGCTGAACGCCGCGGGGATGAACCAGCGCGAGAAAGCGATGATGGATGGGATTCGTGCCGCGACGGCGAACATGGTGCGGCACGAGGAGAGCCTGCGCCTGGTGCGATCGCAGCACGCACGCTGGCTGCAGAGGCGGGAGCTGATTTCCCTGCTGGTTTCGGCGGTGGTGGTGGGCATCTTCCTGGGGCTGTTCACCCGCCATCACGTGCATGCCGTTTCCGACAGCTATCAGCGCAGGATCGCGGAGATCACGGATCGCTCCAACGAGCTTGTCGAGAGCCAGCAGTGGTTCAAGACCACGCTGGAGTCGATCGGCGATGCGGTGATCGCCTGCGATCACCGCGGGGCGGTGTCGTTCATGAATGCGGTTGCGGAGAAGCTGACGGGCTGGCCCTCGGCCGACGCGAGGGGGAAACCGCTGTCGAAGGTGTTCCGCATCGTCAACGAGCAGACGCGGCAAGCCTGTGAGAATCCGGTCGACAAAGTGCGACGGCTGAAGCGGGTCGTCGGCCTGGCGAATCACACGGTGCTGGTGGGCCGCGGCGGGCGCGAATACATCATCGACGACAGCGCGGCTCCGATCATGAGCGGCGCCGGCAAGATGATCGGCGTGGTGCTGGTGTTCCGGGACGTGACAGAAGAACGCCAGGTGCAGGCGGCGCTGGTGGCCTCGGAAAAGCTGGCGGTTGCGGGGCGGCTGGCGGCGAGCATCGCCCATGAGATTCATAACCCGCTGGATTCGGTGGCCAACCTGCACTACCTGCTGGCGCAGGAGAACGATGCCGCAAAACGCGAGGAGTTTCTGCGTCTGGCACAGCAGGAGCTGGGCCGAACCATGCAGATCAGCCGGACGATGCTCAGCCTCTACCGGGAGCCCAGGGCGCCGATCCAGATCGATCTCCGCGAACTGATCGAAGGTGTGCTGCTGCTGCTGGACCGCCGACTGAAGCACCAGGGGATCGATTTGGAAACGAGGATTGCCGGCGATCTGTCGGTGGAGGGCTTCCCTGCGGAACTGCGGCAGGTGTTCACCAACCTCATCGTGAACGCCATCGAGGCGTCGGGTACGAAAGGCAAAGTGCGCATCACCATGGAACGGGCGGAGCCGGCGGAAATGCACGGCGCCGGAGCGGCCATTCAGGTGGCGGACAGCGGACCCGGGATTGCGCCGGAGGCGGCAAACAGGCTTTTTCAGCCCTTCTTCACCACCAAGGGCGCGGATGGCACCGGCCTGGGGCTGTGGGTGAGCATGGGCATCGTGCAAAAGCACGGCGGATCGATCAGCGTGGTGAGCAGCAACGATCCGGAACTGCCTGGAGCGTGCATTCGCGTTTTCCTGCCGGCCCGAACCATGGCGCAACAGGCCGGCGATCCGGCAGCGTAACGACCTTGGTCCCTCAGATAGCTCGCAGGGCCAGCACCGGATCGGTGCTGGCGGCGCGATTCGCCGGCAAGGCCGTGGCCAGGATCGAGATCCCGCACATCGTCGCTATCGTCGCGGCATAGACCAGCGGATCGGTCGCGCTGACTCCAAAAAGAAACGAGCCCACCAGCCGTGAAACGGCCAGCGAGCCCAGCACGCCGAGCGCACACCCGGCGAACGCCAGCTTCAGGCCGGACAGCAGCACCATCCGCGCGATGCTTTTCCGCTGCGCCCCCAGCGCCATGCGGATCGCAATCTCGCGGGCCCGCAGCGTGACCGAAAACGCCACCACGGCGTAGATTCCGGTCAGAGCCAGCAGGAGCGCGGCTCCGGCAAACCCCGTCATCAGATCGGTGTTGAATCGCCGCGGCGCCTCGACATTCGCCATTGCCTCTTTCATGCTGGCCACCTGATCGAGTGGGAGCAAGGGATCGACTTCAGCGACCGACGAGCGCAGCACGCGCACCATCTGCTCGGGGTCGAGCGACGAGCGCAGCACGATGAACCCGCCTGCCGGTTGAATCAGGTTCTCCGGTGCGCCCGCACCGTACAAAATGGCCGGCTGTTCCGCGGGCATGTACCACACGTCCGCAACCGGGGTGTCGCGGGGACCGAGAACCGTGTTTCCCACCACGCCGGCCACCGTCGCCCAGGGATATCCCTTCCGCGGGTTCCCCACATGGATTCTCTTTCCGAGTGCGCTCTGCCCCGGCCAGCAGTGCTTCGCCATCGCCTCGTTCACAAGCACCACCAGGGGAGCGCCCGCGCGATCCTCAGGCGTAAAGGTGCGGCCCGCCATCAGCGGGATTCCCATGGCGCGGAAGTATTCGCCGTCGGTGATCACGAAGGCCGCGAAGGTCAGCTTCCAGCTTGCGGCGGGCTGGCCCTCGACCGTGTAGGCCGCCAGCCCGCCGTTGTTGGCGGTGGGCAGCGAGTTGGTGATGCCGGCGGCCACAACGCCGGGCTTCGTCATCAGCCGGTCGATGACGTCGCGGCTGAAATTTGTCGACCGATGTTTGGGTCGAGTACTGCTTCATCGGCAGCTGATAGCTCGCCGCCAGCACATGCTCCGGCCGAAAGCCTGGATCCACCGCGAGCATCTTCTGGTAGCTGCGCAGAAACGACCCCGCGGTCGTGAGCAGGACGAGCGCGATGGCGACCTCCGCGACAACGAGGAAGGATCGCAGCCAGCTATGGCTCACGGCGCCCGTGCCGCTTCGTCCGGCCTCCTTCAGATTGTCGATCACACTGGCCCGAGTGGCTGCGAAGGCCGGAGCCGCGCTGCACAGGGCTCCGGTGGCGATGGCCAGCAGCAGAGCAAAGATCAGCACCACCGGGTCCATCGAAATGGAGTCCACGCGCGGCAGCGAATCCGGCAGCAGATGCAGCGCGGTCCGGACCGCCACCGCGGCCAGGCCGGCTCCGAGGGCGCCGCCCGACAGGCCAAGGATGAGGCCCGCCAGGACCGACTGCCGCAAAATGGCACTCGCCGGGGCGCCCAGCGCAAGCTGCACGGCATATTCGCGGCGCCGCCCGATGGCTCGCACCAGCAGCAGTCCCGCAACGTTGGCACAGGCAATCGCCAGCACCACGAGGACCGCCACAAAGAGCGCGCGCAGCATGGGACGGGTGGCTGCGACCGACTGTTCCCGCAGAGACAAGGCATCGCCGCGGATGCGGATGGCCGCCATGCTCGGCGGGAACTCGCGCATGATTTGCTGCGACACCCGATGCGCGTCTTCCGCCGCCTGGTGGATCGTGACCCCGTCCTTCACCCGCGCTACCATGCGATACATCCAGGCGCCCAGGTTCTTGTCGGACAGTTCCTCCGCGGTGAGGCTGAGCGGAACCCAGACCTGCGCCTGATTGAGCAGCCCGGGAAGCAGCGGAAACTCAAAGCTCCGCGGCATCACGCCGACGATCGAATACGACTTACGGTCCAGCACGATGGACTGCCCCAGCACATGCGGATCGCGATGGTATCGGTTCAGCCACGAGGCGTAACTGATCACCGCCACCGGTGCGTGGCCGTCGTCTTCCGGCTTCGTGAAAACCCGCCCCAGCAGCGGAGCAACGCCCAGCGCGGGAAACACACCCGCCCCCAGCCGCGCTCCACTGATTCGTTGCGGCGTCGCTGCGTCGGAGAGCTCATAGTCTGTGGGCACAAACCCGCCCATCGACGAGAAGGCCGTTGTCGCGCCCTCATAGGTCGCGATCTCGCGGGCCGTGACGCCCGGATTGGGGCCGTTGCCGAGATGGTCGCCCACAATCACGAGCCGGTCCTGATCGGCGAAGGGTAAAGGCCGCAGCAGAATGCCTTCCACCAGCGAGAAGATGGCGATGGTTGCGCCCATTCCCAGGGCCAGGGTCAGGATCGCCGTCAGATAGAATGCCGGCGTCTTGCGCATCTGTCGCAGTGCCAGCCGCACATCCTGCAATGCTCCGCCCATCAGCCGCTCCTCGAGTGCATGGGCCATTACAACGCCCGCGCAGGAGCACGGGCAAACGTTTTCGTCACAAACATGGGGCTCCGGCTTCGGTGGCTTCTGAAGATTTGCGAATTACCGGCCCGCGGGTCAGTGAACGTGCCCGTGTTGGTGGTGATGGGCGCCGGTATCCTCAACGGAAACCAGGCAGCCATGGGCGGTTTCGCAAACCACATGCTCAAACTGCAGCGTGGTGTGGTAAATGCGGAAGCGCTCGCGCAGCACGCCGTTGATGCGGTCGAGAATCAGATTGCTCGCCGACGGCGGAATGTCGGCGATGGTGATGTGGCTGGAGAGGGCGTGACTGTTGGAGCCAAGGCTCCAGACGTGGAGGTCGTGGACATCCTCGACGCCTTCGATGGCGGCAAGCGTGGTGCGGATTTCGACCAGGGAGATGCCGCGCGGCGTGCCTTCGAGGAGGATGTTCAGCGTCTCGCGCACGATGGAGGCCGACGACCAAAGAATGAGGGCGGCAATGGCGAGTGAGAGGGCCGGGTCGATCCAGGTGGCGCCGGTGAGCAAAATGGCTGCGCCACCGATGATGACGGCGGCGGTGGAGAGCGTATCGCCGAGCATGTGGATGAAGACGCTGCGGATATTGACGTCGTGGCTGACCCGCCAGAGCATGGTGGCTATAAGGCCGTTCATGATGACGCCGGCGGCGGCGACGTACATCATGATGCGGGGCTGGACGGCAGCCGGCAGGGTGAAGCGGTGGAAGGCCTCGATGGCGATCCAGACGGAGATGAAGATCAGGGTGAGGGCGTTGAGGAACGCGGCGAGCACTCCGGCGCGCTGATAGCCGAAGGTCTTTTTGTCTGTCGCGGGACGGGTCTGAAACCAGACGGCGACGAAGGAGAGCACGATCGCCAGGGCATCGGAGGCGTTGTGTCCCGCTTCAGAGACCAGAGCCAGGGAGTGAGCACGCAATCCGGCGACGAGCGTGAGCACGACGTACGCAATGGTGGCGATGAGGGAGAGGCGCAGCACCCGCTGCACGGCTGCGGTGTTCGCGCCACGAACATGCATAGAAGATCAGTTTATACGGGCGAGGAGGGATTCACTGCACTGGCGCGGAGGCGTGGGGATTGCTGCGTTGAGGCATGGGGTGCGTGGGGACGGAATCGGCGGTGGTGCGCAGGCCGCTCCAGTTCTCGGCCACCACGATGCTGTTTTCCGGCCGGTGAATGTCGTAGCGGACCGAGCAGGGGAAGCCGAGCCGCAGCTCAGTGGGGTTGACGAGGTCGCGCAGGGCGGTGACCTCCTGCGAGCACTCGTAGGTGACCCCGCCGATCTCGTATTTGTAGAGGATGAAGTGGATCTGGCGCGGATGTTCCTGGTCGGCGGGGCTCTCCAGCTCGGAGATGTCCAGGATGGTGCCGTCGATGATGCGGCCGGAGCGGACCAGCTGCACGCGGCGCTCGCGCTCGATCTCCTCGGCGGTGGGGCGGCGGCGCAGGATGAGCCAGGTGGTGACGGCGCCGATGCAAACAACCGCGCCTGCAATCGTCCCGATGACGCGGGGATCGTGCAGTGATTGGCCGAACATCCGGTTGACTCCGAAAAGGGCGGGGGGTAGAAGCGCCGACCCTTGCAGAATAGCTCAGTTGTCCGCTTTGCGAGACGGGAAATCGACGGCGCTCAGCCAGGAAGTAACGTGCCGCTGCGCTATACTCGCTGAAGACATGGTGCAACGCAGGTTTTCAGAAACGGCCGCTTCAGGCGGTCGTTTTTCCGTCAGCGGTACTGGCCGTACGGGCGGACGGCAGGCGGCAGGTTCACCGAGAGGGGCTCGGGTCCGGTCAACGACCGTCATTTGCGTTCGCCGCGGCAGCAGCGTAGTCATGGCGGCCGACGGCCAGGTCACGATGGGCGAAGCCGTCTTCAAGCACTCGGCAAAGAAGATTCGGCGGCTCTATCAGGACAAGATTCTAGCCGGATTTGCGGGATCGACGGCCGATGCCTTTTCCCTCTTCAGCCGTTTCAGAGCAAGCTCGAGCAGTACGCCGGGAATCTGGGGCGCTCGGCCGTGGAGCTGGCCAAGGACTGGCGCACGGACAAGATGCTGCGCAATCTGGAGGCGCTGTTGGTGGTAACGGATCTCAGTCAGACCTTCCTGATCAGCGGATCGGGCGATGTGATCGAGCCGGACGAGGGCATTGCGGCGATCGGAAGCGGCGGCTCCTATGCGCTGGCGGCGGCGCGGGCGCTGCTGGAAAACACCGAGATGGGCGCGCGCGACATTGCCGAAAAGGCGCTCAGGATCGCCGGACAAATCTGCATTTACACGAACGACAGGATCACGATCGAAGAACTGCACGGGTAGAGCAGGCAGTAGGGATAGGCGGGTATGGCGATTTATTTACCGGGAACGGCGGAAGACCAGGAGCTTTCTCTTGAGGAACTCACGCCGCGCGAGATCGTGGCGGAGCTGGACAAGTACGTCGTGGGCCAAAAGGCGGCCAAGCGCGCCGTGGCGATTGCGCTCCGCAACCGCATGCGGCGGCAAAAGCTGACGCCCGATCTCGCGGACGAGATCATGCCCAAGAACATCATCATGATCGGGCCGACGGGCGTGGGCAAGACCGAGATTGCGCGCCGCCTGGCGAAGCTGACGAACTCGCCTTTCCTGAAGATCGAGGCTTCGAAGTTCACCGAGGTCGGGTATGTTGGGCGAGACGTGGACTCGATCGTGCGCGATCTGGTGGAAATCGCCATCGACATGGTGAGGGAGGAGAAGCTCGAAGAGGTTGAGGATCGCGCCGAGATGAACGCTGAGGAGCGGCTGCTGGATGTGCTGCTGCCTGCTCCGGCGCAGCCGGCGGCGGCGGCCTCGGGCCAGGGCGGGAATGCTCAGGGCTTTGCGGCTCAGATCGAGGGAAACGCGATCACGCTGCCTCCGCCGCCAGGAGGCGCCGGCGACTCGCACAACCGGACGCGAGAGAAGCTGCGGCAGCAGTTCCGCGAGGGCAAGCTCGACGACCGCATGGTGGAGATCGATGTGCGCGAGCGCAATGCGCCGTCGTTCGAGATCATCTCCAACCAGGGCGTCGAGGAGATGGACGTCAACCTGAAGGACATGCTGCCGAACATCTTTGGGCAGCGCACGAGGAAGCGGAAGATGAAGGTGTCTGACGCTTTTGAGTACCTCGTGCAGGAAGAGGAGGGCCGCCTGATCGATATGGATCAGGTGACGCGGCTGGCGGTGGAGCGCGTGGAAAGCTCGGGCATCGTCTTCCTCGACGAGATCGACAAGATTGCGGGGCGGGAAGGCGGCCACGGACCGGATGTTTCGCGCGAAGGCGTGCAGCGGGACATTCTGCCGATTGTGGAAGGGACGACGGTGAACACGCGCTACGGGATGGTGCGGACGGACTTCATCCTGTTCATTGCGGCGGGCGCGTTCCATGTCTCGAAACCGAGCGATCTGATTCCGGAGCTGCAGGGGCGGTTCCCGATCCGCGTGGAACTGCAGTCGCTGACGGTGGAGGATTTCGTCAGGATTCTGACCGAGCCGAAATCGTCGCTGGTGCGGCAGTACACGGCATTGCTGGAGATCGAGGGGCTGAAGCTGGAGTTCACGCCGGAAGCGATCGCGGAGATGGCGCAATTTGCCTTCAAGGTGAATGAGGGGACGGAAAACATTGGGGCGCGGCGGCTGCACACGATTATGGAGAAGGTGCTGGACGAGATCAGCTTTTCCGCTCCGGACCTGACACGAGTCCAGCCGAAGGGCGATCCGAAGGATCAGGGAACGGTAGTAGAGCTGGCCGCGGTGGGCGAGGGGACAGCGGCGCCGCTGCCGATGATCGAGCGGCAAACGGCGAACGGAACGGAGAAGGTGATGGTCATCGATCCGGAATACGTGCGCCACATGGTCGCGGACATCGTGAAGAATCAGGACCTGTCGCGGTACATCCTTTAGGAGCAGCTAAGAAGCGGTCGGCTGAGAAGCGGTCAGCTAAGGAGCGGTTTGCTGAGAGCCGGTTAGCGAAGAAGCGGATTGCGGTCAGCAGTAGGCGGTCGGCCTTGAGGCGGATTGCGTCCGCGCTCCCCTACAATCGGAAACGATGTCCACGACGGTTCGTTCGTTTTCGAAAATCAATCTCGGGCTGGCGATCGGGCCGGCGCGCGCGGACGGCTTTCACGGACTAACGACGTGTTATCAAACGCTGGCGGCCCACGATTTGGTGACGGTCGAGGCGAAGCCCGCGGCAAAGACGACCCTTCGCCTCACCAGCAACGACGAGCGGGTTCCGACCGACGGCAGCAATACGGCCTGGAAGATGGCCGAGCGGGCGCTCGATGCACTGAAAACGAACGCCGAGGTTCACATCCACATTGAAAAGCGCCTGCCCGTACAGGGCGGCATCGGCGCCGGCTCTGCCAATGCGGTGGCGGCGCTGATCGGCCTGGAACAGGAGCTGGCGCACGCCGGAGTGGCAGAGCTGCTGGGCGCGGAGCAGTTGCGGATCGCGGCGCTGGTCGGCTCCGATGTGCCGCTGTTTCTGATTGGAGGAACCGTGCTGGGCGTGGGACGTGGCGAGCAGGTGTCGCCTTTGCCGAATATTTCTCCGACCGATTGCGTGCTTGCGCTGCCGGAGGTGGGAGTCTCGACGCCACAGGCCTACCGGGACTGGGACGCTATACAGAGCACCGGGCACCGGGCTGCGGGCACCGAGGGCAATTCAGAATTGACCCCAAATAGCGGCTCCGATAGACTGGTAGCGTTGAGTCGAGCTCTCGCCTCGGCCTTTGTGCCGAGGCTCTCCGGAGGCTTATACGCCGGGGTTGGCGCGCACTCCTCCGGTGTCTCCGCGTTGAGCGGGGACCTGGCCGTGAAGGCGGGGTCCCCACCGAACTTGTTCGATGGGGCGCAAATAAGGGAGAATCCGCTTCTCGCGCTTGTCCGAACCGGGATCGAAAACGACTTCGAAGAGGTCGTCTTCCGGCAGCATCCCTCTCTCGGAAACATCAAGCGCATTCTAGCGGGCTCCGGCAACCCCGAGGAGGCGGCCGTTTACGCGGCGCTCTCCGGCTCCGGATCGGCCTTGTTCGGGCTTTACGGAACGGCGGACGCGGCGGCGGCGGCGGAGTCCCGGCTCAGGGAAGCGGGTATTCGGTCACTGCGGACGCTGACATTGCCGCGGGACGAATACTGGCGGACCATGGTGGTGCGGTAGGAAGTAGAAGCGGTAGAAAGAGCGGGTAGCAAGAAGCGGTCAGCGAGAGAAGGGCGAGGGACAGGATCGAATCCCAACCGAGCAGTTGAACCACTGGGCGATCGACAAATGGCAGGTCAAGTGCCTTTCTGCCCAAACCGGCCAACAGCAGGCCAGTTTGGGGACTCCAGGGGTCGAGGCGCTATGAAGTTTCGTAACTGGGCGATCGACTAATGGTAGGTCAAGTGCCTTTGGAGCACTTTGTCCAGGTTCGAATCCTGGTCGCCCAGCCAGAATTTGTAACGGGCCCGGCAGAAGATCGCCGTAATCGAGCAGGATAACCATGCAAACCAGCCTGGAGGATCTTGTGAAGACGGACACGATTGAAGCAGTGGGCGTGGCCACGCCGAATCTGGCGGCGGCTCAGGCGGACGGCGCAAAGACGAAGTCGCAGACCCGGCGTTCGCGTGTATCGAACGAAGACCGGCGATTCAAGGTTTTCTCCGGCTCAGCGAACCGTGAACTGGCCGAGGAGATTTGCAGACACATCGGCGTCACGCTGGGCGAGACGCGGATGCAGCGCTTCTCCGATGGGGAAGTTTATTTCCAGCTGCTGGAGAACGTGCGCGGCGCGGACGTTTTTATCGTGCAGCCCACCTGCTGGCCGGTGGACCAGCACCTGGTGGAGTTGCTGATTATGATCGACGCGCTAAAGCGCGCGTCGGCGGGAAGGATTACGGTGGTGGTGCCCTATTACGGATATGCGCGGCAGGATCGCAAGGATCGCCCCCGTGTGGCGATCTCGTCCAAGCTTGTCGCCGATCTGATGACCACCGCGGGCGCGCATCGCGCGCTGTTCATGGACCTGCATGCCGCGCAGATTCAGGGCTTCTTCAACATTCCGGTCGATCACCTGTTTGCCAGTCCGGTGATGGTGGGCTATTTCCGCGAGTTGAACCTGCCGGACCTGACCGTGGTTTCACCCGATGCCGGAGGCGTGGAACGCGCGCGCCACATGGCGACCAAGCTGGGCGTGCCCATGGCCATCGTCGATAAGCGGCGCACCGACATCAACGTCACCGAGGTGATGCACGTGATCGGCGACGTGGCAGGGCGCACGTGCCTGATCGTCGATGACATCATCGACACGGCCGGCACACTGGTGAAAACGGTGGACACGCTGCTGGAGAAAGGCGCGACCCGCGTGTATGCGGGCGCTTCGCACCCTGTGCTCTCGGGCGAAGCGGTGGAGCGCATTCAGAGTTCGAGGCTGGAGCAGTTAGTGGTGACGGATTCGATCCCGCTGCGCCCGAGGCGCAGTCGCTCAGAGATTCAGGAAAGATCAAGGTGCTTTCGGTGGCGGGCCTTTTGGGCGCGGCCATCCTGAGCATTCACATGGAGACCAGCGTAAGTTCGCTGTTCAATTAGTCGCAGCTTTTAGCTATTAGCTTTTAGCTACTAGCCGGAACTTGCAAACCATCATTGGCGTCTCGCCGCAGAGCGAGTCGTACAGAAGGGAGTGGGACAAGCAGCACAAGCACAAGCTGGGAGCTAACGGCTAATGGCTAAGAGCTGCTGTTCCGTGCCCGAAGGAAAAGGTCATGATCACTCAGGAAATCGTCAGCGCAGTGCCCCGCGAGGGCAAGTTCAACAAGAATGCAGCGCGCCGCGTGCGTGCCCGGGGCAAAGTGCCCGCCGTGGTCTATGGAGCCGCCGAGCCGGCCGTAGCCGTCGAAGTGGACCCCAAACAGATCCAGAAGATCCTCCATTCGGAAACCGGCCACAACACCATCTTCGATCTGGAAGTTTCCGGCTCGTCGGCCAAAGTCATGATCGTCGACTGGCAATACGAGCCGATCAAGGGCAAGCTCATCCACATCGACTTCAAGCGCATCGCGCTGGACAAGCCGATTCGCGTTGAAGTGCCGATTCAGCTCACGGGAGTCGCGATTGGAGTGAAGACGTCGGGCGGCATTCTCGATCAGATGTTGCGCGAGGTGGAGATCGAGTGCCTGCCGGGCGATATCCCGAACAGCATCTCGGTTGATGTTTCGAACCTCACCTTCGGGATGGTGCTGCGGGTCTCCGATCTTCCGCACACTGAAAAGCTGCGTTTCCTCACTTCCGAAGACAAGCCGGTGGCACACGTAGTGTCCATCAAGGAAGAGGTTGTTGCGGCGCCGGAGGCCGAGGCTGCGGCAGCAGCGGCAGCTCCTGCAGAGCCGGAAGTGGTCAAGAAGGGCAAGCAGGAAACTGCGGAAGGAGAAGCTGCAGCTCCCGCCGCCGAGAAGAGCGAGAAGGGCGGCAAGAAGTAAGTGGAAACGGGCGTGTTCCTGGTGGTCGGGCTTGGCAACCCGGGCATCGAGTATCAGTTCACGCCGCACAACGCGGGTTTTTTGGCGATTGACCGCATCGCCGGTGAGCACAACGCGGAGGTGGTGAACCGCCGCTGCCGAGCACTCACAGCCAGGGTGCAGATGGCGGGCCGGGAGGTGATCCTGGCCAAGCCGGAGACCTGGATGAACCTGAGCGGGTATTCGGTGGGAGATCTGGTCGACGAACTGGATCTCGAGCTTCCCGGGAACCTGCTGGTGATGTACGACGAGCTGGATTTGCCACTGGGAAAGTTACGAATTCGCGAGCGTGGCAGCCCGGCGGGACATAACGGAGCGAGTTCGGTTTCGGCCTCGCTGGGAACGGACGAGTGGTGGCGGATCCGGATTGGCGTTGGACCGGAGCCGGGAGTGAAGGAAGAAGCTTTTCGGCGCGGCAAGGATTATCTGCTGACTCCGATGGGCAAACGAGATCTGACGGCGATTGACCCGGTTCTGGACCGCGTCGCGCGCGCCGTCGAAATGGTGGTGGCGAAGGGCATTTCGGCCGCCATGAACGAGTTCAACCGCCGGGATCCGGAGGATGCAGCGAACGGCACGGCGTAGAAGCAGGACCAGGGAAGCGAATTCAGGTTGCCGGGCCCGCGGGTCCGGAAGGAAGAGAAGCAGACAATGCAACGTCTCTATGAGGTGATGTTTATCGTTCGGCCCGACGTGGCCGACGAGGATGTGGACAAGCTGATTGCGAGCCTGGACCAGACGGTGACGGGCGGCGGCGGCACGGTTCGCACGACCGAGAAGCTGGGCAAGCGAAAGCTGGCTTACATGGTGCGGAGATTCAACGATGGCAATTACATTCTGCTGACTATCGACGCCGATGGCTCGCTGATCGCGGAGCTGGAGCGCCGCCTGCGCGTTTCCGAGCCGGTGATCAAGTTCATCACTGTGCGCATGGACGAGGAGGAGAAACGCCTCGCGAAGGTTCGGGCAATTCGCGCAACAAAGAAGAAGCTGAGCGCAATGCCGCCTGCTCCTGCGCCTGCTCCTGCGCCTGCAGCGGTGGAAGCGTCCGAGCCTGCGCCTGCGGCTCCGGCTTCGGCTCCGGAAACGGCAACTCAGGCCAGCGCGTAAGCGCTGGTGCGACGAGAATTTTGAGAATTTGGCCGGCGCCGTGAGTGGCTGCCCGCCGGAGGAATGAAGATGGCTGACGAAGCAACGACACCAACGAACACAAGGCCGGATGCACCGGCGGGACGGCCAGCCGGACCCGGCGGCCGCGGCCCTGGCGGCCCCGGGGGACCGGGCGGCCGGAAATTTTTCCGCCGCAAGAAGGTCTGCAAGTTCTGCACGGAGAAGATCGACGCGATCTCGTATCGCGACGTCCGGCTGCTGCAGGGCTTCGTGGCCGAGCGCGGCAAGATTGTGCCGCGGCGGCTGACCGGTGTGTGCACCACGCACCAGCGGCGGCTCACGAAGGCGATCAAGCAGGCGCGGAACATCGCTCTGCTGCCCTTCGCGGCAAGGTTCTAGTACCACCCGACCCGGCGGCGGGCCGCGCCTCTGCGCGCTCCGCCGCCGCGCTACTGTGCTCTGAGCCGTGCGCTCTGAGCCCTGTTCAGGAGATCTGCAATGGAAGTGATCCTCAGAGAAGATGTCTCGACTCTCGGCCACCGGGGCGACGTGGTGAAAGTCGCCGACGGCTACGCACGCAATTACCTGCTGCCGCGCAAGCTCGCTAAAGAAGCGACGGCCGCCAATCGCTCCGAGATTGAGCAGATGAAGGCTTCCGCGGTCCGCCGCTCCGCGAAGGAGAAGACGGAGGCCGAGCAGCTGGTCACGCAGCTCAACACCGTGGCGCTGGTCTTCACCCGCAAAGTCGGCGAAGGCGACCACATCTTCGGCTCGGTCACCTCGTCCGACATCGCGCAGGAACTGGCCGCTAAGGGCTTCAACATTGACCGGCGCAAGGTTCAGCTCGATGAGCCGCTCAAATCCACTGGCGAGTTCCATGTTCCGGTGAAGTTGCACCGCGAGGTCACCGCGCACATCGCCGTGACGGTGAAGGGCGAGGAAGCCGCGGCGGAGTAAGCTGCAATCGGGGCCCCGGAGCCGGTCTGACTCAGGTCGGATTGCAGTCCGCGGCCTTTTCCCTGCTCGCCGCTCGCGGGATGAGAAGATAGCAATATACCTATTCCGGTTCTCATCCATGCTGAAGGTCATTTCCTCGCACGTATTCCTGAATCATCGGCTGCATCCTGGGCTGCTGGACGTGTTTGCCCGCGCCGGAGCGCAGGGCGTGGAGCTATTCGCCGCGCGCCAGCACTTCGATTACACCAGCCGGCCGCACATCCGGGAGCTGGCGGAGTGGTTCAACGCCAATTCCACCGAGGCGTTTTCAATGCACGCGCCGCTCTGGTCCGACCTGGAGACGGTGCGCGGCGGTGCGCCCGCGGTCAACGTGATTCATCCCGAGAAGAGCCGGCGCATCGACGCGATGGACGAGATCAAACGCGCGCTCGAGGTCGCGGAGACGCTGCCATTCCGGTTTCTGATCCTGCATCTGGGGGAGCGCGAGGATCCGTGGGGGCCGCGGGCGCTGGAGCACTCGATGACGGCGCTCGAACATCTGCGGGCGTTTGCGAATCCCCTGGGCGTGAAGATTCTGGTCGAGAACCTGCAGGGCGATGTCGCGCGACCGTCGCACCTGGTGGAAATTCTGACCAGCGGACACTTTCAGGACATTGGCGTATGCCTGGATGTCGGGCACGCTCATCTGGGGGATGGCGTGGCATCGGCGCTCTCGGAAGTGAACGGCTATGTTCGCTCGTCGCACCTCCACGACAACAAGGGCGACAAGGACACGCATCTGTGGCCCGGCGACGGGACGATCCACTGGGACGAGACACTGGGGGGATTGAAGGCGGCGCCGCAGATTCCGGCTGGGGTGCTGGAGATTCACTACAGCCTGGGAGAGTCCGTGGAGACGGTTGGCGAAAAAGCGAAGAAGGCTTTTGAGAAGATGGACGCGGCGAAGAAGCTGAGTTAGAGGCGGTTATGGCAGACGAAACTGCAGGAACTGTAACAGAGACGGCGACAAAAGCTCCGCTGTCGACCATCGCCCACATTGGCGAGCACGAAGGACAGACGGTTACGCTGCACGGATGGCTGTACAACCTTCGCGAGAGCGGGAAGCTGCTTTTCCCGATCTTTCGCGACGGGACGGGAACGATTCAGGGGATTGTGCCGAAGGCCGCGGTGACGCCGGAAGTCTTTGACACGGTGAAGGGCCTGACGCAGGAATCGTCCGTCATCGTAACCGGCAAGGTTCGCGCCGACAAGCGCGCGCCGGGCGGCTACGAACTGGATGTCGAAGGTGTCGAGGTGGTGCAGCGGGTGCCGGAAGACGATCCGTTTCCGATCTCGCTGAAGGAGCATGGGCCCGATTTTCTGATGGAGCACCGGCACCTGTGGGTGCGGACGCCTCGTCAGGCGGCGATTCTGCGGATTCGCGCAGAGGTCATTAAGGCGGCCCGGGATTTTCTCGACGACAACGGATTTGTCCTGACGGATCCGCCGATTCTGACGCCGGCGGCGTGCGAGGGAACGAGCACGCTGTTCCCCGTGAATTATTTCGGGGAGGAAGCGTACCTGACGCAGAGCGGCCAGCTGTACATCGAGAGCACGGCGCTGGCGCTGGGCAAGGTTTACTCGTTTGGGCCGACGTTCCGGGCGGAGAAATCGAAGACGCGGCGGCACCTGACGGAGTTCTGGATGGTGGAGCCGGAGTGGGCGTTCGCCACGCTGGACGATCTCATGGAGCTGGCGGAGAACTTCATCAGCGCGATCGTCGCAAAGGTGCTGGCCAGGCGCGCTGCCGAGCTGAAGACCATCGGGCGCGATACAACGAAGCTGGAGGCGGTGAAGGCGCCCTTCCCGCGGCTGCGCTACGACGAAGCCGTGCAGATGCTGAACGACGCGCACGCGAAGGGACTGCTCGAGGCGCCCTTCGAGTACGGCAACGATTTTGGTTCGCCGGATGAGACGTACATCTCCTCGCAGTTTGACCGTCCTGTGATGGTGCATCGCTATCCTGCGGCGGTGAAGGCGTTTTATATGGAGCCGGACCCGAAGGATCCGAAGTACGCGCTGTGCGTCGATGTGCTCGCCCCGGAGGGGTATGGCGAGGTGATCGGCGGGTCGCAGCGTATTCACTCGTACGATCTGCTGAAGAAGCGGATCGAGGAGCACCAGTTGCCAATGGATGCGTTCAAGTGGTATCTCGATCTGCGGCGGTACGGTTCGGTTCCGCATTCGGGCTTCGGCATGGGTATCGAGCGCGCGGTGGCATGGATCTGCGGGCTCGATCACGTGCGGGAGACGATTCCGTTCGCCCGGACGCTGAATCGCATCTATCCGTAGTTCTTTATGCCAAGATCGAGTGAAACTTCCGTACAGGCTGGATCGTCAGCCTCGATTCCCTCTCCTGCGCCTGTGTATGGCGGCGTGCAGTCGCTGCCTCCGCGCAGGATCAAAGTCATCGGCGTGCCGCTCGATCTGGGCGCATCGCGTCGTGGAGTCGATATGGGGCCTTCGGCGGTGCGTGTCGCCGGGCTGGAAGCGCGGCTCGAAGCGCTGGGCCACGAAGTGCGCGACAGCGGCAACATCAGCGTCGCGATCGCGGAAACGAAGTCGTCGGGCCACCAGAGTGCGCGGTATCTGAAGGAGATTACGGAGACCTGCACGCGCGCAGCGGAGATGGTGCTGAAGACGCTGAACGAGGGCATGACGCCGGTGATCTTGGGCGGCGATCATTCCGTGGCGGCGGGCAGTGTCTCCGGCGTGGCGGAGTTCTACCGAAAGCAGAACCAGAAGATCGGGTTGATCTGGATCGACGCGCACACCGATATCAACACACCAGCAACCTCTCCGAGCGGCAACGTGCATGGCATGCCACTGGCCGCGCTGGTAGGGCTGGGGCCGGAGCCGCTGGCGAACATTCTGGGTTTCTCACCGAAGGTGCAGCCGGAAAACGTGGTGCTGATCGGCGTGCGCGATATCGACGCCGCGGAGAAGGAGAACCTCCGGCGCGCCGGCATCAGTGAGGTCTACACCATGCGCGACATCGACGAGCGCGGCATGCGAACGGTGATGGAGGAGGCGCTGCGCGCAGCGGGCCGCGGCACGGCGGGCTACCATGTTTCGCTGGATATGGACTGGATCGATCCGGAAGACGCGCCGGGAGTGGGTACGCCGGTGCGGGGCGGTGCGACGTATCGGGAGGCGCACCTGGCGATGGAGATCATCGCCGACCACGGGCGGATGGTATCGCTCGAGGTTGTTGAGGTGAACCCGGTGATCGATGAGCACAACCGCACGGCCGATCTGGCGGTGGAGCTGATTTCATCGGCGTTTGGAAAGAAGATTCTGTAATAGCTACCGTTGCTTATTGCATGCGGCAGACGGCGACGGCTTCGTTTTTGTAGGGACAGACGAGGCCGTCGACGCCTGAACCCTGCACGACGATCCAGTTCACGCCAAACTGCCGCTGCAGGCGCAGAAAATCCTGTGTCTGAAAATGCCGCCAGCCGGCGGCGGCCTGGCTTTGCTCCAGCCATGACGGCGCCAGGTCAGGAACCTGAGTGACGACGGCTGCATCCTTCACGGCATCGGCCAGCTCGCTGCGCTCGGCAAGAGCGCGGAAGCTGTGATAATCCTCGCCCGGAAGCTGCATGTAATACGGATCGAGCGCGAAATAAGCGTCGGTGGGGGTGTTGGCGCGCACCCAGGCAAAGGCGCGCAGCCAGGGGTTGTGCGAGACGATGCCGGGCAGCTCGAGGTGCCCGGTCCCCGCGAACAGAGCGCGCTGGGCAACGAACATGCCGGTCGCCAGGGGCAGAAACAGCGCGAGCCATCGCCACGCGTGGCTGCGGAGGAGGTTCTCGCCGATCAGACCGCCGCCGAGCAGTGCCATCAGGATGTAGATCAGGTGGAGATAGCGCATGGGCTGCATTGGGGTGAGACGAACCAGCGCCGGCGTGAGCAGGACGATGCAGGCGACGGCCAGCTGGAAGACGGCATACCACGCCGCCGCGCTGGCGAGCAGCGCCATAGCGGGCCGGTTCGTGCGACGAGCATAGCGCGCCATGGCCCAGAGGATGAAGATCGGCGCAATTACGCCGAGCCATTCATACCAGGTCCAGCGGCCGATGAAGTAGTAGTCACGGGTGTTGAGCGCCTGTCGCCAGGCTGTGGACGGGCCCTCGAAGATCCAGAGGGGCGCGATGCCAAAGGCAGCGAGAGCAGAGGCATGGCGGACATTCGCAGGGCGGGCGCGCATGTCGGCGATCCAGAGAATCACGCAGTACGAGACGCCAAGAACGCCCATGATGGGATGCATCACGACGCTGAGGGCCAGGAAAAGGCCGGCGAGGACGACCCGGCGGTCCAAAACGAGGAGGATCGCCCAAAGGATGAGGGCCGTGGCGATGGCGCGCGGGTGCAGGTACTGATCGAAGATATAGAGCGCGGTTCCGGCGACCGGCAGCGTGAAGAGCACACCGACCAGGGCCACACCGGCCCATTGCCCCGCCCGCGTGGGAAAGCAGCGCCGGGCAAGAGCCAGGCAGCCCCAAAGCAGCAGGAATGCCGCCGCCCACTGGCCCAGCAGTTCCGTTACCGGGACCGGGATGTGCGTGACGCGAACCCATAGGGCCACCAGCCGATCGAAGATGCTGGCCTGCATCTCACGGGTGAACCACTGCGAATCGTATGGATAGAGAGCGGGGTGGAGCCGTCGCTGGATCGCCGAGAGGTAAACGACGTCGTCTTCCACGCCGGGGTGGTAGCCCTCCACCAGCAGGGACCCGGCCGTGACCAGTGACAGCAGAATGAAGTTTCTGTATCCGCCGCAACTTTTCAAGGATTTTCGGCGTCTTTCCCCAGAAGCATGGAATCCCCGATGATGGAAACCCCTCGACCGGAATGGGTCGGGGAAAAGGCGGAGTCGCGCGAGTTGAATCCACGCATGCCGGCGCTTGCCCTCATCTTTCTGACTCTCCGTGAAGCCCGAAACATCCCACTGCAATCGTGGCCCGTGCCGGCATCTCTCGATTCGTACGACCCCGCTTCCAATGTGATTGTAGTGGACGATGCAAGCGGCGAGGGAACTCCATTCCGGGTACAATTTGACCTCATTAACCTCGCTCTGCGAACCAGGGATCAGGAGAGGGCCGAAGGATGCGACTGAGGACAATGCGGCGGGTCGATTACTGGATCGGCGTACCGCTGTGCTTCCTCTGTACGCAGCTGGTGCGGCTGCTGGGCAAACCTGCGGGTCCGGAGAAACCGCGCCGGGTGCTTTTTATGGAGCTCTCGGAGATGGGCAGCGCCGTGATCGCTGCTCCGGCCATGCAAAAGGCCAGAGACGCTCTCGGCGCCGAGATCTTCTTCGTGATCTTTGAGCGCAACGTCGACAGTCTGCGGCTCGTCCCTCTCTTCCCTGACGCCAATATCTTTACCATCCGCGAAACCAGCCTTTGGGCACTGGCCTTCGATTCGCTGCGTTTCCTGCGCTGGGCTCGCAGGGCAAAAATCGACACTGTGGTCGACTTCGAGCTCTTTTCGCGCTACTCGGCTCTGCTCACCGGGCTCTCTGGGGCGCGGCGGCGTGCGGGATTTCACAGGTTCCATTCCGAAGGACTGTACCGCGGCGAAATGATGACCCATCGCGTGACTTACAACGGCCATATTCACATGGCGAAGAACTTCATCGCCATGGTGAACGCCCTGCTCGCCTCAAGTCCCGAAGTGCCGTATTCCAAAACCTTCATCTCCGACGAAGAGATCAGGCTCCCGATTCAGCCGGTTGCGGAAGAAGCCAAAGAAGAAATGCGCGGGCTGGTGTGGCAGGTGTATCCGGACTACCGCCCCGACTACCACCGCATTGTGCTGATCAATCCCAACAGCTCAGAGTTACTGCCGCAACGGCGATGGGATCCAGAGAACTTCAGCGCCCTGGCCGCGATGATGGCGCAGGAATGGGACGATGTGCTCGTGCTGATCACGGGGTCCGCCAGAGAACGCGAGGAGGCTCAGCAAATGGCGCGGAGCCTCGATCATCCCCGGATCGTCAGCTTCGCCGGAATGCACAAGCTTGAAGCCATCACCGCGCTTTACCACATCTCCTCGGCCCTGGTAACGAATGACAGCGGCCCGGCGCACTTCTCGGCCATCACTCCAATACGGTCCATCGTTCTGTTCGGACCGGAGACGCCGCGCCTTTACGGGAGCCTCGGGAACACGGAATCCATCACGGTGGAGCTTTCCTGCTCGCCCTGCGTGACGGCTGCGAACCAGAAGAATTCGGCCTGCAACGACCCCGTGTGCATGCGCCTGATCACACCGGAGAGGGTGCTGGAGTCGGTGCGTGTGGCACTCGATGGCGAAACCGAGAAGCAGGGATTGGTGCACATCGCCGGCGTTCGCGACTGGTAGCACGCCGCCTCGCTTTCGGTTGCCCTTCTCAATTCGACTCGGCTGCCATTCCTGGCCCGGTGCGTTAGTCTGCCAGCGGAGGTGTTTTTCATGAGCGTGCCGGTCTCCGACGCCGTGCGATCCCTGTTTGGTTATCCCTGGAATCCCGCGGGCACGGGTGCCGTGGATGCCAATTCGCTGGAAGCTTGGGTTGAAGGCGGTCTTGGCCGGCATCGGGCGGCGCTCGATCGCCTGCTGGCCGCCGAGGGCCCGCGTACGCTGGAGAATACGCTGCGCACCTATGACGATGCGGTCGCGGAGTTGTCGATGGTGGGCTCGCTCACCGGACTGATGCACAGCGTCCACTCCGATAAAGCGGTACGCGATACGGCACAGGCACTGTTACAGAAGATTTCCCAGGCAGGCGTGGAGCTGTCGCTGAATCGCGACGTCTATCAGGCTCTGGCCGGGATCAGTGCCGGCGAGGCCGATGCCGCGACGAAACACTATCTGGAACGGACGCTGCTGCAGTACCGCCTGGCCGGCGTCGACAAGGACGATGCGACGCGAGCTCGGATCAAGGAGCTGCAGGACCGCGCGACACTGACGGCGCTGAGCTTCGGCCGCAATGTTCAGGAGGGCGGCAACACCGTTGCGGTGGACGACGTGAGAGAGCTGCAGGGGCTGCCCCCGGATTATCTGGAGACGCACAAGCCGGGCGAGGATGGAAAGATCACGCTGACGACGGATTTTCCTGATTATCTGCCCGTGATGACGTTTGCGAAGTCGAACGATCTGCGGCGGCGGATGTTTCTGGCCTACAACGCACGGGCGTATCCGGCGAACCGACAGCTGCTGCTGGACCTGCTGCAGATCCGGCAGGAGATTGCGGGGATCCTGGGGTTTGCGCACTGGGCCGATCTGGCGACGGCGGATCAGATGATGGAATCGGCGGCGAATATGCAGGCCTTCCTCGACGATCTGGATCGCGCCAGCAATGCCGGAGCGCAGAAGGAATACGCGATGATTCTGGAGTTCGCGCAGGCGCAGCAGCCGGGCCTGGCCAGGGTCGACGCCGCCAGCCGCGCCTATTGGCTGGAGCAGTACCGGCGTTCGGCGTTCGACTTCGATTCGCAGGCGGTGCGGCCGTATTTTCCGTACGCGCGCGTGGAGCCGGGCGTGCTGGCGACTGCGGAGAAGCTGTTCCAGGTGACGTTCCGGCGGATCGAGAAGCCCGACGTGTGGCACGAGACTGTGAGCGCCTGGGAAGTCTGGGACGGAACCGAGCTCGCCGGGCGGTTCTATCTGGACATGCACCCGCGCGAGGGCAAGGACAAGTGGTTCTCCGCGCATCCGCTGATCCCCGGCATCCGCGGGCGGCAGTTGCCGGAGGCGGCGCTGATCTGCAACTTCCCGGAGCCCAAAGAAGGCAATGCGGGACTGATGCAGTATTCCGATGTGGTGACGTTCTTCCATGAATTTGGGCACTTGATGCACGCGCTGCTCGGCGGCCGTCAGGCGTGGGCAGGCATCAGCGGCATCGCCACGGAAGGGGATTTTGTCGAGGTACCGTCGCAGATGCTGGAGGAGTTTTTCCGCGACCCGACGCTGCTGGCCACGTTCGCGCATCACTTTGAGACGGACGAAGCGATCCCCGCCGAGCTGGTGCTGCGCATGAATCGCGCCGGGGCATTTGGCCGCGCGGACTGGGTGCGCACGCAGCTCCTCTACACCACCTATTCTCTCGATACTCATCGCCAGGATCCCTCGACCCTCGACCCCGATGGCCTCTTCCGGAGTCTGTATGAGCGATTCCTGCCCTATGAGTGGATCGAAGGGAACCGGATGTACGCGAGCTTTACGCATCTGGTCGGCTACTCATCGAACTACTACACCTACCTTTACGACAAGGTGATTGCGCTGGATTTCTTCGCGCAGTTCCCGCGTAACGCGCTGCTCGACTCGCCGGAGTCGATGCGGTACCGGAAAACGGTGCTGGAGCCGGGAGGCTCCATGCCGGGCAGGGAGATCGTGCATCATTTCCTGGGTCGAAACCAGTCCAGCGATGCCTTCACGGACTGGATTGGCGAGGAGTTTCAGGCGATGAGCGCCGCCTACGCATGAGGGACGACGAACAACGCCGCCGATCCGGTAAGCTGAATCGTCCAATCCATCGAGGTTCCCGGATGAAGCGTTCGAAGTGGCTGCTTCCCTTCTTATTGGTGTGTCTGCTGGGCGCGGCGCGAGCGCAGCAGGCGGTCATCACCGTCGATCACGGACCCAACGCTGCTTCGCAGCTAGACAAGCACTATGTGGTGCTGGTGTCGCTGGATGGCTTCCGGTACGACTACGCGAAGAAGTACGGGGCGCGCCATCTGCTGGCCATCGCCGCGCATGGCGCCAGCGCTCCGGAGGGGATGATTCCCTCTTATCCCTCACTGACTTTTCCTAACCACTACACGCTGGTCACCGGACTCTATCCCGAGCATCACGGCATCGTGGGCAACTCCTTCTACGATCCGGAGCGCAAGGAGCGCTATTCCTACACCGATCCGAAGACGAACAGCGATGGTTCCTGGTATGGCGGCACGCCGTTGTGGTCGCTCGCGGAGAAGCAGGGGATGCGCACGGCGTGCTTCTTCTGGCCCGGTTCGGAGGCGGAGATCGCGGGCGGGCGGCCCAGCTACTACCTGCATTTCGACAATCAGTTTCCTGACCAAAAGCGCATCGATCAGGTGATTGCCTGGCTGAAGCTGCCCGAGCAACAGCGCCCGCACTTCATCACGCTGTACTACTCGAACGTCGATCATGCCGGACACGAGTACGGTCCGGACAGCCCGCAGACAGCGGATGCGGTGAAGCACGTCGATGAGCTGATGGGAACGCTGGAGGCGGACCTGAAGGCGACGCAGCTGCCCGTCGATCTGGTCATTGTCTCCGATCACGGCATGGCGAAGATTCGGGGCGGCTGGATCGATCTGGACCAATACGCGCCGATGGACGGCCTGATCACGGCTGGCGATTATCTCTACGCGCCCACTGAGCAGGCGGCCAACGCCGCGTATCAGAAGCTGAAGGCCGCGGACGCGGCTTTCATGGTGTACAGGCGCGATAAGGTCCCGGCGGAACTGCACTACGACAGCAATCCGCGCGAAGGGGACCCCATCATCGTCGCGCGCGGACCGTATGCCATTCGCGCGCAGGCTCCGCCCGCAGGCAAAGAAGACCGGCCGCCCACCGCCGGCAATCACGGCTTCGATCCCTACATGATGCCGGAGATGAAGGCCGTGTTTTACGCCGAAGGGCCGGATATTCGCCCGGGTGTGAAGCTGAAGCCCTTCGAGAACGTGAACGTGTATCCGCTGCTGGCGAGAATTCTCGGGCTCGACGCGCCGCCGGTCGATGGCAGCCCAGGGGTTCTTTCCGGCATGCTGACGGAACGAGCGGCGCCCTGAGTCGGGAGCGCCTCCGCGGGTCCGAGGCGGATCAGCCGTTCATGTAGCCGCCGCCGGGCGGCCCCAGTTGCGGCATGCCGCGCAGGATGGTGCCGATAATCTCGCCCCTCAGCGAGAGCACCGCGATGTCGGCTGAGCGGCCCGGCGCGAGCGCGCCGATTTCCGAGTCCAGCCCCGTCATGCGCGCCGGATTGCGCGTCGCAAGGGGCAGCGCATCTGCCAGACTCGCCCCGGTGAACTGCATGAAGTTGCGGAGACCGCGATCGAGGGTGAGCGTGCTGCCCGCCAGCGTGTTCTCGCCAATCACGCAGCGCCCGTTCTTCACCCGGACCTCCATCTCGCCCAGCCGATAAGGCCCGTCAGGCATCCCCGCCCCCGCCATGGCGTCGGTGATCAGGATCGCGCGATCGCGTCCCTTGGCCTTCCAGAAAAGGCGAACGACGGCGGGATCGACGTGCAGGCCGTCGCAGATGATCTCGGCGTACAACTGATCGTTGCCCAGCGCCTCGCCGACCAGACCCGGATCGCGGTGATCGAAGCGGCGCATGGCGTTAAACGTGTGGGTGGCGCTCACGGCCCCAGCCATCACGCCTGCGCGCGCCGCGTCGCCGTTCGCGTTGCTGTGGCCCAAACTGACGCGCACGCCCAGCTTGGTCGCGTGCGCAATCGTCTCTTCGGCATTCGCCAGCTCCGGCGCGATAGTCATCACGCGGATGTGACCTTCCGCCGCGTCCCACATGCGGTCGAACAACGCGATCGACGGCGTCAGCAGCTGGCTCTCGACGTGCGCGCCGCGTTTGTGTGGCGAGAGGAACGGGCCCTCAAGATGAATCCCCACTGGTCGCGCGCCATCCAGCGGAGCGTTGATCAGCTTCGCGAGTCCAGTGAGCGAGCGAAGCAGAGAGTCCAGCGGAGCCGTGACCGTAGTCGCGCAGTACGCGCCCACGCCGCGCCGCGCCAGGAAATTGCCGATGTGGCTGAGCGCCGATTCGGTCGCCTCCATGACGTCGTGGCCGCCGGAACCATGAATGTGAATGTCGAACAGCGCCGGGATCAGTGTCGATTCCGGCAGCTCCACATGCCTCCCCTGCGGCAGCTCGCCTTGCGCGTGCGGAAAGACGTCGGCGATCGTGCCGTCATCGATGACGACCACGGGGCGTTCAACCATGCGATCGGGAGTGAAGAGACGAGTGGCAGTGAGTACCGTGCGCACAAATCAGATTAACGCGAGCGCCTCGGTTTCTGCTTATCCCTTACTGAGAATCGCTCGCGCCCTTGTTTGCCGGTGGAGCTGGAACAGCGCCCGGAGCTTTGCGCGAGTGGGGTGCGATGCGCGCGCGTCCGCGATCCTGCGAACGTTCCGAAGAGCGCTCCGAAGAGCGCGACGCGCGTCCCGGCTCTCCCGCAGGGGCGGGCGTGGAGGCCGGCGCCGCCGGATGAACCGCCGAAGCCGCACCGATCCCCTGTCCCGCCAGGGGCAGAGGCGGAGGCGCTGTAGTATGACCCATCCTGCGCGAATGACTCACCGAGCCCGCAACAATGCCAAATCCCAATACGCACGCGGTCGCTGCACCCAGAGCCTGGCGAGAGAAGCGCGGCAGGCGGCCCCCCATCCATGACATCGGCGAGGGCTTCGATTCGAGAGCGACCCGGGTGGCGGCCAGCCGGTTGAGGATCCGCCCCTCAATCCCTGCAGCCGGCATAGCCGAGCCGATGCTCCGCAGCGCGCGGTCAATGCGCGGATCGTTCGTGGCGTCGTGGATCGTTTCGCGGTTCATCGCTGAACCCCTTCCTTCTCGAGCAGCACAGACAGCTCTCGGCGGGCGCGAAAGATGCGCGAGCGAATGGACGATTCCGTCGTGCCCAGGGCAGCGGCAATTTCAGCGGTGGTTAGCTCTTCGACGGCGGAAAGCAGCAGCGCTTCGCGCTCGCGCGCGGGCAGCCGGTCAATCAGCGCCAGGATCCGCGCCTGTTCCTGCGAGGAGATGACGGTCGAGTCGGCACCCCGCTCGCCTGTTGTCAGCAGGCGTGCGTGATCGGCAATGTCCTCGCCTTCCGGACGGGTTTTGGCGCGCCGTTTCTTATCGAGGACGATGTTCCAGACGATGCGCACCAGCCAGACCCGGTAGTCGCGAATCTCGCCCAGACGCGATTCGTGCCGCAGCACGCGCAGGAAGGTCTCCTGCACCGCGTCCTCGGCCTCGGCCGCGTTGCGCGTGACCGAAAAGGCGACGCGATAGAGCGCCGTCGAATACTCGGCCACCAGCTGCGCGATCGTCTGGGCGTTATCCAAGGGCTTCGCAACCGGAGCAGGCGTCACCCAGGAGGCGAGCTGGCCTTCGAAACAACTCATCCTGACTCAATCCTGGCTCTCTCCGCCGGACTCGATCCGGCGTGGAGAAGTCATTACGTCTGCCCTAAAGACGGAGGATACCTCGTTTTCGCTCACGGAGCCGCGAGCGCCGGGTCGCCCGCAATCTGCAGGCTTCGGAGTTTGACCCCGCCGCAACCCGGCTTTCAATACACTGGGCGTCATGCGCTCGAAAATCGCTGCCCGCCTCGGCCTCTCTCTCCTCCCAGTCCTGATCCTCATCGCCCCGTCTGCGGCGACGGCCCAAGCCTCCGCCGCCCCAGGCCTGATCAGCCAGCACGGCCCGAGCTTTATGGTCGACGATACCGACCTGCCGAAGGACTTCTCCATCGTCGTATACGGCGACATGCGCTTCACCGACCCGGCGGACACAAGCGCTGCCGATCCTGGCGCGCGGCGCGCGCTGGTGGCCAGGATCGCCCAGATTCACCCGGATGCGCTGATCCTGACCGGCGACGTGCCCTATCGCGGGACGTTCGCTGCGGACTATGACGAGTACAAGCTGGAAACAAAGGCCTGGCGCGACGAGAATCTCCGCGTCTACCCGGCGCTCGGCAACCACGAGTTCGGCGGCAAGGGCGCCGGCGATCCTCTTGCGGAACTGGTGGAGCGCGTTCCCTGAGCTGAAGGACCGGCGCTGGTACTCGGTGGCGCTGGGCAGCCGCGTCTACGTGATCTGCCTCGACAGCGACGCCGACCTGATCCCAGGCACTCCGCAGCGAAGCTGGCTCGAAGACCAGATCAGCCATCTGTCGAAGAAGGTCGAGTTCGTCTTCATCGTGCTGCATCACCCGCCGGTCGCGGACATTCAGACGCTGATCGAAGTGAGTCACAATCCGCGGCCCAACGAGATCGCGCTGCGCGACTATTTGTCGAAGGTTGCGCCAAAGGCGCACGCACAGTTCATCGTCGCGGCCGGGCACATCCACAACTACGAGCGCGCCGAGCTTGATGGCGTGACGTATCTGGTGTCCGGCGGCGGCGGGGCACATCCCTATCCAGTGGTGCGCACGGCTCAGGACAAGTACCAGGCGACAGACTTCCCCAACTTCCACTACATTCTCTTTCAGCTCGACGGGCGCGAGTTGAAGGCGACGATGTTCAGGCTGGCGTTTCCGATTGGCGCGACGGCGGAGTGGCAGGCACGGGACTCGTTCACGACCCACGCGAAGTAAGGACGGCACGTGCGGAGACAGCGCTGGTTCGAGATTCACGACCAACCGTGGTTCCCGGCGTACTTCCGCGACCTGGTGACAGAGGGGCTGGAGGCGATCTGGAACCAGAACCGGACCTACCATCCCATCGTCGGGCGGCTGCGCGAGGCGGTGCGGCAGTCGGGGGCGGAGCGCATCGTGGACCTTTGTTCCGGCGGCGGCGGACCGTGGCTGGGTCTGCACGCCGAGGTGGCCGACGGCAGCCCGCTTCCGGTCACCCTCACCGACCTCTACCCCAACGCGCTGCTGGCGAGGCGCAGGACCGGTGGACTGTCCGTCTGGCACGAGCCGGTCGATGCGCGGCATGTTCCGGCGGAGCTGCGCGGCTTCCGCACCCTCTTCTCCTCGTTCCACCACTTCGATCCGGAGGCGGCGCGGGCGATGCTGGCCGATGCCTTCGAGCATCGCGAGGGCATTGCCGTTCTGGAGGGCGCGCGGCCGAGTGCCTGGACGATGGTGGCCGTGACCGCGGTGCCGTTCCTCGCGTTTCGCGCGGCGATCGGCGCGCGGCCGTTTCGCTGGGATCGCGTCCTCTGGAACTGCTTGATCCCGGTTGTGCCGGCGATCCTTTGGATCGACGGGATCCTGTCGTGCCTGCGCAGCTACTCGCTCGACGACCTGCGGGAGCTGACCGCTGGGCTAACGGCGCCGGACTACGAGTGGCAGATCGGCGATGCGCCTGGACGGGTGCCGATCCGGTATGCGATCGGGAGACCTTGTGTTTTTTAGGGGGGGACAAATTGCAACCTGCTGATAACACAATACTTCGTAAATAGTTACAAACTTGACAACATGGGTGTGGTCTACGCATTTGATTCTAAAGTGGATGCCCGTCAGCATTTGATTCTGAAGTGCTTGCACGGACCTGCGAGGGAGTGACGGTAAGGATCGTCCGACGCGGTTCGCGCTGGTGGACATTGTTTTTTCCTGCGGAGCCGGGATTCAGGGGTGAGTCGGCGCGGTCGTAATGAGGGCGGTGATGATGGTTGGGAAAGAGGCCCCTACCCAGATGGCTTTGAAGGGGCTGTCGGCTTGCCACGCGACGGTAAAAGCGCCGGCGGCGAGGACGAAGAGCGCGAGGATTATGGAATAGAGGGGCCAGTTCAGCGCTGGGAGCGGTTGGCCGGCGGCGGCGAGGCGAAAGAAGCGCAGGAGTTCCGGGAGGATGGCACCGAGACAGCCCCACAGGAAGAGGTGGAATTTGTTCATAGCATGGGTCAGCGGCCGAAGAGATGACCTGGGGCCATGAAGTCGATGACGTGGCGGAAGTCGGGGCCACAGACGGTATAGAGGACGCCGAAGAGTAGCGCGAGGATGAGTGGGCTCGCGAGAACGGCGCTGCGGTGGTGCTGGATGGTGTTGGCGGTGTTTTGAGCGACTCGCATGATGATTCCAGTTCCTGACCGTTCGGATAAAGGCGGGTTCTCCAGCCGTATTGCCAGCGACATACTTAACCGCCTTGAGACAAGTTTAAGGTGGAAGGGTCGGGCGCTGGTAAGACAATCTCTATCGAAGGGAACGGCGGTAAGCGGAAATGGGTTAGGGTGTTCCGTTTTGGGACGAGTCCGCTGCGCTTCCTTCGGAGCTTCGCGGACGGCTTGCGGCAGCAAGGTGGCTATGCGAACTCGAGTGATCCCATTAGAGACAGTTGCGCAGTTGGGCCGAGAGTTGTTTCGGGATGGTCCCTGTAGCGCGTCATTGAGATCCAAATGGTCTCCCGCGAATTTACAGGGTTTCCACGCCTCCACGCTAGGCTCAGGTCTTGCGGCATGCAGCGTCCGAGGGAGAGGTGGCGCAGAGATGCTGATCCGACTTTCCGTTCCGACAATAGACAGCTAAGCGACGGTTCTTTGATATGAGTGCGTTCCACGGGCAGTTGCAGCGCGCTCCCGGCGGCAGAACTCAACACAAGCAGGACGCTTGCTCCGGCTTTACTTCTCGTGGGTAACAAGCGCAGGAAACCTGCCGATGGGCGGTGGCGCACGATTGCTTTCGTAATGACTTCTTCGGAAGTACCACAGATCGAGCTGGCCCAAAACCGAAGGGCGAATGGTGGCACGGGCGTACCATCCGGAGTCTCTCGCAACCATTTCTCAACGAGCCAATCTGGAACCAGGAGTTGGCTAGCAAACCTGTTGATGACGCTCTCATGCTCCCAGTATTGTCTGTGGTCTAGCTGTATCGGAAAACCCAGATGCGTTATGGCGATCCAATGACCCAGCTCGTGCGCAATGGAAAACCTCTCGCGGGAGGTTAAGAGACTGTCCTCGTAGGGACGGATTTCGCGATTGCCGTCCACAGAGCTAAACCTATATAAGACGATTTGCGGAGGTTGGGAGCGGAGATCGATTTCGGCCGACAGAGATCTTCTTACCGTTTGCATGCGCAAGGAAACGCTGATACCAAGGCGATGTACAATTTCCAGAATCGACTCAGGCGGCTGGCCGGCTGGCCTAAGAGCCCGTGCCCAATGTGACAACGCTTCTTCGAGGTTCATTTGATGTCTTGGCTCCCAGCATCGTCGAAGGGCAATCCACTCGGAAAAACTGCTTCCCGATAAGTCTCTAGCCGCAAATCGGATGTGCCCGCTCTCGCTGCCCGCTTGCTAAGCATTTCAATTGAAGGAGACATCTGAGACCTGACAACGTCGAGATCTCTGTTCGGGTCCATAACGAAGAGGAATTCCTTGATGACTGATTTCAAGTTCTGTCGCTCTCCATGCGTCATCGAGTCCCAAACGTTCCGTTCCACGTAAACGCTGGCGGCCCACAACTCATAGAATCGCTTTATTTGGGCGGAGAGGGCCCCGCATGTGAGGTTTTGGGAGCCGGCGTCGTACTCGTCAAAGGGGCTCACTTCGTCTTCGATGTACAGTTTGACTTTCGCTATCTTCGCGTTCATTGCGGCATTAGGAGGGCAGTTCATCACAAGGGTGCCCGGCGGGAGTTCACACCGCGCCTCCATCATGCGTAGGTACTTAAGACGATTCTCTGGTGATCCATATATAGCCAGTACTTCCCGCAAACGCGGGTTAGAGGAGTCATGGGGCCCGGTGAATTCGCCCATACGAAGCTTGCATGCCAGGGTATAGACATCCCGATCGCGAAACCTGTCAATAAGCTGGGAAATGAGGTTTTGCTTAACGGCAGTTCTGCCGAGAGCTTCATCCGGCAGAAGGACCTGTTGCCCGTTCGAATTGACGGCTTTTCTGATCTCCTCGGATTCCTTTTTGACTAGCGCCTCAATTCTCTGCTTGCTGATTTTGTCACCGCCGGCCGCAAGCTTTCTCAACACGCCTGAAAGCCCATCATCGGCAGCATCTAGCAGCAGAGCTTCAGCCAGTTCCTTGAATTTGTCCTCTCCGAGGCTGACTTGAGAATAGAGATCAGATATTTCGAGAAGGCACCGATCAAGGAGTCCGGTCAGCGCGAGTTTGGTTCTGTGAAAGAGAACTGTTTCAGTTAGCCGATACCTGGCGTCGAGCAGAACCAAAATGTCAGTTAAGGCATCGTGACGGATCTTTTCAGAGGCACCCACGTTGACTACAAAGCACGGCCCTTTTAACCCATCGACATTGGTTTGAATTGGTTCCCGCACTTCCATGTATTGATACAGGCGCTTGTCGACGTATAGTGGCTTACCGATGTGGTACCAGTCGCGGTGAATATAGTCGAGGAAGTCAGCACATATGGTATTTCCAACGATGTCTCGGCAGACACTCAATGGCAGGGATGTGCTCAGTTCCTGCGCCTTGGCATCCCATGCATCCTTTTGATCGCCTGGTTTCTTCGGAGATTTGCAGACGATATGCGAAAGGATCGTGAATGCGCTTTCGTTCGAAAGGCCGCATGCCTCCGCATGACGCGCGTAAAGACAATCGATAAGCGCTCTGAGGGTCCAACCGCCACTTGGGGGCACCTTTGGCGAAACGAGAGCCTTGTCTACTTCATAGCCCGGAAACGGTATAGTCGCAACGCGCTGTAACCGTTCAGGGCCGTCATGCGAATGCAGATGATTCAGCTCATCTTCTAGGGTATGGCCCAAAGGCAAATGGCCAACATCGTGAAGAAGCGCCGCTAGGCGGATGAAGCGCAAGGTCGGCTGGTCAATGCCGATTTTCGTCCATTTCCTATGGTCACCTTCGATCTTGTCCTTGTTCCGATTCACGTGCTCGACTATAAGTTGGGCAACGTAAACTGCACCGACGGAGTGTTCGAAGCGTGTGTGCGTGGCCCCCGGAAAAACCATATGAGCCAGACCAAGTTGTTTTACCCGTCTCAGGCGCTGAAAAGCAGGGTGGTCAATAACGACGATTTCCTCTGGGAACAACTCGACGTGATTATGGACCGGGAGAAAAAGCTCCTGCATCTGCTCAGGTTTTGGGGTTGCCGGCTCGGGCATACTTACCTCTCGTGAAACGGGACTCTATTTGTCGGGGGGGTCGCCTAATTCTATGACAGATGAACGCCGAAGTCCCGCGATTTTGTGCAATCGCATCGCATTTGCTCCGAAGATTCAGTCCCCAATTACTTAGGGTTATTACTTGAACTTTGCGGTCACTGGAACAGGTTGGTTAACTGCAGCCGCTGGTGCTGCCGCAACTCATGCATCTGTAGCAGCTTCCGTTTCTTACCATGATGGCTCCGCAGGTGTGGCAACTGGGGGCGTCGCCCATGTCGTACATGCTGCGCATGGCGTCGGAGGGGTGGTAGAGGCCGCGGTCTTCCATGGAGCCAGCGGATAGCGGATAGCGGTTAGCGGTTAGCGAACCCGATTCGGGGGCTATTCCGCCTTGCGGGGCGCTCGCTGAGCCCATGCCTCTGGTGGAGTCGTGCTGCTCCGGAGACATGGGTTCGGATGCGGTGCCTTCTTCGCCGGAGGTGAGTGCCGGTGCCGATGCGGCTGGCGCCAGTCCGGCGAACAACGACAGCTGCTGGCCGGAGAGGAACCTTAGCTGGAGCCAGCGGAAGATGTAATCCATGATCGATTTGGCGTAGCCGATGTGCTCGTTGCCGGTCCAGCCGGAGGGCTCGAAGCGGGAGTGCGCGAACTTCTCGCACAGCACCTTGAGCGGGACGCCGTGCTGGAGGGAGAGCGATGCGGCGGTGGCGAAGCTGTCCATGAGGCCGGAGACCGTCGAGCCTTCTTTGGCCATGCGAATGAAGATTTCGCCGGGCTGACCGTTCGGATAGAGTCCGACGGTGATGTAGCCTTCGTGACCGGCGATGGCGAATTTGTGCGTCAGCGAGGCGCGCTCGTCGGGGAGGCGATGACGGATGGCGCGCGGCGGACCTTGCTGATGGTCGAGGTCGGGGGCGGGTTCGTGCGTGGGGGTGGCAAGGGCCGCGTTGAAGGCGGTGCTGAGGGCGAGCGACCTGGTCGCGACGCGATCTCGACCTTCTCGGCGACTTTGGCTTCGAGGGTCTTGAGGTCGGCGTCGGCAGGCTTGTGGCCGGAGGTGAGGGCCGCGAGAACGCGATCGGCGGCGGCGGAATGTTCGGGGGAGGACTGCTTTGATCTCCTTGGCTTTGGCGCCGTCGGAGACGTTGAGGGGTTGCGCACCTTTGGAGCCGTCGCGATAGATGGCGACGGCTTTGAGGCCGAGGCGCCAGGATTCGAGATAGGCTTCCGCGATGTCGTCGAGGGTGCAGTCGTGCGGCAGATTGACCGTTTTGGAGATGGCTCCCGAGAGGAACGGCTGGGTTGCGGCCATCATGCGAACGTGGCCCATGTAGTGGATGGAACGGGTGCCCTTGGAGGGCTTGAAGGAGCAATCGAACACAGCAAGGTGCTCGGGCTTGAGGCCGGGCGCGCCTTCGATGGTGCCGGTGGCGTCGATGTAGCTAACGATGGCGTCGACCTGGGCGTTGTTGTAGCCGAGCTTGAAGAGCGCGGTGGGGACGGTGTTGTTGACGATCTTGATCATGCCGCCGCCGACGAGCTTCTTGTACTTGACGAGGGCAAGGTCGGGCTCGATGCCGGTGGTATCGCAGTCCATCATGAAACCGATGGTGCCAGTCGGAGCGAGGACGGTGACCTGGGAGTTGCGGTAGCCGTACTTTTCGCCGTGGGCGAGCGCCTGGTCCCAGCAGTCTTTACTGGCGGCGAGGAGATCGTCGAACTGCGGGACGGCGAAGGTCTTGTCGCCAGCGGTTTTGGATTTGCCGATGTTATTTACTTCGGCGCGATGCATGCGGATGACGTCGAGGAAGGGCTCGCGGTTGACGTAGAAGCCGGGGCAGGCGCCGCCTTCATGTGCGACGGAGGCGGTGAGCGGCGTGGCGGAGGCCAGCGGTGGGCAGGCTTCAGCAACGCGGGCGGACTGCAGGTAAGCCTCGCCGCACATGATGGCGGTGAGGGTGGCGGCGAAGTCGCGTCCGGCGTCGGAATCGTAGGGGAGGCCGAAGGCCATGAGCAGCGCGCCGAGGTTGGCGTATCCCAGACCGAGAGGCCGGTAGTCGTGGGAATTCCTGGCGATGGCTTCGGTGGGGTAGCCGGAGTTGTCGACGAGGATCTCCATCGCTGTGATCATGACGTCGATCGCGGCGCGGTAGGCGGGGATGTCGAAGGTGCCGGCGGGGGTGAGGAACTTGAGCAGGTTGAAGCTGGCGAGGTTGCAGGCGGAGTTATCGAGGAACATGTACTCCGAGCAGGGATTGGAGGCGTTGATGCGGGCAGTGTTTTTGGAGGTGTGCCAGCGGTTGATGGTGGAGTCGTACTGCATGCCCGGATCGCCGCACTGGTAGGTAGCTTCGGCGATCTTGTTCATAATGTCGCGAGCTTTGTACGTCTTGACCGGCGTGCCATCTTTCACGGTGTGGGTGGTGAAGTCGGCGTCCTTCTCGAAGGCGCGCATGAACTCGTCGGTGACGCGGACGGAGTTGTTGGCGTTCTGGAAGAAGATGGACGAGTAGGCTTCGCTGTCCGGACCGCTGGAGCCGTCGTAGCCTTCCCGCATGAGGGCCCAGGCCTTGGCTTCTTCTTTGGCCTTGCACTCGATGAACTCGACGATGTCGGGATGGTCGACGTTGAGGATGACCATTTTGGCGGCGCGGCGGGTCTTGCCGCCGGATTTGATGACGCCGGCGAAGGCGTCGAAGCCGCGCATAAAGCTGAGCGGGCCGGAGGCTGTGCCGCCGCCGGAGAGGGTCTCGTTCGAACCGCGGATCGAGGAGAGGTTGGTGCCGGTGCCGCTGCCCCACTTGAAGAGCATGCCCTCGGTTTTGGCGAGGGTGAGGATGGAGTCGAGGGAGTCCTCGACGGCGTTGATGAAGCAGGCGGAGCACTGCGGCTTGCGGTAGCCGGTGACGGAGAACTCGACGGCGCAGGTGTGCTGGTTCCAGTGCCAGTTCTGCGCGTCGGAATTGGGCTCGAGGCGGTCGCAGCCGACGTTGAACCAGACGGGCGAGTTGAAGGCGGCTTTCTGGGTGACCAGCAGGTGGGCGAGCTCGTCGTGGAAGACGGCGGCGTCTTCGGGGGTGGCGAAGTATCCGCCGGAGAGGCCCCAGTCGCGGATGGTTTCGGCCACGCGGCCGATGAGCTGGCGGACGCCGGTTTCGCGCTCGGGGGTGCCGAGCTGGCCGTGGAGGTATTTGCTGGCGACGATGTTGGTCGCGGTCATGGACCAGTCGACGGGGACCTCGACGTCCTTCTGCTCGAAGATGGTCTTGCCGCCGGCGTCGGTGATGGCGGCGGTGCGGCGCTCCCACTGGACTTCGTCATAGGGAGAGATGGTGGGACGGGAGAAGTAGCGCGCGAAGCGCAGGGCGGCAGTGCTTGTGGTGGAGGTGGGGGCTGTGGGATGGCCGGCGTCCTGAGTGGACGTCGTGTTGTGGGCCAGGGTAGCGGATTTCCTGGTATCGGCCATGGTGATTCCTCTCTTGTAGTGATGTTGCGCCTGACGCGCGGATTCTGCGTGAGTACTGCGGTTCTGAGCCCAGGGCCGGGGCCGCTGGGGCTCCGGGAAAAGCTGGAAAGTCACCGCGAATAGAAAAGAGGCAAAAAGGCCGCCGGATCCTGATCGCGGCAGGACAGAAATTAGCGAACCAATGGCGGATCAGAAAACCGCAGGACCTCAGGCGAGTGTGCTTCCAGTTTTGGGGGAGGCGACGACCGCTTTCTTACGAGAACCTCTACGGGTTAAATAGAGCCGCAGAAGGGAAAGTACCTCTGTTAATGGTGTGTGTCAAGGCCAAACCACTACATCTAGTATTTCACGCACAGTTGAGGGAATCAAGAACCACAATTCGCGGAATTTGCTTGTGCAGAATCGCGGGAAGGCGCATGGGACGCGGGTTTGAGCGCGATTCAAAACGCGGCCGGGGCGAAGAGGTGAGGGTCGCGCGGCACGCGCTTCGCCTCGGCCGGATCTGGGTTCAAATAACGTGCCACAAATGGAGGCTACGCGCGGGGGTGGGGTCGGGACAAGGCGCAGGGATGGTGCAGTTTCGGTGGAAGGTGTGGGAGGGGTGGAAAACGGGGACGAGGAGGGTTGTGCAAAATCGGCCACCGGCTTCCGCTACCTCAACAGCTGAGTTGCGAACCATTTATAGATCTCCTGATCCGTCCAGTAACGGGTGTGGGCCATAACCGGGACGCGGTAAGGCATGCGACGCTGATCCTGGGTGGGCAATCGTAGAAAAAGAGCTTACCGGAGAAGATGTCCATGTGAGCCCAGGCATTCAGCCAGCGGAACCGGCGGATCAACTTCGGCAAATCATCGCCGGGGTCCACGGGCTGAACAGGCTGGAGGGGCATACTGGGCTGCGGCTGTGCCGATTCGAGCAGGCGGAAGGAATGGAGCTGATCGACGATCTGGGACCGGACCAGGGACCAGCCGGCGACTGATCGCGGAAGAAATAGTAGGTCTTGTTGAGCGGAGAGCCGAAGGTGAGCATTCCGCGCATGTGTTGACAGATGGCGAGCGCGGAAGGACAAGACTGGCCTCCGGGCTGCAGCGGCTGTTTGGCGCCGACCGCCGCAGCGTGGATGCGCGCGCGGTTGAAGAGGTCGTTGAGGGTGTCGTAGGCGATGACGGTTCCGAGGGAGTGGGCGGCGATGACGATCTCAAAATTCTCTCCGGCTTCTTTTCTGAGATCCTGGTACAACAGCGTTAGAGCGTGGCCACACTCCTCCAGAATCTGGGCGCGCATAGCGAAATTGGCGCTGCGCTGATTGAGGTTCGTGTAGATGGCGACGTCGCCGAGAAAGTTGATGAGGAAGTTGCGAATGATTGCTGCAACGGCCAGCTCGGCGAGAGGAATGAGCAGGGGGGTGAAGGGTTCACGGACGAGGAAAAACCGCTCGAGGTAAGTGAGGAGCCAGGACCAGGAACTGAAGACGCCGGCAAATCCGGTGAAACGGGCGGGACAAACAGAATCGTCCATCAGAGAACAGAAGAATCGGTGATCCACAGCAAGCGGCAGGGCCAACAGCAAGGCTGCCAGGAAGAGGGCGCCGCTGAATGCCATCCAGTTGTAGCGGGGGTGCCAGCCGGTACCGCCAGAACGGCGACGCAACCACTTGTAGCAGTTCCAGAAGTAGCCGCTGAGGCTGGCGAGAATCGCGAGGCGTAAAACGATGAGAATAGCGACCCAGGGCGCCCGCGGATCCACCCGCATGGCGGTCTGAAGAGGCTTGAGGAGGGTAGGCAGTTCAGGAATCTGCGCGAGAAACAGAGCGACAGCGACGAAGGAGATGAGGAGGAACGGGTAGACGAAGAGGAAACGCGAGAACTCTCGCCAAACGATGAAGGCCCCACGTTTGGTCTTCGCGACCAGAGAGACCGGGGCATTGTTTCCGGCGGCGGCTTCCATAACGGCGATGTTTTCGTTGAGGTAGCGGAAAGGTTCGAGGCCTGTGCGGATGAGCCAGGTGAGGACTGCGATGTCCTTCATCTTGTCTTTGGTGACGGGAGACCAGTAATACTCAGCGAGGCGGAGATGGGGAAGGTGGACTGCGCCGGGCCGTTCGGAGTTCGGCTCAAAGAGCAGCTGGGCCTGGGTCCAGGATTGCTGCTTGTGGGAAGGATCGGAGCCGCGCTCCTTCCAGTCGGTGTGCATGGTGTAACAGGGCGTGTGGGGACCGCCGTAGCACTGATAGAGGCCGCGCGCAAACGCATCAAGCGGATCGTAGGGGTTCGCCTCGCCCATGCCGTGGATGACGAGGATGCCGATGTGTTTGGGGTTGGCGCTTGCGTTCGCCTGTCGCTGTGGGTGCGGAGAGCCGGAACTGGTGGACATGGCTTGATCCTTTGCGTCGCCTGATTTTCAGGAACGACAGAACAGCGCGGAGGACGCATGTCAACGCAAAGAAGGGAAAGGACCGCAAAGACGGCTGGAAGTGTGGCGGAAGCATAGCAAATTTGAGGCTA
This sequence comes from uncultured Acidobacteriaceae bacterium, assembly GCA_963819725.1. Lineage (GTDB taxonomy): Bacteria > Acidobacteriota > Terriglobia > Terriglobales > Acidobacteriaceae > Palsa-343. The sequence goes on from CAWFXK010000014.1 coordinate 67,092, forward strand.
AGGGGAAAGTCGAATCGGTCTGGCGGGACGGCTTGCTTTGGGCTGCGGTGCGATTTCGATGCGATGAAATTTTGCACCTGCGTGGCGCGATGTGACGCGTGCAGGGCCTGACTACGGGACTAGACTGCTGGCGCTGAGTGAGGCGAGCCTGCTTCGTTCTGTAGGGTTCTTTATGAGGCCATGTGCGTAGCTGTGCGGGCTCGCGCTGTAGAGAACAACTAAGAATGGCGCTCCAAACGGATGCTCAAGGGCGCGCGAAGTCAACTCGAAGCGGTGCTCCGACACGTTTTGTGCCGGGGTGCACAAAAGCGGCGCGCGTTGCGCGCACCCCACATCCCCAGAACCAGGGATGTGGGGCACCCAAAGGGTATTTTCCGCAACGAACATTATCCGGGTCCTCGACCCTTTTGAACGCGGCAACTCCACGTCCTTTTTCCAGGGTCTGGGACCTTCGCAAAAAGGAGATTGCCTATGTTTTTCCATCGGAAAGAGCTGATGGTTCCGGTTGAAGTGCGGAAGCCGGATCCGGTATTTGCGCAGTTCCTGCTGCAGCAGTTTGGCGGCGCGACGGGCGAGCTGACCGCCGGGCTGCAGTACTGGATCCAGTCGTTCCACTGCCCGAAGGTGGGCATACGCGAGATGCTGCAGGACATCGCGGTGGAGGAGTTCGGCCACTGGAGGTGGTCGGCAAGCTGATCGAAGAGCACACGCGTGAGATCGAGAAGACGGCGCCAGGGCTGGAGCACAGCCCGCTCTTCGCGATTCGCGGGCGGGGTCCGCACCTGATCGACGATGCCGGAGCGGTCTGGACGGCGGCGTACATCAACGAGGGCGGCGATGTAGTGCGCGATCTGCGCGCGGACATCGCGGCCGAAGCCGGCGCACGCGAGACGTATGAAGTGCTGCTGGAGAGGGCGACCGATCCGGGCACGAAGAAAGTGCTGCACTATTTGCTGACCCGCGAAGTGGCGCACACCAGGATGTTCATGAAGGCGCTGGAGTCGCTGGGCAAGCTGACCGAGCCGCTGTTTGGGAACATCAAGCCGGACGAGACGGTGAAGGTGTACTACCACCTGTCGACGAACGGGACGGCGCAGCGCGGGCCGTGGAACCAGGAGCCGGAGTTCACCTATGTGGCGGATCCGGTGAAGATGATCGAGCACGGCGAGCTGGCGGGAGTGGGCGGCAAGCACTAGAGGCCGGCCCGGAAACCCGCATCGACAGCGCCCCAGCTTCCGCGAAGGGGAGGACCGCGGGGGTTGGGGCGTTGTTTTTCTCCGAGTCGATCGGAGCGCAGGGAACGGATTGGGTTAGTTGCGCTGGCGGTTGGCGGTACGACGGCGGTGAAGGGGGAAGTCGGCCTCGAAGCCAACCTGTCCGCCGATTTTCGGGCTGGCAATATGGCTGCCGCCGAGGAGCGCGAAGGTAAGGGCGAAGCGGCTGCCGATCTGGTACCAGCCTCCGGCCAGACCCTGGAGCTGGTCTCTGGAGAGGCTCTTGTTGTCCGCGACCGCACCGTAAGCCTCCGCGCCAAGGCTCAGGTGCGGGTTCAGATCGTGGACCAGGGAGAGGCCTCCCGTGTAAACATGGCCGCGGGTATTCTGCGTGCCGAGGACGCCGGTGCTGGTATTGCCGGCGAACAGGAATCCAAAATTGGCATTGAGCCTGGTTTTGTCCGTGAGCGGTTCCTGCGCGATGGAGTTGAGCCAGTAGTCGGTGAGGCCGGAACCCAGTTCCTGGCGCTCGTCTCCGGTGGGAAATTCAATGTAGAGGCTGGCAGAGAGATCCGGAACGCTGAGAGGGCGGGCGGTCTTGCGGAAGTTCCACTTGATGCCCAGGTCGGTATCGCCGGGCCCGGTGGAGGTCTGCGACCCCGGCGCACGGTCAATGGAGAGATACGGGGCATCGAAGTCGAGCTCGAGGCCGTGGGGCAAGCCGTAGTTGATCTTGTAATTGAAGGTGTTCTGGCGGAGGTCAGGGTACTGAGCGGACTGGAGACTGTCGAGCTCGTTGAAGACTTCGAAATGAAGGGTTCCCTGGCCGGTGACGTCCGCATTGTCGGTATAGAAAGGCATCTGGGCGACAGCGGTTGTCGTGCTGGCTGCTGTGCAGCAAAGCAGAATAGCGAGTTGAAGCGCTTTGCGCATCGGAGACACCCTAACTGTAACCGGGCCGCGAAGATGGGACCGATGAATGGAGTGTAAAAGCGGCGTCTGACTTCGCGTTTTGGCAATGACCCGAGGGATCGGGGTGAAACTGGCGAAGTTTGGGAATCCATTTCGAACCGAGCGGGGCGCGGGTTTGCCATCCGGGTTCCGGCAACCATTGGTAATTAGGGAAAACGGCTCCGGCAGGGTATGCTTAAAGTTGGGGAGGGTTCTCAGGATGCACCCTCCGGATTTTCTGGCCTAACCTCGATCGCTGCTTTCGGCAGAGACCCCACGCCTGCGATAACAGCGAGACCCTGTTGACCTCGAGCCCTGGCTTTGGCAGTTCATGTTCCACAACCGGGAAATGAGGACGACGCGATGCGATCGAATCTGGTGTACTCCGCCGGGCTGAAGATTGAGAACCGATTTTTACTGGCGACGGTGGTGATGCGGGCGGTGCGCAAGCTGCACATCGACTCGACACGGACCGAAGACACGACGAACAACGTGTTCGCCCAGGTGGCGGAAGGGAAGTTTGTGCGTGTGGAGATGCCGGTGATCAAGCCGGCGCCGGCGATTGAGGCGTTGCTGATCGCGCCCGCAGCGTAGGGAAATCCGTTTTGGGAAAGGCGGCCGCGCTTGCGGCCGCTTTTCTATTTTTTGGAGCCGTGTTGAGAATTCGATCTGCGCTTTGAAGACACGCGAAGGGCCCGCGGCTGAAGCTACTTCTCTTCCTGGCCCCTTTTTCCATGGCCTGAAGGCCATGGCTTCTACCGTCGCCTCGCTGTGCGAGGCCTCATGCGCAGTGCATTCCCGCATTTCGCTCTTGTCCGAAGCTTGAGCCGTGTCTCGCCAAGGGTCAGGAGACTTGGAATCCTCCCGATGTTCTGCAGAAATCCCTGAATGCGGTGAGCCATTCGTAGGTCGCCGAATACATTTCAACGACATCGAAATGTCCGGACTCCGTCCCTGGGGTAATGGCCAGGCGCTCCTTTGGCTTGTCTGTCAAAGTGAGGTCATATCGAATGCGATCGCCGGGTTTCAGTTTGCGCAGTCGTTCGTCTAGCAAATCCGCAATGCGTGACGCAGTGTCGAGATCAATTCTCGCTTCACGACCATGAGTCCCCATCCGGGCATAAAGGTCGTCATCGATCAAATGTGCACTCTTCAGGACCTCGAGAGTCGGGCGCCAATTCCATGCATTGACGCTTATGTCTTCTCCGTTCCTGGGAATCAAGATAAACGCCGTGGACGTCTCGCATCTCCGACTACTTCGGGATTATCTCCCGCCGGTTTCGTTCCACAGGAAGGCCATTTCGTCGGTGTAATCCTCGACGAGCTGGGTCATGGAGACGCCGGCGGAGTGTCCGCCTTTGATGGAGTAATGCAGGAGGATGGGGCGATCGCCGCCACTGTCTGTGGTCTGGGTCGCCTGCATGAGGGCGGTCATCTTGCGGGCGTTCATGGGGTCGACCCGCGTGTCGTTGTCGCCGGTGAAGAACATGATGGCGGGATACTTCTGTGCCCTTGTGGACGTTCTGGTAGGGCGAGTACTTCACGATATAGGCGAAGTCCTTCGGGTTTTCGGCGTTGCCGTATTCGGTGGTCCAGAGGCGGCCGAACTCGAACTTCTGGTAGCGAAGCATGTCGAGGAGCGGATAGCCGCACCAGATGGCGCCGAAGAGGTCGGGGCGCTGGGTCATGGCCGCGCCCATGAGCAGGCCGCCGTTGGAGCGGCCGCGGATGGCGAAGTGCTCAGGCGAAGTGTATTTGTTGGCGATCAGATATTCAGCGGCGGCGGCGAAGTCGTCGAAGACGTTCTGCTTGTTCTCAAACATGGCGGCCTTGTGCCAGGCTTCGCCGTACTCGTTGCCGCCGCGCAGGTTGGGGAGCGCGAAGTATCCGCCCTGCTCCATCCACCAGGCGTACTCAGGGTTCCACTCGGAGAGCTTGGCGAGGTCGAAGCCGCCGTAGCCGGTCATGAGCAGGCGCGCGGAGCCGTCGCGGGGCAGGCCCTTTTTGCCGGCGATGAACATCGGGACCTGGGTTCCGTCTTTGATTTGTAGAAGACCTGGGTGACTTCGTACTGGGCGGAGTCGAAGGGGACTTTGGGCGCGGCGAAGACGTCGGAGCGGCCGGTCTTTGTGTCGTAGCGGTAGATGGTGGGCGGGAGGATGAAGGACTCGAAGGTGTAGAAGCCTTCGGTCTGGTTGGGGCGGCCGTAGACGACGGTGCCGGTGCCGATGCCGGGATAGGTGAGGGTGCCGGTCTGCTTGCCGTCGAGGGTGTAGAGGGTGGTTTCGGTTTTGACGTCGTGGAGGCGGGAGACGAAGAGCGTGTTGCCGACGATGGAGCAGCCGTCGATGACGTCTTTGCCTTCGGGAACGATGGTCTTCCATGAGGAAGCTTCGCTTCCTGGCGTGGCTTCGACGATGCGGCTGTTGGGCGCCTCGTAGTCGGTCATGAGGAAGAAGCGGTCGTTGGCGGTGAGGAGGCGGAAGTGCGCCTGGACGCTGTAGACCAGCGGCACGAAGTCGGCGTTGGGCTTGCGCAGGTCTTTGACGAGGTAGTCCTGGCTGGTGGCGGGGACGCCGTGCGCGATGGAGACGATGAGGTAGTGGTGGTCGTCGGTAATGTCGCAGCTGATGAGGTCGAGCTCGCCGAGCTGGCGGCCACGATATTCGCCGCCGAAGAGTTTCTGGTCGTCGTTGACGGACGTGCCGAATTTGTGGAACCAGACGTTGGTGCCCTGGTGGGTGAATTTGGCGTAGTAGAGGCCGGAGTTGTCGGGCGCGAGGCTGATGCCGGAATAGCGCGCGGTGGGCAGGACGTCGGCGAGGTTGCTGCCGTTTTTGACGCTGCGGATGTGGACCGAGCCTTCGTCGGCGCCGCCGTTGCGGATCTCGTAGACGACGAGGTTGGCGTCGTCGGAGATGTCGACCATGTTGACGGAGGTGTTCTGGTCGGCGCTGAGTTTGCTGGCATCGATGAGGAGTTCGTCTTTTCCATGCCAGCCGGTGCGCGTGTAAATGGAGCCCTGGTTCTGATCGGCGAGGCGTTTCTTGAAGAAGTATTTGCCGGCGCGGAGGGTGGGGATGGAGTACTGGTCGACGCGCATGAGGGCGGTGAGTTCGCTGGAGATTTTCGGCAGCGTGGTGAGCTGCGAGAGGTACTGCTGGGTGTAGGCGTTCTCTTCGGTGATCCAGGCGCGGGTTTCGGGCGCTTTGGCGTCTTCAAGCCAGCGGTAGGGGTCTTCGATTTTTGTGCCGGCGTAGTCGTCGGTGACGGTGTCGACTTTGGCGACGGGGGGCGCGGGGAGGTTGATGCCGTTTTCGCCGTGGATGGGGTTGGGGCCTGGGCGTGGAGCATCAGCGGAGCCGGCGGGAAAGGCAGAGCGCGAGGAGAGAGCGGCGAGCGGACATGAGGATTTCTCCATCGGGAAGGTGGGGAGAGAAGGGGTAGTGTACGGCATTATCGCGGGGAGCGGAGAGGGGAAGGAAGGAGCCGTCGGTGGGGACGAGAAGGCTCGGGACGGTTGCGCCAGTGAGCGGAGCCTAATTGGTAGAGCCGAGGGCTTGAGCGGAATGAACACGGAGCGAAGGGTTTCGGCGCTGGAACGGTGTTCTGGTTGGTGTGTTTGTATGGTGGACATGTAAAGGTGAGTGCGCGGAGCAACGATCAGGAGCCGGCGGCGCTGGACCAGAAGGCGTGGGTGCGGGAAGGGATGCGGTCGGGGTATTCGCGATAGAGCGCGTTGAGGGCGTGGAAGAGCGCTTTGGATTCGGCGCCGAGGCCGAGCAGCAGCGTGGAGCGGAGGATGCGCGTGAGGCGGAGGTGGTTGTGGTTCATGGGCCACAGCCAGTTCTGCGCGCGCGCGGCGAAATCGGGCGTGCGCTCGATGGCGATGCCGGCCGGCGTGGAGATCTGGCGGAGTCCGTAGAAGCGCATCATGCGCTGAAAGGACTGGCGGAGGCGGCCCTGCATGGCGATGGAGGACTGGAAGATACGAATGGTGGTGGGGTCGAGGATGGGTGCGTGCGGGTTGGCGCCGGAGGGCTCGGGCAGGGGAAAGAGCCACTGGATGAAGTCGTGGATGGCTTCGAGGCGGTTGTCGTCCCACGCCAGAATTTCAGCGAGGTTGCGGCCGTCGTCGTCAGGGGCGCCGTCACGATAGAAGGCGACGAGCGAGGTTTGGCTGTGGCGGGTTCAGCAGTCCATCCAGCCTTTCACCATCGCCCGCGCTCTCGCCTGGACGAGGACGCGCGGGAAACTTCTCTCCACCAGATGCAGAGTAACGAGTTTTCGACCGGTCCGGCAGCCGTATTCGCTGTTATCCTGTGAATGCTTCTTTTTTAGCAATCCACACCAGTCCAACCTGCGTCGCAAGGCGCGTACTCCCTGGACAGCCTGGCCTGAGCGAGGTCGCATCGCGACCGAGTCGAAATGGCGCGAGTCCTTTAAAAAATGGCAGACGCAAAACTCCAGATCATTCCACTAGGCGGTCTCGGCGAATTCGGCATGAACTGCCTCGCCCTCCGCTACAAAGACGACATCGTCGTCATCGATGCGGGGCTCATGTTTCCGGAGTCCGAATTGCTGGGCGTCGACATCGTCGTGCCGGACATCTCGTACCTCGTCGAAAACAAGCCGCTGGTTCGCGCCATCATCCTCACGCACGGTCACGAGGATCACATCGGCGGGCTGCCGTGGATTCTTTCCGAGCTGAACGTGCCCGTGTACGCCACCGAGTTCACGCTGGCTTACTGCGAAGGCAAGCTCGAAGAGCACGGCCTGCTCGACGACTCGGAGCTGATCGAGATCGTGCCCGGCGAGAAGTTTTCACTCGGCGCATTCACCATCGAGCCCATCCGGGTCACGCATTCCATGGTGGACTGCGTAGCACTGGCCATCGAGACTCCGGTTGGCATCGTCGTACACACCGGCGACTTCAAGATCGACCTCTCGCCGCCGGATGGAAAAGCATTCGACCTGCACCGCTTCGCCGAATACGGCAAGCGCGGCGTGCTGGCGCTGCTGCAGGACTCGACCAACGTGGATCGCTCCGGCTACACGCCGAGTGAATGGGCGGTGAAGCCGCGTCTCGACGAGATCTTCTCGCGCACCAAGAAGAAGCTCTTCTTCAGTTGCTTCTCATCCTCGGTCTACCGGATCCGCATCGCCTGCGAGCTGGCGCGCCTTCACAATCGCAAAGTGGCCATTGTCGGGCGCTCGATGCTTGAGTCCACCGAGATCGCGCAGGACCTCGGCTATCTCGACCTGCCGTCGTCGCTCATCATCCATCCCGGCCAGGTTTCCGACTATTCGCCCGAGGAGGTCATGATCCTCATCAGCGGTACGCAGGGCGAGCCGATGAGCGCGCTGAGCCGCGCCGCGGTGGACAACCATAAGCACGCGCGCATCGCACCGGGCGACACCGTCATCCTCAGCTCCCGCGTCATTCCAGGCAATGAGAAATCGATCTTCCGCGTAATCGATCACCTCTGCCGCCGCGACGCCGACGTAATCTTTGACGACGGCTCGCACGGGCTGATCCACGTGAGCGGACACGCCAGCCAGGAAGAGCAGCGGCTGATGATTAACCTGCTCAGGCCGAAGTTCTTCATCCCGATCCACGGCGACTACCGTCATTTGAAGAAACACGCCGAGGTCGCGCAGCGGCTGGGCGTAGTGGATCTGGCGCTGGTGATCGAGAACGGCGAAATTCTGGAGCTGGACCGCAACAACGCTGCGAAAAACGGCAAAGTGACTGCCGGGCGCGTCTGCATTGACTCCGGCTCAGCGAGCGACGTGGTTGAAGACCTCGTCATCCGCGACCGTCGCCATCTTTCAGAGGACGGCTTCGTGCTGCCCATCCTCACCATTAATAAGTTAAGCGGGAAAGTGGAGCGCCAGCCGGAGCTGGTTTCGCGCGGCTTTGTGGGCGCCGAGCCCGGACTGATGGAGGGCGCGCGGCAGGTTGTCACGGCGACGCTGGACAGCTCCAGTCCAGAAGAGAAGGCCGACTACGGCGTGATCAAGGAGAAGATCCGCATCGACCTGAAGCGGTACATCCAGAAAAACACCAGCCGGCGCCCGCTGATTATGCCGGTGATTCTGGAAATCTGAAGGAAGCCGGTGGCCGCTCGTTGCGACCAACGCTTCCACTAGGATTTCTTTCACGTCCAGTGGCGGACTAAAAGCCGAAACGCCCCGACCGACGATCGGGGCGTTTTCTTTGAGTGGTGCTTCGAACGCTACTGCACCAGACCGTTGTTGCCTCCGGCCGGCGCGACGTTGGTGACCTGCCAGCCGTTCGAGCTTTTCACCAGCGTGGCTGTGGCCGTCTGTTGGCCGGAAGTGAGAGCGGCGATCTTCGGGAAGGCCGTGTTCATCTCGGCGGAGCTGGCCCAGTCCGGCAGGCCCGTCACCGTGTCGTGGTAGTTGACGGTGTACTGCGTCGCGTCGGCGTCGGGCGGAGTGAAGCTGTCGATCGAGGTCACCTCGCGATGGCCGAAGCAGAAGTTGCCGTAGCCGGGCTGGGAGGTATCGGCGGTCCAGGTGGAGCGGCCCTTGTCGGAAAGATCGTAGTCATTGACCTGCTTCGATCCGATCAGAAAACGCTTCTTCTCCTGAGGTGTGCGAACCAGCATCCCGACATCGGTAAGGGCGTCGAAGCCTTTGGTCTGGTCTTCGCTGTTGGTGTCGGCCTGAGCGGGGAACTTGACGGGAGCGGACCAAACGCAGACGTGTTGGGCGCTGTAATAGCTGTTGAGCGCGGACTTGAACGCGCCCGGATCCACGGCGTTTTTACGGCACCCGGCGGCAGCCAGACATAAGGCAAGGCCCGCGAGGCAGATGATGTTTTTTGTCATTCGTCGATTCTCCTCGGCTTGTAGGATGCGAAAGCCCAGCCGCGCGAGGGGCGCCGCGGCGAGGAGATACAGAGGCAACCCTTCCCACCTCGTGCCAAACAAAAAAGCCCCGGCTCGCCGGGGCTTTTTGCTGTTTCAGTGGGACGAACCTACACCTGCGCGTGTTCTTCCTGGTGCTCTTCCTCGTCGGAGCCGTGCCGGCGCAGCAGCGTCGGCAGGTTCTGTGAGAAGGCCGAGCGCGGCATAACCATATCGCAGCCAGCCTCGATGGCCTTCGCCTTCAGATCGCCCTGGAGGTGGGAGAGGAATCCGATGACCGAGGTTCCCTTCTTCAACTTCGATTTAATTTTGGGAATCAGGGTCAGCGGTTTGGCCGCGGCATTGTTGAGGTCGAAGACGATCAGCGAGGGGCGTTCTTCCTCAGGAGCCTCAACGAGCCGAGCGAGGGTTTCGGGTTCGTTCTTCACAAACGCGACTTTGATGCCGAGCTTGCGCGCGGTCTCATTGATCTTGGCGAAGAAGAAGAGGTCTTCGATGAAGAAGAGAATGCGCGTGGGGGCGTCCTCGCGGATCGGGGGCGGTGGCGGCTCCCACGTAGCCTGATGCTCGGCGTGGTAGCCGTTGCCGTTCACGTTTCCGTTGCGGAACTCGATGGTGGAGGGAGGTCCGTCAGCCACATTGCCGTTGACGACGCGATAGCTGTGGTCCATGGGACCGACAAACGTACGTTCGCGGCGCTGCTTGTTGCGGCGGCGCCCTCCGCCCTGGCCGTTGCCATTGCTGAAGAAACGCTGCTGGCTGGAGGGCTGCGGTTTGGGCGGCTTCTGTTTGAACGCCGGGGGCGGTGGCTGGCTCTGGGGCTGGGCCTGATTCTGGACCGGGCCGTTGGCCTGACCATTGGGCTGCCCGCCCTTGTTCCGGTTCCGCTTGCGGCGACGACGGCGGCGACGTCCGCCACCGCCTCCCTCATCATGGAATTGACCCTGATTCGGGGGCTGCGCCTGAGCCTGGTTTTCCGCTGGCTGAGGCTGGTTCTGCTCTGTTGTCATGCCTGCACTTCCTGTGCGACTGTCCGTTCCTGACTCCAGCTTGCGCTTCTCACCCGGATTTTCCGGGTCCGGGTGGCCGCTGCGATCCGTGGGTGATGCGCAGCAACCTGACTCGCCGGGAGTCAGTAACAGTGGAAAGTTGTTGAGCTCCGGCCTAAACCTGCATTACTACCGCAACGCACACGACCGGAAAGTTTATACAGCGACGCAATACATTGGACTGGGTTCCAGGGCCCCAACGGCTCCCGCTCTGCTGATTGAGGAGTGAGACGGGGGAACGCAACCGGCTGCCGCGCCGATCAACGGAACGTACTGGAGTTGCCGTCCGATGCCGATTCAACCCTCGGACCCGGTGATTTCTCCTGCAACCGCGCAAGCGACAACGGAGAATGCACTACCGGGGTGATTCCTGACTCTCGAGAATCGCGGCGAGCCTCGCAGTATTCTCAGCGTGGCATCAGCCGCTCGATAGGTAAAAATAATAGTACTCCCTCGCAGCAGAGCCTGACAAGTTCTTTGATGCCGCCTTCTGTCAACACGATCCCACAACGGGAATCCGGTTATGCACAGGCGGCAAGAGGCTCAAAACAGAAAAGCCATCCGCTGGATGGCTTTTCCGCGTGACAGCCAGTCACTGGCCTCCCTGAAGTTGCCCTTGATCTTGAACGGAGAACGTAAGGATCAGGACATTTTGGTTCATTCCGGCCGGGGCAGAATCTCGAAGGACTTGCTCTC